>NZ_JBHRZT010000042.1:0-612 GCF_042649685.1 Bacillus songklensis | reverse complement strand
AAAGCATTGGCGGTAAAATTGCAGCTGTCACGATATTCCCTGATTCCACTATTGGACAGTTAGCAGATGTCACCATTAAATTGCCTGGATCACCGAAAGATCAATCAGAAGGCGATTATAAAACTATCCAGCCAATGGGCTCACTATTTGAGCAAACCCTTTTGCTTTTTTACGATGCCGTCATCTTGAGGTTTATGGAGAAAAAGGGATTAGATACGAATAAGATGTATGGCAGACATGCCAATCTTGAGTAGATACCGGAAGTTTAAAAAAGGAGGTAAATGAGATGGCTAAAAAAGTATTAATCGTAACAGGAGACGCAGTAGAAGCATTAGAGGTGTATTACCCTTACTACCGTTCCTTGGAAGAAGGATATGATACAACGATTGCAGCACCAAATAAAAAGGTACTGAATACCGTGGTCCATGACTTTGAAGATTGGGAAACGTTCACCGAAAAACGAGGATATAAAATCGAGGCCCACGCTTCCTTTGCAGACATCAACCCGGCTGATTATGACGGGTTAATTATCCCAGGTGGCCGTGCTCCAGAGTATATCCGCTTAAATGAACACCTTCCTGGTATTGTTACTCATTTTTTTGAGACAAACAA
>NZ_JBHRZT010000041.1:0-919 GCF_042649685.1 Bacillus songklensis | reverse complement strand
TCTTTCGGTGATCCAGGCAATTTAATGGTGACATCTGCTAACTGTCCAATAGTGGAATCAGGGAATATCGTGACAGCTGCAATTTTACCGCCAATGCTTTTTGCTTTTTCAGCCATGGAGACTAAGCTTTTTGTTTCCCCGGATCCGGATCCGATGATTAAGATATCCTCTTTTTCAAAGTTGGGAGTGACCGTTTCACCGATTACATAGGAATCAATTCCCATATGCATCATCCGCATGGCGAAGGATTTTGCCATGAATCCCGATCTGCCTGCACCGGCGACAAAAACCTTTTTCGATTCAAGTATCCCGTTGACGAGTTTTTCAGCTTCTTCATCTGCGATTAAGTCAGCTGAATGATTAAGCTCTTTTAAGATTTCTGCTAAATATTGAGTCGTCTGCATCTTAGGATTAACCTGCTGTAACCGTTTGTTCTTTGATCATTTGCTGCATTTTGGCAGCAACAGCTTTTTTATCAGCTTGTCCAGTAATCCCGCCGCCTACAATGACAAGGTCTGGATTTACTTTAATGACTTCTGGAAGTGTTTCTAATTTAATGCCGCCTGCGATGGCCGTTTTAGCGTTTTTAACCACACTTTTGATGGTTTGTAGATCTTCAAAAGAATTTTTTCCGACTGCTTGAAGATCGTAGCCAGTGTGAACACAAATATAATCCACGCCCATGGCGTCCACTTCTTGGGCACGTCCAGCAAGGTCTTTTACTGCAATCATATCAACAAGGATTTTTTTACCTTGTTTTTTAGCTTCTTCTACTGCACCTTTAATGGATTGATCTTCGGCAGCCCCAAGAATCGTAACGATATCAGCCCCTGCCTCAGAGGCCTTCATCACTTCATATCCCGCGGCATCCATGATTTTAAGATCTGCCAGTACCTTTAGATTAGGAAAGGCTGCTTTC
>NZ_JBHRZT010000040.1:0-707 GCF_042649685.1 Bacillus songklensis | reverse complement strand
CACTGCGGTTATTGCCTTTCCACTCTCTTTTCCTCTTGATAATAAACGAAAATATTTTTTGTGAAGACGATTTTGTGCTTTCCATGAGATGGCTTGAACACGAGCTGATTGACCCTCTTGTCTTTTCTTTAATTGTCCTTTTAGGGCAGGTTGATAACGATAACTCCAGGCAGCTTCTACTAATAAACGACGAACATGACGGTTCCCTGTCTTGGTAATTTTCCCTTGTCTTCTACTCTCCCCACTAGAATACTCACTCGGGATCAACCCTACATAAGACATGAATTGTTTTGGGGAAGCAAATCGTTTAAAGGATCCAATCTCAGCTACTAGACTCGTCGCTGTAATCACCGCCACCCCTCTTAATGTTTGTAGAGCTTGGATCATGGGGGCATGAACACCTTCAGTTGCTTGTACTTGTATCTCTTCTTCTAACCGTTTGATTCGTTGTTCAATCTCCTGAAGGTGATGATAATATTCTTGAAAGACAATCCTCGATGCAGAGCGATTAAACTTCAATGTGTTTAACCATTCTCGGTACTTATGAGTCCACTTCCGAATTCCAGAAGGAGGATTGATATTGTTACGTAATAAAAACTTTGTCAATTGATGCTTGGCCCTTAATTCATCTTCTTTGGCATCTTCACGAGCCCGCACCAAGTCTCGCAGTGCTTCATCATCTTTAGTTGGTACATAAATAGAGGTTA
>NZ_JBHRZT010000039.1:0-97572 GCF_042649685.1 Bacillus songklensis | reverse complement strand
AAATGGACCGTTATATAAATCCGGTAATACCAAGGGTTTTGATTGACGGTCCATTTTGCATAAAACATAAAACCCATCATTTTTTTGAACTTATGGGACACCCTCTTTTTAATTAACTTTCGGCTCTTGTTCCATTTCCCAGAGCTTTTCAAAGAAGGGCTGTCCTTTTATTAGGTTTTCGCATAAGGACAAATGCTTCCCGGACCATCCGTTTCTCGTTTCTTCATATAAGTTCTGCCATACTTCTTCAAATGACATTTGCTGCGTTTTTTGATATTCTCCAGGATTCCACTCCGTGTACCAGTAACGGACTTGTGCAACATTTTTAGACGTATGAAGCTGATCTAAGGCCATGAATAACAATTGCTTTAATTGCCGTTCTTTTCTTGTCAATCCTCTCATCGTCTCTGGTGACGGTGATAAAATATGATGTTCCTTATTTGTTAGTTCTCTTTCATCAAACTCATATACTGTCACATCTTGTTCTTGAATCATTTCATACACAAGTTGCTCTTGCCTTGGAATCAAACGACTCTTGCGAATAGGAATGTGATATCCCATTGTATCAACGGCTAGGATTTCTTGCCCGTCTGTTACCACAAAACAATATTCTAGTTGAATTCGCTCATGGTTTTTCCGGATATAAGCTTTTTGATAGACATCGTTTAGTAATTGTTGAGGTAACTCGGATAAATCATTTTCAATGTAATGAAACAGAAGTGGCTGAACTTTCAATAAAGGAGTCTGGTCAAGCAGTTCAACGCAATCATCCTTACGCCACTCATGAAAACTGCAAACATTATAACCATTTTCCTCACCTTCGAACCAATTAACCCATACATCATGAAGATACAGCATTTTTACCCCTCACTTACTAACTGTTTATTAACAATCAGTATAGGCAGATAAAGGTAATTTTATTCCAAATGATGTTAATTGATTTTATCTTTTCTATTATGGCTTCTTGTTTGCGGAGGCATAGAAATGGCCAGATAAAGAAACAAAAATCCACACAACGATAAATAACATTCAGGTCTTTCTTTTATATAAAGTAAATACTCCTGGTAACTGTATCCGGCTGTTAATAAGTTCAAATAAGCAATGACACTCACTCCTCCCACTACAGCAAAACCAAAGCCGGTTAATAATAAGAAGAATCGAATCAATCGTCTTCAAACCCCATCATCGCTCATCTCTCCCTCTGTCATCCTTGTCCAGTTCTTTACTATATTCTATGAAGAAACGGATAAAAGATGTTCGTTATAGGGCAGAATGGATGTTTGTTCTCTTTCACTTTTTCTTTTTTGACATGCCACGATGAAGGCGGAATAGCCAGAATATGCAGCTCCCTCTGCAACCCGCCTCTAAATCTAGCATTTTATTACATTTTGGGTTTGTGTCCTTGATTGTAAAAAGCCTTTCTTTACATTTGCAAGCCGGATTTCGCCGCTATTTCTTCTGCAGGAACATGCAGCAGTTTTCCTGATGGGAGCTCCCGGGCTTCCGTATATCCTGCAACAAGATGAAAGCCTACGCTGTAACCGACCATTTTCGGATACCATCTCATTCCGTACAGTAATTCATCATGTTTTCTCTCTTCTTTTTTTATATGTCGGTTTGGTTTAATGTATTTATTCCAATAATGGGCAGCCTGCTTCCGTTGATAATAATTTGTCCATGGTGCAAGATATTGCTTTCCTACTTGCTCCTTGACGGCATGCTCCGCTAACCCTTCCATCACTAAAGTATCGAGCAGGGTTAGCTCACCTTCTTTTTTCTTCATTGCCTTTAAACGGCAAATATGATGATACTCATGTGTCAAAACGGCCAGCAGTTCATTCTTCTCAATATCCTCATTTGCGAACAAAAACAATTTATCAGAGAATGCTACCCCCGACTTGCCGTTAAACTCCCTTTGAATACGACGATTCATAGAATTAGAGGGAAATAACAAAACAGGAATATCCGGACCGCTCCATAATGTTTGAAGCTTGTTATAGTGAGGAGCTATCATTTTCCACAAGTTTTGTTTAGTAAAAGCTTCAATTCGCATTGGCGGTTCTTTTCCTACATGAAACATGCCATGGCTCACTAATAAAGGGATCACTTCCTTTGCCGATACTTCCGGAAAATAAGCGGTTAATTTTTGAACAAAAGAATGAGGTCGCTTTACGAGTTCAGCCAGCCACTCGTCTGTCGCAACAATTGGCATAACATCTTCCTTTCTTAAAGATTCTTCTCTTTATCATATGAGGTCTTATTCTTTAATTACCTAATTATATGAATCCACATAAATAATGTAACATGGACAAAAGCGGTCCATGTTACATCATTTACGCATAAGGCTTCGCCCATTTCCCTTACGGGCCCTTGCCGAAGCCTTATACGAGAACCTTTGTAAGCTCATTCAAGATGAGAGAACAGAAAGGCGCGAATAAAAGAAAGCCCGGTGACAGAGGTTAAAAAATTAAATGGGACTCATATATATAAATCCACGTAAAGAATTTGCCAGTTTACATGAAGCTCCCTTGCCAAATGCTTATACGAGAATCCGTGTAAGTCCATTCAAGCTGTAAGAACAGAAAGGCCTCGAATAGAATAAAAGACAAGGGCTGATGCTGAAAAATTAAATGGAATGCCAAAAAAAGAGGCTGGTCTGTGAAGCAGCAAGAACAAGCTTCACAGACCAGCCTCCCGAAAATAAATCCTCGAGAGAGATTCCGGACCAATCAAGGGATTGCCGGACAGTCCCCTTTAACCTTCGTATTTTTTTAAAATAATAGTTGCGTTATGACCGCCAAAGCCAAGGGAGTTACTTAGCACTGTTTTCACTTCCTGTTTACGCGCTTCATTTGGAACGTAATCCAAATCACAGTCCGGATCCGGTGTTTTATAGTTGATGGTTGGAGGAATGATTCCATTTTCAATGGTTTTAACACTGAAGATAGCTTCCACACCGCCGGCTGCACCAAGCAAATGACCTGTCATGGATTTAGTTGAGCTGATTGCAACTTTGTAAGCATGGTCTCCAAATACTTCTTTGATAGCCATTGTTTCGTATTTATCATTGTACTCTGTGCTTGTTCCGTGTGCATTGATATAATCGATATCACTTGGCTGCAATCCTGCATCATTAATCGCCTGACGCATTGCACGAACGCCGCCTTCTCCGCCTGGAGCTGGGGCCGTAATATGATACGCATCGCCTGTGGCACCATAACCAACGATTTCAGCATAGATTTTTGCACCGCGTGCTAATGCATGCTCCAGCTCTTCTAAAACAAGGACACCAGCACCTTCTCCTATGATAAAGCCGTCACGGTTTCGATCAAACGGGCGGCAAGCCGTTTTTGGATCCGGGTTCGTCGAAAGCGCTTTGTTTGCACAGAATCCGGCTACTGACATTTTCGTAATAGGCGCTTCTGTTCCACCTGTCACCATAACATCCGCATCACCGCGTTGAATGACTTTAAACGCATCCCCAATAGAGTTTGTCCCTGTCGCACAAGCCGTTACCGTACAAGAGTTGATTCCTTTTGCACCTAGGGCAATTGATACTTGTCCGGCTGCCATATCCGGAATCATCATTGGAACGAAAAACGGGCTGACACGACGATACCCTTTTTCCAAAAATGTTTCATATTGACTCTCAAACGTTTCCATACCGCCGATGCCTGAACCGATCCAAACTCCTACTCTTGGGGCAATTTCTTCTGTAATATCAAGGTTGGCATCTTTGACAGCCATTAGTGATGCCGCTACTGCATATTGTGTAAAGCGGTCCATTTTTCTCGCTTCTCTTTTATCAAAATAATTTTCCGGTTGAAAATCTTTTAATTCTGCTGCTACTTTTGCTGAATACTCATCCGGGTTCAATCTTGTCAACGGCCCAATGCCTGAAACACCCGCAATAGCATTATTCCACGCCGTATCTACATCATTTCCGATTGGTGTTACTGCTCCTAGGCCTGTTACAACTACGCGCTTTTTTTCCACGTCACTCACATCTCCTTATCTAAATTTATCCATATATAAGCTCATGAATGATTATTTCCCCCAGCGCATGGCGATTGCTCCCCATGTTAGACCACCGCCAAAGCCAACCATTACAATGACATCGTCCTCTTTTATTTTACCATTTTCCAGCTCTTCCACGATTGAAATCGGGATGGAAGCCGCTGAAGTGTTTCCGTATAAGTGAACAGTTTTCGACATTTTTTCTTCCGGCAGTTCTAATCGTTGTCTTGCCGCTTCCATGATGCGGATGTTGGCTTGATGCGGAATTAAAAAGTCGACGTCCTCCTTAGACAATCCTGCTTTTTCCAATACGTTGATACTGGATTCTCCCATTTGGCGAACGGCAAATTTAAATACTTCACGTCCGTTCATGAAAATGTATTCATCCTGATAAAGGTGCTTTGCTCCTGTACCATCTGCTCCAAGTTCAAATGCCAAAATACCATGTTCTTCACCGACAGGCCCCATTACTACAGCTCCAGCTCCATCACCGAATAAAACAGCCGTGTTGCGATCTTCCCAATTCACGATTTTTGAAAGCTTTTCTACTCCTACTACTAATACGTGTTTATAGACGCCGCCTTCAATAAACTGCTGTGCCGTGATCATACCATACATAAAACCTGCACATGCCGCACTCAAATCAAAAGCCGCTGCTTTCTTGGCGCCAAGCTTTTCTTGAATCATGCAGGCAACAGAAGGGAATGGATAATCAGGGGTAACAGTCGCCACAATGATCAAATCAAGATCTTCCGCTGTTAAACCAGCATCCTTCAACGCTTTTAACGACGCTTCATACGCCATATCGGACGTATCGACCTCATCTGATGCAATACGCCTCTCCTGAATACCCGTTCTTGTACGAATCCATTCATCAGAGGTATCCATCATTTTTTCTAAATCAGCATTTCTTAAAATTTTTTCCGGTAAATAACGTCCAATACCGACAATCCCAGCGTTCATATTAACATCTCCTTTATTGGAAGGGTAAGATCTGTTTTATACATTCTATTATCAATTATTATGACTTGGTACTAATTTTAAGTTATTTTTTTTTATTTGTCTAGGTGTTTGTCCTGTTCACTTTTTTCTTCTCTTTCATATAGTAGTATTGTCGGCAGGATAAGTTTAGTCATTTCCAAAGAATAGAGGTGAGAGCATTGGAAGAGAAAAAGGACCCTTTTACACAATTGATGTTTGGCAGCCACAGAAAAAGCAAAGAACAAGAAAAGCAAACAAAGGAGGACTTCTCCCCTGGCACGGATTGGAATCAACTCATAAATCAAATTCAAGAAATTGCCGCGTCCATACAAAGCTTGAAGCCATTAATTAAAGAATTCTCTCCTTTACTCGATCTTTTTCAAAAGAAAAACAAATAAAAAAGCTATCTTCGATTTAAACGAGATAGCTTTTTTATCATTATTATTGAGAGTTCTCCTTTAAAGCATCTTGTTTGCCAAGTTCATACGCATCAGCCATTACCTTCGTTAATAAAGACATCATCGGCTGGAGATGCTCCATGCTTAATTCAATTCCTGTTTGATCCAGTAATTGCTTTGCTTCCGGCAAATACTTCATCGCAATCTGCATAAACTGCATATTTTGCTGTTCCATTTTTTCGCCCTCTTTTCCAGTGATTTTTGCAACCAATATCATATCATATTTCTACGTACATCACCTATTGGCCATTTAAGGTTTTTGATTCGGAAGCTTGCCTGTTTCTTTATATTCTTCAATGTATTTTTCCAGTTTATTCCGATACTCCTCCTTAACCAGCGGGCTGAATTCCCCCATAGAGATAACCCCGTCCTGGAAATCATAAAATAGGGTTCCGGACTTGAGTTCTCCGGCATTAAATTGTTTGGCCACTACCTCATACAGTTGATCAACATGCTGGACTGTACTCGTCAGCACGGTGTTCTCACCTAAATCAGACTGTTCCGATACATAACCAATTGCATAAAGCCCTTTTTCTTTTAGATTTTCAATTAACGGAACATTGAAACCATCTCCAGCGGGATATACAACATCCACTCCCTTTGCTGTCATTTCTTCCAAAAAGACAAGGGCTGTCTCTATATCGTCCCAATGTTGAACAAATTTCACCTCTACCTCTACATCGGGGTTTTCGTATAATGCTCCCTCAAAAAATCCATTGACCTCAGGCTGCCATTCGAATGCGGAAATGACACCAATCTTGTCTGTCTTGGTCATTTTTCCAGCAACCATTCCTCCAAAAAAACCCATAGCATGCCCTTCAAAATTCAAGCTTGTCACGTTTTTCCCCTTTGCCTCTCCGTTAAAGCAAACAAAATGGATGTTTGGATAATCCTTGCTGATTTTATTGAAATACTGTGCATATTCATCGCCATGACCGAATATTAAATTCACGTCACGCTCGTTAAATTCCTTTACAGCCCGTCTTACAACCTCTTCTGAATCCATGTGTTCTTTATAAAACACGTCAGTATCGAAGGAGGATTGTATTCTCAGCATCCCGGTATAGCCTTTGGTTCCCCATACTTGATCATTGATTGTTTCAGGAACTAAAAGACCGACGTTTTTTAGTTCTCCTTTTATAGGTTGTCCACAACCAGATAAAAGCAGGAGAATAAAAACGAATAACCAAATCGGCTTATTCATTTTTGTACCTCCTTTAGCAGTCACGCTTTCACCAAAATATTCACCCTTCATTGTACCCTGCTAAATTAAGGTTTGTAAAAGAAAATTTTCCAATGCTCTTTTTCACAAAAAATGATAGTGTGAGAATAATTGCCTTGTATGATGTTTTTGCCGTTGGACTCCCTCCCGGATGCTTGTATAAGGCGCAAAAGGTTTCTCCCGTCTATTTAGGCCGTCTGTTATTCCCTCAAACTTGCTCTCTCTGGGTTCATAGGAAATGTTCAATAAATCCGCCCCTTGTTCCCATTGCGAGTGTTGACCGCTGTATAAATGAATAATAGAAGATGAAGGTGAGGCATCCGTACACTTTGCGACAGTGTAAACTACATCATCAATAAACAGTACATCCCTTCTATCTTCCTCCACTTCAATAGCCTTCTCCTCTCTTGTTACAAGCTGGATACATGCCTGCTGATAAGCAGCTGAAAAAGGCTGCCAAGGTCCATACACGGTCGGAACACGTATAATGACGTAGGAAAGAGCTGACTGTGTAAACTTAGTGACCATCTTTTCAAAATGGAAAAACAGTCTCCCTTCTCGATGGTCGGGATTAGGGATAATTTTTTCTCCAATGACTTCTTGTTTTGTACCATACACACGAAGGGAAGAAAGAAAAACAAGTTTTGCTTTGGACTGCAAACAATAGGAAATACAGTCAACGAGCGCTTTGTGCCCCTGCTTGATTTTTTCACGAAAAAAAGAGGCATCCCGGAAGTCTCCTTGATCGAAAAATGTAAAGTAAACCGCATCAAATTGTTCTTTTGGATAGAATAATGGTTTCTTCTCTTCCATTCTCTCGCTGGTAAAGTTAGCGTTTCTTCCTAAAAACAGCTCCATTTCTTCTTGAAGTGCTGTTTCATAGTCATGGGCCTGATGGATATACCCCGTTACCTCTAATCCCTCTTTTAAAAAATGATCACATAAACAAAACCCCACAAACCGATTGGCTCCGATAACTGCTACCTTTTTCATCACAAGTTCCCCCGTCTAAATAAAATAGCCTCTTAGATATGTATAATCAAAGAGGCTTTGTTATAACACTTTTTCATTTTCTTCAAAGAAATGGACAAGTGATCTTTCAAATAAATACTTCTGTTCAGGCAAGTAAAGAGAAAGAGCGACAGGGGAACCGAGTTTTAGGCGGTGCTCTTCATAATGTCTTCTGTGAAAAATAGGGTAAGAGCTTATGTTATTGGTCATTGCCCATATTTTAACGGGAATTGTAGATTGGTAGTCCGTTAATTGTGGCAGTTTGTTTAGAAACTCATTTAGCTCCTCTTCTTCTATCCCGTAGGCCTGCCTTATCTCTTTTATAAGTTGTTTATAGAAAAGCTTATTTTGCTTTTCATGCTCTACATGTGCTCGAAAATCCAAACATGGGTTTAGCAAGGCCATACCTCGGAAGAAATCTTCATTGCTTTCCACCAATCGAAGGGCCAGCAACGCTCCCATTCCTTCTGCCAATACATGTATCCGTTTATTTAAAATCTCTTGTTTCATGACTAAATGATAAAGCTGTTTGGCTAATCGCAATGATTTATCGCTTCCCCAATGGCGGCCGTATAAATTAGAGTAAAATACCGTATATCCTTTATCCAATAAATATCGGACAAGCTGCGAGCGCCCGATATGTTGTATCCATAAGCTTGTAGATCCCTCTACAAAATGATCCTTGTCTCCTAATACCAATACGCCAAATCCATTCGGTCTTTCAGGAAGATGAACAACGTTCCATTGATTGTCTAAACTAAAAAAGCGGGCATTCATTCAATTCGTCCTCCGATTCATTAACTACTTCTTTCACTATTTACATTGTATGAACGAAATTAAAAAAAGAAAGGGGGAATGCCCATTTGTAATAGCTATCCCTCCCTTTCCTCCAAATTTTTCTCTTTTTTTAATCGTTCTAATGTTTCCATGCCCAATTGTGTTAAATTGGACGCTTCCTGTTCAAGAAGCAGATCAAGTTCACTCATTTCTTCTTTTTCCATCACTTATTCACCTGCCCTATCTACTTTCACTTTCTCTTTTTTACTATTTATTTCCTTTATCGATTATTAGTATATGTAAAAATTTTACGAAAATAGCCTTGTATCAGAAAAGAAATCACAAAGAACATACAGGCTACTTATTACTTGTCTTCCCCTTTAATCGACGTGAGTGAAGTGTAGTTTATTCAAAAATATACAAATAATTCTCAACAGTACTCTTTTGTCCAATTCCTCATTTCTCCCTTTTAATTTTATTGAGCTTTTTGTACTGTCAAAATATCATTTATTAACTCTTGGATTTATGATAAAATATAAACAAACTGTTTGTAAGATGAGGTGAAAAAAATGCAATTTCTTTCGGCTATCTTTTGGGGCTTTTTACTTGTAAACATGGCTGCTTACGTTATTAGTTCCATGCAAGGTGCTACATACAATTTTGCAACCGCTTCTATTTTCTCTGTGGTATTTGCAGTGCTTGTAGTGTTGATTGGTACACTTATTCCGAATGATCCAGTTGATCACCATTAATAATTATATACATTCAATTTAATGGTTCAACATCATTTGTCGTTTTGAGCGTTATTTATAGCTTTTCTGCTCCGACAGCCTTGAATAAGCGAAAAAAGGCTCTTGTATAAGGCTTCGACAAGGGCCCGAAAGGAAAATTGGGGAAGCCTTATGCGTAAAAAATGGGGCATGGATGGCTTTTTATTCATGTCCCATTTTTTATGTGGATTTATATAGTAAAGAGGAATAAACCCGCTTAGCCTCATAGGGCATGGGACTGGACAATTTCAAAACACAATCTATGCTTTCTGATACGGCAAAAAAGAAGGTGGGGCAACCCGGGGAAATCCCTCGATTGCCTCACCTTTCTTTATGACCATCGTTTATGTTAATAATAGGAAAATCATGGCCGTTTAACTTGGCTTGCTTTTTCTGCCGCGCTTCTCATTTCTTTGACTGGTGATGGTGTTCATAAAACGCTCGAATGCCTGTTGTCCTTGATTGTTACGTTTGAAGATTCCTGCATGTTCAAGAATCGTCGCAAATACTTTTCCGATTTCTTCCTGCAAAATGGAAAGGGCATTTTCTTCTGAAAGCTCTCGATGCTTTTCTTTCAACGCCTTTGCCCACTCTAAATGCTTGACGATGTCTTCATTCTTCTTGATTTCCTCTTCAAAGTTTTCTGCTGTAAGAACTGATGCCAATTCATGCATTTCTTCCTTTAAACGACCCGGCAAAACGGCCAGACCCATGACTTCAACTAATCCGATGTTTTCCTTCTTAATATGATGCACTTCAGCATGCGGATGGAAAATACCAAGCGGATGTTCATCGCTTGTGCGGTTGTTGCGCAGTACTAAGTCGATTTCAAATAACTCACCGCGCCTTCTCGCGATTGGAGTAATCGTATTATGCGGTGTTTCACCCGTAAAGGCAAAAATGTCCACTTCAGCATCACTATAATGCTTCCACTCTTGTAAAATATCATCCGATAATTGTATAAGGTCTTCCCGATCTGCGCTTTGTAAACGAATAACGGACATCGGCCATTTCACAATACCTGCACGAACGTCCGGATAGTTCGCAAATGTAAACTCATGCTCAATCTCTGCTTTTGCCATTGGAAATTCATGATGTCCACCCTGGAAATGATCATGGGTTAAGATTGAGCCGCCCACGATCGGCAAGTCAGCATTTGACCCAAGAAAATAATGCGGAAATTGATTGACAAATTCCAATAAGCGTACAAATGTTTCTTTTGAGATTTTCATTGGCACATGTTCGCCCGCCAGTACGATAGCATGTTCATTGTAGTATACATAAGGCGAGAATTGTAAGAACCATTGCTCATTATTGAGTTCAACTGGAATGATGCGGTGGTTTTGGCGGGCCGGATGATTGACGCGTCCCGCATAACCGGCATTTTCCTTGCACAATAAACACTTTGGATAAGAGCTTTGTTTCATATTTTTCGCTGCTGCAATCGCTTTTGGATCTTTTTCCGGCTTCGATAGATTAATCGTCATTTCTAAATCTCCATATTCGGTTGGAGCGAGCCATGCTTCATTTTTAGCAATGCGATCTGTACGAATATAATGAACGTTTTTTGAAAATTGATAGAAAGAGTTTGTTGCCGATTGCGGGCCCTCTTTTTCATATCGCTCATAAAATTGACGGTTCATTTCAGAAGGAAGCGGAACGAAGCTTGCCATGATTTTTGTATCTAATAAATCGCGGTATGTAACCGTGTTCGCTTCTAGACGTCCGTTCTCAGCCGCCCAGTCTAAAATCGCTTCTAAAATTGCCACTGGTGTGTCCAGCTGTTGTTTTTCTATTTCCACTGACTCAAACTCGTCAAGTTCTAATACTTCTAGTATCCTGTTGCGGACAACGTCTACATCCCATTTTGTAATGAGTTCTTTATTCAACCCGTACTGAATTAAGCGCTCAATTTGTTCATGAATGCTGATAGCCATTTAATCGTGCTCCCTTCATTTTGAAATGAGGAAAAGAAAAAAACACATGATATTCATTCTCTAAAGACCTTTGGATCAGCCGGTTAGGCGAGCTTGCTGTGCATTCCTTCCTTGTCCGGCTGCAGCTCCTTCTCAGAAGTTCCAATGCCTCTCAAGCCTTAACAGTCGCTTCCGCTTTTCTTATTGTCCAGCTGCAGCTCCTAGCCTTTCGGTCATTTCACTTCTTCCCACGGAACGAAAAAGCCGTTCCTCTGTCAGAAGTTCCAATGCCTCTCAAGCCTTAACAGTCGCTTCCGCTTTTCTTATTGTCCGGCTGCAGCTCCTAGCCTTTCGGTCATTTCACTTCTTCCCACGGAACGAAAAAGCCGTTCCTCTGTCAGAAGTTCCAATGCCTCTCAAGCCTTAACAGTCGCTTCCGCTTTTCTTTAATAACCTTCCGGGTGCGTCTGGAACCATTTCCATGCGCTTTCGATCATTTGTTCAAGTGTTGTATAGCGCGGCTGCCAGCCTAGTTCTTTCATTGCTTTTTCAGAAGAAGCCACAAGTTTTGCCGGGTCTCCCGCACGTCTTGGTGCTACTTGTGCCGGAATCGGATGACCTGTTACCTTACGTGCCGCCTCGATGACTTCTTTTACCGTAAAGCCGTTTCCGTTTCCTAAGTTATAAGTACCGCTTGTGTTGTCACGGTGTAACTTCTCGATTGCTAAGATGTGGGCATCCGCCAAGTCAGTCACATGAATGTAGTCACGAATGCATGTACCATCATGCGTGTCATAATCTTCACCGAAAATGCTGATATGCTCGCGTTTTCCTAATGCTACCTGCAGGATGATGGGAATTAAGTGTGTTTCTGGTGTGTGATCTTCCCCGAGCTTTCCCGCCATGTGTGCGCCCGCCACGTTAAAATAACGCAATACAACATATTTTAGGCCATATGCTTGTTCAGACCATTTCAACATCTTCTCGATCGCTAATTTTGTTTCACCGTAAGGATTGGTCGGCTCTGTCGGATCATCTTCTAAGATGGGGAAGTTTTTTGCTTCACCGTATGTTGCCGCTGTTGACGAAAAGACCATTTTCTTTACATCATGCTTCACCATTGTACGAAGCAGGCAAAGGGTACCGTACACGTTATTGTCGTAATACTTTAACGGATCTTCTACACTTTCTCCCACTAAAGAATCTGCCGCAAAGTGAACGACTGCCTCAATACGGTTATTAGTAAAAACCTCGTCTAAAAACGTTTCATCACGTAAATCGCCGATACAAAGCTTGGCACTTTCTAATACAGCTTGTTCATGGCCTTTTTGCAAGTTATCTACCACAATCACTTCTTCGCCTTTATCAAGCAACTCCGAAACCGTGTGACTCCCAATGTAACCTGCTCCACCACATACTAAAATAGCCATTGAATTTTCCTCCTCACATGTTAAACCGTTTCAGCAGTCAATTCCTTTGCACCGCTTCCTACTTGTACAACGTAGAAATTCGCTGTTAATCCGGTATTGTCTGTATAGTGTTTTCCTGCCTTTTCTATAAAGCTCTCAATTTGATCATTTTGCACAATGCTGATGGTACATCCGCCAAATCCGGCCCCTGTCATACGTGAACCGATAACACCTTCTTGTGCCCAGGCAGCCTCCACTAATGCATCTAGTTCTTTCCCCGTCACTTCATAATCATCCCGTAAAGATTCGTGAGATTGCTTCATCAACTCACCAAATCCGTTGATATCACCTTTTTGAAGCTTCACGACCGCTTCTTTTGTGCGAGTATTCTCGTAGACTGCATGTTTTGCTCGTTTACGATCGATGTCACTCTGAATAAGGTGCTTATGCTGCTCAAATTGTTCTGGTGTTAAGTCTCCCAATGATTCAATCGTTAATTCGGCTTGCAATTGTTTTAATGCCCGCTCACACTCACTGCGTCGTTCATTGTATTTCGAGTCCGCCAATCCCCTTCTCTTATTCGTATTGGCAATGATTAGAGAAGCATGCTCAAGTTCAAGTGGACTATACGTATAATCTAAAGTTTGGCAGTTTAATAAAACGGCATGATTTTCTTTTCCCATTCCAATGGCAAATTGATCCATAATACCACAGCTTACACCAATGAATTCATTTTCTGCCTGTTGGCTCATTTTGACCATGCTGATCATATCTGTATCTAATTGGAATAACCCCTTTAATAGTACTGAAGTTGCCAATTCAATGGAAGCCGATGAAGATAATCCTGCACCATTTGGGATATTGCCGTAAAATAAGACATCAAACCCTTTCTCAATGGCATAACCGTATTTTTGGAATATATCGATGACTCCCTTCGGATAGTTCACCCAATCATGGGCTTCTTCATACTGGAGGTTCTCAAGCGAAAACTCGATTACACCCAGGTTTTCAAAGTTGCTGGAATACATTCTCACCATGTTGTCTTCCCTTTTCTTCGCAATTGCATATGTGCCAAGACTTAACGCACATGGGAAGACGTGTCCGCCGTTATAATCTGTATGTTCTCCGATTAAATTAACCCGGCCCGGTGCAAAAAACACCCGAATTTGATCTTCTGATGCCTGAAATATTTTCATAAATCGATTAATTAAATTTTCTATCATTTTTATCACCTATCTATTCTATCAATGTTCAGTTTAAAATAATCCACTTCCGAAAACGGATACAACTTCATTTTATGATTCCGTTTTATCATTTCCAACAGAAGACTCCTACCTCAAGGAATGCGAAGGGCGCAGCCCAATGAGTAGGTGGGAGATGAATGGCGGTTGACATTAGCCAAAAAAAACAGTGAAATCACTTCCTGAGCTAAAGAAGCATTACTCTTTTTTGAAAGAAGTAGATAGTATTGCCTTGCAAAAGTCAGTAGAGAATTTAGCTGATTCCTATGACCGCTATTATAAAAAGCAAAAAAAGACAATAAAATGGGTCTCTTTTTGCTTTTTGGTCCATTTTTAAGCTTTTTTTATCACAAATGTATCATCTTCTACGTCAATGATCACTTGATCATGATCATGAATGGTTCCTGCAATCAGATCACGGGCAAGCTTTGTTTCCACATGCTTTTGGATAAAACGTTTTAATGGTCTTGCCCCGTATATAGGATCAAACCCTGCAGTTGCAATATAATTTTTTGCTGTATCAGTCAGGTGGACTGAAATATGACGATCAGCCAATCTTAATTCAAGATGCTGCAGCAACTTTTCTACAATGCCTTTTACTTCACTCGTCGTGAGTGGCTTAAATAAAATGACATCATCTACACGGTTTAAAAATTCCGGGCGAAAATGGCTGCGCAGCTGGGCCATTACTTGCTCTCTCGCACCCTCCGTAATCTCCCCTTCTTCTGTCACGCCGTCCAGCAAGTAGTGGGAGCCAATGTTAGATGTCATAATAATGACAGTGTTTTTAAAATCCACCGTTTTTCCTTTTGAGTCGGTCACACGCCCATCATCCAGAATTTGCAGCAGCACATTGAATACTTCCGGATGAGCTTTTTCAACCTCATCAAGCAAAATGACAGAATAAGGATTACGGCGAACTGCCTCTGTTAATTGCCCTCCTTCTTCATAGCCGACATAGCCCGGAGGTGCACCAATTAGACGGGACACGGCATGCTTTTCCATATATTCAGACATATCGATGCGAATGATATGTTCTTCACTATCAAATAAGGCCTGGGCCAACGTTTTCGCCAACTCCGTTTTCCCTACTCCCGTCGGTCCAAGGAAAATGAAAGAACCAATCGGACGACTCGGATCTTTTATGCCGGCACGGGCACGCAGTACCGCATCTGTTACAAGCGAAACAGCTTCTTCCTGTCCGATGACACGCTCATGGAGGATGGATTCAAGACGAAGCAGCTTTTCACGTTCTCCTTCTACCAATTTAGAAACCGGAATCCCGGTCCAGCGGCCTACAATCTCTGCAATTTCTTCTTCTGTCACTTCCTCGCGCAGCAAGCGGTTGTCACTTTGTCTCTCGGTTGAATGCTGTTCCATTTCTTTGATTTCTTTTTCTAACGATGGAATGATTCCGTGACGAAGTTCAGCCGCTTTATTTAAGTCATATCGATTTTCTGCTTCTTCTAAATCCCTCTTTGCTCTTTCAAGCTTTTCTCTTACTTCCTGCACTGTCTGAATTGATTTCTTTTCTTGCTCCCATTGAAGTTTCATGGCATCGGCCTTCTCTTGTAGATCGGCGATTTCTTTTACAATGGCTTCCAGCCGCTCTTTACTTACTGGGTCTGTTTCTTTTTGCAGTGCGGCTTCTTCAATTTGCAGCTGCATGAGCCGTCTTGTGACTTCATCAAGCTCAGAAGGCATCGAATCGATCTCTGTTCGAATGGTGGCACACGCCTCATCGATTAAATCAATTGCTTTATCGGGCAAAAAGCGATCGGTGATATAGCGATTGGACATCGTGGCTGCCGCTACAAGGGCACGGTCATGAATGTTGACTCCATGATGAATTTCAAAACGCTCTTTTAGTCCACGTAAAATAGAAATCGTATCTTCTACGGTCGGTTCACTCACTAATACTTGCTGAAAACGCCGTTCTAAAGCAGGATCCTTTTCAATATACTGCCGATACTCATCCAGAGTGGTTGCACCGATACAGTGAAGCTCTCCACGTGCAAGCATCGGTTTTAATAAATTGCCTGCATCCATCGCTCCCTCTACACGACCTGCTCCTACAATCGTATGAAGTTCATCAATGAATAATAAAATGTTCCCTTCGCTTTTCTTCACTTCTTGCAAAACTGCCTTTAGACGTTCTTCGAATTCTCCCCGAAATTTCGCTCCCGCTACGAGCGCTCCCATATCAAGCGCAAAAATTGTTTTATTCTTAAGACCTTCTGGTACATCCCGTCTAACAATTCGCTGGGCCAGCCCTTCAACGATCGCGGTTTTACCGACCCCAGGTTCCCCGATTAAAACAGGATTGTTTTTTGTTTTTCTCGATAAAATGCGGATCACACGGCGAATTTCACTGTCTCGGCCGATAACAGGATCGATTTTCCCCGCACGTACTTCAGCAACTAGATCACGGCCGTATTTTTTTAATGCTTCATATGTAGCTTCCGGATTTTGACTTGTCACGCGCTGATTCCCCCTGATCGATGTTAATACTTGCAATAAACGATCTCTCGTCAGCCCATTTCGCGAAAACAGCTGGCCAATATCTGAAGATGATGATTCCGTTAAGGCTAAAAACACATGCTCAACAGAGACATATTCATCTTGTAATCGCTTTGCTTCTTCTTCAGCTTTTGCTAATACTTGCTGCAGTCTATTTGTAACATAAATTTTTCCTGATTCAGTACCTGATCCCGTGACAATCGGGCGTTTTTTCAAGAGTTCATGCAACTGTTCTTTAAATAAGTCGACCGAGACATTCATGGATGCTAAAATTCTTGGGCCAATCCCTTCGGACTGATTCACTAAAGACATTAATAAATGACCTGTGTCAATTTCCTGATGATGCTCTTTTACTGCAAGAGATTGAGCATCCAGCAATGCTTCCTGCAACTTTTGCGTCATTTTGTTGATGTCCATTAAATATCCTCCTATCAAAAAATGTCTGACCTTTTTTGACCTTTATATTTATTATACCCGTTTTTGCACAAAAAAAAAACTCGTCGATCGACGAGTTTTTGACAATTAGGGCTTGCGCAAATATGTCCAATGGCGATTATGATTGGATGTTTCAGGGAAGCGGTCTCCTGCTTTAAGTTTTAGCTTTTGCGGATTTTTCACGTTGCTTCCCGTTTCTCCGATTTCTATATAAATGCCGTTATTCGGCGCCTTCTGGCCAGGTGTAAAGTGGCGGTTTTGACCCATTGTTAGTGCCTCCTTTAATAAGGTGGTTCACTCATTATCTTATCCGCTTTTCGTTTTTTCATGAGTATACATGCTTCCTTTATGAAGAAAAGCGTGCTTTCCAACATTTTACCTTTAAAACGAAAGAAAAACGTCCAGAAAATACATTTTCTCATCAGTTTTCCTTTCGTTTTATTCAAATGGGCCAAAAATCAACACTAAACTTTAACACAACCTTATTTTAAAATAGTTTATTTAGGAAAGAATAGCTTGTAATAAGGCTTTTTGGACATGCATTCGATTTCCGGCTTGTTGAAATACAAAGGAACGAGGACCGTCAATCACTTCTGCCGTTACTTCTTCGCCTCGATGGGCCGGGAGACAATGAAGGAACAGATAATCACTTTTTGCTTGTTTAACTAATTCTTCATTAATTTGATACGGGGTGAAAACAGCCAGGCGTTCTTTTGCTTCTTCTTCCTGCCCCATACTTGTCCATACGTCCGTATACAATGCGTCTGCATCTTTGGCTGCTGCAACAGGGTCATGACAGATGGTAATGTTGGCACCTGTCACTTTGGCCACCTCTTGTGCGTATTTGACGACAAATTCTTTCGGTTCGTACCCCTTTGGACATGCAAGTGTAAAGTCCATTCCTACTTTTGCACAAGCAATCATAAGTGAATGAGCAACGTTATTGCCGTCTCCAATATAAGCCATTTTCAATCCTTTAAAGGCCTTCTTATGTTCATAAACGGTCAACAAATCAGCCAGTGCCTGACATGGATGAAAATCATCTGTTAAACCATTGATGACGGGAATAGAAGCATGTTTAGCAAGCTCTACTACTTTTTCATGTTCAAACGTGCGAATCATAATAACATCAATGAATTCGGAAAGAACCCTGGCTGTGTCTGCAATGGTTTCTCCTCTTCCGATCTGTAAATCGTTTCCGTTTAAGTAAAGGGCATTTCCCCCTAGTTGGAGCATGCCGGCTTCAAATGAAACACGAGTGCGAGTAGAGGATTTTTCAAAAATCATTCCCAGCGTTTTCCCTTTTAAGGAAGAAACGACCTCACCGTTTAAATGCTTTGCTTTCAGCTCAAGGGCACTCTCCAATAAATAGATAATCTCATTTGTCGATAAATCCATTAACGTTAACAAGTTTTTTCCCTTTAGCTGGATTTGTTCTTTCTCAATTGACACTGCTCCCATCATATGGTCACTTCCTTTACTTGTTGATCGTTCTGTTTCCAGTTTTGTAATGAACAAACATCGTATTGTTTCTGTTTGAAGGCTTTTATGAATAAATCTACCGTTTCTTTTTCTGTCATGACGAGTAACCCATGCTTTAAGGCGGTTAAACGTCTTTGCTTGGCTTCTTCCCCCGTGCCTAAACTTATAAAGAGCAGGGCTTCCTGTTGGGAAGCCCAACGGTTGATGTCATCCTCTTTTACTACTTTTACACCATGTTCTTTAAGTTCGTTAAGCCATTGCTCATCGGTCTCGCCATCCACACAAATTTGATTTGCTTGAGGATGAGCCATTAAATAACTATAAAATACTTTTAAAGCGGCTTCCTCCATGGTTGAGGCAATGGCAATTCCTTCACCTGTCGATTTCATTTCCGGCCCAACAAGGGGGTCGACTCCTGCCAGTTTATTTGTAGAAAAAACCGGAAACTTAATGGTTTGGTAAGAAGGGGCTGACAATAACCCGGTTTTTCCATGAATTTCTGTCAAAGATTTCCCAAGCAATATTTTTGTCGAAAGCGCAATAAGCGGTATACCTGTGACTTTGCTCACGAGGGGAACAGTACGACTTGCTCTTGGATTCACTTCAAGAACGAGCACATCGTCACCATCTACTAAATATTGAATGTTCATCACGCCTTTATAGGAAAGTTTGCAGGCGATCTTCTTAGCATACTCGACAATTTTTTCCTCAACCGCTTTGTTTAACGTTTGAGATGGTAAGTAAGCATAGCTGTCACCGGAATGTACACCCGCTTTCTCTACGTGTTCCATAATGGTCGGAACGAGAATATTCTCTCCATCTGTCACTACATCAATCTCCGCTTCCTTTGCTGGTAAATAAGCATCAATTAAAATCGGGTAATGACCAGGTTCAATCATTTGGATATAGGAAGCCAATTCCTCTTGACCATAAAGAGTCATCATCCCGCGTCCGCCAATAACATAGGAAGGACGAATCAGAATCGGAAAACCGATACTCTTTGCTTTTTCCATTAATTCTTGCTCGTTTTCGGCCATTTCCCCTGGTACATGTGGGATATTCAGTCCCTCAAGCAATTGGTAAAATTTATCGCGATCTTCCAATGCATCAATGACTTCTTCAGTGACCCCTAGAATGGAAACGCCTGCTTCTGTTAACCCTTGCACGAGTGAAATAGCGGTTTGCCCCCCATATTGAACGATAACATGGTGAACGCCTTCCGCTTCGAGTACGTTCAACACGTCCTCTACCGTAATCGGCTCAAAGTACAAGCGATTGGCTACCTGAAAGTCGGTGCTTACCGTTTCCGGGTTATTATTAATTAAGATCGTCTCATATCCTTCTTCTTGTAGAGCATAAACACCATGAACGGAACTGTAATCGAATTCGACTCCCTGGCCGATCCGAATGGGACCAGAGCCGATGATGGCTACTTTCGTTTTATCCGACTCCAACAGTTCGGTCTCCCCGTAATAGCTGGAGTAAAAATACGCAGTTGTTGATTTAAACTCTGCTGCACATGTATCGACCATTTTATAGCTTGGAACAATCTGCAGTTCTTTCCGTTTTTGGCGAACTTCCTGCTCTTGAACATTCCAGATAGAAGCAAGATATTCGTCCGCAAACCCTTTTTCTTTTGCCTGTTTAAAAAGCTGAGGATCGATCGTCTGGAAACTTAACGTCTTTAGCTCTTTTTCAAGCTCAATTAATTGGGCAAAATGTGTTAAATAAAAGTAATCGATTTTCGTGATTTCATGAATATGTGCTACCTCATATCCACGACGAAGCAGTTCAAAAATCACAAATAAGCGTTCATCGTTTTGTTGACTTAATTTTCCGGTTAATTCTTGTTGCGGACAATCCTTCAAGGCCGGAAGTTCCAATCCATTCACGTTTATTTCCAACGAAGAAATCGCCTTTTGCAAGCTTCTTTCCAGATTGCGGTCAATCGCCATGACCTCGCCGGTTGCTTTCATTTGCGTTCCCAATTTGCGATCAGCCTGTGCAAATTTATCAAACGGCCAGCGAGGAAACTTCACTACCACATAATCCAATGATGGCTCAAAACTTGCATATGTGTCGCCGGTTACCGGATTCAAAATTTCATCGAGCGTGTAGCCAACCGCTAATTTGGCTGCAATTTTCGCGATTGGATACCCGGTTGCTTTAGAAGCAAGAGCGGATGAGCGGCTGACACGAGGATTTACTTCAATCAAATAATATTGTTTGCTTGCCGGGTCGAGAGCAAACTGAATATTACATCCGCCGATGATACCCAGTGCGGAAATAATTTTGATGGAGGCTGTCCGCAGCATTTGATATTCTACGTCTGTTAATGTTTGAGAAGGAGCCACCACAATAGAATCCCCTGTATGAATACCGACAGGATCGATATTCTCCATATTGCAAATCGTAATGCACGTGCCATTTCCATCGCGCATCACTTCGTATTCCACTTCTTTGTAGCCGGCAATGCTTTTTTCAATCAAGCATTGGTGAATGGCACTTTCACGAAGGCCATTTGCTGCTAAAAACGTTAGGTCTTCTGTGGTATAGGCAATTCCGCCGCCTGTTCCGCCAAGGGTATAGGCAGGGCGGACAATCACCGGAAATCCGATTTCTTCGGCAAAGGCAAGCGCTTCTTCCACTTTTGTCACAATTGTACTCGCTGGTACGGGTTCATTCAGTTCCTTCATCAGCTGACGGAAATCTTCCCGATTTTCTCCCTTCTTAATGGATTCAATCGGTGTTCCAAGCAGCTTCACCCCATGCTTCTGCAAAACCCCTTTTTCATGCAGCTCGAGTGCCAGATTTAACCCCGTTTGGCCTCCCAATGTCGCCAGCAATCCATCCGGCTTTTCTTTTTTCATGATTTTATCTACACTATCTACTGTCAGAGGCTCAAAATAAATAACATCTGCCACATTTTCATCTGTCATGATTGTTGCCGGGTTATTATTGACCAGGATGACTTTGTATCCTTCTTCTTTTAAAGAAAGGCAGGCTTGTGTTCCTGAATAATCAAATTCTGCTGCCTGGCCGATAATGATAGGCCCTGAGCCAATGACTAAAATGGTTTTTAACGATGTATCTTTAGGCATACACTTTCTCTCTCCCTGCTTGCTTCACGAGTGTTAGAAATTCATCAAAAATGTAGCTGCTGTCGCTAGGGCCCGGATGTGCTTCAGGATGATACTGCACGGATAAAACCGGTAATGTTTGATGCATAAATCCTTCGACAGATCCGTCATTTACATTTTTAAAACGCACTTTCAGTTTCGTATTTTTTATGCTTTCTTCATCTACCACATAGCTGTGATTTTGAGACGTCATATACACTTTCTTCTTTACCAGATCGATCACCGGCTGATTGGCGCCACGGTGGCCGAACATTAATTTCTTTGTTTTTCCTCCGCATGCAAGGCCGATCAATTGATGGCCAAGACAAATTCCCAATGTCGGATAAGATTCGATTACTTTTTTCAACGTTGGGAGCTGGAAGTTCAATTGGACCGGGTCTCCAGGACCGTTAGACAACACAATTCCATCCGGCTTTAATTCGGTTAATTGTTCCAAGGAAATGTGATAAGGCACGACCGTTACTCGACATTGGCGCTCCACCAGCTCTTGTAAAATGGATTTTTTGTAGCCAAAATCGATGAGAACGATATGCTTATCTCCGCTTCCGTATGTTTGTACACTGGGAGTCGACACTTCCTTTACAATAAGACTTTCTTGTTCTTTAAAGACACCCGGTAAAGCGGATGTTTGTGCCGAAACGAAAGCTTGCATCGTGCCTTCATTTCGAATGCGCTTGACAACCGCGCGCGTATCGACATGTGTAATAAGCGGAATGTTCCATTTTTTTAAATACTGCTTTAACGTATATGTGGCTTCATAGTGAAAACCTTGATCCCAGCACTCGTAGACGACGACACCGGCGACATGGGGTTTTTTGCTTTCGTAATCCTGCTCATTGATTCCGTAATTTCCGATAAGCGGGTATGTGAACACAATAATTTGATTTTTATACGACGGGTCTGTTAACACTTCTTGATAACCTGTCATGCCTGTAAAGAAAACAATCTCTCCTGTTATCTCTTTTTTTGTTGATGTATCCTCTAATGTTCCTTCAAACGACTCGCCGTTCGCTAAGTGAACATAACCTTTCATAATAAGCCTCCGAACGAATTTTTATTTATTTAATAGAATTTTTATACATATATATTATAAAAAATCACCACTGTTTACAATGAAATTTTTTCGTGGCAGCACACATTCTCAATAATCGTTAATGCTGTATTCATTTCTTCCATAGTGACAGTTAACGGCGGCAGCAAACGAATAACGGATGGACCTGCCCCAAGGACAAGCAATCCTTTTTCTCTCATTTTCCCGATAAGCTCACCCTGCTTCTCAGCACATTCGATTCCGATTAAAAATCCTTTTCCTCGAATATCCGTGATAAATGGGATGGACGACAACTTCGTTTGGAGTTCCTTCATAAAATAAGCTGCCTTTTGTTCCACTTCTTTTAAAAAGGCTTCCTGGAAGATGACGGTCAATGTTGCTTTTGCCGCTGCTAATGCAATTGGATTCCCTCCGAATGTCGAACCATGGGATCCAGGACCAAACGCTTCTTTTAAATGATTTTTACCGATAAGCGCTCCAATCGGCAATCCACTTCCTAATCCTTTTGCCACTGTGGTAATATCAGGTGATAATGAATAGTGTTGATACGCAAATGGCTTTCCTGTGCGTCCAATACCTGTTTGTACTTCATCGACAATAAACAATGAACCATTTTCCTGACAAAGCTGCTGGACCCCTTCCAGAAATTCCGCTTCCGCCGGAACGACTCCGCCTTCTCCCTGGACAATTTCAAGCATCACTGCTGCTGTTGTTTCATCCATTTCTTTCTTTACAGCTTCTATATCGTTATAAGGTACATACACAAATTCCTGCAGCAATGGTCCGAAGCCTTCGTGTATTTTTGCTTGGCCTGTTGCCGACATAGTTGCAAACGTTCGACCGTGAAATGATTTTTTGAAGGTAATGATTTTATGGCGTTTCGTATACTTTCGTGCCAATTTAATGGCTGCTTCATTCGCTTCCGCACCACTGTTACAGAAAAAGACGGCATCCCCGCATGAATGCTGGACAAGCAATTCCGCCACTTCTTCTTGAACACTCACATGAAACAAATTCGATACATGCCATACTTGTTTCAGCTGTTGTTCAACCGCTTCTTGTACAGCCGGATGGCGATGTCCTAAGTTGCATACAGCAATACCGGAAATAAAATCCAGATACTTCTGGCCGTTTTCATCCGTCAATTTTGTTCCGCTCGCGCTTTTTACTTTCACATCAAATCGTTGGTATGTTGGAAATAAGTAACTCATCTGCCGATCCCTCCGTTTCTTCTTTTCCATATTTGATAGTGGTACCTATCCACTCTCCGTTTTCCGTCATAAATGAAGCTTTGCCGCTTACAATCTGCACCTGATGAAGAGATGGCGATAAAGCTTTGATTGCCGCTTGCACTTTCGGGATCATTCCGCCGTAAATAACTCCGCTTTTCATCAGTTGTTCAACATCAGCAGGGGTCACTTCGGGCAGCAGCTCATCGTCTTTTAAAATCCCTTGCACATCTGTGACAAATAGAAGCTGCTTTGCCCCAAGCGCCTGCGCGACCGCACCGGCTGCCAAATCAGCATTAATATTAAAACTTTCTCCCTCTTTGTTCACTCCAATAGATGAGATGACCGGTACATATCCTCCATCCATCAAATGATTGAGCAACTGATCATTTACATCTACCACTTCGCCTACATACCCTAGTTCCTCATAGTTGATGGCTTTCGTTTCGAGAAGCATTCCATCACAACCTGACAACCCTACACTATTCAACCCATATGTTTGCAGAGAAGTGACAAGCTGTTTGTTTACTTTTCCGGCTAACACCATTTTGACCACATCCAGCACTTCTGCAGATGTTTTGCGTAATCCGTTAACAAACTCGGATTGGATATTGAGCCGCTTTAATAATGCTGCAATATCCGGTCCGCCGCCGTGAACGATCGCTAGACGATATCCTTGATCCGCCAAAAAGGATAGACTTTGAAAAAAAGAATCGCTTAACTCATTCATAATGCTTCCACCGCATTTAATCACAATTGTTTCCTGATTTCCCATTATGTCTCTCCCTTATGTGCGATAACTCGCATTGATTTTCACATAATCATATGTTAAATCACAGCCCCACGCTACTCCATTTTCCTTTCCTTCGTAAAGCTGTACGGTAATGACTATTTGAGATTGCTGTAAATAGGTTTTAGCTGCTTCTTCATCAAACGCTTGAGGCTGACTGTTTTTCAGCATATTAATTTCTCCCATGCTGACATCCACTTTATCAGGATTGACTTCCACTCCGCTGTAGCCAATTGCTCCAATGATTCGCCCCCAATTTGCATCCGCTCCATATACAGCTGTTTTAACAAGATTAGACCCAACAATTTGTTTGGCAATTTTATTGGCATCTTCTTTTGTTTTCGCTCCATTGACTTGAACTTCAATTAGTTTCGTGGCCCCTTCTCCATCACGGGCAATTTGTTTTGCCAAATCTTCACATGTTAACTTTAGCGCCTCATAGAACTGGAACCACTGCGGATGACTAGGCGTTAACGGAGCATTTTCGGCCATTCCGTTTGCCATGACAATGACCATGTCATTTGTCGACGTATCTCCATCCACTGTAATCTGATTAAATGTCTTATTGGTAATGGAGCGCAAAGCTTCCTGCAGCACATTGGAATCGATTGCTGCATCTGTTGTAACAAATCCAAGCATCGTCGCCATATTTGGATGAATCATTCCCGATCCCTTTGCAGCTCCTCCGACAGTAATCGTCTTACCGTCAATCACCGTTTCATAGCAGGCTGTCTTCATGACTGTGTCGGTTGTTAAGATGGCTGTTTGGAACTCCTCTGCAGCACTTTGATCATTGCCTGGCTTCAAATTTTGAATGCCTTTACGGATTTTATCCATATTTAACAACTCACCGATGACTCCAGTAGAAGCAACCGCTACATAATGAGGCTCTAATTGAAATTTCTCCGCAAACAGCGTTCTCATTTCATAGGCATCTTTTAACCCCTGTTCACCTGTACAAGCATTTGCACACGCACTGTTTACAATGATACCTTGCAGCTTTTGCTCTGCCGCAATACTTTCTTTTGTGACATGAAGCGGAGCTGCCTGAAAGCTGCTTTGTGTATAAACTGCCGCACAGCTTGAGGGTTGCACGCTCACAATTGCTCCTACATCTTTTTTCTCATAACGCAGTCCAGCATGCACACCTGCCGCCAAAAATCCCTTTGGCGTCACAATTGTTCCGTTCTCTATCTTCTTTACCGTTGTTTTCTCTTCCGTCTTAATCACACTTATTCCCCTCTCTTATTTCTCTTATGGATAAACAGGAATAAAGTTTAGACCTGTCTGCTGTTCATATCCCATCATGATATTAGCGTTTTGCACAGCCTGCCCTGCCGCCCCTTTTACAAGGTTATCGATCACTGACACGATGGTGATACGATTCGTTCTCTCATCAAAAGCAACTCCGATATCACAATAGTTAGATCCGCATACCTCTTTTGTTGACGGGAATTTTCCTTTTTCTCTTATTCTTACAAATGGAGCAGCTTTATAACTTTCTAGATAAAGAGCATATAAGTCTTCAAGTGTCATCCTGTCTTTTGCCCGTGCATATACTGTGCTCATGATGCCTCTTGTCATCGGCACCAGATGTGTATTGAAAGTAATTGGTTGGATGTTTTCATTCCAGCCCTTCAACACTTGCTCGATTTCCGGAATATGCTGATGCTGATTGACTTTATAAATTTTAAGATTTTCATTTGCTTCGGCATAATGTGTCACACTCGATAAGCCTTTTCCGGCACCAGAAACCCCCGATTTCGCATCCACAATAACTGAATCTTCTTCAATCAACCGACTCTTTACAAGGGGAGCCAATGCTAACAATGTAGCAGTCGGATAACAACCCGGATTGGCAATAAAGGAGCTTTCTTTCACCTCTTCGGCAAACCACTCGGATAGTCCGTACACCGCTTGATGTAAATAAGACTTTTTAGCAGAAGGCTTTTGATACCATTGTTCGTATAGATCTTCTTCCTTTAAACGAAAGTCACCGGATAGATCGACTACCTTAAGCCCTGCATCAACTAAACCTGGAACAAGTCGGCTCGAGATTCCGGATGGAGTGGCAGTGAACACTAAATCCACTTCTTGTGCCATTCGGTTTGGATCGATATCTTGCAAACGCCAACTTTCATGCGATAAATGTGGATAAATATCCTTTATCATCGTTCCTTCCTGTGAAGAAGAATAAACTGAATAAATATGAAAATGTGGATGGGAAGAGAGCAATCTGATCAATTCTATCCCACCATAACCTGTCGCTCCAACGATACCTATCTTACTTTTTTTATTCATTTTAAACTTTTAACGCTCCTTCATATCTATTAAATTACTAATCATTATAATACTGTATAAAAATAAAATCAAATGAATATTTAGTTATTTTTTTAATTTTTGGGCTTCTGTTGTAAACTACACGTCTTTCTGTCTGTTTTTTAGTGTATTTAAAATTTGTAAGGATACTGATTACCCGATGACATTGAACTTTTTGTTCATGGGAGCCGCCATTTCATGTCAAATTGCATGCTGAATGATGACAATAGATAAAACTTTTCCATAAAAGTAAAGTTTTGTGATTGATTGAAGACTTTTGAATCATCCGGAACAGCGTCAGCCATCATGGAAAATCGATTTAATCCAAAGGCTTTCCTAACGATACATTCAGTTTTAAAAATTTTTGAGCTAAGTAAGCTGCCTCGACGATCATATCCCGCTTTAACGAATCCCCAACGCAATTTTTGCATAACGCGACATCCGGTCCTTACTCCAGGGCGGATTAAAGGTAATGCTTACTTCCACATTCTTTACTTCCGCTAATGGAAGTAGTGCTTTTTTCACGTCTTCTGTAATTGTTCCGGCAAGCGGACATCCAATAGACGTAAGAGTCATGGTTACAATTGCCGTTCCTTCTTCCGTTAACTCTAAATCATATACCAATCCTAAATTGATAATATCTACACCTAATTCCGGGTCTTTCACTTCTTCTAATGCTTCCATTATCTTTTCTTTTATTTTTTCATCCATTTTCTATCCTTCCTTCCAGAATACGTCTTCCTAGTTACTTTCATTACACACATTTTGCTTATTATACGCATAGGAAAAATTTACGGATTGCCAAGTCTGCCAAGGGGGAGCATAGAGGATAATCGTTCTTTACTTATACTAAAATTCGCTTCTTTATCGCTCCCTGCTGCTGTGCTGCCCATACGTTTCGTAATGTATAAATAAAAAGACCTGCGGGACACATAAATATAATTGTGTTAAAGTAAAATTAACTGATCAATACCGTTGAAAGGAGCTACTATGAGCACGAAACCGCATTTAATCGCACTTGATCTAGATGGTACATTATTAACCGATAAAAAAACGATTTCCCCCAAAACAAAAGCCATCCTCGAAAAAGCGAAACAAGAAGGGCATATCGTCATGATTGCGACAGGCCGCCCTTACCGTTCAAGCTCCATGTATTATTCAGAGCTGCAATTGAATACTCCTATTGTGAACTTTAACGGTGCACTTATTCATCATCCTCTCCAACAAACATGGGGTGTGCACCATAGCCCGCTCCACCGTCATACAGCCTATGATATTGTAGAAGCTATGGACAATTATGAGATTAACAACATTCTTGCTGAAGTGATGGACGATGTATATTTGCATTATGATGATCGGGAATTAATCGATGTTATTAATTTAGGGAATCCAAAACTTCAAACAGGTGACTTGCGTGTTTACTTACAGCATGATCCTACCTCCATTTTAATCCATGCTGACGAATATCATGTGGACGATATTCGCCGGCACTTATCGGAAGTGCATGCAGAAGTGATTGAACATCGCCGCTGGGGAGCTCCCTGGCATGTGATTGAAATTGTCAAAAAAGGATTGAATAAAGCAGTCGGTCTTCAAAAAGTGGCCGATTACTACAACATTCCCCAAGAGCGAATCATTGCATTCGGTGACGAAGATAACGATTTGGAAATGATCGAGTTTGCCGGTCATGGTGTAGCCATGGGAAATGCAATTGCCCAGCTAAAGAACCTTGCAAGAGAAACCACGCTGTCAAACGAAGAAGACGGCATTGCCCTTTACCTGCGAGACGTATTAAAACTCTAATATCCCATTTCCTAAAAGCCTGATCGCCGACTGATTAGGCTTTTTATATATATAGGATGCTTTCCTGTTGACCGGATTACTCGGAAAAGGGAATTTTTTATGGCTATAGCTCTTCAAAAACTACACAAACTACAATTGACACAAAGAATAGTGTCAATTTCGTTCAAATCAAGGAGGAATGTGTAATGGGTAGAAGCAATAAATCAAGACGCTTTGTTCAGCAAGGTGCTGACGCGGTTCAACTTCATGATCAGCGAATCCCTTACCGTATGACACTGGCAGAAGCTGAAAAGCTGAAAGCCAAAAATGGTCAATCCTCTTTTAACGGAGGTCGTGCGTGATGGCAGACTCTTTATTTCAGCAGGCAAAACAAGTCTTCACTAACGTTAGGGGAGCATTTTCTTCCCCCGGCGAACAAAAACAGCAATCCTCTAATCATGGACAAGCCAACACGGGGAAGTCAAATAAAGAAGGTTCTTTTGACATGGGGATGATACAATCCCTTTTATCTGGAAGCATGTCAACAGGGGAGCAACACCAGGGTCAGCAGTCACAGCAAGAACCGCAGGCAAACCACCAGAATTCTTCTTCTCCTAGAAATCATAACGGGAAGATGGATATCGCAGGAAGCGTGGTTTCTTCTCTCATGAATCAAGCATCACCAGGGGAGCAAGAACAAATTCAGCAATTCCAGCAAGCATTGGGTATCGAAAATCAGACTGGTGACTCAGCCTTAACTAGTGGAGGTCAAACAAGCATTAAGAGCCCCCAAGCTAATCAGACAGACCATTCGGCCTTACTCAATGAGGATCAAAAGAGCATTAAGAGCCGGCAGGCTGATCAGACAGATGACTCCGCCTTAGTCGATCAGGGGCAAATGGGCATTGCACAAGAAACTCTTTCTTATGCTGCCAGCCAAGCTACTCCCGAAGAAAAAGCACAGCTAGATGGGTTAGCAGATCAGTTGGAGGGCAAAACAATGTAAAAAAGTCCCGAAAGCCTGTTTTCCAGGCTTTCGGGACTTCATATTAAAAGCTATTTATCCATTTATCGGGATTTCACTTTCTAGTCTTTACGGAAGAACCCCAAGATCCCTGTTGTCTGCACAACATTTGTAAATGCATTCGGATCTACTTCTTTAATAATCCGCTCCAAATCAAACAACTCATATCTTGTAATGACGATAATCATCATTTCTTTTTCTTCGTTTGTGAAGGCCCCTTTAGCTGGAACAGTTGTAATTCCGCGTACCAATTTAGCATGGATCGCCTTTTTCAATTCCGCACCTTTTTTTGTAACGATCATAGCCGTTAGCTTTTCATGACGAGTATGAATGGCATCAATCATACGTGTAGAAACATATAACGCAACAAGAGTGTATAAAGCTTTCTCCCATCCGTATATTAATCCTGCTGTTCCGATAATGACAGCATTGATGGCAAAAAAGTATGTACCGACCGGTTTATCCTTCATACGAGACAAAATCATGGCGATAATATCAAGTCCCCCAGTTGAAGCTCCCCACTTTAATGTGAAGCCGATTCCTACAGCAGCAATGACACCGCCAAACACCGAGTTCAATAAAATATCTTTGGAAAGGGGGTAAACGGGAAGCAATTCCAAAAATACAGTTGTTGCCGCAACACTTAAAAAGCTATATAAGGTAAACGACTTCCCTACTTTCATCCAGCCTAAAATCGCGACGGGGATATTAAACAAGAGCAATAAAATACCCGTTGATACGTGAATGGGCGTGTAGTCCGACAGCACATTTGAAATAAGCTGGGCCGCGCCGGTAAAGCCGCTGGCATAAATATTGGCAGGGATTAAAAATAAGTTTAAGGATAACGCACTCAGTAAGGCCCCGAGCAAAACAACAATTAATTTTTTCGTTTCTAACCAAACCATAAGAATTTCCTCCCGTCAAGCATATACATCTAATAGTAGTATGGTCTTTTCATATTAATTCATTAATAACACTTATGTATGGCAGAATGGATTTAGAAAATTGGCGTATACCAAACCCGCCAAGCAAACATCGTCCGTTTTATCGTACCCGCAACAATCCTCCCCTGAAACAACCGTCCCGTCATCTTACAATAAAAAGCCGTACATTTATGCGCTGATCAGTCGAAAAAATTGTATGTTTGCCAAACAATCTGTAAACTATTCATATCATATAAAAGCAATAGGAAGGTGACAATGATGTCAATTAAAATCGTAACGGACAGTGCAAGCGATCTGCCATTGCATTTTTTCCAGGAGCATGATGTTCAATTGCTTCCCCTTCGTGTTCATGTTAACGATAAAGAGTATTTAGATTTAGAAACTATCCAACCGCATGAAGTATTTGAATATATTCGCCACGGTGCACATCCAAAAACATCCCAGGCTGCACCTAATACAATTTACGATACATTTGAATCGATTGTGAAAAATGGGGATGCGGGCATTTATATTGCATTCTCCTCCCAACTATCCGGTACATACCAGACGTCTGTCATGATGCAGCAAGAAATAAAAGAAAACTATCCCGATGCTAAAATCGAGGTAATCGATACGAAGTGTGCTTCCCTCGGTCAGGGACTCGTCGTTCATTACGCTGTCCAGCTGCTTAAGCAACAGTTGCCGTTTGAAGAACTTGTTGAGAAGATTAAAGCTTACAGCCATCACATGGAACACATCTTCACGGTCGACAATTTAGATTTCCTTGCAAAAGGCGGCCGTGTCAGCAAAACATCTGCTTTTGTCGGTGGCCTTCTCAATATTAAGCCCCTGCTTCACGTCGAAGACGGAAAACTCATTCCAATCGAAAAGATACGCGGACGTAAAAAAGTTTTAAAACGAATGGTTGAACTGATGGAAGAGCGCGGGCAGGATTTAGCTTCACAAACAATCGCCATCAGTCATGGAGATGACGAACATACTGCACTCGAACTCAAACAGCTCATCACAGAAAAGTTCGGCTGTCAATCCTTTATCATCAACAGCCTCGGTTCAGCAGTCGGTTCTCATGCAGGACCAGGTACAATTGCTCTTTTTTTCTTGAACGATACGCTGTCATAAGTTGCCTACATAAATTAGACACTCCAGGCTAACCTTAATATCATCACCAGGTTAAAGGAGTGATTTCGCATGACAAAATCTCACACAAGCGACAATGATAAAAAAGCAAGAGATAATAATGCAAAACGCCATGAAAAAAATATTATGAGAGAGCATAACCGTGAATTAGGGAAAAATTCTTATTCAAAAAAAACCGATCACCTGTAAATAAAGAAAAGGGGGCTCAACCAAGAGCCTCCTTTTTATGCTGTAAAAAGCTTTTTGTCAAATAAATCGTCACGAAAATTCTCAGTTTTATGGATTTTCCACGATGATTCATTTGATTTTACGCCCAAAACATATGCCTTTCCGTGTTCCGGGGCAACCCCCTTTCTTTTTATTTATCACCTGTTTCTTCTTTCTTGATATAAGTCCAGCCTTCTTCTTGATACACTTTGTTCTCCTTCATGAGTTTTCCAAGAGCGCGCTTAAAAGCAGCCTTGCTCAGATTGAAACGCTCGCGAATGTCTTCCGGAAAGCTTTTATCCCAATAAGGCATCGCTCCTCCCCTGTTTTGCAAGTAAGCATAAATTTCATCCGCATCTTCAGACATGCTGTCTTGTTTTCGAGGTATTAATGATAAATTTAATGTTCCATCTTCTTTTACATGAATAACACGTGCTTGTACTCTCTCTCCTAAACGAGGCTCTTCCTTTCGTTCCGTTTCATGAATAAAGCCCAGATAACCTTCATCCGTGATTAAAAACGTTCCGACTCTTAACACACGATAAACGGTCCCGGTAAGGCTTTTATTAAACAAAGATGCCGGCGCTTCTTTCGCAATTTCCTGCATGACATCTTCTGTTGCCGGCTTCCCGTATAAAAGACCGCGTCTTGTCACTTTGATCGTACAATATAACAAATCCCCTTCAGCCGGCCATAATGACTCAAGGGCAGGCAAATCATTTTTTTCTACCAGCAAATCCTTGTTCAGGCCGATATCTACAAACACGCCAAGACCCGGTTGGGTTTCAACCACCTTTACCCACTCATACTTCCCTTCCTCAATAGTCGGAAGCGTCATTGTAGAAGCCAATCTTCCTTTTTGATCTAAATAAACAAAGACTGCGGCCTCTTCTCCTTCTGCCAGCTCCTTTGTCGCTTCATTTCGATGAAGCAGCACTTCTTCTTTTCCGTCCGTTAACATATATCCTAAAGGTGTTTCACGTTCTACATGAAGCACCAATGTTTTTCCAGGTTGTAATTTGCTCATTGTTTCGATCCTTTCTTCCTTTCAAAATACAAACATATGGTGATTGTACCAATTCCTGCTCAGCCATTCAACTTTTGGCACGGTTGTACTTAATGTAGAAGTTGTTTATAATGATTGCAAGAAAATTTTTACAAATGAGGAGGAACATATGTCTAAAGAAAGCTCATTTGATATTGTGTCCAAAGTTGACTTATCTGAAGTCACGAATGCGATCAACATTGCCATGAAAGAGATTCAAACTCGCTACGACTTTAAAGGAAGCAAAAGTGATCTCTCTCTTGATAAAGAAGAGATTGTGCTCGTTTCAGATGATGAATTCAAACTGAATCAGCTGAAAGATGTGCTTCTTTCCAAACTGATTAAACGGGGTGTCCCAATAAAAAACCTATCGTACGGAAAAATAGAAAATGCTTCCGGCGGAACAGTGAGACAAAGGGCAACATTAATCCAGGGCATTGATAAGGAGAATGCCAAAAAGATCAATACGATCATCAAAAATGCGGGCTTAAAAGTCAAAAGCCAGATTCAGGATGACCAGCTGCGTGTGTCCGGAAAAAGTAGAGATGATTTACAAAAAGTGATTGCCGCAATTCGCGAAGCCGATTTGCCAATTGATGTTCAATTCATTAACTATCGTTGAACAAAAGCGCAAGCGCCTTGCTCAGCCCCGACAAGCGTGAAGGGCCCGCCGGTGAAGTTGTTCTTTGACTTCATTGACAGGACCGAAGCGACTCGAGGGGCTAGGCGCTGGAGCTGGACGATCACCCAATCACTCACAAAGTGATCGACGGGATGAAAGTTTATAATTTTCCAAACATGAAGAAACAAAAGGAGACGACACACCGTCTCCTTTCGTTTTTTGTTTTACTCCTCTTCCTAAGGAATGTAGTCTACCTGCGCGATATCCTCCGAAAGGATAAAGGAAACTTCCATCAGCGGGGGCCTTACTGCCCGTTAATGTGGGATAAAATTTTTTTACCTTTCCATACTAACAAGGGAACTATTAGACAAGGAGGAAGAACAATGGCTAACCAACAAAACCAACAACAAACATTCCCGCCCCAACATCAAAACAGGCAGCCGGGAATCGAGTCCGAGATGAATCCGATTCCTGTTGCAATCAGCAGCCAATACAAGGCAGCAGGAAAGCTAAAAGGAAAAGTGGCTATCATTACAGGCGGTGATAGCGGAATTGGCCGGGCCGTTTCCTATCATTATGCGAAAGAAGGAGCCAATGTGGTCATCGTTTATTTAGACGAACATCAAGATGCAGAGGAAACGAGAAAACAAGTAGAACAGTTTGGAGCCCAATGTTTACTTCTTGCCGGAGACATTGGAGATGAATCTTTTTGTGAGCAAATCGCCAAAGAAACAATCGCCAAGTTCGGAAAAATTGATATTCTTGTCAATAATGCAGCGGAGCAACATCCAAAAGAAAGCCTCCTGGATATTACGGCAGAGCAGCTTCAACAAACATTCCGCACCAATGTGTTTTCACTCTTTTATTTAACTAAAGCTGTCCTTCCATACTTAACGTCAGGCAGTTCCATTATTAACACGGCGTCTATCACGGCTTATGAGGGAAACGAGCAGCTGCTTGACTATTCCTCTACAAAAGGGGCCATCGTCGCGTTCACTCGTTCTCTCTCCCAATCACTGGTTGGAAAAGGTATTCGCGTCAATGGAGTCGCACCCGGTCCCATTTGGACGCCGCTCATTCCCTCTACTTTTGCAAGCGAAAAAGTATCAACATTCGGAGCCGACACCCCAATGAAACGGGCAGGTCAACCTCATGAAGTCGCAACAAGCTACGTGTTTTTAGCAAATGATGATTCTTCCTATATAACAGGGCAAATGATTCATGTAAACGGCGGAACGATTGTAAATGGATAATCAAAAAGCCTCCCGGAGGCTTTTTGATTTCGTCTTTCCTTACACAGAAGTCTCAGCGAGCTCTTCATTTAATCGTTTGCAAGACTGTCGCTCTATCATTTGGTAAGGGACTTTAATCTGCTCGACTACTTTATAAGGAGATTCAAATTGATCGATCAGACACCGAACCGCCTGATAGCCAAGTTCGAAAATATTGATATTGATAGATGTTAAAGCAGGACGGGCAAGCTCGGCGATTAAAAGATTGTTGAAGCTCACAATGGAAATATCACCAGGGACGGATATACCCATTTCATCTAATGTGTTCAATACGCCAAGTGCCATCAAATCGTCCGCCACCACTAACGCCGTTGGACGCTTTTCAAGCGACATCAGCTTGCGAACCGCTTCTTTTCCGCCTTCACGTAAAAATTCTTGGTGGATGACATATTCATCGCGATATTGCAGGCCCGCAGCACGAATAGCCTTGTCATAGCCCGTTAAACGGTCAATTGTTACAACAAGGTCCAAGTCCCCGCCAACAAACGCAATTCGCTCATGGCCCAGCTTAATCAAATATTCAGCTGCTTCACGGCCGGCACGGAAATTATCATTATCCACAAACGATACGGTCTCCCCTTCTTTAAACGGCTTTCCAATAACCACACATCGAACATCATGTTCTTGTAAATAAGGTAAAATCATATCATCTACTTTCGAGTATAAAAGAACAATGCCATCTACTCGGCGGCCTTGTACCATTTGAACAACTTCCTGAAAAATTTCTTCTTCTGTTTCTCCTGTGGACATATATATAGCATGCTTTTTCTCATGTGCGCCTATACTAATTCCTCTGATGACTTCCGGAAAAAATGGATTTTGAAATACTTTGTCAGCAGAGCTCGGCATTACAACGCCAATCGCTTGTGTCGATTGATTCGCAAGGCTTCGCGCAATAATATTGGGATGATAACCTAATTCTTTCATTGCCAATCTGACACGCTGCTTCGTTTTCTCACTGATCCGCGAGCTATTTGCGATTACTCTTGATACCGTCGAAGGTGCAACTTTTGCTAAATTGGCGACGTCCTTAATGGTCACGCCCATACAAACACACCCCTCTCCCAATTTTATTGATTCCATCATAACATGATTTCAGGTAAAGCCATGTTAAAGTCTGGTGTTACTGCTTCAAGCTACACTACTAAGCGGGATCTCCCTTTACTTGTTTCTTGCTCTTCCACGTTTCCAGGCTAAATAGATAAAAGTCATAAAAGCTCCATAGACTACAACGAGAGCAACAACAAACTTCATGTTTAATCCTGTTTTATCAGCCAATACATAAATATTGGCCTTTTCCCGGTCAAGCGCTATGCGATACCCTTCTTTTGCGGGACGAATAATATCATCTTCTAACAATCCCCTTAATTCTTTCTCTTCTCCAAGCTGTTTTGTTCCTAAATCGATTATTTGTGTTTTGGATGTATTATTGATCGCAATAACAGCCGTCTCACCCTTATACTGACGTTTATAAATCACCATTCCACCTTTTTCATATAACCGTTCAAATGTCCCTCTTCGTAAAGATGGAAGCTGATTTCTAACCTCACTGAGTTTTGTCACATAATCAATCAGCTCTTTATCCACACGGAAATTCATCATCCGATGGTTATCGGGCTTTTCTCCACCGTCTAAGGCGATTTCTGTTCCGTAGTAAACAGTTGGAATGCCGGGAGATGAGAATAAATGCGTTAGCGCCAGTTTCGTTCTCGTTCCGGGATGGCGGCGATGCTCCAGGGCTTTTCTCGTGAAACGAGCAGTATTTTCATTATCAATCATCGTTCCGACTGCAAGCGGATTCTTGTAAGTAGATTCGGTTTGCTGCCATTGTTCCTGTAACATCTTTTGTGAAGAATTGATCTTGCTAAATGTTTCAGAAGTTTGATTATAAAGGCTGTAATCAATTAAAGAATCGAAGCCGATTCGCTCATAGTTTGCTCGGTTCTTTACATCTTCTTCAGGAAGCTCTCCCATTAAGTAAAAGCCTTCTTTCGCCGCTTTTACCTCTTTAACGAACTTTTCCCAAAAAGGCAGAGATGCTTCTTCCAATTTGGACATCTTGTATCCATCAATATTGGTTTGTTCAATCCACCATGATCCTGCTTTTACCATTTCATTTTCATCACTTGATGTGATAAAACTTGCCACGACTTTCATATTACGCTTGTGCGCCTCTTTTACAAGCTGTTTGAATTCTTTCATCGTTCCATAGTGTTCATCCACTTTATAAAAGTCTTTAATGGTACCTCCATCATATGAGTCACTTTTAAACAAAGGAGACAGTACAATGGTCGTAAATCCCATATCGTGAATGTAATCGAGCTTATCCATGATCCCCTTTAAATCCCCGCCATGATAAGCATTCGGATCATTGACATCTATATCACGATCGTTTGCCAACCGGCTATTATTAAAACGGTCGATCATAATGGAGTAGATCAATTCATCTTGCCATCTATTTTCTTCTTTCCCAGCCGCCATAGATGGGAGACTGCCAAAAAGAAGAAACAGGGGCAAAAACAGAGCAACTATTCGTTTATGAATCATCGTCCCTCCCCCCTTCTTTCCTCTCTATCTCTTCATTGGAGGTTTAATGAAATCGCTTGCAACCCACTTATTCTATTATACAAACTAAATAAGGATTCTCAATGTCTTTTTCATAATCCATTTTTGTCCACTTTGTTACAAGCTCTCCCGATGTCCTTGGGATTGACTAGTATCAGAAAAGATTGTTTCAAAAATAAAAGAGGAGGTCCCAAAGGACTAACAGACCTTTGGGACCTCCTCTTTTTTATTTCTCGTTTTGTAACGCATTGCACCCTTCTTCACCTGTACGAATTTTAATGGCGTTGGCAATTTCATATATAAAGATTTTTCCGTCGCCTGGTTTTCCTGTATTTAACACCTGGCGAGCTGTATCAATGACTGATTGTACAGGTACTTTACACACGACAATCTCAACTTTAATTCGTTCATGCATATTCACTTCGCGTTTTACACCGCGATAGAATTCCGTAAAACCTTTCTGCAACCCGCAGCCGAGCACATTCGAAACAGTAATGCCGCTCACACCGATTTTCGCCAATGCTTGTTTTAACTCTTCGAATTTTGTTGGACGTGTAATAATTTCAATTTTCGTTAGCTTATCGCTCATATGATCACCCTTTTTCACATATTTGCTTCATGATATGCTTTTTCACCGTGCATCGTAATATCGAGTCCGAGTGATTCTTCTTCATCATTTACGCGAATATTTACAATAACGTTAACGACCTTAACAATAATATAAGTAGCGACCGCAACAAAGATATAGGTTGCAACGATTGCGGTTAACTGTTTCCAAAGCAGGCTCGCATCACCATAAAACAGTCCATCTGCCCCGGCAGAATTTACAGATGTTGTAGCGAACAACCCTGTTGCAATACCGCCCCATGTTCCTCCAATACCGTGGAGGCCGAATGCGTCTAACGCATCATCATAACCAAGCTTTTTCTTAAGTGAAAAGACACCCCAGAAACAAACAACGCCGCCAATAAAGCCGATTAAAATAGAAGCAACTGGTGTGACAAATCCGCAAGCCGGCGTAATGGCAACAAGACCCGCTATGGCACCAGACAAGGCACCTAACATGGTTGGCTTTTTAGTAGCAATCCATTCAACAAATACCCAGCCAATAATACCAGTAGCTGCTGCTGTATTCGTATTGATAAATGCTGTCATGGCTACATCATTTAATGTTAATGCACTGCCGACATTAAAACCGAACCAACCAAACCAAATTAATCCGGCACCTAGTATTGTAAGCGGTAAGTTGTGCGGAGTTGTTTCGTTTGCGTCTTTTCGTGTTCCCAAAACACTCGCAAGCACTAAACCAGCAACCCCAGATGAAATGTGAACAACGTTTCCTCCCGCGAAATCAAGTGCGCCTAATTCACGTAGCCATCCACCGACTCCCCATACCCAGTGAGCAACAGGAGCATAAACAATAATCATCCATAATATTGCAAAGAGTACAAAAGCTGAAAAACGCATACGTTCTGCAAAAGCCCCGGAAATAATCGCTGTTGTTAAAACCGCAAACGTTAATTGAAACATCATAAAAAGATTATGAGGAATCGTTGCACTGTAGTCAGGATTCGGCTCAAATGAAACGCCTTTTAAGCCCACCCAATCTAAATTTCCAAAGAAAGCAGTTCCTCCTGTGGAAAACGAAATAGAATATCCGACTAATACCCATAAAACTGAGATAATGGCTATTGATCCAAAACTATGCATCGTTGTGCTTAGGACGTTCTTGCTTTTTACCATCCCTCCGTAAAACAGCGCTATACCTGGTGTCATAAGCCATACTAGGATAGTTGCCACAAACATGAGCACTGAATCTCCCATTTGCATGTTTTATTCCTCCCTATCTGTAGTTCTGTTTTTCTAACCGAAATTGATGTTAGTTTTTATAACATCATATGTTATATTACGTATCATAATACCTATCTGTTAGATTTTCAATACATTTTTTAAAAATTCTTATTATTTTTTTTTGATACAACCCTTATCTAATGTCAGAAAACATAACATAAATTCGCGTTTGTCTCAGAAGATGTCTTGTATATCTGTTTCCAGAAAAACAGATGTTACATTTTTTCGCATAACCATCATCGGGTCAATAAACCTATTTCCTGCTGTGCAGGGGATACTCTAATGGTCCGTAAGAAGTCGGTTGGTTCAACTAATCATTAAGCTAAATGTGGTCCTTCTCCCCTGATGGAAGTCTCACTTTGTTGAACTGTTCCTAAAAAACTTCAGTTTAGAACAAAAAATCGGGCACCCCACTAAGGAGTCCCCGATATTTTGACACCATATATCTTTTGAGCACGCGTGGCTACCACAAGCATGTCATCGTAAACAGCCGGCGATGCCTCTACGTTATGTCCGAGTTCTATTTTAGAAACGATTTTTCCGTCCTTCCCTGACAGCATATACAAGCTCCCATTAGCATCAGCTTGAAGGATGTACGCCTTCCCTTTCTCATCATATATGTCTACAGGAGAAGACCATGTATATTTAGGCATCCGCCAGCGCCACACTTCTTTTCCTGTTTGCTTATCTAAAGCCACCATCAATCCTGTTTCAAGAGATGGTGCCCGCGCAACTGTATAAATGATCAAATCCTTTATTGTACGCTTTCCGTTAACAGGGGTAGCCAGCAGTCCGCCATTAACGGGGTTTTTCCCTTTTACCGTCAGAGCCGGATATGCAGTTGACCATATTTCCTTCCCGGTCAAACCATTGAGTTTCCGTAAACGTGCTATTCCTTTATTCCCCTGCTTGTCCACTTCTGTCCCCGTATATAAGTAAGGGGTATTGCCATTTTCCTCATCTACAACAATGGTGGCGTCTGTATCATCCGTTTTGGAAAGAGCCCAAATCGGCCGATTGGTCATCATATCAACCGCTTGTATACTCCCCCCGTTATCAGCAAACCATGTAACATTTTTATAAGCTGCCGGCGAATTTTCAATTCCATAATCAAGGTTCCCTTTAACATGATAACGATACTTCATGACGAAAGGATTCACCGTAATGACCTTCTTATCTCTAAAGAAACGCGTATGAAGCTTTATATGATATAAGAGACCGTTTTCTCCCCCGACAACCATCGTGTCCGTTTTCCGATTGATTAGCGGCGAGCCACCGAAAGCCCCCCATCTTCGGTACGCAAACGGGTCAATTCCTTTAATCATCGCAAGTTGCTTTCCATCAATTAAGCTGAAAATACGTAATCCAATATCTGTTTTGGATGTTTGGGGAACTCCTTGCCCTACGTATAAGAGCGGATAACCCCTTGGATCCAAAGAGACACTTCCCCTAATAGCGTTTCCCATATTAATAGAAGGACGTGATGGCTTACCGGAATGCAAATCAAAAAAGTAAATATGGCCATCCAATGATCCGTAAACGACTTCCACGAATCCCGGATTTTTTTTAAACTCATCATATACATTCATCATCTGCAAGACATCATTGCCCCATTTTATGATGGCAGGCTGTCCTGTCCAGCCTGCTCCTCCTCCCCAATCAGGGCTTCGTTTTGTTGTGAACTCCCATACCTTTGAAAGCTGGGATGCTTGGGAAGGAATATGACCAAATGAAGGTCGATCGCGCAGGTGGTTGCCTCGAAAAGTAAGCACTCCGTCCACCTCGGTATATGTACGCGGAAAGGCAGTTTGAATAGCTTCTTTTGTATCTCCCGCTAGTTTGTATGATAAATAAGGAAGGTTTTGCTGCTTGAACGTGAGAATATTCGAATATGTCCTGACCAATTGATCGTTAACATTCTTATTCTCAAGACCGACTTGAAGTTCCTTCGCATTCTCAGAACTAACATTTACCACCGGAACTTTTACACCTGTTTGCAAAGCCTTATAGCAGCCAAATATGAGTAGTAAAGCGAGAAACAGCATTGGAACAAATAGCTTAATTTCTTTCATTCTGTTTTCCCCCCTTAACTGTATAAGCAACTACCTCTACTATACCAAGTAAAATAAACAGATTGTATCGAAAAACGAAAAAAGGGGACAAATGTCATTTATTTTTCACACCATTATGCCAAAGTCCGGTGTTGATTTCTGGTTTATAGAGTGAAGCAAAAGGGAAACCGGAGAGAAAAGGGCTTTTTTCCATCCTTTCTCTTCATTTCCTCCCCTATCAGCTTTAGCGGGCAATGTGAGAACTGGACATTCTGCGCGAATGAATCCAACATCTAAAAAACCAATCTTGTTCTTTAACAAAAAAGCTGACTTAACAGCGCGTTTCTATACTGTTAAGTCAGTCTCCCTTGAACTACTTCCACTTAGCTAACGCTTGAAGTGAGAGATTCCTGCGAACACTAGCGTATCCACCAGTTTCTTAGCAGGCTACCCTCGTAGTCCCTACGATTGATACGAAATTCGTATGGTCTTGCCGTCTTGTTTTTTGGTTTTTTGACACTTGGTTTTCGTGCCACAAGTTTACCGGTTTCTTCTTTTTGCGACTTTCGAATGGTATAGGCGAACGACAGCCACCAGACAAGTTCTATTTACGCAACTAGCACCACACTAGAATTCGTTCAAGAATATGATACCAAAAACTTAGGCTAACGCCTACCAAAATTCATCTCCCACTTACTCATTGGGCTACGTCCTGCACATTCCTTGAAGTGGGAGTATTCTTTCGGAAAATGATAAATAGCTTCCTTTGATGTTAAGCGAGAAGCAAGCGGATATGAATCCATTGATTGAAGTCCTCTGCCACACAAAGGTTATACACGCTGTTATTCAATAACCGTTACATTGTATTCTTTAAACCAAACATGCATTTGTGCAAGATGGGCTAGCAGTTGCGGCCCGGTCATCAGCTGTCCGAACCACGGTACTTTAAATTCTCTTCCCTCTGATTGGATAATGTCTGTTAACTTTCGGGCATCGAAAAACTCATGCAGGACAGAGCTTTTATCAGCCAACAATTCTTCAAGCCATGTTTTAACCGCCTTTGTATAAGCCGGATTATGCGTTTTGGGATAAGGACTCTTTTTACGATAAAGTACATCATGCGGCAATACCCCTTCTAAGGCACGGCGTAAAATCCCTTTCTCGCGGTTGCCGGCCGTTTTCATCTCCCACGGGATGTTCCACACATACTCTACAAGGCGATGGTCTGCAAATGGAACGCGAACCTCCAAGCTCGCTCCCATGCTCATCCGGTCTTTTCGATCAAGCAGTGTGGTCATAAACCAAATCATATTTAAATAAAACAGTTTACGGCGTTGCGCTTCCTCTGTGGATTCTCCATCTAAAAGCGGTGTTTCTTTTACGGTTTCTTCATAACGGTTTCGTACATACTCATTTAATTTCAATTTATTTTTCCAGCTATCCGTCAGCAAATCCACACGGGCGCCGACAGACCTCATCCAAGGGAATGCGTCAGACGCCAGATCATGCTGGCGATGGAACCAAGGATAGCCTCCGAAAATTTCATCGGCACACTCTCCGGACAGACTCACTACAAATTCTTTCTTGATCTCCTCACAAAACCACAACAAAGATGAGTCGATATCGGCCATTCCCGGTAAATCTCTCACTAACACAGCATCTGTTAAATAGTGAACAAGGCTGTCCGTTTGAATGATGCAGCGATGATGGATCGTGTTAAATTGCTCCGACATCTTTTGAATGTAAGCTCCATCCGAGTTTGGCTGGAATTCATTTGCCTTAAAATATTTATCGTTATCTTCATAATCGATGGAATAAGTATGAAGCTGTCCCTTTCCTTCTTTTTCAAACGCATTGGCTGCAATCGCTGTAATGGCACTGGAATCCACTCCTCCAGATAAAAATGTACAAAGTGGAACATCTGAAACGAGTTGTCTTGTAATAGCATCTTTTACTAAAAATTGCACCTTTTCCGTTGTTTCATCTAAGGTTTCTTTATGTTCTTCACTTTCCACATTCCAATAACGCCATACCTTTAAACCATCTTTCGTAAATGTTAGCGCATGAGCAGGACGTAATTCGTCGATTCCTTTAAACACCCCATGACCCGGAGAACGGGAAGGACCAAGTCCGAATACTTCCGCCAACCCATCCAAACCGATTTCCGTCTTCACTTCCGGGTGCGCTAAAATGGCTTTTAACTCGGAACCAAACTGAAGTCCTCCATTACAGGTGCGATAAAAGAGAGGTTTCACTCCAAGGCGGTCACGCGCAATAAACAATTTTTGTTCATGTTCATCCCATACAGCAAATGCATAAATTCCATTTAAATACTCCAGGCACTCTTCCTTCCATTCCATGTATGAGGTTAATAATACCTCAGTATCGGAATGACCTTGAAATGTATAACCGCGTTTGAGCAGCTCTTTTCGAATATCTTCCGTGTTATAAAGTTCACCGTTGTAGCAGATTGTATAGGTGTATTCTTGTTTCTTCCTTGTCATTGGCTGTTTTCCACAAAGGGGATCCACTACAACTAGACGCTTATGCCCGAAAGCCACATGGCGCCCCATCCATACATTCGTATCATCAGGTCCTCTTTTTGACAAGGTTTCTGTCATTTTACTCACTATTTGATTCTGATTGGATAAATCACGCTGAAAGTCAATCCATCCTGTTATTCCACACATACCTTCCTCATCCTTTCCTCTATAACGGGCATTTGCCCATGCTGAATAGTGACATTTTATGCTTAGGCAAACAATCCGTTGCTTTGTCCAGTTGTATTTGTCAAAGAACAAGTTATAAAGCTCTTCTTTTTGGGCAATAAGAATATATAGGAAATATTCAAAGACCTTTTCAGCCCATTCAAGCTGTAAAAACAGAAAAACCATTTTCACGATAAAAAGCTAAGACTGATGTTAAAAAATTAAGATGTACTTGCATAGTGAATATTTATATTTTCTGAAGATAGGGGAGATCTGATTGAGCTATCAGTCTCGTTTGCACTTTTTAAAAGAGCAGCCGCGTGCATTTGTTTGTGGTACGATAGACCGTATTGATACACAGTGGGTATTTTTTGACGATGAAAATGATGAAGCATTCATGTTGGATGAAATCGCGGATGATTCATTGGAAGTTTATTTATCGCACCGATGGCACAAAGCAATGTGGGCGGGGGACAATATTTTGCAGATAAACGGCCAAATCCACATGCTAAAAGAAGGAGATTACATTCGAGTGCGCAAAACGCTGCAGCATGCATATGAAATGCTGCTGGAGGAGTTCACATTCGAGGCGTTGGCCCGATTCACGCAGCATTTAAACAATCTAAACTTTTCTCTTTACGATTGTATTTACTGTTTTAACAGTTTATGTTTCCAAGAAAACGCTTCCTCAAAAAACGGGGTAAATTTTCTTATTTTCGATAATGAAGAACATATTTGTTCCATCCATCACTTCTTTGAGCGCAACCTTCAAACGATGGACCGATTTGAATATACTCTCAATAACGGAAAACGCCTGATGACCATGTCTCTAAAATAAGTCATCAAGCGTTTTTTACTGTTGCGGCCGGTTCTTTCTTGGTACGATATATACCACCGCCATGTATGCAGCCATCAACCCAATAACAGTTGACAGCATGAACCATTTTATGCTAACGGAGCAAAGCCCATGGGTAATCTGAGTCCGAGATATAAAACTACAAGCAGCGCAATGACAAACTGAATCCAGCCTGCATTTGCGTTTTTCCCTTTATTTGTACGGATCAATATCATTTCCATCGCACCGATTACCCATAAGCCGACAAGCATTTTAATGCCGTACCACATGTGGATATTGCCCGCTGCTGTTTTCATGATAGATTGGTAAAGTAAAAACCCAGTTATTACAATAATAATATACATGAGACGAGTAATCATATGTACCATTTTTGCTTTAGAATTTTTGTTTCTGTACATTGCATACGCAACAAAAAACAAGATAATCCCAATAGCCCAAGCTGTGATATGAGCATGTGTCATCAGAGAAAATCCTCCCTAGTCCAAAATATTTTCCTCTCCATCATATCATGTATCAAAGTGTTAGCGAAATAATTCGTTCTTTAATTTTGTCATAAGGAAAAACAGAATTCTATATCATACAGCAGCGGACATTGCAAATCATTACTCTATATGATGGCTTGTCTATTTCACTGTATTGCGCAGCGTACCGATTTTCTCTACCGTTATTTCCACTACATCTCCCGGCTTTAAAAAGCGCGGCGGATTAAATCCTTTTCCTACCCCAGCCGGCGTTCCTGTTGCAATGATGTCTCCCGGCTCTAACGTCGTTCCTTTTGCAATGGTTGCAATAATCGTTTCAATCGGAAAGATAAATTGCTCTGTATTGCCTTTTTGGCGCACCTCTCCATTCACTTTTGTCTCAATCTCAAGCGTTCCCGGATTTTTGATAACGGATTTATGGACGATAACCGGCCCCATTGGACATGACGTATCGAGGCTTTTTCCTAACAAAAACTGTTTATGTCTCTCCTGCAAGTCCCGCGCTGTGACGTCATTGATAAGAGTATAGCCAAACACATAATCCATTGCTTCTTCCTCTTTGATGTTTTTGCATTTCTTTCCAATAATGACAGCCAGCTCACCTTCATAATCCAGTTCTTTCGTAACGTCTTGATGATGCAGGACGATTTCCTCATGGCCCACTACCGTAGTCGGTGCTTTTGAAAACAGCATTAAATGTGTTGGAATATCGTCTTTGCCCCCAAGTTCAATCGCATGATCAGCATAATTCTTTCCGACGCAAAAAACATTTTTGCGCGGCCGCGGAATAGGAGCTAACCATTTGATTTCCTCCAGCGCATGTATCCCTTCCGCTTTCGGAGCTTCTTGTCCCCATTTATGAATGGCTGCTAATTTCCCTGACAGTGTTTCATACCGTTCGATGAGCTCAACCATAGAAGATGGCAGTTCACTCGTATTAAACAACTGTTCCTCGCCTTTACGTAAATCAATAATGCGGTCATCAATAAGCATGCCTACAAACACATGCTCTTTGTGTGCAGCCGTAACAAACTTCATCATCCATTCCTCCTTGTATAACAATCATTGCTTCCTTCGACAATTCCTTTCATATTTCCTCCAACATGAGAAAAACCGCTCACAAAAAAGAAATCACCATTTTTCTCTCCCCCATTGATTTTTTCAATGGTCGAAAGAAGACAGTGATTTCTTGACTGAATGTTAATGGGTGTTTCAATGCTCCGAAATGTTACTTTAATAAAAAGTCAACGGCTCCTTTAAAAAGAGTAACCATCTCATTTGGAAGTGTAATAAAGGCCATTAAAGATGAAACTGAGATGATCATAAAGACTAAAGAATATTCAGATATTTCTCGTTTTGTCTGCTTAAGGGGTGATTTTCCTGTATCGTTCATATCTACCATCCCTTTCATCTTTACAGGGTTGCTGTATTGTAATCCCCAATGTTTCATTCAACTACTTCCATCATAAAATAGTTTCTTTTTCTACAAAATCGACCAACTTTCTTATTTTCTAAATCAATCATTCGAAAAAGAACATAAGTAGCCAGACAAATGTCCTAATTTTCGCAAAATCAGTCATTTTTCGACCTGAGTGAAGATGATTCCCACAAATAAGCAAAGAATTCTTTTATCCTTTCTTATTACCAGGCACCTCACCCTTCAATTTATCTTTTAGGTTGACAAATTAAGCCTGCTTTTTGTACTAGTTGATAAATCTTCCAGCTTTCCCGGCCGATTCCCAATATTGATTTCGCAAATGAACTTTTTGAATTTTTCCAGAAGCGGTTTTAGGCAGTTCATCGACAAATGTAACACCCGTAACTGCCTTAAAATGTGCAAGCTTTTCCCTTGAGAAAGCGATGAGTTCTTTTTCCGTTACTTCGGCATTCGGGCGGAGAACTACAAAAGCATGTGGAGTTTCTCCCCATTTTTCATGAGGGGCTGCTACGACTGCCGCTTCCAATACACCATCATGCTCGTATAAAACTCCTTCTACTTCAATAGAAGAAATATTTTCACCGCCGCTGATAATGACATCTTTTTTACGATCCACAATATCAATGTGGCCATATTCATCGATTGTGGCCATATCACCCGTATGAAGCCACCCATTGCGAATTGCTTCCATTGTGGCCACGTAGTTTTTCCAATATCCCTTCATTACGCCATTGCTTCGTACGATCACTTCACCGATTTCCTTTCCGTCATGAGCAATCTCTTCACCGTAGTCATTCACGACCTTCACTTGACACCCAATCATAGAATGGCCTGCTTTTGCTTTAATGCGATACTGATCACTTAACGGTAAGGAAGTCAGGGTAGAACGAATGGTTCCTGAAAGGCTGAGCGGGGAAGATTCTGTCATTCCATACACTTGAATGAACTCCCATCCGAGCTCTTTCTCTACTCCTGTGACAAATGCAGGAGGGGGTGCAGAGCCCGCAATCACGACACGAACATCTTGTTCAATTTTAGGAACGTGTTCTTCGTAATATTGCAACAAAGCATTCAAAACGGTAGGTGCCATATGCATCACTGTTACACCGTGCTTTTGAACCAAATCGAAGATAGCGGATGGCGTTGCTTTACGAAGGCAGACATGAGTAGCACCGTTCGCTGTATAATAAAACGGACTCCCCCATCCATTGACATGGAACATCGGCAAAATGTGCAAATATATATCATGGTCGCTTACACGGATATGATGCATTGCACTTAAAGCATGTAAGTAGTTATTGCGATGTGTAAGCATGACCCCTTTCGGATTTCCAGTTGTACCACTTGTGTACAGCAAACTGCATACATCGTCTTCATCAAGCTCTTCCCTTTCAAATGGCCTTCCATCAAATCGGAAGAGCCACTCGTCATATTGAAGGTCTGTCCCATTTAAGGCCTGTCCGTGCACAATAATGGTCTCCACCGTTTGAAGCTGGTCTTTAACAGGAGCAATATTCTCATATAACTCGTAATCGACAAACAAGATTTTGCTCTCGCTATGATTTAAAATGAATAGATAATCCTCCGGCTTTAAACGAATGTTTAACGGGACCATAATAGCCCCTGTTTGAAAAATGCCGTAAAAGCCTTCCAGCATTTCAAGTGTATTAGGAGCTAAATAAGCTACACGATCTCCTTTCTTTATCCCTAACGAACGCAAGCCGTTGGACAGTTGATTGACACGTTCTTGCAGCTGCACATACGTAAAGGATCTTTTCCCATCGATGACGGCCGTTTTTTGTCCGTACAGCGAAACAGCACGGTCTAAGAATTCCGTTAATAGAAGTGGTACACGCATAAGAGCATCCCCCATTCATTTATATGAACAATTCCGAATATAAAAACATTTTAGCACAGGTGTCATTTTTTGTCACAAGAAAATGTAAGCGTTTTACATTTTCTGCTATTAACATCTTAGACATCCTGGGCATTCACCCTTATAGCCCATCTTACATATGATGGTAGCAGAAAATGATTAAAAGGATGTTTTATATGCCAGCATTTGTAGGGGCAATCAGTATCGTGAATATTGGTAGTGCAAGTGTTTTCCATATTGGGGATGTATATGCCATTTCTCCAAAAGCCACAGCCAAAACATTTGCTGGTGCAGGCTCCTTCAATACAGGGGATGGCTTACGCGTTTATAACCAGCAAAGCTCGACTAATGTCAATGATAAAGATGTTGCAGATCAAAATATTGCCGCTAATGCTTAGAGTAACCATGCGGCATCCTTGGCGCCGAAGGAGGGAATCATTTGAACTTTTATGTCAACCAAAGCATATGCATTCATTCCTTGAGGATCAATGCGGTTACAAATGCTTCTGTTTTACAAATTGGAAGCTCCGGACTGGTAAGAACAACAGCCAATTTATTTAATACGGGAGGGTTTACAGGGCCTGCACCTGAGGCGAAAAAGCTCCAGGCCCCTCTTATCCCGCTTGAGGGCGGACAACAAGTACCGGGATTGATTCCGTTTACAACGACCCCTCCCGGTCGTTAATTGATGCTCATTTATTCTCTTTTCGCGTCATATGTTAAGGTATCCATGTACTAAATGGAAGGATTGATTCAATGGATTACCTTCAACAACTTCACCACTACGTTCAGCAGCTAGCTGCCTATATACAAAGACAAAATGACAGGATTCAAAATTTAGAGCAGAGTATAGCGCAATTGAAAAATCAGGTAAAAGAATTGGAAGAGAAACCAACAACACAAATAGAAAGAATTGAATATAAATTTGATCAACTAAAAGTTGAAACGCTGGAGGGAACTCTTAATATCGGGTTAAATCCTACAGTACCGGAGAGTATTGAGGACTTCAATATCGGGACGCAGCTTCCTCCAGGAACCGTTGACGCTGAGGCACAGATCCCTCCAGGGTCTATCAGTCCAGGTTTTTCACCTGGTACAAGGGAGATTCCGACAGAATGGGTCGATGACATTCATGAACAAGTGAAAAGGGAATTGGAAGAACAGGGAACAGACATTATTAATGCCGTCTTAGAAGAACGTCAACTAAAAATCGCCGATCCTTATTATGAATTCATTATTGAAGATATTAAAAAACAATTGAAGCAGCGTGTTGTTTTTCACCTTCAGGAGCTTGATCCCGCATCAATCAATATAAATGAACAAGAATTAAAATTGAATATAATAGCAAAAGTAAGAGAAGAAATTACCAGAGGAATCCACGCCTTTCTAACCTATCTTCCTGATTCACTAAAAAAAGGAGGTTGATAGCATGAACTTTACAGTCATCAATCGAGAATTATTGGTAGGCGATATCAAGCTGGTAGCTGTTTCATCATCATCCTTGTTTTTTGTGGGGGATACGCAAAGCATGACACTTGCTTCTGCATTTGATACTCCCGCTGAATCGCTCATCATTGGCCCGTTTGTCCCATTATCAATCTCATAGGGATGGTTATTCATGCAAAAACGTATGTCTTGTGTTAATAAGCTTGATATTATTACGATTCTTTTCGGTTCCATCTGTCAGATCGGTGATTCTGTTTGCGTAGATGCCAATTCAAAAGTACTGGCTGTCCAAAGGGAGTATCCTCTTTTTTATGGACGCGAAGGAAGATTTGAAGATTATACTGTTTTCAGGGAGCCCTTTACTCCTCCCAAACCCAGGTTTATTAATATGTGCGTTCAAAATGAAATTCCTGTTATTAAAGTCAATAATATAAAACTCACCGCCTTATCTACATCGTCCATTGTGCATATCGGCTCAAGCGAAACGGTCAATATGGAAGCCCGCGTTAAAAATATTCGTCAATTGATTGGGGAACGTACTCCTCCAAACAACCCGTAAAGGCGAACATCTACAAGTTTCATTCATATACTAAACTAACACGAAAGACGTATTAAAAAACAAAGGATGTTTAATTATGCCCGCAATTCTTGGTCCAGTACAAATTAACCACGTCAGTGGAGGTGCAGTTGTGACGTTCGGAGATACATTTTATGTCTCCCCCAAAGAAAACTCTAAATCAGCACTTGGCGCAGGGGCATCTAATACGGGAAACTTTTTCGTTGTAAACAATGGACTTTCAGCTACTAATGCGATTGATCCAGACCTTGCCGATCAAAACTCTGCTGGAAATGCCTAAAGAAAAGAAGCCCCATTTTCAAGGAGGCTTCTTTTCTTTAGGTCATGTTAGGATTGTTGTTCTTTTTTCGCCATCTTCCTTCCATCTTTCGGCTCTATCCATCCTTACAACGTTTCAACCGTTACTCTCGTTCCTCTTCCTGACGGCTCCGCAGGATCTACAATAAGCCGCTTCGGCAGTCTTGCCCTTAGCTCTTGAACATGACTGATAACCCCTATCGATAATTGCTTAGATTGAAGCTTTTCAAGCGAGGTTACTACCGTGTCCAATAACTCCGCATCAAGCGTACCGAATCCTTCATCAAGGAAGAAAAACTGCAGAGGATATTCCCCTCTCAATTGAATTTGAGCGGAGAGCGCCAGTGCAAGAGCCAAAGAAGTCAAAAACGTTTCTCCACCTGATAACGTCGTAACGGGGCGCTTCACACCACCGTTTGCATCGTCTCTCATAATGAAGCCCCCCTGTGAATCGACTTCAATTGCATAACGCTGTCTCGTCAATATCCCAAGACGCTGAGACGCATCGCGACTTACGCTCATTAGCTGTTCTTCTGCAATGAACTCAACAAAACTGTTTCCTTTAAACACACTTTGCAGCTTTTGATGTTGAACAAGCAAAGAGTCTAGACGTACACGCTCAGCATCGAGCTCCTGGAACCGTTCATGGCGGCTACGGATATCCTGCAGCGCTTTTTGAGCCGCTCCTTTTGTCTGAACCGCTTCACGAACACTTTCCTGCAATTCTGTACGAAGCTCTTTCAACTCAGTCCATTGCTGAACTGTCAATATTTCTCCCTGCAGCCGCTCTTCTAAACGTGCAATGACATTTTGAAACTCTCTTATTTTATCCCAAAACTCATGAATGGTTTCTTGTAAAGCTTCCACTTGTTCTTTTGGAATAAACGCTTGTTTCACTTCTGCCAAAGAAGCGAACATCGTTTCTTGGCATTTGCTTTCCCACGTTTGTTTGGCCTCTTCGTATTGAGCCTTCAGCTCTTGAAGGGACTGCTCCAACGCTTTCGTCTCACTGTCTACTTGTTGGTAAATGCGCTGGTTATACTGCCATTTTTCATATGCTCGTTCTTCAGCGGAAGACAAGGCCTCAATGGCTTGTACGGTTTTCTTCCATAATACTTCGGCATTCTCTTGCCCCACAATTTTTTTTAATTGAGCTTCTTTCTCTGCCCGTAACTCTTGCTTGCCTGAAAGACGAGCGGTCAGCTCGATATTCTGTCGGTCCAGCTCATTGTTTTCTGCTGTTAGCCGCTGAATTTGCTGTCTCTTTTGTTCCAAGAAGGTAACACTTGTCTCAAGGCGTTCTTTTAACTGCTGCTGTTGGTGATCTTTTGCTGAAACCTCTTGCTGCAGCTTTTCCATATGATCCAGCTGAAATGGCGCAAACTGCTCATTCCAGGCGGCAGTCGCCTGTTCAATATTATGTTGAATTTGCTTCACTTTTTCTTTTCGCTCCTGTAAATCCTCTTGATAAAGAGCGAGATGTGATGCGAACTGTTCTTGTTTGGTTTTTATCATGCGAAGCTGTTGAATAAAATCCTGATTATCTTCTTTCAATTTTAAATAGTCTTGCTGCAATGATTTTGCCTCTGTTTGAAACGCGTGAACCATGTTCTCTATCTGTTCAGGCTCCAGCACTCCCAACGGCTCAACCGCAGGCAAAGCAGCGAGACTTTCCACGTGTTCTCCAAGCTCTTCTGTCATCTGTTGTGCCGCTTGCTCAAACTGCATCTTCAATGAAGTAAAACGGGACTTTTCTTCCCGTAATACCATAAGGGATGTTTCTGCTCTTTTCAGCTTTTCCATGAGCTCTTTAATTAGTGATTGTTCTTTGTGTTGAGCGGGTGAAGGATGATGCATGGAACCGCAAACCGGGCAGGCTTTACCCTCCGCCAGCTTTTCTGTCAGCTGCAATGCCAAATATATGGATTTCTCTTCTTCCGCCTGGTGCTTCAGTGTTTGAATATACTCTTCACTCGCGGCTGTGGCTTGTTCGAATTCTTTCTCCCGCTCGCAGACAACATGGTAAGCCTGCTGCAATCGTTGAAATAATTCATTCCCTCTGACAATAAGTGACTCATATTTTTCATTGGTCGTTCCTGCTGCTCGCTCTGTTGATTTTATTTGTTCTTGTTTTTTTATGAGGCTTTCTGTCGCTTCCTTCAGCATTTGGCGCAGACGGGTCAGATTATGCATTTCATAAGAGGCCTGCTGTATTTTCTCACGATAATCTGCCGTAATTTCTGTTTGTTTCATTTCCTCTTTCAGTTGTTTTTGTTTTTCTGTTCCCTTTGTAAATAGGCTTTCTGCTTTCACTAATTCTGCTCTTTTTTCTTCGATGCACAGCTGAAGCTCCTGTTGCTTTTGAACGAACTGGTCAATCTCTTTGGCTAATTCATCGACAGACTGTTGCCATTCCTTCGCCTGTTCCAACTTTTCTTTACGTGCCGTTAATCCGGGCTCTTCTCTTAATCTCGCTTCTCTTTTTTCCTTGTACAGCATTGTCGCTTCTTCATACTGCCGCTTTGCTTCTACTAATTGTTCCTTTAGCTGCTGAAGATGCGCTTGTGCTTGGGAGCATCGCCTTTGAACTTGTTCGTATGCTTCCATATACGGCTTTAAGCCCTGTGCCCGCAATGCTCTTTCTAGAGTGTGTTCCTGTTCTCGGATGGCCTCTTTCTTCTGTTCTAGAACGGCAAGTTTATGCTGCATTTTCTCTTTCTCTTGCTGATATTCCCATTGCTGCTTATATTGCTCATATTTTTCTTCTACTTCTGCCAATTCTCTCTCCCTTTTTTGCAGCAATACATCGCAGCTTTTCAACTCTTCTTCCGCTTCTTGCAGACGTTCTGTGGATGCATCTCCCAGTCCTGCCTGCTCAGCTGTTACCTTATCTAAATCACTGCTTAACTTTTGCACTTTTTCACGAAGCTTTTTATTGAGACGGTCTCCGTATTGTTCCAAATTAAATAAACGCTGGAGCATTTGCCGGCGTTCTACACCTTTTAAGGAGAGGAATTCGGCAAACTTCCCCTGTGGCAAAACGACCGCTCTTGTGAAATCATCGATCGTCAAACCGAGCAAATCTTGCACTTGCTGATTAACATCATTGGTTTTATCCGCTAGTACAAAACGCTCTTCCTGCTCTTCGATCAAGCGGCTTGTCGCTGATTTCACACGCAGCTCATCCGCGCGTTTAAAGCTCCGCTCTACCGTATATCGCTTTTTATTTTCGGCATTTTCCAATTCGAATGTAAAAGAAACTTGCAATTCTTTTTCCGCATGATTTAAAACACCTTGCGTATTGTTTGCCGCTCTTTCTACTTTTCCGTATAATGCCAAGGTCATCGCATCCAAGATGGAAGATTTTCCACTTCCCGTCGGTCCAAAAATCCCGAACACGCCGCCGCCGCAAAGTGTTTCGAAATCGATCACTTGCTTTTCACGAAAACTATGAAGCCCTGCAATCGTTAACGAGATTGGTTTCATCGCTCCTGCTCCTCTCCATCTGATAATTCTTCATGGACTAATGATAAAAACAGCTCAATGAGCCCATCGTCCGGTTGTGCACCGCCTGTTTGGCGTCCGTAGAACCTTTTAAATAATTCGTGGATGGGAACGTTTTGCTGAGCGTTGGATGTCTCCTGCTCGTTTACTTCTTCAAATATTGGACGAATATGAACAAATCCACTGTGCAATTTACGCAAGCGATGAATCTCTTCAATGGACAGGGCGTCCTTCAAATGGATTTCCAAATCAATCCATGCTTCTTTGTCCCGCCCTTCGTCAATCCAGCTGTACACTTCCGCTAATCCATTCTTTGCCTTCCATCTCACAAGCGGCTTTCCGCTTGTTAAATACACTTCTGTCAACTCGACCGGTGTGTTGGGTTTCGCTTCTATAATAGTGACAGACTTGGTGTATCCTGATTCGGAAAAACTGTATGCAAGGGGTGAACCTGAATAACGTGCCATTGTATTGGCCCGCTTAATGTTTTGCGGTCGATGTAAATGTCCGAGCGCTACATACTGCGCAGCTTCCGGAAGACTCGAAGCGGCTACAGTATATGCGCCCCCAACCTCAATCGGGCGTTCTGAATCGGTGGAACTTCCCCCCGCTACATAAATGTGGCTCATAGCGACATGAACCGCATTAGAAGTAAATTGTTTGCTCATCGCCTGAAAAATCCCTTGAATGCGTTGGTCATAAGAATTACGAATGGTCAATTCATCATTTTCGTCGGATAAGAGCTCTTTTAATCGCGATTCCGATGGATATGGCAGCGCAGCTACTTCAAGCAATTCTCCTGTTGTCGGAATATGAATAGATTGAATGTTTGTTGTCGGCAATCCCAGCAACGTAATGTTTTGCTCTGTCGCCAATGGTGTAGCTGCTGCCAGGCGATCCGGACTGTCGTGGTTTCCTGAAATCACCGCAACAGGGCGCTTTCCTTTACTCGACAGTCGAGAGATGCTTTCATAAAAAAGCTGTTCAGCCGCTGCGGGCGGATTCACCGTATCAAAAGCGTCCCCTGCCATAAGGACCACATCTATTTTTTCTTTTTCTACCATCTCTGCAAGCTCGTCCAAAAACTGCGCTTGCTCATCAAGACGGTTGCGTCCCTCTAATGTTCGACCTAAATGCCAATCGGCTGTATGCAAAATGCGCACATTTTCCTTCTCCCTTCTTCCAACCACTTCATTACTTGTATTTTATCATACGAATTTGAGTCATAAGCTAAAAGAAATCATCGCCCACAGCCATGGTTGAGTTTCAACGATTCGGCGTGAATGATGATTTCTTATGTCCGCACCTTTATAGTTCAATCGCCTGACTGCCATCGAAAAAGTACAAATAACGCGCTGCAAGGGGACGCTTTAAGATACGCTCTATCGCCCTGGCATATAGGCTTATTTGTATCTGATAACGATCAAGCAAATACGGCTTGGCCCGCTCAAAGTCTCCCTTGAATCGATCAGAGACGTTATCTGTTTTAAAATCAACCAGCACAAGCCCTCCTTCATCTTCGAATAAACAATCGATGACCCCTTGAACAAGAACAGTTTCTTCTTTTGGTGCACTCCATGTCGCATATGCTTCAGAAGCGGGCAGCGATAAACTGAACGGCATCTCCCGATATACATGTGTGGCACACTGAAGTCTTTTGCCGATATCAGTTTGAAAGAATGCAACAATACTTGCAACATCGATTTCAGATGCCTGTTCTGCTGTCAGCAGCTCTCTCGTTACCATCGATGCCACCAGTTCCCTAACGAGATCAATCGTTATATCCTTATGCAACGGTACATGCTGCATAACAAGATGCATCGCGGTTCCTCTCTCAGCCGCTGTTAACGATTTTTCCTGCATAAATCTCGGGCGGTCTGTAAGCGGAGCACGGAACTTGCGAATAAACGCTTCATCGCTGCTATCTTCTGTTAACTGGCGCTGATGTTTAATTTCAGATACAGACTGTTTTGAACGATGGACAGCAGCAGCTTGAAATGCATACTGCCACCTTAATCTCGTTTCCACTTCGTTCTTTTTTGCCCCTTCAAGAGGGACACGTTTTCCTTCCTTCAATGCCTTCAAAAGCTCTTCATGATCGAGCTGATCTTGATGAGTTTCATCAGCAAGATGCGAGGCATGAATCACCTCAATTTTCCATGAAGAAGGATGTTCATATGCTTCTTGTAAGGCGGGAGTTTCTTCTTCTCCCAGTAACAGCCCGCTATGCTGATGACGGATAACTGAAGGTCCAATCCAATCTAAATATGACTTCGCTCCAGTCCGTATATGAACGGGCAATATCCATTCCGGATGCTGCAAGACGCTTTTCCACTTCGTTAATGCATTTGACAGCTGACCGACAGTCCCAACTAACAAAAGCTTTTCTTTTGCACGAGTGAGCGCAACATACAGAACGCGCATTTCTTCAGCCATGCTTTCCTTTTTCATTTTACGCTTGATTGTCTGCTGAAGAAGCGTTGGATAGCTGACTCTTAATTTTGGATTAACAAGCTTCGATCCAAATCCCAACTCTTTATCAAGCAAATACGATTGATGCAAATCCATCATATTAAATTGTCTCGACAGTCCGGCCACAAAGACAATCGGAAATTCCAATCCTTTACTACTGTGAATTGTCATCAGTCTCACGACATCTTCTTGTTCCCCAAGAGCTCTTGCAGCTCCCAAGTCATCCCCGCGCTCGCGCATCCGTTCAATGAAACGCAAGAACCGAAACAATCCTCTAAACGATGTTGATTCATATTGGCGGGCACGATCATACAACGCCCGTAAATTAGCCTGGCGTTGCTTTCCACCCGGCAGACCGCCGACAAACTCAAAGAAACCTGTATCACGATACAATTGCCATACAAGGGAAGACAATGCTCCCTGGCGCGCTTCTGTTCTCCATTTTTGCAGTGACTCGTACAAGCGGAACACTTTTTCATAAAGAGTATCATCTTTCATGGCCTCTGCCATGAAAGCTTTCATCGCTTCATAATACGTGCCTTTTTTATCGGCAAGACGGATGCGTGCCAGCTCTTCATCTGTCACACCTACAATCGGGGAACGCAACACGGCGGCAAGCGGGATATCTTGATATGGATTATCGATGACTTGCAATAAAGACATCATGATGGTCACTTCTGTAGCATCAAAATATCCTTTCGCCAAATCTGCATAAATAGGGATACCATGCTGTTTAAATTCCTCCATGATTTGCGGCGCCCACGGCATGGAACGAAGCAGAATGACAAAATCACGGTATGTCACGTTTCTCATCATATCTAACTTACGATCATACACCTGAAATCGATTTTGAACCATTTCTTTGATTTTACGTGCCATTACCCGCGCTTCAAGCTGGGCTGTCTCCAGTTCCGCTTCCGAAAATCCTGCCTGAGCCTGGTCACCTTCCTCTTCACCATCAGCAGGCAGCTCCGGCTGATCTTTCGTCACAAGCAGCAACTCCGTTTCCATTCCTTCTGTTTTTGGATAGCTTGCTCCTAGCTTTAAAAACGCATCATCGTCATACTGAATTTCTCCGACTGTTTCATCCATAATTTGATGAAACACAAAGTTTGTTGCATCCAACACTTGCGAGCGGCTGCGGAAGTTTTTATTTAAATCGATTCGCAGTCCGGAATCATCTCCCTGCTGGGTAAATCGTTTATATTTACTTAAAAACAAAAACGGCTCGGCTAAGCGAAAACGATAGATGGACTGCTTTACATCCCCTACCATGAAAAGATTCCCGGTCTCTTCTTCATCCTTTGTCACGAGCCGAATAATCGATTCTTGGACCATATTTGTATCCTGGTACTCATCTACTAAAACTTCTACAAACTGTACACGGTACTGTTTGGCTACTTCTGAAGGAATCAGCTCTTGCCCGTTACTGTTTTCATCCCTCAGCACTTGTAAACAGTAATGTTCCAAATCAGAAAAGTCCACAAGTCCTTTTTCTTTTTTCACCGCTTCATATCGTCTTCCATATTCTCTTACGAGTGAAACGAGCATTTCCACAACAGGTTTCATCGTTTTTAAGTCTTCCAGATAGGCATAAAGAGGGCGTGCAAATAGCTCGCTCTGTATTTTTTCTAAGGAGGCCTTTGCCTTTTTTCGTAAATCCGCCATCTTGTCAATCAGCTCCGAATCAAAACCATCTCCTTTGCAAGGCTTTAATCTTGAGAAAGAAAGGGACTGAAATTGTTCGTGGAGCATAGAAAAAGACACATCGGATGCTTCTATTAATCTTGTGACTTGTTGCAAATCATCCTCGATATTAACGGCACGCGGTGTCGGTCCACCTGGTACTTTTGTCAGCATTAACGCTTCTTGCAGCACCGCTTCTATACCTTGAAGCTGCATCCGTACTTCATCTAGCAAAAAGGCTATAAACGGAAGAGAATCTACTGTCGTCTCCTCTGTCACTCCATATTGACTGATGAGCTGCTGCAGCCAGCGGTCAGGATTGGGATTCGCTCTTGCAAAATCATAAAGCTTGCGCACGATTACTTGAATATCATTGTCACTGCGGTCACTCGTGTAGCGATCGATGACATCAAAAAATCGTTCATTATCTTCTATGCTGTATTGCTCTTCAAATAGATCATCCAGCACTTCTTCCCGAATCAATTCAGCTTCTGTATCATCAGCAATACGGAAACCCGGATCCAAATCAATCATGTAATAATACTTGCGAATCACTTCCAAACAGAAGGAATGCAAAGTGGAAATCGAAGCGCGGTTTAACAAGCTTAACTGGCGTCTCAGATGAAGCGATGAAGGATTTTTCTTTAATTCTTTTTCAATCGCTTCGCCGATTCGATTGCGCATTTCTGCCGCTGATGCATTTGTAAATGTCACAACAAGCAAACGGTCTACATCAATCGGATGCTCGTCCGATAATAATTTTCGAATAATCCTCTCTACCAGGACAGCCGTTTTTCCCGAACCGGCCGCTGCCGCCACCAGAATATCCTGACCTGACGCGGCAATCGCCTTCCATTGATCATCTGTCCACTGGCTTCCCTCCGGTTTAGGCATCCATTTACTCATGCTCGGTTTCCCCCTTTCTCAATTTTTCTAAAATCAACTCGGGCCTCTCTGATTTCAAATGGCGGTAATCATGCTCTTCCATTGATTGATCAAACTGACAGACAGAACGGAACGCACAAAACTCACAAGGTGTTTTATCCTTCAGCTTATATGGAGAAATGTCGATAATTCCGTCTGTAATCCTCGTGCCAATGTCTGTAAATTGGCTGCGAATATGTTTTCTCAAATCGTTAAATTGCTGTTCATCCGCTACCGAAGAGTTGGAATAAAAGCCTCCGCCTTTCTTCAGGCCGGCAGACACAATGCGTGAATGCCCCGTCTCAATTGTTTGGTCCATTAATCTTACGGCTTCTTCGTCACCCAATAGCAAGCCTTTCATCTTAAATCGTTTGAAGATTTCTTCTTCAATTTCATCCAAAGACAATGCTTTGGAGCTGTTAATCATCGGATTGTGAACATGGAAATATAAGATACCAGCCGGTAAGGCACTTTGTCCATTTCCTAACAGCTTCTCTGCATACGTGATCACGACATCCAAATAAGCAAGCATTTGAAGAGCTAAACCGTAATACACTTCTACTAAATTCAGGGCTTTATCGCTCGATTTGTAATCCACGATCCGCAGTAATACACCTTTTGAACTTTCTGCTTTATCAACCCGGTCAATCCGGCCGGCCAGCTCCATCGTACTTCCATTCGGCAGCGTAAACTGCATGGCCGGCAGCGGCTGATCCGGACCGAATGCGAGTTCCAAGCCGATTGGAGCAAAACCGCTCGCTCTCGCATGGTCGCTTAACACAAGGGAAGCTCGCTCAATAATCTGCTGAAGTTTATGCTTTAAATAATGGTGACGATTGGAACTTAATAAAATTTCATTTTGCAGCTTTGGCGCAAGCTCGTCCACCACATGATGGGACAGCTGTTTACATTCGCTGTTCGTTAAATGACGCCAATCGCGCTGATTAGCCCGGAGCTCTTCTGCCATCATTTTTAATGCAGCATGGAACAATTCCCCGATATCAGGCGCCTCTAAGCGAAACACTTTTCGCTCTTTTAAGCGCAAACCGTGTGAAACGAAATGCGAAAACGGACATGCCTGAAATTTCTCCATTCTCGATACACTTGCTTGAATGTGTTTTCCGTATAAGGATATACTCGTTTCCTTCGTCAGACTTTTTGCTTCATTACGGTAAAATAAGCTGCTTAGTACACGGCGACTATAAGTATTCCATTCTTCATCGTCCGCATAAAAGTTGTAGGCGTCCCACCAAATGTCATCAACTGGATATTGTTTCTTCCATGACTGTAATTGCCCTGCTAAATACGTTAACGTCATAAGCGGATTGGAAACATACTGAAGCTGCTCTTCTGGTGCCAATTCAGCCGGCTCTTGCATTAGAAGCTGTTCTTCGATGAGAGGGAACATATCTTTCAAACGGTTCACCACCACAGATGGAAGAAGCGTTTTTCCCTCTTCATTGGCTAGTGGATAGCTTATATAGAGCCTTTTGGACGGACTGACAAATGCTGAATAAATATAAAACTGCTCATCAAATAATTGCTGTTTACTGCTTGGAGCCAATTTAAATCCCGACTGCCATAAATATTCACGCTCTTGATCTGACAAAATCCCATCTTCTTGCGGTTTAGCCGGAATAACCCCATCATTTACCCCGAGGACAAACGTAGCTTTAATGTTTGAGAAACGGGATCTTTCAAAGCTTGCTACTAGCACTTGATCAATCGCAGGAGGGACTAAAGCAAATTGCATCGTATCCAATCCGGTTTCCATGACGCTTGTAAACAAATCGACAGAGATCTTTTCATCCCCCATCATCTCCACAAACTGATCAAACAACTCAATGACTGCTTTCCAGGCCTGGTCATGTCCCCTTGAAGAATCCAAATCCCCTTGCTTCTCGGACTCATCTCGCCATTTTTCCATTTTCTTTGGAATATCAAGCATCACTAAATAGGAGTAAAGCGCCTCACACATCTCTCTTCCCGATTTTGCCTTTTTCAATGAATCTTGCAGCTGTTTGAGCGGTCTGACAATGAGCTGGCGCAATTCGTTGATTTTCTCCTCAAATTCACGCTCTTCGTCTGTTTGCGGAATATCCATATCTTCGAGCGAGCGGTAACGACGGTATTTCCAGTTCTCCTCCATCGTCCATTTCATTCCTTGAATTCCATAGCTCAATACGTAGTTTTCGAGTCGATCCATCTCTTCCCTTAATAAGGATGCATTAGCATCAAACGGAAACAACAAATCGGTTTTAACACAGCGAAAAATCGGCTCATATCGCCATACTCCATTGGCCACTTCAAGGCTTGCTCGGATGAATTCAATAAGAGGATGATGAACCATTGCACGCTTTCGGTCTTGGAAATAAGGAATCTCATAGTCCTGGAAAATCGTATCAATTAAGTCACCATAGTCATGGCCATTGCGAACAACAAGAGCAATATCACGATATCGATAGCCCTCTTGACGAACAAGTTCACGAATTTCACGTGCCGCTCCTTCCACCTCTGCACGGCGGTTGACAGCGGACATGAGCTTAATGTCCCGTACAGGCTGCTCAAATGGAGCAGTTGGTCTGTCATCAAAGTATTTTTCCAAATGATACAGTCCGGGAGCTTCTTCAAACCGGACTGCTTTAGTCAATGTAATTGGCTCTTTCATCTCGACTTGCTGATCATGCGCTAGCTGACAAATCGTCTGATACGTTTGGGCCGTCATGTGAAACAAATCCATTTCATGCGGCAGTCGATGTTCGTAGCCCGGATCGACTGTCAGTGCGATCGTGACAGAGGGACATGTTTTCATTAGTTGGGTGATGACTTCCAATTCTTGAGGCGTAAAACTGTGGAAACCATCAATGTAAATTGAAGCATTCTCCAAATAAGAAGAGTGTGGAACCTTCTCTGCCAATAAGCGCAAATAATCCTCCGAATCTATATATTTATGCAAGAGCTGTTTTTCCAGTTCATCATAAATTAGTTGAAGATCATGAAACTTATCCCCCAATACTTTTTGTGAATCGTGAAGCAGCTCTTCCTGTTTGTTTTCCAGTGCATCGGCATTTAAGCAGTAACGCTTGAATTCTGTCAGCATCCGTTCCAAGTTTTCAATGAACCCCGTTTTTTCAGAAGCGTTAGCAAAGATTTTCAGTTCTTGCTTACGTTTTTCAATGATTTTCCTAAGCATCATGCTGATGCCGGTACTATCTACATGATGGCGGCTCATCCCGCCCACTTCCTGTAAGATGCGCCAGGCCAATCGAGTTAAGCTGAATACTTGCGCACGCATCATTCCGTTTAAACCAGGCGTTTGAATGAGCGCATATTCAGATTGGAAAGTCATTTGCTCCGGTACAATATAAATAATAGGTGCTCCGAGCGGCTCATGCTGCAACGTTTGGCGAATGGCATTTAAACAATGTTCGGTTTTGCCGCTTCCGGAACGACCAAGTAAAAACTGAAGTGCCATAAACATCCCCCTTTTGTTTATTACGATCTATAACCATTAACGACTTCAATCCGGGCTTTTATGGGCTGTTATCACCCGCTTAGCAAAGCTTGAAGCGGAGGCCTTACTACTCGTTAGAGCGGGATAAAACCGATAAACGTCACGCATGAAACGTGACATAAGAGAATGACTCAAAAGGTGTAAGAAGCATACCCTTTGAATCTTCCTCCTGAAAGGACCCGTCATGAAAATCCAGCAACATCAAGGGATTCAGTGACGGGTCCTTTCAATCAAAATCAACTTTTGTGATTGATTGGAGACTTATGGGACAGCCTCTTTTTATTTATATGTTCAAAAGCGAATTTGGCAGCATCGGTTCATCTATTCTCGCATTATACATATCTCCTATTTTACTAAACTTATCTCCCTAATTCCATGCTTTGGTCAATACCAAAAAAACACAGAAATGATGAGTAATATATAATCATTATAGCACGTATGTTCGTTATTTTTCCAAATAAAAACCCTTTTTGTTCCATGTGAACCATTGCACCATTTTCTTTTTTGCCACATAACGTAATATAGCCGAACCATTAAAAGATGAACATCAACAAATTATCAAGCTTAAAAAAGGACCGGTCATTTTCCAATGACCGGTCCTTTTAATTACACTGGCTCTATTTTCTTTATAAGGGCATATTTCATGTTACTGTTTGCTTATCAATATTAGAGACTATCCCTGTTTCATGTGAGCGGATTCTTTTTTGTGCATCTTACTAAAGGGCTTCAATGAATAAAGTAGCCCCCATTCCGCCTCCGACACACAAAGAAGCAATTCCTTTTTGTAGTTGTCTGCGACTGAGCTCATGAATGAGGCTAACAGTAATTCTAGCACCTGTACAACCAATTGGATGACCAAGGCTAATACCGCTGCCATTGACATTTACTTTCTCCCGATTTAAGCCAAGCTCTTTCTCTACCGCTAAATACTGGGCGGCAAATGCTTCATTTATTTCGATTAAATCGGTTTCCTCCAATGACCATGCTACTTGTCTTAGCCCTTTTCGGATAGCAGGAACGGGGCCCCTTCCCATGACGGATGGATGGACACCCGCTACCGAAAACCCGACAATGCGGGCGAGAGGCTTAATGCCTTTTCTTTTCGCCATTTCTTCTGTCATTAAAACAAGGGCAGCGGCTCCGTCATTTAAGCTGGAGGCATTACCTGCTGTAACCGTTCCGCCTTTTCTAAATGCAGGACGCAAGCTTGCCAATTTGTCGATCGTCACATCTTCCCTAGGGCTCTCATCTGTTGAAACGACTGTTTCTCCTTTTCTTGTTTTAACAGTAATGGGAACGATTTCTCGCTCGAAATAACCTTCTTTGATTGCATTAACAGCACGTTGGTGGCTTAATAGCGCGATTTCATCTTGTTCTTCTCTTGTAATTTGGTGTAAATCCGCCAGGTTTTCAGCTGTTTCCCCCATCAAAATATGGTGGATAGGATCCTCTAGAATCTCCCACACCGTGTCTGTTACTTGCCCATGTTGCAACCTTCCTCCCCAACGGTGCTGCTTTAATACATACGGACTGGAGCTCATCGCTTCTACTCCCCCGGCTACTACTGTGTCACATACACCAGCTTGAAGCTGCAAGAATCCCGAGATAATAGCCTGCATGCCGGATGCACATTGGCGCTGGACCGTATACCCTGTCGTTGTATCAGCAAAACCGGCTAATAAAGCTGCCGTTCTTGCAATATTTGGCTCGTCCGTTCGTTGTATACAATGTCCTAAAACGACTTCATCAATCTCATCTTCACGCACATTACTGCGTTTAATCGCTTCCTTTAATACAGGGACCATCAAATCAGAAGGCAATAAGTCTTTAAACACCCCTCCAAACGCCCCTATCGGTGAACGTACTGCAGATGTAATCACAACATTATCCATGTCTCTTTCTCCCTTCCCTCGTTGGACTATATGAATTCACATAAATCAATGGGCGTGAATAAAAGACATTCACGTCCATTGATTTACGCATAAGCGTTTGCCAATCTGCCTTACATTCTCTTGTCAAACGCTTATGCGAAGACCTTTTCAGCCTATTTAAGTTGTTAGAACAAAAATACTCTGAACAGGCTTAAGGACAATGACTAATGTAAAAATAAACAAGGATGATATAAAAGGATTTTACGCTCCCGAGCCGCCCCCCTTGAATGAGCCTCTTTTCCCTACATCATAATTCCGCCGTCCACATGTAAAACAGTCCCATTTACATAGTTTGATTCATCAGACGCCAAATAAAGGTAAGCATATGCGATGTCTGAAGGCTGGCCTAGACGCTGCATCGGAATGGTGCTTTTTATTTGATTGATCACTTTTTCAGGGACTTGCGCTACCATGTTTGTTTCGATAAACCCAGGTGCAACAGCATTTACATTAATTCCTTTACGTGCTAATTCTTTTGCCCATGTTTTAGTCATCCCTACTACGGCTGCTTTAGCAGCGGCATAGTTGGTTTGACCAATATTTCCATAAACTCCCGAGACGGAGGAAGTGCTGATAATTTTTCCTTTTCCTTGATCGATCATATGAGGAACAACCGCTTGTGTACAATGAAATACACCTGTCAAGTTTACATCGATGACTCTTTGGAAATCTTCTACCGAAAGCTTCGTCAAAAAGCCGTCTCTTGTAATACCTGCATTATTAATTAGAATATCGATTTTGCCGAAGCGATCAACAACTCCGTTAACCATGGCATCCACATCTTTTCGGTCAGCAACGTTTACTTTAAAAAACTCCACATCTCCGCCGGCTTCCCTTAACTCTTCTGCTCTTTGCCTTCCTGTTGTTTCATCAAAGTCAACAAGCGCTACCTTCGCGCCTTCTTTTAAGAATATACGGACAGCTTCTAAACCTAAGCCATTTGCAGCACCAGTGATAATCGCTACCTTATTTTCTAATCTCATTTCGTTACCTCCTGATGTTTTAAAAATTCTGAAATATGATTTGTCAATAAGTCTAAGTTATCTACCAAAGGTGAGTGCCCGCAATGTTTTAATTCCACATAGGTGGCACGTTTTCCTAGATCCTTTAAAATTTCTTTTGTCATTTTATCGGTCACAACCAAATCATGATCACCGCGAAGCACTAAGACCGGAATATCAATCTTCGAAACTTCTCCTGTCCCCTTTGCCGCTTCATTGTTGATATGACTTATATTAAAAACATTCAAACAATGATAAACATCTGCTAAATTTCGCTGTGTCAACATATCATCGAGATATTCCCTATATTTTTCTTCAGACGGCTGATTTGTCCGGTAAACCAGCATATTCCACATTTGTTTTAAAAAAGCTTGGTTTTTCGTATCATAAGCTGTTTGCACAGGAATTGTCTTTCCTGTATCTCTTTTCACTTCTTCTTTTGTCTTCAAACGTTTGGTCACGTCTGGCTGCCCTAAGGCATTTGTACTGTAAAACGGATAACCCCTTGTAGAGGCAGAGGCCAATAATACAAGTTTTTCGCAATACCCCGGATAATCGGCAACAAATTGCATACTAACAGCTCCGCCTGTTGACCAGCCTATTAAGCTAAATTTCTTTAATTGCAATTCATCTGCAAAAAGCTTAAGATCTTCGGCAAAATCACGAATGCTGCTTACAGGCGTATAATACGTCGATACTCCAAATCCTCTCATGTCCACAGCATACAGCCTGAATGATTCATCCATGTTTTCTAATAATAAATCCCAATGCTTTGATGATGTCATGTTGCCATGAACAAGAATAACAACATGTTCCCCCCCCTCTCTTTCACGGTATCCGATTGTTTCACCGTTTTTTAACTGGACGGTTTTCAATGTTACCACGCTCATCCCCCCTTTGCGATATCACTTCTATTAAAAGTGAGCCTTTCTTCATTTTTAGTCCATCACTTATGAAATCATGTGTAAGTTTTTCCTTTTTTTACATTTCCTGATTCTTTTCCGAATTTTTGATAAGGAAAGGCATGCTACCACAAAGATGATGAATGAACATAAATAGACAATGTCCACAACTCTCTCCATGAATGGAGCTGCATCAAGAAGGCGTTTGAAATTTTCACCATTGTGAACATTGCCTTATATAGGCTAATTACACCTATCTTATATAAAAGCGGTTACATAGAAGTTACAAAGTCCCATCGCTTTCCCCTTCACATGTTTTTAATCATTTCATGCACTTGCTCTGTTTTGGCCATCGGCTTAATTTCAAGTTCTTTTTTCAATTGCTCGCAACATTTTCGATACACCTTCAATGCTTGCGGACGGTTATTTTTTTTGGTGTAACAGATCATCAATAATCGATAAGCTTCTTCCCATACAACATCTTGTTCTAAAATTTTTTCACACCAATGAATGGCTTGATCATATTGCTTTTCATCCATTAAAAGCCTGGCAAGTTTTTCGGCACCGCGCAAGAAATACAGCCTTAATCTTTCTTTCTCATGGATACACCAATCCTCATACCGTCTATTCGCCAAATACTCGCCCTTATAGATTGCCAATCCTTTTTGCAGGAATCGCATCGCTTTTTTTTCATTCCCTTCTTCCAATCCTAAATAAACCCATTTCTCGAATTCTACTGCATCTATTTCGTAATCCGCTTGTTCGTTCAAGCCGTATGAACTTTCTATTCTCCGAATATAGAACGTATTGCTTCTTGCTTTGCGATTTGGTTCAAGCACATTGTTGAGGGCATTTAAGGCTACCTTTAAATCTCTTAAAGCTGTTCCCTCCTCAACATCTGCCCATAGCGAAGCAATGATCTCTTCCTTTTGTAATAACGTGTGCCTGTTTGTAACAAACAGCTCGAGCAACTCCTTTGCCTTGGCTCTTTGCCAGTCCCGATCTTGAATTTCTCGATCGCCCAGCCATACTCGGAATGATCCAAAGGTTTGGATGCGAAGAGTGTAGCCCGGATGATTCAGCGCATCTCCTATTCCGCACTTTTCCAACAACCTTATCATTTGCTCCTCATGAATGTGCCGTCTTTGCCCCTCAAGCAAAATAGGAACAAATCGTTTCAAATCCCTCGGCCCAAACATTGTTCGTTTAAATAACAAATATTCATAGTTTCCCTGTTCGATTAATTTCCAAAAAGAAGACAGCGACTGCTCAAAACCTTCCCATTGTCCGCATTCGTAATCCGTGAACGTTCTCCACATGTAAACGAGCGTTTGTCCATAATCATCACCGCATTCCACAAATAATTGACGTGCTTTCATTAAAAACTCATTTCCTTCTTTCCATTGCTTATTGTGGATAGCAGCGATTCCCATACAAAGTTGAATCAGCCCTGATAGCCAGGCATCTTTAACAAGTTCCGTTTCTTTCAAAGCTTTTTTTCCTTGATGAATCGCGGTTTCATAAAAACCAGCAAACCCGTGTAAAAGGCATAATCCCATAAGAGCTTCTGCTTTTCCTTTCGAAACCAATAATTCATCCATCATTTCCAGAGCCGTTTCGTAGCACTTTTGAGCAAGCTCTGGATTATAACGTTCAAGGAGCTGAACTGCATGCCCTATTCTTATCCATCCACACGCCTCCAAAAAAGGCGCCTTTACATGAATCCCTTGCTTAATTCCATCATCTGCCAGCCTTTTCGCCTCTTCTGCGTTTCCGATCCATGCTTCAATCAATGATAAAAGAAGAACATTTTCCCGATGGGATTGCTGCAGATGTAAAACAAGCCCGTTTGAATCTCTTTCCTTTTCGATTAGTTTTTTTCGTGCCTCTTCCAGCTTTCCGGTTCTTAATTTTAGTCTGATTTCTAAAGACGTGTCATTCAATTCTAAATTCATCGTCTTTCCTTTTTCATACCACTTCCTTGCTTCACTTGCTCTTCCGGCATTTACTAAATTCTCTGCCATTAAATAATAAAGCCTTGCTCTCTCCTTTACCGAAGATGTGCTGCTCTTCTCGACACATGTGATGGCACGTTTTAAAAAACGCTCAGCTTTTCCAGGCTGAATGGTATCCAGATAAATTTTCGCCTGTCCTTCCGCCGCCTTTCCTTCACCGTTTATGTCGCCTGAAGCACATGCTATCTTTTCTGCTTTTTTATAACATTCTTCCGCTTTTTGATAGATACAATAATATCGATTGGCTTCACCTTCGTAATACCACACGAGGTAATATTGATCTTTGATGGAATCCGGTATTTGTTCGACCATCTCTTTAAGTTGATGTAAATATCCTTTTTCAAGCATTATCTCTCCATGCTTTCCAAGGAGAAGAGCCATTTGTTCATATTCATCGATGGCTTTATAATGCTGTAATGCCTGCCAATATTGTTGTTGCTGCAAAAAGTAAACGGCTGCATGTATATTCAACTCTGTATAAAGCAAGGGATTTTTCTTTAGGTGCGTTTCTAAAAGCTCCTTGAATAAGGCATGGTAACGGAATTGATTTTTTCCATCCATCAGGAGAAATAAATTTCGACTTTGAAGGTCCTCCAATATAGGAAGTGCATCCGGGATGTTTAGTACATGCCGGCATAATGAGGGGTCGATTCGTTCAAAGATAGATGTTTTCACTAAAAATTCTTGTGTCTCTAAAGGTTGATTCATGAAGACCTCCATAGCTAAAAAGGAAAAGAGTTCCTCTAAGGAATTTTTGTTTTGTAAAAATTCCACCCCATGGTCTGCTTTGCTAAGCTGCTGACTAATCATCTGTACAGCCAGAATCCATCCTTCTGTCACATTCGAAATCACTTCGATATCTGCAGAACAGAGCGGGTAATGGTAGTAATCGTTCACTAAGACCTCAATTTCTTCTTTTGTAAAGGCCAAATCTTCCTGATTAATCTCAAGAACTTGTTTCTTAACTTTCAATGAAGAAAGAAAGGCCCAGTTAATCTTTATGCGGCTGGATAATACAAGAAAGAGGTTGGAAGGTTGATGTTCTAACAGCCATTGTATCCACCGTTGAATATCTATTGATGGGAGAATATGATGAACGTCATCTAAAACGAGTAACACGTTTTGGCCATAAGCAGAAACCTCGTTAATAAACAAAGCGCATAAAAAGTGTATATCCTCTTCATGCAAATAATGATCAGGATCGTGTATATATGTCAGTAACTGCTCACCAAAATTGGGAATCTGTTTGCGAAGACTGCAGGTGATATAACGCAAAAAAGGCAGTAAATTACAATCGTTCATATCCAGCATATACCAGCCGTATGTCACTGTTGCAGAATGGATAAAAGACACTAAAGCCGCGCTTTTTCCATATCCTGGACCGCAATGAATGATAGTCAGCGGATGACGAAGTACTTGTTGCATTTTCTTCATAAGCTGCGGTCGTTGAAGAATAGGCTCTTTCAAATCGGGAGGAGATATTTTTGTTTCGATAATATACGTTTTTGGAGGCATGATAGGGACACCTCTCATTTCTTAATATTCTTATAATATTTTATCATATAGATGTGAATTACACCTATATAAATGCTTTTAAAAGCGAAAGCACCTCTCTATCCAAAGATTTTTTGATTCGTCACACACTTGCAGAAGAAAATTGTAACGTAACAAGCATGGGTTGTCGGGCGGTGCAAGCACAGAATCCATACCGTAATCGGTCTCTGTTTTTCCTTATTAGTAAGAAAAAGACGGACATTTCACTGGAACATCCGTCTTTTTTAAAGAAACTGCTTGTTACACAATAGACGAAAAGCAGCTCTTTTATTCATAATTTCTTTGTTTAAGTTTGTAATTCAAGCGGACTTCAATTCGTTTTCCAATGAACCAAAGCGCAAAAATCACAGCCGCGACAACAGCCGTTCGTATTGGCTGTACAAAAAACGATTTCAAGTCTGCCCCTATAAAGCTCATGATAAAAATCATGACCATTTTTCCGCCTAACACAGCTAAACCAAATTGGATCATGCTGACACGCGAGAGCCCGGCCACTATATTAATGGCTGCGGATGGAGTAAACGGGAAACATAACATTAAAAATAGAGGACCAAATCCATGGCGTTCCACCCATCCCATAATTTTTTGGATTTGTCCATGTCGGCTTAAGAATGAAAAAAATTGTTCTTGACCATATTTCCTAACAAGGAAAAATACCAAAAATGCTCCTATACATGCACCGATCCATGAAATTAAAAAACCTTGCCACAACCCGAAAGCAGCCGCATTAGCCATCACGAACGCAAAAAGAGGAAGGATAGGCAAAAAAGCTTCAAGCATTGGCAGTAAAAGCCCTGGAACAGGCCCAAGCGCCCGATAATCCTCCAATAACTTTAAAATATATTCCAACGAAAAAAATTGTTGTAGTGATTCCATTCAATTTCTCCTTATTACATACTCGTCCATTCTACATTCTATTTTACAACCAATTCCCTCTTTAAAAAAATTTAATCGCAAAAAAATTTCCACTCTAAACAACACTTGCTCAAAACTTAAGGAAGAAAAGACAGGACGCCGCCTCTTCTTTCTCGTCTTAAAGGAAACACAGAATGCTTATTATAAGAGCAAAATAATTTTTCTAAAAAATCAGAAAAAAGTTGTTTTTTGCAATGTGGGTCTATATAATAATAAAAAGGCTTCAGGGGTGATTTCTCATGAAACATGAAAAATCTTATACGGAAATGATGAAGTCGTTAGCTCATGCAAAAATGGAAGCGAATGTAAGGAAAATCCTCGATGTCTATATTGACATGGTGATTGATGAATCGATTTTTCTCCATCAAAAAGAAAGGTTAGAAAGCCAAATTAATGATGCACTCGACATGAGAGACAAACAGCAATTTGAGTTACTTTCTACAAAATACAAAACTCTATTAGCAAAAGCAACTTAAAAAGAGAAGCTTTTCAGTCAATAAAATTTAGAAAAACCTTTGATTCGCCAAATCTTTTAGGCGAATGCCTTCATATCCTTATTCGGTTAAGAAGGGAGCCATATCCTCGCTTATTAGCCAATAAAAAAATCCTTCACGCTTTCGCATGAAGGATTCTTTTTGTGCCATGTTTTATGCTTTTGTAAATTGTTCTTCCTCCGTTGACCCCTTTAACGCCGTTGTCGAAGAGGTTCCCCCCGATACTACCTGTGCCACTTGATCGAAATATCCTGTTCCCACTTCACGTTGATGTCTTGTTGCTGTATAGCCGTATACTTCACCTGCAAACTCTTTTTGCTGCAACTCCGAGTATGCACCCATTCCTCTTGTTTTATAGCCCCTTGCTAATTCAAACATGCTGTAGTTCAAAGCATGGAAACCGGCCAATGTAACGAATTGGAATTTATATCCCATTTTTGCAATTTGCTGCTGGAATGTTTCAATTGTTTTTTCATCCAATTTTTTCTTCCAATTGAAAGATGGAGAGCAGTTATATGCCAGCAGTTTTCCAGGGAACTTGGCATGAATCGCATCCGCAAACTTCTGCGCTTGCTCCAAATTCGGCTCCGATGTTTCGCACCAGACCAAATCGGCATACGGTGCGTAGGCAAGCCCCCGAGCGATTGCTTGGTCAATTCCCGCCCTAGTGCGGTAGAAGCCTTCTGCCGTGCGTTCACCTGTAATAAATTCACGATCTACAGGATCAATGTCGCTTGTAATTAAATCCGCTGCGTCGGCATCTGTACGAGCGATTAATACAGTTGGAGTCCCCATGACATCTGCTGCAAGACGAGCAGAGATCAAGTTGCGCACTGCCGTTTGTGTTGGCAGCAATACTTTCCCGCCCAGGTGGCCGCATTTCTTCTCAGACGATAGCTGGTCCTCAAAGTGAACGGCCGACGCACCTGATTCGATCATCGCTTTCATAAGTTCAAATACGTTAAGCTGACCGCCGAATCCCGCTTCAGCATCTGCCACGATCGGGAGGAAGTAATCGATATCTCCTTCTCCTTCAATGTGTTGAATTTGATCCGCACGTTGAAGGGCTTGATTGATACGTTTTACAACATGGGGGACACTGTTAGCCGGATACAAGCTTTGGTCCGGATACATGTGACCGGATAAGTTAGCGTCAGCCGCTACTTGCCATCCACTTAAATATATCGCTTTCAAACCGGCTTTCGCTTGCTGAACAGCCTGGTTACCCGTTAAAGCACCTAACGCATGAACATATTCCTCCGTATTAAGAAGGTTCCAGAACTTTTCTGCTCCACGGCGTGCTAATGTATATTCGATATCGATAGAACCTCTTAAACGAATCACGTCTTCAGCCGAGTAAGGTCTTGTAATCCCTTTCCAGCGCTCTTCGTTTTTCCAGTTCTCTTCAAGTTTTTGGATACGTGGATCTCTCATCTTAACATCCCCCTAATTATTTTGGTAGTTTAATATGATCAAAGAATTTCATCCCCTCTGATCATGAAGAAATCATGGACGTTTCAACTGTCGCGGCATCTTCCATCAAGGGATCAATCGGTGCCGCTCCGCGTCAATCTCTCCTTGCCTTATTTTTCGATTTTGGAGTAAGTCTTTTCTTGTTGAGTTGAACTTAAGCTGAAGTAGTTTCAAAAAATTGAAGCGCATCTGGTGTTAAGATCTTGAGGCAATCTGGGGTAGTTTACCGATAATTTATCTGCCGGTTGTATCAATCTTCATTCAATAAGCCAATAAGCACTCTCCTTCCTATTGTTATAATACAGTTTTTTCTCTACGTTGTTATTATATAACAGATAACGTTAAATAAAAAGCCTATTTTTATATTTTTCACAAATTTTTTCCTGTTCTATTACAGCCTTTCTCATACGTACGCTGGAGAGTTCCCTTTTACCACAAAATTTTCATGCCTTATGTGTTTTAACAAGCAAATAAACAAACGGAACTGTCTTATAAGTCCTAAAAAGAAAGATAATCTTGTTTATTAACTAAAAAATGAACCGTCAAGTAACTCCTGATTTTACTGAGTTTCTCATGACGGTTCATCCCCCATCTTCATACTTCTCAATAAAGTCAATGCGTTCTAGAATAGTTGGATGACTATAACGGAAGATTTTTACGAGCTTTGGTGGATTTACCTGGCTTAGGCCCGCTTTTGTTAACTTTTGAAAACTAGAAACCGCCGCTTGTTTATTCCCTATCATCTCAATTGCATACTCATCTGCTTTATGTTCCTGAAAACGGGAGACAGCGTTTGTAAGCGGACTTGCGGCAAACGAGAGGATGGAGAACACCAGTAAAAGAAGAGGCAAAGAAGATATGTCTGTGAAATCCTTAATGCGTAACGTATCTTTTCCTCTTCTAAAAATCCAAACCACCAAATGTCTCGTTATATAAAGCCCTATTAGGGATAACAACAAATAGCCCCCAACCCCAAAGTAAATATGCTTCATCACATAGTGTCCCATTTCGTGACCCATAATAAATAAAATCTCATCTTCTTTCAGTTTATTTAAGGTAGTATCCCATAAAACAATGCGTGAATTGCTTCCGATTCCGGTGACATAAGCATTTAACGAATTGGTTTTTTCAGACATATTGACTTCATATACATGTTCAGCAGGAATATTAGCCTCTTTTGCAAGCGCCAATATTTTCGTTTCCAGCTCTTTATTCTTCAGTGGATAGAAGTCATTGTAAAGAGGATCAATAATCACAGGCCGAATAAAGGTTAAAAAAATCGTAAAAGGGATGGATAACAGCCAAGCATAAAGCCACCAGCGCTTTTCAAACTTACGGATAAGTATATACACTACAAACACAATAACCAGCATCAATCCATAATTTAACCAAAAGGTAGTCATTTGATCTTTCATCCAGTCTTGAAAAGTCTGAGTTGTAATCCGATACCGTTTGGATACCTCATAGCCAAGAAAATCAAGTGGAAAAAACAAAATAAATGTTAAAAAAGAAAACCAAAATACATAAATCGCTGTCTGAATAAATGATTTACTGCTGATGGCGGCTGCCCACGTGCTAAACTTACGTGAAAAGCCGAAGCAAAGAATCAAAATGAGAATCAACCACTTATAAGGAATGGCGATAAAAAAGAGCAAATTTTTAATTTGCGAAAATTCCTCGCTTAGTAAAAGCTCCCTTGGTGTCATAAATGTTGCAGGATCCACACTTGACCCTTTTAACTGGGCAGGTATGGACGTATCACTCAAATAAAATAAATAAACGCACATAAAAACGGTATATGCCAAAAAGGCAATTGCTGCCCAGCCTATGAGTTTTCTCATGTTATCCCCCCTTTTGTACAACCTGTTTATATTATATATTGTAGGTCCCCCAATTATTTTTAGAACTATATAAATTCACATAAATAATTTGACATAAATAATGGGACACGGATGTCTTTATCCGTGTCCCATTATTTATGTGGATTTATGATATTATACAAGCAATGCCCGGTCACTCGATAATTGTGTCCCACGAATACGCTGGAATTCTTGCAGCAATGATTCAATGGTCAGTTCTTGTTTTTGTTCGTCACTCGCTTCAAAGATAATTTGCCCTTTGTCCATCATGATGAGCTTGTTCCCTAAATATAAAGCTTGCTGCATATTATGAGTTACCATTAAAGTCGTTAAGTGAAGGCGTTCGACAATCTCTTTTGTAAGCTGTGTAATAAGTTCCGCCCTTGAAGGATCCAACGCTGCCGTATGCTCATCCAACAGCAAAATACTCGGCTCTGTAAAAGTAGCCATCAACAAGGAAAGGGCCTGGCGTTCCCCCCCTGAAAGCAGTCCTACTTTTGCATCGAGCCGATTTTCCAATCCGAGTTGGAGACGTTCTAGTTGTTCTTTGAAAAAAACAAGCCGCTTTTTCGTCACCCCGAAAGTCAATGTTCTCCTTCTTGTTCTTGCATATGCAATCGCTAAATTCTCTTCAATGGTCAAATAAGGAGCTGTGCCGGCCATCGGATCCTGGAAAACGCGTCCTATAAGGCGGGCCCGCTGGTGCTCTGGAAGGGATGTAACATTTTTATCGGCGATGACTACCTCTCCGGTATCTGTTTGTAAGCGGCCGGAAATAATGTTCATTAATGTTGATTTTCCTGCCCCATTACTCCCGATAACGGTAACGAAATCTCCTTTTTTTAAGGAAAGAGAGAGATTTTGCAAGGCTATCTTTTCATCTGATGTTCCTTCATTAAACACTTTATAAATCTGATTTAGTTGCAACAATTCTCTCACCCCTGTTTGCAATCTTCACTTTTTCTGCCAATCTTGCTTTTTTCCGTTGCTTTTCCTGATAATTAGCCATCATTTTTGGAAGAAGCAGCGCTAAGATAACAATTGCCGCTGTAATTAATTTCATATCCCCGGTTTCCAAAAACTTGACGCGTAACGCCAGACTTACTATTAAACGGTAGATAATGGAGCCTCCAATGACGGCAAGGGTCGCTCTTGCTATTTTTTTCGTGCCGAAAATGGCTTCACCGATGATAACAGAAGCAAGACCGATGACAATCATCCCGATTCCCATTCCGATATCACTAAAGCCGCTGTACTGCGCTACAAGCGCTCCTGAAAAAGCAACCAGGGCATTGGAAATTCCAAGGCCTACAATAATATATGAGTCCGTATGTCCCCCAAAGCTGCGGATCATATCTAGATTGTCTCCTGTCGCCCTTAGTGCAAGACCTACTTCTGTTTTGAGGAATTGGTCGAGCACAGTCTTTAAGATTGCAACTACCATGATCATCAAAAATGCAATCGCCCACGTTTTTGGAATAAACCCTGCTAGTCCTGCTTGAGCCAATAAGCCATTAACGCTCTTATCGACAGTACTAAACATATTGGTAATGGATGTAAAGATGGTTTCTTCCTGCAACATCGGAATGTTCGATTTCCCCATAATTCTTAGGTTGATTGAGTAAAGGGCAATCATCATTAAAATCCCGGACAGCAATGCATTAATCTTTCCCTTTGTATGAAGAAGACCTGTGATACTTCCCGCTGCAAAGCCACCGATCAGCGCCAAAATAGAAGCGAGCACCGGATTAACCCCGTTTACAATACAAACAGAGGCGATGGCGGCCCCTGTTACGAAACTGCCATCTACTGTTAAATCAGGAATATTTAAAATGCGAAATGAAATGTAAACACCGAGTGCCATAATAGCGTACATAAGACCCGCTTCCACTGAGCCAAACACGGCTGTAAACATGTTTCTCCCCCGTTTCTCCTAGATGATTATCTTCATATTCTATTCAATGTATTCTGCTTCGCTATCCCATTCTTTCAATAATTCAACTCCCATATCACTAGCGGCTTTTTTATTGATAAGAAGCTTCAATTTATCCGGATACTGAACCGGGATGTCAGAAGGCTTTTTCTCCCCTGTTAAAATGCTTGCTGCCATTTCCCCGGCCTGGTAGCCAATGTCATAGTAGTCAAAGCCGTATGCCGCAAACCCTCCGCGCTTAACTGAATCCAGCTCGCCTACATAAAGCGGAATATCTTCGTCACTTGCCACTTTAATGACAGACTCCAGGGCCGATACAACCGTGTTATCTGTAATGATATAGATCACGTCAGCACTTCCAACGAGTGATTCTGCTGCCTGCTTCACTTCAGCCGACGTAGAAACCGGGGCTTCGATAAGCTTCAAATCCGTTCCTTTTATCGCCTTTTTCACCATATTTATTTGTGCCACAGAGTTTTGCTCACCGGAATTGAAAATCATCCCGATTTTCGTTCCCTTTTCATATTTATCAATAAATTTAATCGTATTCGGAATGGCATCCGGATGCGTATCCGTTGTACCTGTAATGTTGGTGCCAGGCTCTTCAAATGATTTCACGAGCTTGGCTCCAACCGGATCCGTTACAGATGTAAAAACAATCGGAATATCTTTCGTTGCGTTCAGTGCTCCCAGCGCACTAGGTGTCGAGTTTGCAAAGATTAAGTCCACATCGTCACCGACAAAATTTTGGGCAATCGTCTGATTGTTGTTCATATCACCCTGAGCTATTTGCACATCATATTCTACTTCCAGCCCTTTGTCCTTTAATGCGGCCTGAAAACCTTTATACGCTTCATCTAATGAATCATGTTCCACAATTTGTGTAACCCCGATTACATACGAATCTTGCTTTTTTTCTCCTTCATTTTTCGCTGTCGTATTCGTACTTGAATTACAGCCGGATGCGAGCAATAACATTGCTAATGCCGCACCTGCCATGGTTCTTTTTCTCTTTATCATCCCATAATTCCCCCTACACGCACTTTTTGACTTTTACACGTCTATGCTTTTATGCGATAAATTATAACCTATACAAAAATAATTTCAAGAATTTTTTAAAAATTTTAATTATCATTTTCCTACTTTTACGCTCTAACTATATGAATCCACATAAATCATGTAGCACGGACAAAAACGGTCCACGCTACATGATTTACGCATAAGGCTTCGCCCATTTCCCTTGCGGGCCCTTGCCGAAGCCTTATACGAGAACCTTTTGAGTCTATTCAGGATGTTCAAACAAAGGAACATAAACGGGATAACAAGCGATAGATGATGTTAAAAAATTAAGTTGAAGTTATATATAAGTCCTACTTAATTTTTTAACCTCTGTCATCGAGCCTTCTTCAATTTGCGCTTTTCTGTTCTCTCACCTTGAGCAGGCTTACAAAGGTCTTCGTATAAGCGGCTGGCAAGAATCCGTAAGGGAGCCTGCCAGCCGCTTATGCGTAAATCATTGAACATGAGAGCGCTTTTTGCTCATGTTCAATGATTTATGTGGATTTATATCCTGGTCTGTGAAAAAAGACCGATCGTAATAAAAAAAATCGTCATGGAAATTTTAGATTCTCCACGACGATTCATTTTGTGAGAGGCCCTGATTCCACATTTCTTTCCATAGTGTTAGAGCTTTTCCTTATTTTCCTTTGAATACAGGTTTTCTCTTTTCGCCAAAAGCCGTTAATGCTTCCATCCGGTCTTCCGTTGGAATGGTTAGTTCATATGCTTTTCTTTCAATATGAAGACCTGTTTGTAAATCTACCTTCATTCCTTCCTTAATGGCAAACTTTGCTTGCTGCAGCGCAACCGGCCCATTTTGCAGCATTGCATCCACTAGACGCTGAGCAGATTCCTCCAGCTGTGCTGGAGGTACAACTTCCATAAACAAGCCGTATGTATATCCCTCAACTGTGGAAAGCTTACGGGCAGTCAAAATCAACTCCAGAGCTCTTGCTTCTCCAATTAAGCGAGGAAGACGCTGGGTACCTCCCGCTCCTGGAATAATAGCCAGACTTGTCTCTGTTAATCCAACAAGCGTATTATCAGCAGCAATCCGGAAATCACAAGCAAGAGCCAACTCCATCCCCCCCCCAAATGCATAGCCGTTCAAAATGGCAATGACAGGCTGAGGCAGCTGTTCAATCTTTGAAAATACTTCGCCAATTTTATAAATATTTCGTTTCACTTCTTCAGGAGTCAATGATTTTCTTTCTTTCAAATCAGCACCCACACTAAAAGCCTTCTCCCCGGCTCCAGTTACAGTGACAACGCGTATGTCTTGATTGAGGCGAATAGCCTCTACCGCTTCCTCTAATTGAAGCAACATTTCATAATTGAAGGCGTTCAATGCTTCAGGACGATTTAATGTAATGCTCGCAACATGCCCATTTACCTCATATCGTATAGCACTCATTTTTCACACCACCTTTGTTAGCGTTCACAATATTGTTTCTATACGAATGAACAAAACCCTTTTTCACCGGTAACTCTTTTGTCATCATTGCTCCAGCAACTGTTGCTTCAACGCTCTTCGCAAAATTTTTCCTGTTGTATTTTTCGGGAGCTCATCCAAAAAGTCAATTTCACTCGGAACCTTATATTTTGCTAGGTGCTCACGGCAGTAGGCCATTAACTCCTCTTCTGTCAGGGAAGCATCTTTTACGACCACAAAACACTTCACCGCTTCCCCGAAGTCCATGTCAGGAATCCCGATGACCGCTGCTTCTACAACAGATGGATGCCCGTATAGTACTTCTTCCACTTCACGCGGATAAACATTATATCCTCCAACAATGATCATGTCTTTCTTACGGTCGACAATATAAAAATATCCGTCTTCATCCATCCTTGCCAAATCCCCTGTATACAACCAGCCCTTCTTAATTGTGCGGGCGGTTTCTTCCGGCATTTTATAATACCCTTTCATGATGTTTGGGCCGCGGACGACCAGCTCTCCAACTTGTCCTACCGGTACCTCCTCACCAAACTCATCCACTACTTTATTTTCTACATTGACAATATTCATCCCGATGGATCCCGGTTTACGCGGTTGATCAAGCGGGTTGAAACATGTAACAGGCGAGGCTTCAGACAGTCCATATCCTTCTGAAATAATGACATTGAATTTTTGCTCAAATGCTTTCAATAGCGCTGCAGGCATAGAGGATCCTCCAGAAATACAAAGCCGTAACGTCTGAACATCTTCTTGCTTCCCCTCAGGATATCGCAGCAAAAAATTATACATGGTTGGAACACCGGCAAAAATCGTAGCCTTATGCTTTCGAATCGTCTCAAAAACGGCTGCCGGACTAAATCTCGGCATAATGATAACGGTTCCCCCATTCATTAAAGGGGCATTTAATGCAACGCTTAAGGAAAATACATGAAACATCGGCAATACAGCCATGACCCAATCTTGCTCATGTATATTTAGGAAGTCAGCGATATCTTTTGCATTCCTGTATAGGTTTTTATGCGTTAACATCGCCCCTTTTGGTTTACCGGTTGTCCCTGATGTATATAAAATAACAGCAGTTTCTTCTTCTTCAACAGCTGGAGGTTCAAATATTGCCTCTCCTGAGGATAACAATTCTGTAAACGGTTTCATTTTTCCGAAAAATGATGATTTCTTTTCATACTGGGTGTCTTCTTGCTGCTGGGGTGTTTCACATGTGATGAAATGATCGACACTTGGAAGTAGCGGTTCAATATCTTGCAACAGAGGAGTAAGCACATCAAGTGCAATGACGGCTTTAACGTCACCATTGTTCAGAATGTAGGTGATTTCATCTGCTGTATATACGGGATTAATAGGAATAACAGTTGCACCTAAACGCAATGCACCATATAATCCGACTACAAAATAGGGCGAGTTTTCTAACAGCATAGCAATATGATCGCCTTTTTTCAAACCCATTTTCTCTAGTCCACCCGCAAATTGGGACACGGCCGCATCTAACTCTAAATAGGTAACAGCTTCGTCTTGAAACACGTATGCATGCTTGTTTGCATGTTGAAGAGCAGTAGCATGCAATTGTGATGATAAATTCACACTCTCACTCCCTTTGGTAGTTTAATGAATGAATAATCATTCATTAAACTATCTTTGTATTATTAAAATATTCTAAATATATTATATTTAACAAAAACTAACATAACAAGATAGCAAAGTGAATCTTTTTACGCATTTCAAAAAAGTGGTCAAGAGTCTTCCTCCTAACCACTTTTCTCCTTCATGTATTCATGATTTTCTCCAAAGCCTTGATTTTGTTGCCTTTCCTTATTAAACAAACGTTTGATTAAACCCGCCTGTTTTTACTAGCCTAGCAGTACCAAAAATATCTCCGTTTCTTCCTTCTTAATTTTTAAAGACAATCTCTCTTTTAATAAACTAATTCAATGAATTGCTCTTTTGTAATATTTCCGAAATAATGTCGGATATCAACTATTCTCTTCCCCATACTAATCCGCTCTTCGCAAGCGTTATGCGTCCCCCAAATTGCTCTTTCGCTTCTGCCACAAGCTGCTCAAGCTCGCCGTAATGAGGCAAGTGGGTCAGCATCAGTTCTTTTATCTTCGCCTTTCGGGCAAGCTGTCCAGCTTCTTTACTGTTCATATGGCCGGCATTTGTTCCATCCTGTTCTTTATAAAAGTTGCATTCACAAATTAATAAATCGGCATTCTCGGAAAATGAAACAAATTCTTCCATATAGCTAGAGTCCGCTGTATACACAACGGTTTGTTCAGCTGCTGTAATTCTCATGGCAAAGCAAGTGACCGGGTGCTTCGTTTCTAGAAAGTTGATTGTAAACGGCCCAATCTTTTTTGAGTGTGCCAAATCATATGATAACGCTTTTGTCACTTTAGGCATCTCCAAACGAGCAAAACCGTTCTCATCATATACATGTCCATACACGGGAAGCTCTGGAACATCTTTTCCGAGATAAGACTGAATGAGCCTTGCATATTGTAAAACGCCTACATCAGCGACATGATCATGGTGATAGTGGGAAAGGATCATCGCATCTAAATCAATTGGCGATACATAATTTTGAAGCTGTGCAACTGCCCCGCTTCCGCAGTCTACCAGCAATTTAAATCCCTCATGTTCAAATAAATAGCTTGATGTTGCCTCGTTTTTTTCCGGGTATCCTCCCCAAAAGCCTACTACTGTTACCTTCATTCTTTTCACCTTTTTCTGCTGTTTTAGTGTTAGCCTTCCCTCATTTGAAAATAAAGAAAAGCGGAGCCGGCTGTTTGGCTCTGATATGCGTTGGCGGACTAAGAACGCGACGAGTATATGCTAAAGATTAGTATAACCGAATTGAACTAAAAAGACGTATTAAAACGCTTATCAATTATTTGATTCTCCCTTCCCTGTTTTATAACACATTCTATTTTTTGTTATAAAACATTGTTGACAACCATACACCTGTTATAATACAATTAAACCAACAAAGATAACGGAGGCGAGTTAAATGTTAGTAAAAATGTCGGAATTTTTCAAAAACCTACCTACAAAAAAATGCGTGGAATGCGGAAAAGAGATTGAAGAGCAGCATGAATGCTATGGTAACAAATGTGACCATTGTTTACATGTCGTTGATTGATAGACTCACTTTCTCTTAAACTATAAAAACAGACCTGTGTTATAACACAGGTCTGTTTTTATATATGAGAAGCTCTATATTCATTAGGGGTAATACCTTCTATCTTTTTGAACACCTTACGAAAATATTTATCATCTTGATACCCAATCATGTTGGCAATTTCATAAATTTTCAACTGACTGTTTTTCAGCAATGATTTTGCCTTATTCATTCTTATTTTTACTAAATAGTCGGAAATATTTTCATCAAATTCTTGTTTGAATTTCCGTGAAATATACTCCCTGCTTAAGTAAAAACGTTCAGCTATTTCCTGAAGTTTGACATCCCGATCAAAGTTGGCTTGAAGATATTGTTCAATTTCATAAATGACATTTTTGTTCTTTTGAAGGGAGTGCCGTTTAACAATCTTTAAAAAGAGGGAAATCTCCCGTTTTTTCCGGTCTATATATTGATCTAATTGAAAGGCCCCATTTTTATCGAAAAAGAAATCTATTTGTTTTTCAATCTGGTCTGTCACAGAGTAAGGAACATGATACTTTTTCAGCCATCGATGGCTCATTACCTGATATTCTTTCTCGAAATGCAAGAGCTGTTTGAGAGATAAAAAGCCTGTTTCTTTAAATTCTTTTAAAATCTGTTCGATGACCTCGTCAAATGCCCTCATTTCACCTGCCTGTACAACCCGCTCAATCGAAGAAGAATAATCCATTAAATTGGTTAAAGAAGCTTGTTCCTCATTTTCTTTTATATACACTCTTTGTTCTTTTTGATCCAACACATTCCGACTCAACAACACCTGCTTGGCATGTTTATAAGAATCGATGAGTTTCGAGCTTTGATGGACAAGTTTCCCTAAAGCCATGGGACATGATACCTTAATTGACCGCTTTAAAGCATCATAAATACATCTTAATATTTCATCCCCCTGATCAAATTTATCCCAAAAGATAATGACGATTTCCCCTTTATTGGATAAATAGCGAAAGCCAATGCCGCATTGTTTTTCACTTAATATCTCATTAATAACATTTAGCACCGTGAAATACGCTAAATCACGATCTCCTTGAAACGCTTCAATTGTTTTTCCGTTTACCCGGACGATGGCCACTTCGTAATTTTGGGCAACATGAAAGCTAAACTCCTCATACAGAGACTTATTGACTTCTTGACTATTTAGCAAATGAGTTAATTTTCGATCACGGTATACAGGCTTCATTTCATTCATCAACTGATGACTGCTTTTATCTTTTTTACGGCTTGCCTCTTCTTTCTTCCAATCCGCTACGGCACTTTCCAGTGTATGGTTTAAAATTTCTGGATCAATCGGCTTTAAAATATAATCCGCACTGCCAAAATGAATCGCTTTTCTCATATAGTGATAATCATCGTATCCTGTGACTACAATTGTTTTACTGCTTGGCTGATTGTTTTTGATCCATTCCAAAAGCTGAATTCCGTCCATTTTCGGCATTTTCATATCTGTAAAAATAATGGCCGGCTTATATTGTTGGATGAGGTCAATGGCTTCTTCCCCATTTTCTGCTTCAAAAATTTCCTCAATCCCTTGTTCATCCCATTGTCCCAGTAATTTGATTCCTTCACGAACGTGTTGTTCATCATCTACGATTAATGCTCTCATGAAGGCTGCACCTCCTTACTCATGACTGCCGGCACTTCAATGATGACAGTAAAGCCGTCGTTTTCATTGCTTTCAATCGTCATTTTTGCCTGATGACTATAATAAATTTGCAGGCGATCATAAATATTTTTCAACCCGATTGCTTCTCTCTTTTTACTATTTAGATGGTTTATACCCATTATCTCACTTTGAATGCTTTTTAACTCTTCCTCATTTACTCCTTTCCCATTATCTTTAACGGAAATGCAAACGCTTCCTTGATCTTTCAGAAAAGCATCGATATAAATAAGTCCTTTCTCCACCTTCTGATCAAACCCATGCTTAAAGCAATTTTCTACAATTGGCTGTAAAATCATTTTCGGTAAGAGGATGTTTTTAACTTCATCTCGAATGTTCAATTCATACTCAAACCGGTCATGAAATCGCTGTTTTTGCAGAACTAAATAAGATTTGACATGTTGTACTTCCTGGATAAACGAAACAACATCTTCTTTCATATTCATGCTGTATCTCATGATGTTTGATAATGAAGTCAATAGTGAATACACTTGAACCGCTTTGTGCTTTAAGGCCAATGTCCCAATTGACTGCAATGCATTATAAAGAAAATGCGGGTTGATTTGTGACTGCAATACACGCAGCTGCGTGGATTTATTTTCAATTTCCAATTTATATTCCCTTTGAATCAAATCATTGATAGTCGTAATCATTGATTTAAAATGCCTTCCCAGCATGCCGAATTCATCATTTCCTAACGAATCAAAGTCGGCTTGAAATTCACCTTTTTCCACCCTTTTCATATTCTCGATCAGCACTTTAATAGGTGAAGTGAATTTAATGGAAACGGCCATTGTGGCCAGTACAACAATCATCAATGTAATGATGCCAATTAAAATATTAATAAAGGCAGTGTCTCTGGCACTTTTATAAAGAAGGTCATAAGGAATTCTTTTTACGATAACCCAGCCTTTGAAGGGTGCGGGAAATTTTTCATGCACAATAACACCCGAAAATTGGTCATCTTTCCATTCCAAGTTATGACTTGATGAAGAGGCTTTTTTCACATGTTGAAACCACTCTTCTTTATTTTCCTCTCCTATTAATTTTTGTTCAGAAGAGTAAACGACAATCCCGTCTTCATTCATTATATAAAAATCTTCTGCTCCTTTCGTATATAAACGATCGGCAATGGCTCCCAATTGTGAAAGGTTAATATCAATAGATAAAAAGCCTAAAAAACGATCTGACGGAACATCTCTTATCATATTATGAAAGCTTAAAACGTTTTTCATTTCAGACTCTGGGATAACAGACAAATTATTATAACTGTAAATCATATGCGGCGGTTCTATTACCGTATAATCGTTGGATTGCCCTAAACGAAAATAGTACGGATGCGTATAGACTTCCTCATACTTACCGCGGCCGCTTAACCTTGAATGATAGATAGTATATGAGTCGTTGTCTTTATGAATATAAAGGTGCATTTGTTCTATTTCCGGCCGTGTATGAAATAAGTACATAAGGATCCGGTTCACTTCTTCCTGGTTTTGGCGCAAATCGCTGGAAACCCCGTACCTTAGCACATTCATAAACGGATTATACCCATAAAGCCTTGAAGTTATCTGGGACATATCCCGCAAGTATGTCATGATATCATCTTTGCCGTTTTCAACGACATGATAGTTCGTAGATAAAAATCGATCCTTTAAAGACTCCTTTGTATGATAATAAGTAATGGCGATTGATGCTCCAAAAGGAAGAACTGTTACAATCATTAGAAAGATAATAAGTTTTTTACGAATGCTCCATCCCATATAATCCTCCTTCGAAACACTTTCATTCTTTATTAACATTCTATATCATTGTAACAAGAAAAGGGAGAGGGCTTATTTATTGTACAATAATTCCATTGTTCCATTACAATAAAGCTTTAATTACCAGAATTCAATATATCTTTCCTATAAAAAACTCCCTTTCCTGGAGGAAAGGGAGTTTTTTATACTTTGTTATTATTTCAACTTAGCCCAAGTGGCGTCGAAAGCCTTAAGCATCTCTTCTTTAGAAGTTTGGCCTCCAACATAAGCTTGCATTGCTGCACCAAATTCTTGTGTTGCACCATTCGGGAACTTGAACCAGTTCCAAGAAAGTGTTTTATTTTCGTTAGAGTATTTCACAATATCTTCACCTAATGGCCCGATTCCTTTTGCTTCAATCATTTTGAACGCAGGGATGAATTTGAAATCTTCAACTAAAGCTTTTTTACCGGTTTCGGATGAAACCATCCAGTTTAAGAAGTCTTTTGCTGCTTGTTTGTCAGCATCCGGTGCATTTTTATTGACTACCCAGTTGTTTGGTACGCCGACTTGTAACTTATCATTTGCTGCTGCATCATCATTGATCGGCATCGGAATGAAGCCAATGTTCATATTTGGAGTGATTTTGTCGATCATTGGCTGTACCCAGTTGCCCTGTTGTACCATTGCTGTTTCACCAGCGGCAAATTGTGTTACCTGAGTATTGTAATCAGTTGTTAAAGGATTTTTGTTACCATATTTCACGGTTAAGTCTAATAGGTTTACAAGTTGGTCAAATTTTTCATTACCAGCAATTTTAGCTGTACCTTCATCCAATCCTTTGATGAATGCATCTGGATCCTCTTGTTGGGCAAATGCTAGGTTTAACAAATGTTGACCGATTACCCACCACTCGCCGTAACCGACTGAGAATGGAGTGATGCCTGCAGCCTTAAGCTTTTTCGAAGCTGCTTCTAACTCTGATAACGTTTTTGGTGTTTCTGTAATCCCCGCTTTTTTGAATAAATCTTTATTATAAATAAATCCGTAGCCCTCAAGGTTCAATGGTTGTCCGTATACTTTACCGTCCATTGTCATGGGCTCTAATGCTGTTTCATATGCATCCTTTACCCACGGTTGATCAGATAAGTCTTCTAATTTTTCTTTCCAAATCTTAGCTTCTTGATAACCGCCGTTGTTGAAGATATCAGGTTCATTACCAGACGCGAATTGAGCTTTTAGCGCAGCAGCATAGTCAGCACCGCCGCCCACGGTTTGGATATTGAATTTCACATTTGGATGCTCTTTTGTATACTCATCTGTTAGCGCTTTCAATTGATCGGCAATCTCAACTTTGAATTGGAACATATCAACGACTACTTCTTCCCCTTTGCCGCCTGAAGCTTTTTCTTTACCGCCAGATGCTTCATTATTAGAACATGCAGTTGCGAAAAGAAGTGAGAATGATAACATACCCGCTACTAATGGAAACCTTTTCATTTTTGGTGACATTTTTGTTTACCCCCTGATTTTTAAGCTTGTCGCTTTAATAATATTGTACTAATATCCTCCCCTTTGAACAGGTGACGATATTGAACAATAGAGTGGAATATATTGATTTCGTTATTTTGTTGGTTTACTTGTAGCATGCTTGATCATGCAGAAATTTTAGAAAGAAGACGCTCCCCTTTCTGAAGGAGAGCCTGTGATTTACCTACGGTTTTTTCAAGCTTAGCCCAGCTGCTGTCCAAAGCTTTTCCTTAGAGAAGTGTGGCCCCCGATGTATGACTGCAGTGCTGCACCTATCGTATCATGATCATTCCCTGCCCAAAGGGGATGATCGTGAACAATAGAGTGAAAAATGAACAAAATTATTTGATTGATCCGCTTGTAATACCTTTAATAATGTGTTTTTGCATCGCAAAGAAGAAGATTAATAATGGAATGATGCTGATTACTAATGCTGCCAGTGCTAAATCCCATTGTTTTGTATATTGACCAAAGAAGAAGAACGTTGCTAATGGAATCGTTCTCAATTCAGGATCCTGAAGCACAAGTAATGGCAATAGGAAGTCATTCCAAATCCATAAGCTGTTTAAGATGACGATTGTGACGGTAATCGGTTTTAATAACGGGAAGACAATTCTCCAAAATACGCCCAATGGTGAACATCCATCAATAATCGCAGCCTCTTCAAGCTCTACTGGAATCCCCTTAATAAAACCGTGATATAAGAAGATTGTCATCCCCGATCCAAAGCCTAAATACATGAACACCAGGCCCCAGATGCTGTTTAATAATCCCATGTTACCCGCTACTTTTACAAGCGGAATCATGATAGATTGAAAGGGGATTACCATTGCTGCTACGAAAATCATGAAAATGACATTACTGATTTTCTTTTTAGTTCTTACAAGCATGTATGCTGCCATTGAACAAAATACAACGATGATTACGTTACTTGCTACTGTAATAATGAGCGAGTTTGTGAATACTTTTACATAATTCATTTGCTGGAATGCATTCACATAGTTTTGAAACTGTAATACCGACGGTAAAGCTGATGTGTTTGTCAAAATTTCAGCAAATGGTTTCAAGGAGTTTGATACAACATAATAGAATGGGACTAGAAACACAAGGCCAAGTAGAATTGCCAAGATTTCAAGGATGAATGTTTTTCCTGTATACTTGTTTTCCATTATGACTCAACCTCCTTCTTCTTCGTGTACATAACTTGAATGGTCGTAATGGCTGCTACTACGATGAAGAAGATTAAAGCCTTTGCTTCACCGAGACCGTAACGGTTGTTTACGAACGCTTCTGTATAAATGTTAAGCGCTAACATTTCTGTCGATTTAAATGGACCGCCATTTGTCAGCGATAAGTTTACGTCAAAGATTTTAAATGACCATGAAATCGTCAAGAATAGACATACCGTCACAGCCGGAGCTACCATCGGCATCGTAATGTGACGAAGAATTTGCCATCTGTTGGCCCCGTCAATTTTAGCTGCTTCAATTAATTCTTGCGGGACATTCTGTAATGCAGCTGTATAGATCAACATAATATAGCCTGCACCTTGCCATACACTTACGATCACGATACCCCAGAAAGCGGTTTTGGCGTCCCCCAGCCAAGGTAACTCAAAAAGAGAAATACCTGTTAATTGTCCAACTGACGCAAAGCCCTTTACAAAAATGAACTGCCAAACAAATCCTAATAGAAGACCACCAATTAAGTTCGGCAGGAAAAATACCGTCCGTAACATATTTCTTGTTTTCAGCATCTGCGTAACAAGCAACGCTAATCCGAATCCTACAATATTGGTTAATATAATGGCAACTACCGTGTATTTAGTTGTAATCCAGAAGGACTTCTGAAATTGCTTGTCCTCTGTAAATAAATATTTAAAATTATCAAATCCGACCCAGTGAATATTTCCCGTTACACCGTTCCAATCTGTAAAGGCATAATAAACACCTGTAAAGAAAGGAATTAATACAATGATGGTAAATGCTAAAAAGGCCGGACCTACAAATAGGGCGAACAACCCTGCCTTTTTCAATTTCCTCTGACTATTTGTGTTAACTGCCTCCTGGCTTTTCACTTTCTTCTGATTATTCAAGGGAACTAACTCCATATTTTCCAACTTACTCTGATTATTCATCCTCTTGCACCTCCCATATCTTTATTTTAGTGAATTGAAATTTTTATGAAACTGCTTACATTGACCGATAGGGTGGAAAATATTGAACTCATAATAGGATCGTCCCTTTCTAAAAAAAGGGAACGGACCTATCATGAATAAAAAAAGAAAATGATTACACAATTTTTCCGTATATAATTGAGCCACAGATGATTAAAAACAATATTTTACACCCGTAAATAAAAAGCTCTTTCCCATTTTCAAGGAAAGAGCTTGTTTACTTTTAAGAATTGATTGTATTGCCTTTTTCCTCAACCATTGCACTAAATTTACGTTTGTGCTGTATGGTCAAGTATGTGATTGTACCCGCAGCGGCAATGACCAGGAACATGGATAAAACCGTTGCATTGTTCCACATGAATGCAAAGTCACCACTTGAAATGACTGCTTTAAATCCAGCCACTGAGTAGGACATCGGCAGCCAGCTATGGAAAGGCTGGAGCGCAGCCGGTATTAATTCCAGAGGGAAAGTTCCTGCACTTGTTGAGAGCTGCAAAATTAAAATGATAATCGCTATAAATCGTCCCGGATTGCCTAAAGGGGTCACAAGCATTTGAATCAGCGCCATGAACGTCAGACTCGTGAAGACACTAAATAGAAGGAATAGCGGAACACTTTGTACTTCCATGCCTAAACCAACTAATAAGATTGCGTCTACCAACAATGCTTGTATAACTCCTACTACAGCAAGGATACCAAACTTTCCGATAAACCAACTAAATCCATTCTTCGGAACATTGGCCGGCTCATAAAACGGAAAGACGATTGAAATTACTAAAGCACCGACAAATAAGCTTAGTGATACAAAATAAGGAGCAACCCCTGTACCGTAGTTTGGAACTTTGTTGATTTTTGTATTTTTCACATCCACAGGGTCTGCAAACATATTGTACACCTCATCATTTGCTTTTACATCACTCATTTCTTTCGCACCATTAGAAAGCTTGGAAGCCAATTCGTTTGAGCCTTCCGATAGCTCGTTCATCCCATTTGCCAGCTCACCGGAACCGTCTGATAACTTGTTCATCCCATTTGCCAGCTCACCGGAACCGCTTGATAGTTTGTTCATGCCGTTTGCCAGCTCACCGGAACCGCTTGATAGTTTGTTCATGCCGTTTGCCAGCTCGCCAGAACCGTCTGATAACTTGTTCATCCCATTTGCCAGCTCACCGGAACCGTCTGATAACTTATTCATCCCATTTGCCAGCTCACCGGAACCATCAGCTAGCTTGCTCATTCCATTGACAAGTTCACCAGAACCTGAAGCAAGTCTATTTGTACCATCCTGTAGTTTAGCTGAACCAACTGCCAATTCACCTAGTCCTGAAGATAGCTGTTTACTTCCATTTGCTAACTGTTCTTGCCCCTGGATTAAACGCTTCATTCCATCACCGAGCGCTAATTGTCCTTGATGAAGCTGATTGGCTCCTGCTGATAGACCCTCTGCTTCGTCTTTCATTTTTGAAGCAGAAGCTGACAACTCGTTTAATCCGCCCTCTACCTGCTCATTTCCAGCAGCTAACTTGGTCAAATTATCTTTCATTGATTGAAGAACTGCTTTTTGTTGGGGGTCGCTTGTTTGAGCGATCATACCACCAATTTTTTGAATCATTTCATCTAGTCCTGCACTCACTTGGGCAGCACCGTCTTTTACACTTTGTGCACCTTCAGTCCATTGAGTTAAAGAAGATGCCAATTGGCCGGCTCCTTCGCTTACTTTCTCGGAACCACTTGTCAATTGCGGCAATTTGCCATTCAGCTCATTCATCCCGGCAAGCGATTGATCTAATCCAGAAGAAATAGTTTCTGCTCCGCCTTTGGCATCCTCAATACCTATATGAAGCTTGCCGGCTCCCTCACTCGTTTCATTAATTCCTTTATTAAGTTTATCCGCTCCACTTTTTGCTGAGTCAATCCCATTGTAAAGATTATTTGCTCCATTTTCAGCTGAATTAATGCCATTATGAAGCTCGTTCACTCCGCTTTTAGCGTTGTCAATTCCTCCGTGGATTTCATTTGCCCCGTTTTGAGCTGAATCAATACCATTGTGAAGCTCGTTTACTCCATTTTTAGCCTTATCAATTCCTCCATGGACTTCATTTATTCCATTCTTGACTTTATCGATTCCTCCTTGAAGGTCATTTGCTCCATTTTTCGCTGAATCGATTCCATCATGTAGCTTGCCGGCTCCTTCGCTTGCATCTGCTAATCCTTTTGATACATCTTTAATATCCGCAAAAACTGTCTCCGCATAAGTTTCTGTTATATTATTCGACACTTCTTCCTTGATCCGTGCAATGGCTGAATCCCCGATTTTAGTAGATAAAAAGTTAGATCCTTCGTTTGCTGTGTAAATCAGATCTAATTTCTTCGGATGTTCCTCTTTCAGAGTTGTAGCATTTTGAGAGAAGTCTTTCGGAATTTCGATTATCATATAATACTTTTGGCTGGTAAGTCCTTTTTGGGCTCCCTCTTTGCTTACAAACTTCCAATCGAATTTCTTCTCTTCTTTTAAATTGTCAATCAGCTCATCCCCTATATTTAGCTTTTCGCCATCCATTGTTGCACCCCTATCTTCATTTACCACGGCTACAGGCAATTTATCTACATGACCGTATGGATCCCAAAAAGCCCATAAAAGCACGCTGCTGTAAAGCAAAGGGACGAATAACACACCAATAACAGAAATTAAAATTTTACGATTTTTAACCACTGCTGAAAATTCCTCTATTAGCGTTGACAAACCTTTCATGACAAACCTCCTGTCCTCTCGAATAAGAAAATATAACCTATTTATTCATTGAATTTTTCACCTTTCAACATTTGACCGTTTTATTCATTTGGTCATTTTAAACCATAAAAGATGGACCATCTACATTGATAATCCACGCAATAAATAAAATTCAATTAATTGTGCAATCATTTCTTTAGATAAAGGTTCGTGACGCTTTTCCCAGTCCGAGACAAGGGCAATATACATTTTAATGAGGAGAAAAGCCGTAATCTCAGGATCACATTCCCGGATTTCTCCTTTTTGAATCGCTGCTTCAATCTTTTGCTTGATATAAGAAACGATGGCAATCTCAACCCGCTCCATCACTTCTTGTACAGCTGGTGTGCCCATTTCCTTTTCTTCTTGTGTCAGCTTAATCATAAGCTGATGTTGTTTTCGGAACTCTAGAATACAATAAAGCGCCTGGTGGGCATTTTCGAAAAAAGATCGATCACGGTCCATCACCTGATCTGCTGCCTCTTTCATTTCCATAATCATGGATGATACAATTTCATCAAACAGCTCCTCTTTGTTTTTAAAAAATGTATAAATGGTCCCTTTTCCGACATTGGCCAATTTAGCTACCTGATCCATTGTGGTTGCTTTATAGCCAAATAAGGAAAAGGATTTTGTCGCTGCTTGAATGATTGACTGTCTACGATCAATCGCCACTTTTCCGCCTCCACTCTGACCAAAATAACAAAATGGTCAATTAGTATGTTTATAACGATATCATGGTTTTATGCTAGATGCAACTATTGTTATTCTTTTATTAGAATACGCCTTCTCCCTGTATATGAATCCGAGAACCTTTGTAAGCTCATTCAAGATGAGAGAACAGAAAGATGCGAATAGAAAAAAGCCTAGTGATAGAGGTTGAAAAATTAAGGAGGCTGTCCCATAAGTCTCGAATTAATGATAAAAATTGATCTTTACTGAAAGGACCCGTCACGGAATCCTCTGATTTTGCTGGACTTTCATGACCGGTCCTTTAATTTTTCAACATCAGTTTTTACCGTTTATGCTATTCATGGCCTTTCTGTTCTGACATCATGATATTTCAAGTCTCCCAAAATGAAAAGAGTGTAAAGAAAAAATCTCCCTTTCTCTACACTCTCAGCTTAATCATGATCAGGCTTTGTAATCTAAATTATACTTTAAATTTGTACATGAGTTCTTGTAAGTTCATCGCCATTTTGGATAAGGAGTTAGCCGACGCTGTAATTTCTTCCATGGAAGCCAACTGTTCTTCCGTTGAAGCTGCCACGCTTTGGGAATGCATGGAGGTTTCCCTTGAGATGGTCGTGATACCATCAACAGTTGCACTTACCTCTTGGGCACCAGCTGATATTTGCTCTGTCGTTGCCGCCATTTCATCAATCTGTGCCCCTATTTTCTCCATTGAATCAAGGATTTCTTTAAAACTTGCCTGAGTCTTTTCGACAATTCCCAGTCCATCTTGCACATCTGCTTTCACTTGGTTGATCGAATCAGTTGAACGGGCCATATCTACTTGAATTTCTTTAATGAGTTCCGAAATTTGAGTAGACGACTGCTGAGATTGCTCGGCAAGTTTACGGACTTCATCTGCCACAACCGCGAATCCCTTGCCATGCTCCCCGGCCCGTGCAGCTTCAATTGCTGCATTTAATGCTAACAAGTTGGTTTGATTGGCAATGTCTGTGATAACCTTTGTGATTTTGCCTATTTCCCGCGATCTTTTATCCAGCAACTCAATGACTTCTCCGCTTACGTCCACGGATTGATGAATCGCATTTATTTGTTGCGCCGTCTTCCCTACATACTCTCCGCCCTGTTTAGCTTGTTCTGTTAACTGTGTACCAGATTCTGCAATGGATGAAGAATTTTCTGCAATATGTTGAATGCCAATGGTTACCTCTTCTAAGGAATTTGCACTTTCTTCTACATGTACCATTTGGGTTTCAGCCCCATTAGCTACTTCTTGAATCGCTTCTGTGATTTGTTCCGTGGCCTTACTTGCTTGCTCAGCACCGGCAGTTAGCTCTTCCGATGAAGCTGCAACTTGTTCAGATGTTTGCAGTACTTCATGAATCATGCTACGCAGGTTTTCTTTCATAGAATTATAGCTGTTCGAAAGATCGCTTAGTTCATCTCCGGCATCATCTACAACGTCCGTTGTAAAGTCTCCCTTTCCTGCCATATCCAATGCATGTGAAATGGCTGTTAATCTCTTCTTTAACCTACGTGTGAACCATAACGTTACCAGGACTGAAAGGAGAATCACCACAACCAGCACCATGACAAATATCTTGAGAAACGAGGCTATCGTTGTATCGATAATTTTTTGGGAGGCTCCTACATACAAAATTCCGATTGCCTCTCCGTTACGGTCCTTAAGGGGCATATAGGCCGTTTGATACCAATTCCCTGCGACCTCAGCTTCTCCATAGTAGTTTTCACCCCTCTTCAATACGGAATTTGCTACTTCTGATGATACTTGTGTTCCGATAGCCCGCCCGCCATCTTTCGTGACGTTTGTTGATATTCGAGTCTCTTCTTGAAAAATCGTGACCGTATCCCCGGTGTCTTTCCCTATTTTATCAACGACCTCGAAATTTTCGTTCATAACGGTTGAGCCTTTATATAACTTTCCGTTTTTAATCATCCACTCACCAGGGTATTTATTTTTTATGTACCGATGGGCTAAACCTAAATCTCCTTTTGCCTTTTCTACCGCAAACTGTTTTATTCCTATCGTTACTTGCTGAATAACAATAGTTGCTACTACTGACGATAAAAATAGGATAATTCCTAAAACGATTAAATTGATCTTTGTTCCTAATTTCAACTTTAATTTGGACTTACGGTTTCTTCTGTGTTTTTCCTCTTTTGTTTGAAGTATCATATTTTCCCCTCTCAAAAACTTATCTTTATACCCATTCGTTTACGCTGTGACACCCTCATGAATTTGAGCTATTTGGCTTCTAATGGACTCTATGTCACTTAAGGATGCAAATAAATCTTCCATGAATACCTATAATCCCCGCCATATATTCTGGTACCTATGGTATTTTCGTTGAACGCTCATTGCTGAACGATCTAATTTAATTCAAATTCTGTATTAAAAATCATAGTGTTACATATCCAATATAGGACTTTATCAAATAAATAAAAAACGCTTACTGTTTGTAGATTTTCCACCTAGAAACAGAAAGCGTTTTAGTTCTTCTGCAGGTCCCTTACAAAAAAACCAAAATTCTTCATTTATGATAAAGTACTGTTTAACTGGTGACAGGCACTCTGTTTCCCATCAAACTGTGGTACCTTTCTTCCTTATATAATTGGTACTATAAACCTATTGCAAAATTATTTTTTTTAATCTCGATTTAGATTATATCAATTCAAATAAAATTTTCAATGTTTTTTCGACAAAATAATGCAAAAAAATCATTATTTGTCATTAATAAGAGCAAGATCTATAGCAAATACATCTGAAATATATAGCAAAATAATACTAAAAATTAAATGAATCAATTTCATAATAGTTTCATCCGTACTCTATACGAACCGAATTTTTGACGTTCTATTTTTTTAAAAAAGGTATTTGTTAACAAGTGCAAGAACTTTCTCAACAGTCAAAAAAAGCATTGAGTGAGTACTCACTCAATGCTTTTTTAATTAGCTCATATATAAATTAATGGGCCTAAATGGACTTGAACCATCGACCTCACGCTTATCAGGCGTGCGCTCTAACCAGCTGAGCTATAGGCCCATAAACAAAGGAAATAATAATTGAGCGGGTGATGGGAATCAAACATCCTAACGGTACGGCAGTCATCTACCGCTGAATTTTAAGTCCTGTGCGCCTTCTGACAAGTTCCGGCACACCCGCAAGTGATATCTTTACTAATGGTGGTGAGCCATGAAGGACTCGAACCTTCGACCCTCTGATTAAAAGTCAGATGCTCTACCGACTGAGCTAATGGCTCATCAATGAATAATGAATGGCTGGGCTAGCTGGATTCGAACCAACGCATGACGGAGTCAAAGTCCGTTGCCTTACCGCTTGGCTATAGCCCAATATAATGGTGGAGGATGACGGGATCGAACCGCCGACCCCCTGCTTGTAAGGCAGGTGCTCTCCCAGCTGAGCTAATCCTCCGATGCACAGGATGTGCAAGTGCAGACGTTGCGGCAGGGACGTCGCGAACTTAGTCTGCCATCCTTTAAGATGACCCGTACGGGATTCGAACCCGTGTTACCGCCGTGAAAGGGCGGTGTCTTAACCACTTGACCAACGGGCCAAATAAAAACCATAAAAAACCCCCAATCATTAAATATAGGGGTTTCAATAGCCTGGCGACGTCCTACTCTCACAGGGGGAGACCCCCAACTACCATCGGCGCTGAAGAGCTTAACTTCCGTGTTCGGCATGGGAACGGGTGTGACCTCTTCGCCATCATCACCAGACTATATGAAGGTTGTTCCTTCAAAACTAGATAACACGTTGCTGAGGAAAGCGTGTTGTGCTTTTCATTGTCCAGTTGCGCAAGCTATATCCTACGGTCATTTCGCGTCTTCCGACGAAACCAAAGAGCGGTTTCTCTGTCAGAAGCTCCAATGCCCTATGGATATGAGCGAGCTTTCTCCGCTTTTCTTGATTGTCTAGCTGTGAAAGCCAAACCGTACGGCTGTTTCGCTTCCTCTGTTGAGACTATCGTCTCTTCCGCCAGAAGCTCCAACATCCTATCGGTTTAAACGAGCTTTCTCCGCTTTTCGTTTAGGTTAAGTCCTCGATCGATTAGTATCAGTCAACTCCACGTGTCACCACGCTTCCATCTCTGACCTATCAACCTGATCAT
>NZ_JBHRZT010000038.1:0-8832 GCF_042649685.1 Bacillus songklensis | reverse complement strand
GTACCTACAGTACAACTTGAGTTTCCGTAATCTTGTGGAAATGATGGAGGAACGAGGCTTATCGATGGCTCACACGACAATTATGCGTTGGGTTCATCAGATATGATGAAAAAAGGGCAAGTTCACCAAGGGGTGAGGTCTGCCCAAAATCGAAAAGAATTCATTGATAAACTGTTTGGCATCGCATCATAATCCGTAAGTTAGCAGGAAATTCATGTCCTATGTTTTTTTGAAATCATCTTTGCACCAGAACCATAAATGTGATTCAACGCTCCTCACACAGCAGGGAAGTTTCATACGTTCCTCCTGGACGAGATGCCACAGTGAGCTGGAATGGGCCTGATTTAATTTTTATAAATAATTACAACCAGCCTATCCTCATTCAGGCGAAAACACTAGAGGACAAATTGATTGTTAATGTTTATTCTTCTGATGTCATTACTTATAGACCTAAAAATGTTCCATCTCTTCCAAAGGATCGAAATTACATGCCCAAGTGAGGTTACTCACTTGGGTTTTTATGGAAAATTTAATCTTTGAAGTGTTAAGAAGGATATCTCACCACTACATGTAACACGGCCTCTTCATCACCGATATTCTTATAAAGATGTTTGCTCGCAGCTTCAAACTTAATGGAATCAAACTGTTTGAGTTGGTATACCCTCTCCTCTACTTCAAAGCTGATATTTCCCCTCATTACCGTCACAAATTCCATTGCTCCTTTATGATGCGGCTCCGGCGAGTACATGGCTTGCGGTTCAAGAAATGCTCGATATATTTCCATTGTTGGTCCATCTGTATTCCGAAAAACTGTCTCTACTCTCCATGTTTGGTCTGGCCCATAAATCATAAAGCCCTCTCCACATCTCGAAAGATCGACATGATCGTCCATTACTAAAATTCTTGTTAAAGGGATCGATAACCCTTCTGTAATTTTCCATACAACTCCTAATGTGGGATTCGTTTCTCCCCTTTCAATCTTTCCTAACGTGAGCTTGCTAACACCTGTTTTTTCGGCAAGCTCCTCGAGGCTCAATTTTTGTTCGCTTCTAATTTTCCGAAGCAGCCCGCCCATTTGTTGAATTAATTTTCTTGTTTGTTCATCTTCTAATCCCTTCATTCGGTCCTCCATATTTTTTGTATATTTTTATATACATTTTATCAGTTTTAATATATTATACTATACTGTAGCTTATTTTAGGAGTGAGTACTTTGTGGAAGAAGAATATTGTTGAATTTCCCCGATTATTATCGATTGGAAATATTTCAAATGGTTTTGTGGCCTGGCTATTCGGCGCAACTGGACCATTACTGATTGTTTTACAAGCAGCTTCGAAAGGCCACCTATCTGATTCAGCGATTACATCCTGGATCTTTGCTATTTATGGAATTGGGGGATTGCTATCGATTGGTCTCTCCTTTTATTACCGCCAGCCGATTGGATATGCTTTTTCGATTCCTGGTGCAATTCTTGTCGGAGCATCCTTATCTCATTACACATTTAGCCAGGTAGTTGGTGCCTATCTCGTGACAGGCATCGTCATTTTTCTTTTAGGAATATCTGGAATGATCGATAAATTAATGAAGGTCCTTCCTATGCCAGTCATGATGGGAATGGTTTCCGGCGTCCTTCTTCCTTTTGGTACAGATATGTTTCGTTCTGTTCTCGACAATCCCTTGTTAAATGGAATTCCTTTTCTAGTATTTCTTGTTCTTTCTTTTTTCGGAAAGCTGTCAAAAAAATTCCCTCCCATTGTTGGGGCTATTCTCACATCTATTGTTTTATTAAAAGTATTACCAGGAATTCAAGTTCATGGTGTATCATTTTCTTTGGCGGTACCGCACGTGGTCTTTCCTTCCTTTAATCTATCTGTGATGGGAGAACTGGTTATTCCGTTAGTGCTTACGGTCATCGCAATACAAAATGCTCAAGGAATTGCTGTTCTGGAGAGTGCGAATTATCTCCCGCCCATTAATTCTATGACGAGTTGGAGCGGGATTGGATCGATTCTCAATGGATTTATGGGCGGCCATTCTGCTTGTATTGCCGGTCCAATGACTGCCTTATTAGCAAGTAAAGAATCTGGATTGAAAGAAAATCGTTATGCCGCTGCAATCGTATTAGGAATTTTGTCATGTTTATTAGCTGTTTTTGCACCAATGGCGGCAGCCGTTCCCCATTTGATTCCCTCCTCATTAATTAAAATGCTGGGCGGGCTGGCCATGATTAATGTCCTGATTGACTCTTTGAAGACGAGCTTTTCAGGGCGTTTTAAAACAGGTGCTTTATTTTCATTTTTGATTACGATTTCTGGAATTTCTCTCTTTCATATCGGGGCACCTTTTTGGGGATTGGTTGGAGGAACCTTAGCTTCCTTCTTCTTAGATCGAACAGATTTAAAACCTTCTGCTTCACAGGATCAAACAACTCAATCGGTTTAATAGTCACAAAAAATGGCTTGGAGTTTCCTCCAAGCCATTTACCATTATTCCCCTTTTGTAATATCTGCCAAAATTTCATGAGAACGAAGGCGGGCTTGGTGATCATACACCTGGGCAATCGCCATAATTTCATCAGCCCCGCTTTCCTCTATAAAGTTCTGAAGCTTTTCTTTCACTGTTTTAGGGCTGCCCACAATAGATAAACCTAATGAATTTTGAAGAGCCTCTATTTCATAGTTGCTTGCCATTTCATGAATGTTATCAACTGGTGGTTGGAGCGGCACATCCTTACCACGCATTAAATTCAAAAACTGCTGCTGGAGAGTAGTTGCAAGAAGCTGTGCTTCTTTATCCGTTTCTGCTGCAATCACGTTTAGCCCGACCATTGCATACGGCTTGTCCAGTACTTTAGAAGGTTTAAATGAACGTCGATATAAGTTTAGAGCAGGCAGCGTGTTATGTGGTGAGAAATGGCCGGCAAAAGCGAATGGCAGACCAAGTTCTCCGGCCAGCTGGGCACTAAATCCGCTTGAACCTAACAACCAAATTGGAATATTCAAACCTTCACCTGGAACAGCCTTAACATATTTGTTTCCTTGTACTAAGTCAGGATCAAAGTAACCGCGGAGTTCAGCTAACTGTTCTGGAAAGTCATCTCCAGTACTTCTCAAATCACGTCTTAATGCACGGGCAGTAAGCTGATCTGTACCTGGCGCACGGCCAAGACCAAGGTCAATTCGGCCAGGATATAAGGATTCAAGCGTCCCAAACTGTTCAGCAATCACGAGTGGCGCATGATTCGGCAGCATGATCCCGCCTGAACCTACCCGGATTTTTGATGTACCTGCAGCGACATGTCCTATCACTACAGAAGTGGCAGAGCTGGCGATAAACGGCATATTATGATGTTCAGCGAGCCAATAGCGGTTATACCCAAGTTTTTCAGCAAGCTGTGCTAACTCCAATGTATTGCGAAATGAATCAGCTGGTGTGCTTCCGGCCACAATCGGTGAAAGATCTAGTACCGAGAACGGAATTTCATTTAGTTTTTTTATATGGTTAGACATACGTTCATCTTCTTCCTTAATGTTTGATTTATAGAGGATAAATACCTGGGTTAATTAATAGACTTTCTTTCTCCTTTTTTAAGGGCTATATATTCATACCGATGTATTTTTCGAACTGTTTGATCGTTTTCTTATTACGCCGATAATACGTCCATTGTCCAATTCGTTTCATTTCGACTAGCCCACTCTGCAGTAGAATCGATAAATACTGGGAAGTTGTGGACTGCGAGATCCGGGTTTTGCTGCGGATATCACTTACACAAACACCACCTTCAAATCCTTCAACTTTTACAATATGGGCTTGTGTTGAAAAATTATTATCAGGGTCTTTTAGCATTTGAAGTATTTTTATTCTAGTCTGGTTGGACAATGCCTTAAAGATTTCAACGGCCTGTTCGTCATTTAATCGTTCTAATTCCTGATTCAATAGCATATCTCCTCTTCAATATGATAAACACCTTTCCCATTTGAGCGGATAAATATCGGGAATTCTCGATATATCTATATGCTACCCAGATGTCAGTATAAAATCAAATAATATAATCCTAAGATTTTAATGATGCAAAAAAATAGCAGTTTATCTAGCCTTTTTTGAACAGCAAAAACCTAAAAAATTTTAACCTTTCCTTCATCCATTGTTCACATTTTATTATTAAAATTCCTTTGGGTATGTTACCTAATCCTAAAAATAAATAATCCAGTTATGGTGCGGGGTTATTTACTTTTATGGGTCATTGATTTTAGAAAAACCAAAGGTTCTATGATATGCTAAATATTATGTTAATTGCACTTATTTAGAAATTTAATTAAAGGGTTTATGTTTATGTTTCATGTAAACAGTTCTCCTTTACTTATTTTGCTCCTTCATAACAAAAATCTGAATACTATCTGTATTGTTATTTACTTTCAATATCCAAATAGAGATTGTATTTAGCCTATGTATGAGCAGTCATAGTCTTAATCTTAAGTTGTTTCTATTCAACCTTCAAAATTTGAATCCTTTCAAATTTACTACTATATGGACCCAAAACGTTCTTTACCCCAACGTTATCGAGTAATTTCTACTTTTTTTCATTAACTACATAGGTTCATGTTCTTGGGTATGACCTGATTCTGATAAATAAAAAGGAAGCTAAATGGATAAAACTACCAAATGGTATATAATTCCCTTTTATTGTTAAATAATACGGTTCTGGTGCAAAAACTTCAAGACAATTGCAAGTAATCTCTAAATCTTGGACATACTGATACTATTACTCTATAAAGGTGTGTGATCAGTATGGAAAAACAAAATTTGTTTAAATGGAAGCATTATCAGCCTGACATTATTTTGTTAATGGTGAGATGGTACCTACGGTACAGCCTCAGTTTTCGTGAATTGGTGGAAATGATGGAGGAACGCGGCTTATCTATGGCTCACACAACGATTATGCGTTGGGTCCATCAATATGGACCTGAATTAGATGAAAGAGTACGGCGTCATCTCAAGCAAACAAACGACTCATGGAGAGTCGATGAAACCTATATAAAAGTAAAAGGACAATGGATGTACTTATATCGCGCAGTCGATTCGGAAGGAAATACGATTGACTTTTATTTAAGTAAATCCAGAGATACCAAAGCAGCCAAGCGCTTTTTCAAAAAAGCCTTGGCTGTTCGTCATTCTACAACACCACGTGTCGTTACGGTTGATAAAAATCCAGCGTATCCTGTAGCCATCGAACAGTTAAAAGAGGAAAAGATGATGCCTGAAGGCATCCAAATAAGGCAAGTGAAATATCTTAACAACATCGTGGAACAAGATCATCGTTTCATTAAGAAACGTGTGCGTTCTATGTTGGGATTCAAGTCTTATGAAACAGCCATTTCTATATTGAGTGGCATTGAAGCTATGCATATGATGAAAAAAGGGCAAGTTCACCAAGGGGTGAAGTCTGCCCAAAATCGAAAAGAATTCATTGATAAACTGTTTGGCATTGCATCATAATCTGTAAGTTAGCAAGAAATTCATGTCCTATGTTTTTTTGAAATCATCTTTGCACCAGAACCCAAAATAATGTCAGGCTGATAATGCTTCCATTTGAACAAATTTTGTTTTTCCATACCGATCACACACCTTTTTAGAGTAATAGTATCAGTATGTTCAAGATTCAGAGATTAGTTACAAGTAGTTTGTAGTTTTTGCACCAGAACCATCAGAATTCTCTTTTCTAATTGCTCTCCCTGTTATGATAGGGGCAACAGGCTTAGATTTATTAAAGAGTTGGGATCATTTAAGTGTAAGCGATATTCCAATGTTCGCAGTAGGATTTATTACTTCTTTTGTTGTGGCAATGATAGCAGTGGTGACTTTCTTAAAATGGCTTGAAAAATTAGGTTTAACACCTTTTGCGTACTATCGAATTGTGTTAGCCATTGCATTTACATTATTTGTGTTGCTCTAAATGTTCTTATGTACCAAATTTAATGCAGCAAAATGCTAATTATCTTGTATTAAAGATCCCTGTGATTCTATGAAATCAACGGGATTTTTTTGATTGCTTATAACGGGTTTTATGTTAACTATCATGTGAATAATTGTAAGTTTTAATTTTGGACAAACCAATTACATACAGGATTGGAGGGCAATGTTTCTACACCATTACCCTCTTTTTTATTGGTGATTAGGACTGAAAGGAAGTGTTCGGTGAGTCATGGACTTCAAAGAAAGTTTTTGGTAAATCATTGACTTCATATGCAACATGTATTCCGGACTCGATTGCACCTTGGATCCAAGCATGGGTAGTTGAGGCATGTTCGCCAGCAAAATGAACCCTTCCTTCGGGAGAAGAAATATAGGGAGATAGTTCTTTTACCTGTTCGGGTTTAAACATCGTGAAAGCTCCACCAGAATACGGATATCGAATCCAACTGTGGCTCGCTCCTGTTTGAAACTCACTATATACCTGTTTACCATGGATGGTAGCCAAGTTTTTTAATACATATTCCAAGCGATCTTCATCATCCAAACTGTCCCAAGGTATAGCATCATCCTCCCATGTATAACTAGCCAAAATAACACCCGGTCCTGGTGTACCGAGGTTATGGCTCGGGTATTGAGTATACTTAATAGGGAGATCAGAAACTGTTTGCCCACCATACATGCCTTCCTTTTCCCAGAACCTGTTTTTAAACTGGATGCCGGTCTTCGTAGAGCCCACATAGTGAAGTTCCCGAATCGCCTTCCATTTGTTTTCAGAAAAAGAATCACGTGGCTCAACATCTACAAATTGTAAGACTGAAAAAGGAATGGTCACAATCGCAAGATCACCGGTGATTTGAAATGGCTCCAAGATTTTATGGACAGAATGAATGGTTACTTGGTTGTCGTGCTGCACAATTTTCTTCACCTTTTGTCCATAATGGATATCATCTTTCAATTGAGTGGTAAATGCTTCAGGAAGTTGGTCGTTACCGCCTGTGATCTCATAGAAGCGAATGCTAGGGGTAAACAAGATCATTAGTTCACGTAACAGTTCCAAGAAAGAAAGTTCCATAAATCCTTCCAGTGAAAGAATTACTTTGATCATTTCGATGGCACCCGGAGATAACCTGACTCCAAACGGGTTATATCTTAAATAAGTGTCCATCGAGTATTTATCCAATTCTTTTATGACCCAAGGCCAATTTCTCTTCGGGTTTTGGTTAATAAAATCTGTCACGGGTTTTATTGCTAATTGAAGCAACTCCGCAGCGGTTTTACCTCTTTCTTGTGGGGCTACCGGAAAGCCAAAAATATCCGGATTCTGTTCATATACCTTTAAACGAGTTTTGATTCCTTTAACATAGATAATGTCGTTAGGAGTCGTGTTGAAAAATCTATTAACTGGAAGTTGGAATTTTTTTATATATTCCAAAGTCAAAAAATGAGTATGAGGAATACGCATCGCACCAGCTTCAAGATATTGCTCATCCCTAAAATCGCCTCGTAACGTATAGACCCGCCCTCCCACCCTTTCAGAAGCTTCAATGATTGTAACATGGTGTCCAGCTTGCTTAAGCAAAGAGGCCGAGACTAGTCCTGCCATACCTGCGCCAATAATGATGATCTTCTTGGGAATTTGGGTTTTTTTAAGTCCATTTCTGATGATTGAAATCATTTGATCAGATGATAACTCAGGAAAGATATAATTTGACATATTTCCCCTCCTCTACAATGCTCATTAGACCGTGAGCTGATAAAAAGATGGCTTACCGTCATCTTATTCAGCTAGAAAGTACATTTATGTAAAAAAGGAGCAAGAAATCTATCAAGCTTGAACATACTGATACTACTACTCTAAAAAAGGTGTGTGATTGGTATAAAAAAAGAAAATTTATTTAATATCACTAGTGTTGCATAAATTTTATTTGAATTTTCAGTTTTATATTTTTTCTAATGAAAAGCCAAAAAAGTAAATACCCAAACAAAGGTGGCTCCATCCATTTGGATTTTATTTACAATTAGACGTAAGCGATAACGACCTTTTGCTCGTTAAGGCACAGTTTTTCCTTTGATTTTTCGAAGCCAAAGATGCGCTGGCTTCCACAAAGTCGCCCTTAAATACCGGCTAATTTGTAAAATCTTTCGCTGGCTTTTTGTTTCAAGCTGTACGAGAACATGCAGACAAAAGACAATCAGTGCGATGAACACTTGGTTGTGAATCGCCCATTCGCTTTGTCCATAAAACTTTTTGATGCGGAGATGTTGCTTGATCCATTTGAAAAACAGCTCTATCGCCCAGCGCGATTTGTACATCTCTGAAAGCTCATCGGCACTCAAATCAAAACGATTCGTGATTAAATGGAGTTCATTTCCCTTTGAATCCATCACTTTTAGTAGACGGAAATAGTTTTCTGCTCGATTCTGCGTCGTGCCAATCAACACCATTTGATCCGATAAAACGGTCGTATCGTCTGGCAGTTTGAAGTCGTAAACTTCCCGTATGACTGCGTTTTTCCGCAACCTTGAAAGAAAAAAGTAACCCTCATCTGTCATGCGGTCGAATCGCTCATAATCGAGGTAGCCACGGTCAAACACGTACATGCATTCTTTGTCATCGATCATGACTTCCAATTGACCACGGTCATGTTCTTTCGCTGTTGTCAGCACGGCTTTTTCAGGATACGATGTCCCTTTTTCCATAAAGACAAGGCGTAGATGTAACTTCACGCCTGCTTTTGTTTTACGGAATTTCGCCCATCGATGATTCGTCAAATTGAGTGGTAAGGTGCTTGAGTCAAGGATTTTTAACGGCATCACGAGTTTTGTGTCGTGTGTTTTGGCATGAATTTGTGTCACTAA
>NZ_JBHRZT010000037.1:0-5820 GCF_042649685.1 Bacillus songklensis | reverse complement strand
ATTGGAGAATCCACGGATGTTTGGGTATCACCGCTATCGTTTTCATGTCCAAACCATGCTTCTTATGCATAATATTGGATGTTTATTATAGTTTTGCGACCCGCTCTAACCTAATATCCTAACAGGTTATTGTTTCACTTTACTGCCCTTTTCGCGCCTTAGGACATAAAATCATCCTATATCTATTAAGCTTGAACACTTCCTATGCCACTGGATAACTCCGTAAATAGGAAAATGATCTGGCTATCTTTCTTGCAAAACTTAATGGGGGCTCTATTGATTGGATATGAATATACATGATTTGAGGGTCCATAAACAGCCAGTGATTATGCAGGGCGCTCACTATCAATCCCTGTTGGACAATTGAAGACATAAAGTTGGGGATCTCTTCTTGTAAAAGTGCGATTTCAGCAAGGTTTAATGCATTGCCGCTATGGTCCAAGGATTCAAATAATACACCTACCGGCAAAACATTTATACTCTGCCGTCCTTGAACAAACACTGTAAAATTTCGGTGTAAAGAAACAGAACAACTGCCCTGATTTATAGTACTTTTCCCTTTAAGGATTGTAGCAAATTGTGCACAAATCACCTCAAAGTTACTCATCTGGCACACCCTCCCTTACCATAAGAAATATGTAAGCCGGCAATTCTTTATGTTCAAAAATTCTGTTATCACGCTCTCTTGAATCGCTTCTTGCTAACCTTCTACTTCAATTAAATGGCCCTTAACATAAAGAAAGAGCACAATTCTTTTGCTGCAGAATTGCGCCCTTTTCTGGAATACCTGACGCAACCCACTACTTGTGAATTGCTCCCAATGTCCATAATCAAGGCCGCTAAAACAACTTTTGATTGCTCAAAGGATAATTATCCTTTGTAGCTAATTTTCCAATGAAGTTAATAACTGTCTTCAGCCTACCCTGACAATGAGTTAACTCTTTGTCAGTTCGTAGCACCCTGCTTTATTTTCAATTTCTTTTCTTGTGGAACGGACCGTTTTATAAATAATGAAACTATCCATGCGATGGCTACTAGTCCGAATGCAAGTAAGAACGCGCTTTTCATTCCAGCAATCATCGCTAGGATTTGTAATGTAGACTCATCTTCCTTAATCACCGTTTTTTCCATAAAACGAGTAGAACTATTGGTCATGATTGATACAAGTAATGCTGTCCCGACAGCGCCAGCCACCTGCTGGAGAGTACTGATAATAGCCGTACCGTGTGGATATAATGGAGGTGGCAATTCGTTCAAAGCGTTGGTCATGATCGGCATCATGACCATTGAAATCCCCAACATTAATAGCGTATTGAAAATCATAATCGTGCTGTAGGGTGTTGACAATGTGATAAAGGCAAATTGCCACAGCGTATTTGCTATCAACCCCAATCCGATAAGCGCAAGCCACTTGGCACCAAATTTATCAAATAATCGGCCTGTAATTGGTGACATTATCCCCATGACAATACCGCCTGGCAACATGATCAAACCTGCCTCCAACGGACTGTAACCTAACGCATTCTGGAGAAAAATCGGCAACAACATCATCGCTGAAAACATCGCCATCATGACAATCATCATAATCAGCGTCGACATCCTAAAAATGTTGTATTTAAATGTTCTTAAATCTAGCAACGGTTGTGAAATCGTCAATTGCCTCCAAGTAAACAGGACTAAAGAAACAACGCCGATTGCAATTGGAACTAGGACTTCATTGCTCGACCAACCCCCATGTCCTTCACCAGAACTGCTGAATCCATACACAATCCCCCCAAAGCCTAAGGTTGAAAGTAGAAGCGATATCGGATCAATCTTCGGTTTAGTCGTCTCCGTCACGTTTTTGAGCATCACATATGCAAATATAATAACAAACAGTGCGATCGGCAGAACGCCGTAAAAGAGAACCCTCCAACTGAAATGCTCTACAATGATCCCTGATAGAGTGGGTCCAATCGCTGGAGCAAAAGTAATGACAATTCCAATTGTCCCCATTGCCGAACCCCTTTTTTCAATAGGAACGATGGAGAATACCACATTGGTTAGTAAAGGAAAGAGCAGCCCGGTACCCGCCGCTTGAAGCAGCCTTCCGATCAAAAGCACTTCGATCCCTGGTGCGATAGCCGCTACAAATGTCCCCACCGTAAACAAGCCCATAGCTCCAAGGAACAAGCTTCTTGTCGTGAACCGCTGAATTAAATAAGCGGTGACTGGTATAAGCACACCAATAACTAGTAGATATCCAGTTGTCAACCATTGCGCGGTACTCGGCGCGATTCTGAAGTCATTCATAATTTTCGGCAATGCTACGTTAAGTAGCGTTTCATTCAAAATGGCTACAAACACACCTAGAATCATAATCATGACCAACAAAAAGTTGTCTCTGCTCCCAAATGTCCCTCGGTTTTGAGTCGTTTCATTTTGATTTTTCAAATTCTTTCTCCTTTCGATTTGCAAAATACCTAATTAAAATATGGTTACATCAACGTTAGGAAAGTATCAACGATATAATCGTCAGTTCAGAACAATTGGCGTGGCTGTGCATTTCTTTCTCTTCCGTGTTAAGTCAAGCTCAAAAGTCAACTCTCCGGCGGAACATTGCACAAAAAAGGGCTCGGTTCGCCTACACTGTATAGTTGCAAGTGATGCATAGCCCGGGTGCAGGCAGTGTAAAACAATCTACGCAGGCTCTCATCTCCGTATACTTCCGCTGATGCGTCATAAATAATAACCGCGTCGAATTCGATACCTTTGGCCAAATACGCCGGTATGACGACAACGCCTTGCTCGTATTCAATCGATCCGCTCTTCACGAGCTTAATTTCTTCGATGCCGCTCAAGGAATCGTATGCAGCGGTGCTTTCCACTGTAGATTTGCATATAACCGCTATTGTGCTATACTGCCGTTTCCGTAAGTCTGCAACTTTGGAAGCTATGGAACGATGCAATTCAGCTCGATTGGACAGTTGCGTCAATATAGGCCTCTCGCCATCGCGTTCAAAAGCGGTAATCCGTTCGCCGTTAGGTACGAGTCCGCGTGTAAATTCGACGATTGGTCTTGTGGATCTGTAGCTGCGGGTCAAGTTGATCGCAACCGTTTCATCCGGACCGTATAAGCCAGTAAGCGTGTGGAAATCGACCATTTCGCTGGCATGGGCGAATATAGCTTGGTTAAAGTCACCGAGCACGGTCATTCTTGCCGAAGGAAACAAACGTTTCAAAAACTCGAATTGAAACGGAGAATAATCTTGCGCCTCGTCTACAAGTACATGTTTGATCGAGCTGTTCGTCTGAAAGCCTTGAATCAGCTCTTTCATTAGTAAAAACGGAGTAGCATCTTCGTAAAATAGTTTACCTTCGTCCAGCATTTTCACAGTCGATAGGCAAATATCCGGCCACTCCTCGGGTGCTTCTCGGTCCATCCACTGTTTGATCTGGATGGGATCGGTAAAAAACTGCTTGTATATTCCCTTAATGTTGACGAAACGAAACGCCTTGATCCGTTTTCGCAACGACTTTAACTTCTGGCGAACAATCAAGCGGGCTAACGCTTCAGGCTCGATTTCATAATCATGAATCGACTCTCCTTTAAAGCCGCGTTTTTCCGCTAAGTAGGTATATGCCTTATGGTAATCCTCATTGCTAAGCAGTTCGATTTCCTCCTGTACCCATGGCTTAGTCCGTTCGAGCTTCTCGGCTTCATCTATTTGCTTAATTAGCCAATCCTTCAATTTTTCAAGTCTGCTATGAAAGCGAAGCGAGGTGTCGCTGCTATAAAACTTTTCCGCGATTTGTTTAGCAGTAACAATTGTCTTTCCTCTGAAGATAATCCCTTTGAATACCATTCCGGATAATTCCAGCGACTCCCTGTATGATTTGATCGCCTCAAAAAAACGGGTGGTAGCCTTGAATCGGATGCTCGCAATCCTTGTTCCGTATAATGGGTTATCCACTGCAGTCAAAACATATTCCAATTGATCGTAAGGATTCTCAACTTGAAACTCACTTTTCAGCCGATGATCCAAGTATTCCTGGAATGTGACCTGCTGCATATTCTCTTCGCCGAGTTCTGGCAACACATTGGAAACGTAACTATTAAACATCGAATTAGGCGAAAAAAGAATGATTTGATCGGCATTCAGCATATCTCGATATTTATAGAGTAAATAAGCAATCCTCTGCAGGGCAGCCGATGTCTTACCGCTGCCAGCAGCGCCGTGTACAATGAGCATCCGCCCGCGATCGTGCCGGATGATCCTGTTTTGCTCCTGTTGAATGGTGGCTACTATATTGTGCATATGTTTGTCTGTACCTTTACCAAGCACCTGCTGTAAAATCTCGTCACCAATAGTGGGACTGGTATCGAACATAGATTGGATAATGCCGCCGCGGATGAGATATTGCCACTTTTTCTCCAGTATGCCATGGATGACACCTCCAGGTGTAGCATACTTGGCGGGACCAGGCTCGTAGTCGTAGTAGACATTCGAGACCGGAGCCCTCCAGTCGTAAATAAGGAAATTTTCTCCGCTTGTATCCGTGAGCGTAGAGATGCCGATATAGATTCGTTCCGCAGTTGAAGTTCCTTCTTCAATGAAATCGATTCGACCAAAATAGGGCACCTCTTGCATACGCCGCAGCGAAGATAATCTCTTAGATGCATGTTTATGGGTGCTTTGGCTTACGGACAGAGCTTGAGCCTCTTGTCTCAAGCCGATGATCGTCTCAAGATAATCGTCGAAGGTATCAATATTAACCTTTACTTCATCCCAAAAGTGTTTGCGGATATTCACAATTTCCATCCGACGCCTGGAAGTTTCGCCCTCCAATCTATTGATTTGCTCTGTAATTGTCTCCATTACGCTGTTCACTCGTTCTTGCTCCTGGCGAAGTTCCATGTTCATATCAAACACTCCTTTAAAAAAAATAAAAATAGGGGTTGACTGAAAAGGATTTTATGATGTATAATTAAGATGGGGGTAATTTATACAAAAAATAAATTTGCGGTGTATCTATATAAATTTACCACAGTTTCTCATTTTTATCAATGTATTTACACAACCATCGCTATGATGGATCATAATTGTTGCAAATTTAAAGGAAGAAAAACCCTATTTTATAAAACAAATGACTCACAAAAAATGATATCTAAATATACGATCATTTAGTGGTAGCGTCAGGAACCGCATATTTACAACGTTAAGGAAATTCCAATATTAAAAAGCCCAATTTCTTAGCATTAATCTTAAGAAATTGGGCTTTTTCCGTTACTCCATATTTGTACATCTCAGACATTTCTTCGGCACTCAAATCAAAGCGATTCGTGATTAAATGGAGTTCATTTCCTTTTGAATCCATGACTTTTAGTAGACGGAAATAGTTTTCTGCTCGATTTTGCGTCGTGCCAATCAACACCATTTGATCTGATAAAACGGTCGTATCGTCTGGCAGTTTGAAGTCGTAAACTTCCCGTATGACGGCGTTTTTCCGCAGCCTTGAAAGAAAAAATGTCATGCGGTCAAATCGCTCGTAATCGAGGTAGCCACGGTCAAACACGTACATGCATTCTTGGTCATCGATCATGACTTCAAGTTGACCACGATCATGTTCTTTCGCTGTTGTCAGCACGGCTTTTTCAGGATACGATGTCCCTTTTTCCATAAAAACGAGGCGTAGATGTAACTTGACGCCTGCCTTTGTTTTACGGAATTTCGCCCATTGATGATTCGTCAAATTGAGTGGTAAGGTGCTTGAGTCAAGGATTTTTAACGGCATCACGAGTTTTGTGTCGTGTGTTTTGGCATGAATTTGTGTCACTAA
>NZ_JBHRZT010000036.1:0-634 GCF_042649685.1 Bacillus songklensis | reverse complement strand
CATGCGGGTGTGGCGGAATTGGCAGACGCACCAGACTTAGGATCTGGCGCCGCAAGGCGTGGGGGTTCGACTCCCTTCACCCGCATTGTAAAAACGCGGAAGTAGTTCAGTGGTAGAACACCACCTTGCCAAGGTGGGGGTCGCGGGTTCGAATCCCGTCTTCCGCTCCATTATTTTATCTTTGGCGGCATAGCCAAGTGGTAAGGCCAAGGTCTGCAAAACCTTTATTCACCGGTTCAAATCCGGTTGCCGCCTCCACTCACTATATGCCGGGGTGGCGGAACTGGCAGACGCACAGGACTTAAAATCCTGCGGTAGGTGACTACCGTACCGGTTCGATTCCGGTCCTCGGCACCATTTACACGATATGCGCCCGTAGCTCAATTGGATAGAGCGTCTGACTACGGATCAGAAGGTTATGGGTTCGACTCCTGTCGGGCGCGCCATATTTAAATGAATTAAAAACGGGAAGTAGCTCAGCTTGGTAGAGCACTTGGTTTGGGACCAAGGGGTCGCAGGTTCGAATCCTGTCTTCCCGACCATTCATTAAATAATCATGGGGCCTTAGCTCAGCTGGGAGAGCGCCTGCTTTGCACGCAGGAGGTCAGCGGTTCGATCCCGCTAGGCTCCACCA
>NZ_JBHRZT010000035.1:0-1037 GCF_042649685.1 Bacillus songklensis | reverse complement strand
CAAAGACCGTTTAACTCGTTTTGGGTATGGTTATTTAGAAGAGTATTTTAATAGTCATGGAGTAACCATTCATATTTTAGATGACGAGGAAACAACGAAATCAGTTCAAGAGGAATTAGCTGACGACTTGATTAGTATTATCACTAGTTTTTCAGGTAAGTTATATGGACTGCGTAGTAAAAAACATAAAGAACTACAAAAAACGGCAAAGGAGACGATTGTGGATGTTCAAAACTTATCAAACGAAAATCAAGAACGAAGCAATCGTTCTCACGAATAATCAGCCTACTTCTATTTATCAATTTTTAGAAAGCACAGCTAAAACTTTTGGTTCACTAGAAAGAAAACTATTTGTTGATTTGTATGTCCATAAAAAGCCTTCAAATGAATTGAAGGTTTCATATTGCTCGAAATACCAAATTACATCGAGACAATACAATAGCATTAAAAAGCAATTAGATGGACGTATTTCTTCAAAACTTGAACTTCAAAAACTATATATTGAAGAAACAAAAAATAAAATCGAGATAACGACAAATATATTAAACAAAAAAATAAGTCAAAAAGAAAAAGCTCAGGCTTCTCTTCTTGAAATGAAAGGCAATGAAAAGACATTTCTTAAAAAAGTGAAAAACTATCGTAGGTTACGAAACTACATTCATCAAAAAAAGAGGAAACTTCATTCATTGACTATCAAACTTGCAAAACTTGAACAAGACCAGAAACAACGGATAGTACGTATTTGTTTTGGTTCAAAAGAGTTTTTTAGTAAACAATTCAACTTAGAGGAAAATAACCTTACTTTTCAAGAATGGAAAACAGAATGGCAAGCGCGACGCGCTGCTCAATTTACATTTATCGGTTCAAAAGATGAAACGTTCGGCAACCAATCTTGTACTTACGATTTACAAAATAATCTACGTATTCGTGTTTACACAAAAGACGAAAATGTATACGGAAACTATGTCGTCATTCCAAATGTTTCGTTTCCATATGGACAAGAACAAATTGATAGAGCGAAAACACCTTCTGTTGGC
>NZ_JBHRZT010000034.1:0-1131 GCF_042649685.1 Bacillus songklensis | reverse complement strand
GAGGTCACACCCGTTCCCATGCCGAACACGGAAGTTAAGCTCTTCAGCGCCGATGGTAGTTGGGGGTCTCCCCCTGTGAGAGTAGGACGTCGCCAGGCAATTATGAAAAAAACAGTATGCCATCGAGTGGTATACTGTTTTTTTTTATATGTAATTTCGCGGAATTTGTTTTCTGCGAAGTAGGATGTTATAGTTTATATAACTCATCATGTTAAGTAGGGGGACTTAAATTGAAAAAAAGTAACCTAGAAGTCATTTCTCTGATTAATAAGTTTAGCCAATGGTTAATGGAACAGAACAAATCGGAAAACACAATCAAAACATATAGAACGGTTTTGACAAAGTTTCATGAATGGCTTCTAAGAGAAGGCGGAAATTTAGGTAAATTAACAAAAGATGATGTCCAGAATTACATGATTTATCTTGAATCTGAAAATAAAAGCCCATCAACCATTGAAAAGATTTTTGTAGCAATTAATGTTTTTGCACGCTTTTTAGAAAAACCGGAAATTGTTCAAAACATTCAACGTAAACAAAATCAAAAAAATAAACGAGTTGCACCAGAATCATTAGAAACAAGTGAACGTGAGCATCTTTTACATGAAGTAAAACAAGATGGGAACCTTCGTGATATTGCGATTGTATATACGCTATTACACACAGGGCTTCGTGTATCAGAGATTTGTGCTTTAAATCGATCCGATGTAGAAATCAATAAACATCATGGCTCATTAGTTGTACTTGACGGTAAAGGAAATAAAAAACGAGTGGTACCTCTTTCGAAAGAGGTAAGACACCATTTAAAAGAATACATCGATTCGTTAAATTCCACTCATGATGCTTTATTTGTTTCGAATTTCAACAGACGAATTTCTGCACGAACTATTCAATACATGTTAAAGAAATACAATGTAAATCCTCATAAACTCCGTCATACATTTTGTAAGGAACTAGTTCAGAAAGGTATTGATATTACAACAGTTGCTGAGTTGGCAGGTCATTCCGATGTAAATATAACAAAACGCTATTCGAAAGTTTCAGCGACTGATCTAGAAGATGCAATTGATCGTACGTTTGTTTAAATTTAAAAAAACCAGTGAAGAATAACTTCACTGGTTTTTTTTTTTTTTT
>NZ_JBHRZT010000033.1:0-2720 GCF_042649685.1 Bacillus songklensis | reverse complement strand
CCACCTCCGTGATTTTACTTTAGGGGTTCTCCCTCACAAAAAGTTTTCTCGGCATAAATCGCTCCGTGCTCCAGCTCAAATACCCCTATAACCCCTCAGATTTCGTTCTAAGACCTCTATTTAATCAAACCAATATAAAAACACTAAAACTACTAAAAAACACTTAAAACTCCCATACAAGCTTCCTTATATTATCTTCTCTTTTACCCGTTCTCTTACCTTGAACTTCACTTTTCTTGTTCTGCTCTTCTTTTTACTATCCTTCCTCGGATCCTTCTACCACTCTCTTATACTCACTTATTTCATCTCTTACATTCTTATTTTCCCTATCCCATATCCTTCATTTTTCGTTACCTTCCGTACCTAGGTTATTTATCTAAGGTCCCAGGGAAACAGTCACGGAATGGAAGCATGGAATACCGTGACTGTTTCCCTGGGACCGGTCCTCTGTCCGAGCGCATAAATACAAAATAATCATAGGATAGGGAAAACCTTGATGGATCAATTATTGAAAGGTAATAAATGGGGTAAAATGGATACCTCATTTATTACCCGTTTTTTAACTCATTTTTTAATAGATTTGTTGTGTTTAAATATGTGTCATAAGGAAACTATTCAAACACATATTTAAACACACATCTAAACACAATTTTGTTGTCTTTTTAATCAGTTTATTGCTTTTGGGGTGGAGGTTGGCCGGGGGTGTGGGGGAGACCCCCACGCTATAGCGTTACTGGTTCTCGAGAGAACACGTTACTTCGAACGGATGCACCAGCGTGTCGGCTCGTATAATGGTGTGATCAAGCCGATGACCCGGGAATTTGCTTTTGGGTTTGTCGGCTTGGCGACGCCGTGATCACGAGCCGACCGGGGAACGGTCAAGGAGGCGGTTAGCCAGGGTGGAGATTCCCCTGGTCTTTAGGGGAATACTACCCGGTCCTTGACCGTTCCCCGAGCACACTCATATAGAGAGTGAGAAGGTAGACACTTTCAAAAGTAGTTTGAATCCTTGATACACTTATATTTTTCAGACTTTCTATAGTTGGTAAAATCACCAACATTAGTTGGTAAAATCGCCAACTATGAAATCATAAAAAAGAGCCTATTTTTTAGGCTCATGATTTTCTTGCAAGTAAATTTATTGGCATGTCTTTAAGTAACTTGGGTTGTCTTGGAAACATTGTAAAAAGGTGTTCACTAACATTGTCTCGATCCCCACAATAAAGAATATTAGGATTAATGTATATTGAATGTGATATGGCATTATATTCATCGGAACCAGTTTGTCCTCTAAATACTATATATTTTTTTTCTAAACGTTTTAATAGTTTTGAGACATCCGCCTTATGTTTACCAATCTTTTGAGATAACCCTTCCTGTGTCAAAGGCATTTGAGCTTTTGCGTGTATGTCTTCTACTAAACAATTTGTTTTAAAGCCAACGTAAGGCATAATATCAAGTAAAAAAGTTTTTTCAGCAGGTGTTAGATACTTAATAGAATTTAAATACTGCCAATTTTCTTGAATAAATTGAGCGAACTTAGCTCTATTTTTAACCCTTCGTTCCGGAACTAATTTCATTCCTCTTGCGTTCGCTTTTGCCTGAAGCTCATTGGCTTGTCTTAACTCTTCTTCGGTTAACACTTTTTCATTCTCGATATCTCGTAATCTTGCTTTTCTTTCTATTTCTTGAAACATCTAAAAATTTCCTCTCCTTCTCTCTAGAAGGAGTTAACCCACTTATGTTAGAATATAATTAACAAATTAATATGTAAGGGATTAACCCCTTCAGAATAGTTCTTGTAAGAAGTCCTCCGAGTCGACCAAACTTGAGGGCTTTTTACTTTATCTGTATTTCGATATTATCATAACATATTCCTGTCTAATCAAAACAAAAGCTGAAGAATCCCGTCAGCTTTTTCTATAAACTTTGCAGCTTCATTCCTTTCCATTTCTCATCAAAAAATCCCTGATTCATCTCTTCTTTTCTCTATTCATCTTTCATGTACAAACTGGATACATTCTTCAATAGCAGCCATTCGGCTACACTTCATACTCCTAACTAATTCATTCAATAAACACATCGATTCTTTCTTTACCTTCAAAGTTATTCTATTCCTCTCCTGTTTTTGAAAGTTCGAGATGAAAAAGATTTTCTCCTTTTAAAATGGGTACCCATTTTAAAGAGGTTGGGTATCTTTTAGATACCCAACCTCTTTTTATCAAAAATTCGCAAGTTTGATAGGGGGCTGTCCATTCACTTTAACTTAACCTGAATACACTACTAATATAAAGAAACAAAGGGGGGAAACTAATGACAAAAAAGTCGAACCGTTCTAAAAATTTTTCGAAATCTGATTCAGACAGCAAAGCAAAAGCAAACGTGGATTTAGATAATAGAAATAGAGCTGATTTAGATAATGACAATGATTTAAAAAATGTAGATCGTAACACAAACAACGCCAAAGCCGAAATTAAAAAGAGTGGAAATTCTTGCATCGAACTTGATATTCACGTTGATTCTGATTCTAGAGCAAAAGTACGTGCACGTTCTGAATCTGACCAAGATCAGGAACAAGATCAAGATCAAGAGGATTAACAAGAAAAGTAAGATAAGGACTAAAATCAACGTCGACGTAACTAGAACATTCGTAATAAAGGTAAGGTAGGGATTCCTGTGCCTTCTACCTTGCCTTCCTATTATTTTCTAAAGGAGGGCAT
>NZ_JBHRZT010000032.1:0-192425 GCF_042649685.1 Bacillus songklensis | reverse complement strand
TTTCGTTGTTTCCTCGTCATCTAAAATATGAATGGTTACTCCATGACTATTAAAATACTCTTCTAAATAACCATACCCAAAACGAGTTAAACGGTCTTTGTAACGAACCGCCACATCGGTTATTTCTTGTTTTTTTGCTAACTTCATCAGTTTCAAAAGACCTTTTCTTTGGTCATTTAAGCCTGAACCAACATCTGAGATGGTTTCTACCAATAAAAAACCAGGGGCTATCTTCTCTTTCAAAAAATCGATTTGTCTATTTAAATCGCCTTTTTGTTTTTGTTCATTAGAAGATACTCTGGCATATATAGCTATTTTACGCTGGGATAATCTATTGTTTCCTTGTAATCTTTCAATCTCACTTAATGGGATTCTTCTGCGCCCTCCTGGGGTACGCACAATTTGTATTTTCCCATCTTTATCCCAGTTTTGAATTGTTCTTGTTGATACACCCAATAATTGTCGTGCTTCTTTCATATTTAATAATTTTTCCATATCCATATATTTATTATGTAGTTAAATTATTCCTTTGTCAAAACTTAAATCTATTTATTTCTATTTATTTCTATATAAATGAGGAACTGTTGTTGACCCTTTTTTCAGTCTAAGTTCCTGAATACGTCTGCCTATAGACATTTGTATCATCACCCTTAACGATTTTACTAAATAATATCAACCATTTTCTTTAGAAAGATTACATAAATAGGAAGATTTGAGAATAATCCGTAAACTTCATTTTACTATATTAGAGTAAAAAATGGAAGACAGAGCGGCTGGAAATACCACTTATTACTTTCCGTAACATTCAAATAAATGCGATTTCGATTTATATTTTTTGGAAACTTTTGTCAATTATAAAAAAACGAAGCTAGGCAAAGATATAGAAGTAATTCAAAAATTAAAAAGGAGCGATAATAATGCCTCAACAACAAATTGACGTAAATCAATTAAATCAAGCTAAAGCAAATGTAACTCTTACACAAGATTTACTAAAGCAAGCAATTGAAAAGGCTTCCTCAGACCCTACTTTAGCTCAAGAAGCAATCAAACAAGCCTCTACTGAAATTGCGCAAGCTCAAACAGCCGTTAGTCAAGTGCAGAGTGCATTTCTAGCCCAAAAATCGGAAAGTAAATGACAAATTCAGTCCCTGTAGCTTACAAATGTTGCAGGGATTTATATTATTATGTTCATTTTTCCTGGATTCATTCATTTATTTCATGAGCCAATCTTTAAGCTATCACTTACAGTTCTTTTCGTGAAGAGACAAAGAAAAACACCCGCTGATTAGCGAGTGTCTGGAGAGAATGTTGTGGGCGTGGAATAACCGGCTGCTAGAAGCGGCCCTCACAACCAAGAAGGGCCATTTCTTATGTCAAATACTCTTTTTCATGCCGCATTCACGGCATTCGCGAATGAACTTGTAGTTATGGACACGGCTCTTGAACTTCACGCATCCGCAATTGTCGCAGCGTCCAGCTGTTTTATCCGGTAAATCTTTATAGTCATACACCTTATCTAAATCAATGTTTTGATATTTATCCATGATAAACCCCTTTTTCTGGTATGATGTCTTTCTATCGTATCAGAAATGACCGGATTTTGCGTATCCAAATATATATTTTTTTATATAAATGATGACAGTTCCATTGTTCTGCTTGTTCTTCAAAAAATCTGTGGCGGAATGGCCAATATGAAAATTATGAGTATTTATATGTATTTATTTGGACAAAAAAGGGGGCATTAGTATGGAAAACAATCTGAAAAGACCATCATAGTACGATGGAAGCGGAGTGTTCCTTCAATCTAAAGAAAAGCATTATTTTAACAAGGGCAGTTGCTTTTCAGTAAAAGACCTTTTTACTCCAGTAATACCTAACGCTGTATTGTCCCATAATACTTTTTCAACAGTTTCCCATTGCTGATCATCACATCCGATCATGAGTACAACTTCTGACGTAATATTTTTTCCTCCACCCTTTTTTTTAGCAATCATTAACATTTTCATTAAAAATCCAAAAAGCAAACCCGTAACGGCTCCGATAATCCCCCAAATGATTGGTCCCCACTCTAATACATATCCATATATCGCTCCCAGGAGCATGAAACATGTTCCTAACATCGCTGCTGCATCGAACAAACTGAATCCATCCGCTCGATGAATGGTATCAAATAGCTGCCTTGGTTCTGTTCTTTTATCAAGAGGTACAGCGAATATCTTTTCTTTCGGAATCCCTTTTTGTTCAAGTTCAGTTATTGCCAATTCAATAAAGAGCGAATTTTCAAATGTTGCGATGACCAACATATTTATTCACCTTCCCCAGCTATATAGGAAATTCAAAATCAGGGTTTTGATAGTTCTTACGCAAATATCTTGATAATTCTTTTTCAAACAATTTGTTCAATTCAATTGTCGAAACGTAAGCATCATATAATATAAATAAATAGATGGAAGGAAGATAAAGCATCCATTGCATATTAAGCACTTTTGTAGCTTGCTCAAACTCCCCGATCATTGTATGATTAATCGCCTGTGGAAGATGTGAAAAGTACAATATAGACAGCGTATACCCAAAAATAAAAAAACCTGTAATGATTTTATGAACATAAAAATGTCCAAGTCCAGGAACCAAGGCTGACCATACTAAAGCAACCCAGGGTATACGCTTATCTAAGAAATTAATATCCCAGGTATCCATCTTCATATTAAGAATGGGCGCATCTTCCCGATCCGCCAATATATAGAGTTTATTCAAATCGACTGTCGTTCGATAACTATCCCAAATTCCAAACATATAAATCCCGATATAAAGCATTAACCATCTTTCATCCATAACTTCTTTGGCTTTTTCAAAATCACCCAATAAGGAATACATAATTCCAAGATTGACGTTCGCCTGATTGTTAATAAAGAGTTCCCATAAAATGAGAAGAAACCCTCTTGCATAGCGGTGTTGCATCAGATGTCCAAACCCTGGATAAGAAAATGAAAAAAAGGCGACAATCCAAGGATTTTTTAAATGAATTTGTACAGTGGAAAATTGGGATAAATGCGCCCTCTGTCTTCGAAAAGGAGGAATTTGATTCATATTATGAACTCCTTTTTCTGCTTTTCTCAATTCGTTTACATTTCTTATGTAATAGAGAAGAATGCTGGTTTCGCTATGTGGCCTTTGTCATTTATTGCATACACGAAACTTCGATCCGATCATTATTTCAATTACCTCTTATTTCCATTATTTACAATAATTTGGATTTATAAACAACAATTCACATTGGGGTATCATTCTCTTGCGGATTAAGAGATAGAACGTTTTAAAACGAAGGAACACCAAAAAGGGGGTGACTCAAAAGGGATAATTCCCCCCTTTTGAGTCACCCCCTCGTTTTTCAAACAACATCTGCATGTAAAAAGTAAATAAAAGATACATAAGCAAAGGTGCTATTCAACACCCGGAAACCATCCCGGCGTATTGATGATCGCTTGCCAAAGCGGATCTGGAATGACAAGCTTCTCTTGATCGCTCTTGCTTAATTTTGTGACGATTTCAGCTTCTCTTCCTTGCTCCACTTTCTCCACCCAGTCAGGATCGATGATCAGTTCGCGTCCCAATGCAATCAATGGAACTCCGCTTTTTAGTGCTTTTAAAGCATCATCTGCTGTATAAATGGAACCTACACCTATTATAGGAACCTGGTGACCTACTCGCTCCTGAATGAGCTCCATACGCGGACGTGTATCCTCTACCCCTCGTCTAGGAGTTGACCAGAAATCCATCAACGAAACGTGGAGATAATCAAGGTTTTTATCTGCCAATGCATCCACTAATACTAACGTATCTGCCATCGTGATTCCTGGTGTTTCGGGCTCCTCCGGTGAAAATCTGTACCCTACGAGGAATGGCTCCTTCGCATGAGCAGCGACCACTTTTTTCACTTCATCTACAACCGCCAGCGGAAAAGTCAGGCGTTTTTCCAGACTGCCTCCCCACTTGTCTTCACGACGGTTTGAATGAGGGGAAAAGAATTGTTGGATAAGGTAGCCATTGGCACCGTGAATCTCCACACCATCAAACCCAGCTTCGATAGCCCGGCGAGTCGCTTCTCCAAAGTCACGCACAATGGCTCCCACCTCAGAATTACTTAAAGCTCTAGGTACGACTGGTTGACCATCACTGGATACAGGCGCTCCTTGCTCTGCCGGAACTGCGCTCGCACTCACAATGTCGCCATTTGGCACTAATTCCGGCGGACACATGCGTCCACCGTGGAAGATTTGTAGGACAGCTTTTGCCCCTTGCTCTTTAATGGCTGTCGCCAATCGTCGTAAACTTGGAATCATGTCATCGCTATCTCCGGCAAATTCACCATGAAATCCTTTACCATTGGCTGTTACATATGTACACGCCGTAATGACCATGCCGACTCCCTTCGAGCGGCGGACGTAGTATTTTACTTCATCGTCTGAAACAGTGCCGTCTGGGTTTGATGAGAAATTGGTCATAGGCGCCATCACAATGCGATTTTTTAACTGAGTCCCTTTTGAAAAGGTAAATGACTGGAATAAGGGTGCGTATTTTGACTTCATCATGTTTGTATTCCTCCACTCTTCAACTATCTGGATATGATATTGTTAAGATGAACATACGTTTAACACCTTGTTTCTGCACATCGTCTCCCCACTTGTTTAATGATGGTGATGTCCTTTGGATGGGTTGGTTATAACAAACCCCTCTTGAGGTAAATAAAAATATTGTATCCAAACTCCATCTAAAAAACCTTCTCGTTTATCCAATAGAACATCGATACCTTTATCGGTTTTTACTACTTCATCGTGTTCAGTTTGTGTATCGAGTCTTAAATCATAATGAGCATGATCCCCGTGGCGATCTGTAACGAATACGCGAATCATTTTTCCTTCCGCTTCTTCACTGCTCAACATCTTTTTTAATACGTTTGCAGCATTTCGGTTGATTTTGCATTTCATGTTTATGTCTCCTATTCTCATTATTGACTTTGAACTATCCATTTCTATGGCTATTTTCTGTCGAGACCAACCTCGTGTCCAAAAATGCTCTCCACAATACCTAGGTCATGACAAATGCTTTCTTCGAGCGACAACTAGAAGATTCGAAGCTTCCGCTTCCATCGTGCAGCACCCATATTCATTTAGCCGTGTTATTCGCATTTAAAACGGAAATGTAAAAATAATCTCATGCTCCGCTTCGACTTCATGTAAGCAGAGCATGATTAAAATAAACGTAACAGACTATAGTTTTCCGTTAATCCCTAGGGAAATTCTGAATATAAAAAAATAAGTGATTAAGCGTGCTTAGAAATTAATTCTGCTAAAACCTCTTTTGGTTGGTAGCCAATCACCTTCTCCACCACTTCCCCGTCTTTGAAAAGAATCAGGGTCGGAATACTCATTACTTCGAAGTCTCTTGTTGTTTCCGGGTTTTCATCTACATCAAGCTTGATAATCTTTACTTGATCTCCCACTTCACGATCGAGCTCCTCCAGTACCGGTGCAATCATTTTACAAGGCCCGCACCAAGGTGCCCAAAAATCGGCGAATACTAGCCCTTCCTTGATTTCGGCATCAAAAGTTTGATCAGTTACATGTAAAATAGCCATTTTCCATTCCTCCTAAGTCACTTTTCAACAAAGTTTTCAAGACCGTTGACAAGCTTATTTGAAAACCTGCCTTTCGATATTCAACAGTATTGATTGGTTTTTAACGCGCTAACACTGTGTTCTCCCAGTCTTAACCCCTTATATCAGAATTCTTCACACTATTTCTACTGATTGGATAACCGGGATCTTTTTTTGTATCCACCTTCGAAACGTTTCTGAGGGAGTTTAGTTTCGCGGACAAACTCATAAACCATTCCTCATCTCTAGTTAATAATGCAAGATCGATTAAATGAGAAAGTTGTTCGTCATTGCTTGCCGTCGAAACGGGTAACTTTTTAACCCCTTTGTTTAGCATCCCGATTGTTTTTCCAATCATTTCTTCATGATCACATTCAACAACCTTTACTGTCACCGTCTCTTGTAAAGGGTCTATTGTTTCAATATAACCGTGTATCAATTCTCCGTCTCTCGACTTGCCCTTGACCCAATCTCCTACTTCCAATCGATAGTTGCCATTCGTCAGCATCAGCATTCACCATCCCCTAAAATGTTATGAAAAAGGTTACAGTTTAGTTACAGTTTATTGATAAAAAAGAACACTCTATATAGTAAGTCGAACAAAGAAAACGCCTTTAATCTGCAACAGAAAAAATTACAGTATAAACAAGAAAAAAATGAAATCAATGTCACTGACAAATCAGTTTCCTCGTCAAGAAGAATACTGTAATTTTATTGTATACAGTTTATAAAGTCAACAAAAATGCCTCTCAAGGAAAACCATGGGCCATTTCTCCAGACTACACCAAATAGGATACAACCATGCTTTTGAAATGGCTTGAAGATTATAGCTTCTCCCGATCAACTTCAATGAGCTCCAATTTAAAATCACCAACTGCATTCTCTTTATAAAGATTTGTGATAGAAGTGGAATAATGATTTATTGTTCCCCTAAACTCCAGATTATTTTCAGGAACCTTAACATCAAAGGTCTTCTCATATAATAATGTCGTAATCTTATGGTACTCTTCACCGCTTCTCACTTTAAAATCAAAGCTAATCTTATGTAATTCATTGCCAGTTTTTTTACTCTTCATAACTTCTTCTTGATATCCGGTTACTTTTATATGAACATCATTCAACATTACTTCAGTTACCATATCACCATCTCCTCTAATACCTAATAAGAAAAGCAGAGCAAGCTCGTTCATGCTCCTAGGGCATTGGAACCACCGACGCGAAGTCGCTCTTTGACTTCGTGGGAGGTGGTGAAATGACCGTAGAGTCTTGAACGAGCTTACAAAGGTTCTCGTCATAAAGAAAATCATAGCACTAATTTTTATGATTAACAAATAGATAGCACGATCTCTAACTTATAAAAAGATTAAGATAAAAGGAATAAATAACCTTTTGCCATCCCTATACACGGAATAATTCTTGAACGATTTGGATAAATAATTGTACAGCAAGCGAAGATTCCTTTATTGAAGGGACAGCTAGACCGATTTCTCTACAAAACCGCGGTTCCTTCGCACTTAATTATACTCCACCGGTACTGTTTGCAGGAATAAGAACATTACTGGGTGGAATGATCTTGCTTATTTATGCGTTGCCAAAATATAAACAGCTGCGCTTAAAGGAGACATGGTACTTATATTTTATTTCCGCTTTGCTTAACATCATTTTGTTTTACGGTCTTCAGACTGTAGAACTTGGTTACATGCCTGCGGGACTGTTTTCAGCTATCATTTTCCTTCAGCCGGTACTGCTCGGAATTTTTTCTTGGCTTTGGCTTGGAGAAGCAATGTATGGATTGAAAATCTTTGGCTTGATTCTTGGATTTGCCGGTGTTGCCGTGATCAGTGCCAGCGGTTTAACGGGGCATATCTCCATCGTCGGAATTTTGCTTGCCCTAAGCTGTGCGGTTGGCTGGGGGCTTGGTACAGTGTTTGTAAAGAAAACAGGTGACCGTGTAGATTCAATTTGGATGGTTACGCTTCAGCTTATTATCGGCGGGCTTTTCTTAATCTGCGTAGGTTCGGGAGTTGAAAGCTGGTCCAGCATTGTTTGGAGCTTACCATTTATCTCAAAAACTCCTCATCCATCTTAAAGCCTTGCTTTTCATAAAATTTCCACGCTCTGTCATTTGTATGCTCTACAGAAAGTTCAATTCCCTTTGACTTTGTTAATGTTGCAAATTCCTTTACTGTAGAAAGAAGTTGTTTTCCAATCCCCCTTAAATATGGATGATTTTTCTATTCAAATGACTTCATAACTTAGAACATATGGAACGCTTCGTCTTCTTGCAATTTCCCCATCAGTCGGATAAGATGTTTGAGTGTATGTTATGGAGGATGGAGATGCCATAATGAGAATCCGAGATTGGGATGGAAACTTGAAAGTACGTTTAGTTGGCGAAACGGTCATGAACGTAACCTATTGGATGTTCTTCCCGTTTTTGACGATATATTTTGCAGATGCTTTCGGAAAAGAAAAGGCAGGTTTTTTAATCATCCTGTCTCAATTCTTTTCTGTGGCAGCCAATTTAATGGGGGGGTATTGTGCGGATCAATTTGGAAGAAAAAAGATGATGGTTTTTTCAGCACTTGGACAAGGTATAGCCTTTTTCATTTTTGCTTTTTCTGATTCACCTTGGTTTCATTGGCCTGTTATCGGCTTTATCAGCTTTACATTAATAGGAGTGTTCGGCTCCTTTTACTGGCCGGCAAGTCAAGCAATGGTTGTGGATGTGGTAGATGAAGAACATCGCAGCCATGTATTTGCCGTTTTTTATACCTCTATAAATATTGCTGTCGTCGTCGGCCCTCTTTTAGGTGCGCTTTTTTATGTTCCATATCGTTTTCAGCTGATCATCATTTCTGGAATCATATGTATATTACTCGCACTACTATTACAGAAACTAACAAGAGAAACCGTTCCATTAAAACAAAAAGATCAGAAAGCGAATGACACCGAAAAGAAACTCTGGTATGTACATCTAAAGAATCAACTAGCAGACTACGGGATTATTCTACGAGATCGTATTTTTTTACTCTTCATTCTATCGGGAGTCTTGGTTTCCCTGACATTTATGCAACTTGATATGTTAATTCCCGTTTACACAAAAGATGTGGTTGAAAATATGCCTTTATTTTCATTTGGCGATTTCATGCTTCGTGTTAATGGTGAGCAAGCCTTTGGAATCATGTTAGCCGAAAATGGGCTGTTTGTCGCGCTGTTTACAGTCATCGTAACAAAATGGATGACAAATTTCCGAGAACGAAATATCTTTATCATCTCGTCAGTTGTGTATGGAATTTCAATCTTTTTATTCGGACAACTGCAGTCGATGTTTGGACTAATTTTTGCTATGGGATTATTTACGTTTGCGGAACTAATGACAGCAGGTATCCAACAAGACTTTATTTCTAAATTGGCCCCCGAACATTTACGAGGCCAATACTTCGCTACAGCAAGTCTCCGCTATACGGTTGGGAGAACAATCGCTCCAATCTTCATCCCGATGGCTGTTTGGTTTGGATATGGGTGGACGTTCGCTTTTCTAAGTTTTCTAGCACTTATCAGTGCAGTTTTATACTATGTGATGTTTATGAAATATGAAAATCAACAAATGACAAAAATTCCCACTCCATAAGCCCATGGAAAACTATAAAGGAATGGAACTTATTTATTGGAGAAAAACACTTAAATATTGCATAGAAACACCTCCGGATTTCAAATAGAATCCGAGGGTGTTTCCGCTTTGCATTTATCAAGCATTTTTTATACTTCACCTTTTATTTCCCCTCTAATAAACCGTCCCATCATTTTTATTGACCTCCTGATTGATCATCATTAATTCTTACTTTTCGTAAATTCGTTTATTATAGTAATTTATATACGTCGAGTATATAATTGAAAAAACGTAAAATTACATTAAAAAGTAACTTTTTGTTATAATAACAATATAGTGAGGTGTTAATATGGAACAATCATCACTTTGTCCAAGATTCGAAAAAGGTATGCAATTAATCGGTAAACGTTGGACAGGGTTAATTATTTATCAACTACTTTCTGGACAGCAGCGATTTTGTACCATCCAATCCGCTCTTCCTATAAGCGGAAGGCTTTTATCAGAAAGACTGAAGGAATTAGAGGATGAAGGAATTGTTAATCGGCATGTTTATCCGGAAGTTCCAGTTCGTGTCGAATATTCTTTAACCGATAAAGGCATTGCTTTAGAACCCGTCATTAGAGAAATTGAAAAGTGGTCGCAAGCCTGGGTCAAAATAGAAAAAGAAGTTTAAAGGTTTGAGGAGCGAGAAGGTACAGATTGCTTCATACCAGATTTCAACCTGACTCTTCACATATTTTGCTGAATTTCATGATAAGACAGGCAAAAGCCAGGAAATCCTCACTGGCTTTTGTCTGTCTGTTACTGAATTTATCTCTATTAGTCTATAAAGCACAATTTGTTAACGTTTACATATTTGCGCGTAATTGGATTTATCTCACTGATTACATATCTAATGATGACTTGTTACTTATAAGTAAATTGGCCCGTTTTCGATTTGTTGCAATAATGTAAATCGCGGCCAAAGCAATTGCTGTTGCAATCAGCGAACCGAGATTAAAGATTCCTTTTTGCGAGTACCATACAATGGAATATCCGATCGATCCTGCCAACAGTGCATAATAAGCAAATGGGAATAGCGTTTTTCGGATGACCATTCCTTCTTTTCCTACCAGGCCTACCACCGCTGATGCTGCTACCACGTTATGCACACAAATCATATTTCCAGCCGCGCCGCCTACTGCTTGGAGAGCGACAATCCAGGTAGGATCAACACCAATTTGGGAACCTACATCGTATTGGAATAAGGAGAACATCATATTGCTGACCGTATTACTGCCTGCGATAAAAGCGCCTAATCCTCCGATAAACGTAGAGAACAGCGGCCAATATTCCCCGGCTAACGCTGCGGCTCCGTTCGCTAATTCAATCGGCATTTTATCAAATCCTGCCGCGCCGCCGCCTGTGTTGGCGAACACTTGAACCATCGGAACGGTAAAGATAAGGGCTGTTGATGCAGCAAGCGTCGTTTTTCCGGATTGAGACCACGCACGTTTGTATGCGCTTCCATTCATCCCGTGAATAAAGAATGTAAGAAGCGATACTAAAATAAAGATCGTGCCCGGCAAATACAACGGTTGGAAACTTGCACTAATTTCCGATCCGAAAATATTGGGAATGGATACAGTCCACGCTTTCATCCACCCATTGAGTGGAAGTTCACTCAATCTCGTTAACACAAGAAATACGCCGACTAAAATATAAGGTGCCCATGCACGAACCATGCTCATGTTTCCGCTCTTATGAGAAATTTCTTTGATTTCCAGATTACCCATCCATTCTGGGTCCCATTTTGATTTTTCTTCAAAATCCCACACTTCTTCTTTAGACGGCATAAGGAAACCTTTTTTCGCCGCAGTCACGACGATGGCTAAACCAACTAATCCTCCAATCATGGACGGAAATTCAGGACCAAGTACATTTGCAACAATTACATATGGAATCGTCATGGCAAATGCGGCAAACAATGCAAACTTCCAGACTTTGATCCCTTCAGAGAATGATTTGTTTTTACCAAAGAATCTTGTCATTAATGCAACAACAAAAAGAGGAATAAGAGTTCCGGAAATCATATGCAGAATGGCAACTTTGCCTGCGATCATAGTGACCAATGAAAGAAAATCATTGGTAATGCCCGGGTCAGCTGATAACCCGGTTTGTACTCCTACGAGCATTGGTGTTCCAACAGCCCCAAAAGAAACGGGTGTACTTTGAATAACCATTCCGGCAATAACGGCTGCCATCGCAGGAAAGCCTAATCCAACCAATAACGGTACGGCCACTGCTGCCGGTGTACCAAATCCTGAAGCCCCTTCAATGAATGATCCAAACAACCAGGCGATAATAATGACTTGAATGCGGCGATCCTCCGAAATATCTGTGAACCCCTGACGAATCGTCTTAATTCCACCGCTTTCTTGCAATGTGTTCAATAGTAAGATTGCCCCAAAAATAATGTACAAAAGTGTTGCGGCTACAACAAGGCCATTAACGGATGCTGCTGCTACATTTGCTCCGGGCACCTTCCAGACGAATAACGCAAGTCCTATTGCCACCAAATACGAAATCGGCATCGCTTTACTTGCGGGCCACCTGAGGCCAACCAGAAAAATTCCAACTACAAGGATTGGAAGAAGAGATAAAAAAGCTAACATTCCAGTACTCATGAGACATTTTCCCCTTTCTGTTTCATCATACAAAACAACCATTACTATTGTTGCGAATGAAGCAACTCTGTTATATAACTATATAAAATTTGTTATACAACAACATGCTGACTTAAATCTTATTATACATAGTCTTTCCGTATTTTCAATAATTTTCTAAAAATTATAAACAGTCAATAAATTGATGATGACAAAAAAAATTTGCTCAATATATCTTTTTTTCAAAGAAATCGAACAAATTTTTATCCCGCTCTAACGGACAGTAAAACTTCTACCGAGTGAAGATTCACTTAATATGTTTTTTATCATGGTAAGGATAAAGTTCAGAGATGTCCAGCTCCGCCTCCTAACCTTTCGGCCGTTTCACTTCTGCCATTGAAACCAAAGAGCGGTTTCCTTGTCACAAGTTCCAACGCCTCTCAAGGTTAAACAGTCGCCTCCGCTTTTCTTAACTAATTTTACTTACATACCCAAGCCTTGCTGAAATTTGTTTGCCGATGTTCAGCAGCCGCGTTTGAAGTTGTTCCATTCGTTCAGCCGTCATACGAATCGTCGGTCCAGAAATACTGACAGCCGCAATCACTTTTCCTAAATGGTCGAAGATCGGCACGGCAATACATATAATTCCATATTCATTTTCTTCCAGGTCAAGTGCATAGCCCCTTTGTTTCACTTGAATCAGTTCTTTCAGAAAATCCTCTTTATTCGTAATCGTTTTGTCTGTGTGCAACGGCATTCCCTTACGTTCAAGAATATCCAACACAACATTAGAAGGTAAGTGGGCGAGGATAGCTTTTCCCACTGAAGTACAATGCATCGGAGCTCTTTTTCCAACTTTAGAATGCATGCGTAACGTTTCAGTTCCTTCTAATTTTTCGATATAGACAACTTCACCTTGGTCATAGACAACAAGATGGATCACTTCATTCGTTTCATTTTCCAGTTCCTGCAAGTATGGTTTTGCTTCTGCTCTCAGATCGATTGACTCCAGCAGCTTTGAACTAACCTCTAAAAATTTGTAGCCGAGCTTGTAACGGCCCGTATCTTTATCCTGCTCAATATATCCATAACGGACAAGTGTTGACAGAATTCGATAAACAGAGCTTTTATTAATATCTATTTGTTTGGCAATTTCTGTAACACCTAAGCCGTTCTTTTTCGAACTTATTAGATCAATAATATCTAACGCCCGGCTCACAGACTTTACCACATTCTCTCTTTCCACAATCGCTCACCTCTGGTGCAAAACGTAATAGATTCTATTATAGCACATATGTCACCGGGCATTTGATAGGATACTAACAAGTTTTTACGATTTCCCTTGCAGCTACAAACGTATTTCGAAGAGTCCCAATCTCTTTAATCTCACATTCAATTACGTCTCCTGCACCTACCAGCTCTGCTCCAACAGGACTTCCCGTTAGGATCACATCTCCCGGTTTAAGTGTCATCACATTCGTCAGATAGGAAACCATCTTGCGAATTGGAATGATCATTAATTCTGTTGCACTGTTTTGTTTTTCAACCTCATTCAATTTTGCTTCAACATTCACGTTAAAAGGGTCGAGTTCTGTTTCAATAACAGGACCTAATGGAGTGAAGGTATCAAACGATTTACCGATTGTCCAGTGACCATCTTGATGGAAATATTGCGGTGCCGTTACGTCGTTTCCGACGGTATAGCCAAATACATAATCTAAAACCTCTGATTCAGGCACATTTTTTGCCTCTTTCCCAATAACAATGGCTAGTTCTGATTCGAACTTAACTTGATTAATACCTTCTGGAATCACAATGTCTTCTTCCGGCCCAATGACTGATGATGTTGGCTTGAAGAAAAAGACCGGCATTTCCGGTAATTCGCCAGGAAGGTCTTCCACTTTTGAAACATAGTTTGCGCCGATTCCAATGATTTGGTTCGGCTCTAACGGTGCAAGAAGTTTGACTTCACTTTGAGAGAATGTTTGGCCCGTATACTCCCAATCACCAAAAATATCACCTTTAATTTCTTTTATAGCACCATCTGTTATAACACCTGTATAAACTTCAGCATTCACAGTAAATCTAGTAAATTTCATCGTAAGGCTCCTCTCAAACCACGTTTTCTTTGTCTAGTTCTACGTCTATTTTACGGGCAACTCCTCATATCAAAATATTTTATATGAAAAAGAACCGTCATGGAAAATCCAGAAAAATTTAAAGGCTTTCTTGACGGTTCTTTTCAGTTAAAAAACAGGATTTCTTTCTTTTCAGGACTTATGAGAGAGCCCTGTTATATACATATATGGCTTACTGTTTTACTGCAAACTTAGCCTTGGCTTCTATGCGTCGGCGGTGCAAGATTGGTTCAGTGTAACCATTTGGCTGCTCATAGCCTTCGAAAATCAGGTCGCAAGCAGCCTGAAATGCCACAGAGTTGTCAAAGTCTTCAGACATAGAGCGATATGCCGGATCTCCCGCGTTTTGTTCATCCACTACTTTAGCCATACGCTGTAAAGTCTCTAGTACTTGTTGTTTTGTGCACATTCCATGGTGAAGCCAGTTTGCCATGTGTTGGCTGGAAATCCTTAGTGTAGCACGATCTTCCATAAGCCCCACGTTGTTGATATCCGGTACTTTGGAGCAGCCGACTCCCTGCTCAACCCAGCGGACAACATAGCCTAGTATACTTTGGGAATTGTTATCGAGTTCTTGCTGAATTTCTTCAGGGCTCCAATTAGGGTTTTTAACCACCGGGAATTCCAAAATATCATCTCTGAGATCTTTAGATTCTTTCACCATCTCATTTTGTACCTTTGTTACATCTATTTGGTGATAGTGCAAAGCATGCAATGTAGCTGCAGTAGGTGAAGGAACCCATGCTGTATTAGCCCCTGTTTTTAACTGGCCAATTTTTTGCTTCAGCATTTCCTCCATCATATCCGGCATTGCCCACATTCCTTTACCAATCTGGGCACGACCCTGGAATCCGCTTGCCAGGCCTGCATTCACATTCGATTGCTCATAGCGCTGAAGCCATTTTGATGATTTCATGTCATTCTTGCGAATCATCGGACCTGCTTCCATCGAAGTATGGATTTCATCACCAGTTCGATCTAAGAACCCAGTATTGATGAACACGACTCTATCCTTCACCTGACGAATACAAGCTTTCAAGTTCAACGTAGTGCGGCGTTCCTCGTCCATGACACCGATTTTAAGGGTATTCCGTTCCAGTCCAAGCATGTCTTCAACGCGATCAAAGAGCTGGTTGGCAAAAGCGACCTCTTCTGATCCGTGCATTTTCGGCTTAACAATATAGATCGATCCCTTGGAAGAGTTTTGATATGGGCCATTTCCTAAGAGAGAATGTTTAGCTAACAGGCTAGTGAGAACCGTATCCAAAATTCCTTCTTGAATCTCATTGCCGTCCTGATCTATTATCGCATTATTCGTCATCAAGTGCCCGACGTTACGGACAAACATCAACGAACGTCCCGGCAATGTAAACTCCTTGCCATCTGGTGCTGTGTAGCTGCGGTCTGGATTGAGAGTCCTTGTCATCACTTTACTTCCCTTTGTAAACGTAGCAGACAAATCTCCTTTCATGAGGCCTAACCAGTTGCGGTATACAAGCACCTTATCCTCAGCATCTACAGCCGCTACAGAGTCCTCGCAATCCATGATTGTTGTCAGCGCAGCTTCCATGAGAATATCTTTAACACCCGCATCATCCGTTTTTCCGATTGTATGTTGACGATCAATCTGAATTTCAAAATGAAGTCCGTTATTTTTCAACAATACAGCTGTTGGGTCTTCAGGCTCTCCCTGATAGCCCGCAAGCTTGGCATCGTCTTTAAGGCCAGTCGTTTTTCCGCTGCCAAGTGTAACGGACAATTTTCCATCGACGATGCTGTACTGTACAGCGTCTTTATGGGATGCTTCATTTAACGGTGCAGCTTGATCGAGAAATTCCTTGGCATATGCAATGACTTTCTCGCCTCGGATTGGATTGTAATTACCTCGGCGTTCGGCTCCTTCTTCTTCACTGATCGCATCCGTCCCGTAAAGAGCGTCGTAAAGGCTTCCCCAGCGGGCGTTGGCAGCGTTAATAGCATAACGGGCATTATTGACCGGGACTACTAACTGCGGGCCGGCCTGGAAAGCGATTTCATCGTCTACCCCTTCAGTCGTGATCTGGAAATCTTCTACCTCCGGTTCTAGATAGCCAATCTCTTGCAAAAACGATTTATAGTTGTCAAATTCAAAATGATCTTTATTTTCCCGGTGCCATGCATTTATTTTGTTTTGGATTTCATCACGGCGGGCTAACAATTCCTTGTTTTTTGGAGTCAAATCCTGTACCAAATTTTCTAAATTAGACCAGAACTGTTCACCATCCACTCCGCTTCCGGGAAGAGCTTCTGAATTAATAAACTCATAAAGCTCTGGAGCCACTTGAAGATTACCTACTTTTACATAGTCTTTCATCGTATATTTCCTCCTCTAATTCAGCTTTTATGTTTATCATTCGAAACAGCGCTTACAAAAACAAAGAATAGATGTTTGGTTGAATTTTCTTGTTTGATGGTTCAACTAAATGAAAATTCGTTTGTTACAACCAATTATCTGTCTATGCCCTTGTTGTTTGTTATTACGAAACACTGTTTCATAATTTGCTAAAAAAATAATATCATGGAGGTGGATTTATTTCAATAATTTTCATAAAATTTCTTCATTTTCTATTTTTGTATTTTTTATGATGGGGCAACTGCTTTCATCTCTTTCTTTATTTCTGCACAACGTCCCGGAGTTGGGAATAATTTTCCCGCATTTAATAGATTTTTAGGGTTGAACACTTCGCGAATATCTGTCTGTGCAATTATTTCTTCATCATTGAAAACAAAGCGCATTTCTTCTCTTTTTTCGATTCCGACTCCATGCTCACCCGTGATGGACCCGCCAACATCAGCACATACTTGCAGACATGCACTTCCAGCCTCTAGTGCCCTTTCGGTTTCGCCCGGCTTTCTAGCATCAAAAAGAACAAGCGGATGAAGATTGCCGTCTCCAGCATGAAAAATATTAGCAATGCGCAGGCCGTACTCTTCACTAATTTTGTTGATTCTACTTAACACTTCCGGCAGCTTGCTTCTTGGTATAACCCCGTCTTGTACTAAATAGTCCGGAGAAATAGCCCCCATTGCACCAAATCCCGTTTTACGATTGGCCCACCATCTTCCTCTTTCTTGTTCATCTTGGGCTACTTTCACTTCACGAACGTTTCTTTTTTTGCATACTTCCAGAATTTGATTAATCTGCTCCTCGATACCAGCAGAAATTCCATCCACTTCAATCAGCAATAATGCTTCAATGTCTCTAGGGTGCCCTACAGGAAATGCGGCGGCTTCAACACCCTCAATGGCTGTTTTATCCATCATTTCAAGGGCAGCTGGAACAATGCCTGTCGAGATAATATCAGACACCGCTTGGCTTCCATCTGAAACCTTATCAAAATAAGCCAACACCGTTTGCTTCGCTTCCGGGTTTTTCAAAATTCGAACCGTTATTTTTGTCACGATGCCTAATGTCCCTTCCGATCCTGTTAACAGCCCCAGCAAATCATATCCTGGTGCATCGGGAATCCCATTTTTTCCGATTTCAATAATTTCTCCGTTCGGTAAAACAACCTCTAGCCCCAGGATATGGTTAGTGGTGACACCATATTTAAGACAGTGTGCCCCTCCGGCATTTTCGGCGACATTTCCGCCAATCGTACAGCAGTACTGGCTCGAAGGATCCGGTGCATAATAATACCCTTTGTCAGAGATTGAGTTCGTCAGCTTAAGGTTAATAAAGCCCGGTTCCACTACGGCACGTCTATTCTCGAGGTCTACACTTAAGAGACGCTTCATTCTTACTAAACTAATAATAACCTCGTTATTTAATGGAATAGCCCCGCCGCTTAGACCAGTTCCAGCCCCGCGAGCAAGGAAAGGCAAATGATTTTCAGAGCAATATTTTACGATTTCCGCCACTTCCTGTGTGTCTTTTGGGAAAACAACCGCTTTAGGCAAATGCCTATGAATCGTAAAGCCATCACAGTCATATGCAAGCAAATCTTCCTTATTGTAAAGAATGGAACGGGCTCCTCCAACAATATTGGCTAGATTTTTTATATGTTTATCTTTTGTTTTGACCTCTTTTACCGCCATTAGTTCCCCTCCTTTAAGCCATCCTCTTTTTGATATGCCCAATCCAGCAACTGAATGGTATGAACAATTTTTTGGTTTCTTCCGTATTTTTGTACTCCCATCGCCATCTGAAGCATACATCCAGGGTTCCCCATTGAAATCATTTCAACATCTTCAGGAACATTTTCCATTTTACTTTCGAGTACGGCTCCAGCCATTTCCGGATTCGTAATGTTATAAATGCCGGCACTTCCGCAGCAGCGGTCTGCGTTTGGCATGTGCACCATTTCTACACCAGGAATGTCAAGCAGGATATCACGCGGCTCCTGACGCACTCCTTGGCCATGCGCTAAGTGACACGCATCATGATACGTAATTCTTGTTTTCAGTTCTGCTTTCGGTTTTTCATACCCTGTGTCATGAAGGTATTTTGAAATGTCTTCTACCTTTGCAGAAAACTCTTCCGCTTTCTCATGCCACTCCGGGTCTTCACGGAACAATTCCGGATATTCTTTCAACATACAGCCGCAACCAGCAGCATTCACGATGATTTTATCGGAATCTTTAAACGCTTCAATATTCTGCTTCGCAAGCTTTCTTCCTGTTTCACGGTCACCGGCATGAATATGCAGCGCCCCGCAGCACGTTTGCTTTTGTGGGATTGTAACGTCATTTCCGTTACGTGTTAATACATTAATCGTAGCCTCATTAATATCACTGAACATGACATCCATCACACATCCGGTTAAGAACGCCACTTCATTCTTTGTTTCGCCTTTTGCTTTAATGACCTTTTCATTCTTGTACTTTTGGCGTACGGGCTCTTTTACTTCCGGCATGATCGCTTCCATCTCAACTAAGTGCCGTGGCATGATATTGATAAGCCCCGTTTTTCGAACGACCTTTTGCATTCCGCTCTTTTGATAGAACTTTAACAAGCTGCCTAATGAATTCAATCGGTCTTGATGTGGAAACAATCCCTGCAGGAAGAATTTGTTTACTGTTCTTTTCCACCCTGTTAATGGCATCGCTTGGCGAATTTGACCGCGTGCTTCTTCAATCAATCCACCTACATCGACATCAGCAGGACAGGCCGTTGTACATGCACGACAGTCCAAACACGCAAAAACAGGATCCATAAATTGCTCATTCACTTGAAGTTTTCCTTCTGCAACAGATTTAATGAGATGGACACGCCCGCGGGGAGAATGCTGTTCCTGGCCTGTCTGCTCATAAGTTGGACATGATTCCAAACACATTCCACAGTGAACGCAATCTGCCCATTTGTTTTCGTCAGGCGGATCGCTCCAAAGATAATTGCTTAAGCTACCTGTCGTACATGCCGGGTCTTGCTTTATATCGCCTTCTCTTAGACTCACAGTTATATCCCTCCCACGAATCGTTTATGATTAAGAACTCTGTTTGGGTCCACCTTTGATTTAATTCCTTCTAATAGGAAGAAATATGACGGTTTGTCACCCCAAACATTTACTTTCTGACGGAGCGCAAAAGGCAAATGTTTCACAATGGCGTACCCGCCTAGTTGTGTAACAGAATGTCTTAGTTGGTGGATGGCTGATACGATATCTTCACTGGCACCTTTTAAATGAACTTGGCATAATCCATGCCCTAATCCGCCATGTGCTTCAATCACTAAGTTATGGCCGTCTTGTAAGAGTTGACTTTCTTTTATGACATGGAGAACATCCAGATTGGTCACACCGATTTTCAAGGCTGCCTCTGTTTCTTTACCGGCAGGGCGTTCTGCGCCATTCGGTCCGATTGTATAAAATGTATTCCAAAAACCTTGTGCTTCTTTTTGTTGAAGAATCATCATGTTCGTTTTGGCAGGCTGAATGTTCTTGACAAAATCCTCTTGGTAATGGACGGAACTTTCGACGTCTTCAAAGCCAATCGCTAATGTATAAAAACTTTGACCCGTCAGCTTTTCTGATAAAGATGGGCTTAACACTTCAACAGAGATGGGTTCCATCATGGAATCTAAAAGGTTGATGACAAATGATCGGATTTCCTCAAGATTTCCTTCGGGGAAGGATAAGAGAACAAGACTTTCATACTTTGGCAGCGGACGAAGCTTCAGCGTCACTTCAGATACCACTCCCAATGTACCCATTGAGCCGATAAACAGTTTATTCATATCATAACCGGCCACATTTTTTACGACTTTTCCACCTGAGCGGATAATGGTCCCATCTGGATAAACCATTTTCAATCCAATCACCACGTCTCTGGCAGATCCATAGCCAAGACGTTTGGGACCGCTTTCATTTGATGCGATGATCCCCCCAATCGTTGCATATTCCGGCCAAGCAGGATCCAGTGAAATCTTTTGGTTATGTTCCGCTAAATACTCTTGCAATTCTTTAAACGGAGTACCTGGTTTAACGGTTAATGTCATGTCTCCAACCGTATGTTCCACAATCCCTTTGTAGTTCGCTAAGGAGAGTAGGATATCAGCTTTTTCAAGGAGACCTCCAAACCCTCTTTTCGTTCCGCCTCCAATCACCGATATTTTTTTTTCATGATTGTTTGCGTACTTTATAATGTTTGCGATTTCTTCTTCTGATTCTGGATAAACAGTTACTTGGCCGCTATTTCCTAGCGGATGGCTTTCGCTTTCTCCCTCTTTCATTTGGTTTTCAGGCAAAATAGACTTTAATTCTGTCAAAAGTTCTGCTGCGATCAATACCAACACCTCCAGATGTTTCACAATAAGAAACATCGTTTCTATAAATGTGTAAAAATATAGTTTATATTACGTATTTGATCATTGCTGCCATACACTATTTTGCAAAAGTTCTTCCACAAAATTTAAGTGTTCAATCATCATCTGATTAGCTTTTTTGGGTTCTCTTCGTTTAATTGACTCATAGATTTGAGCATGTTGTTTTACAATGGTTTTAACAGTGCTCTCATTTTTTTGGATATAATGATGAAAATCGATCATGGCTTTTTTAGTCGTAGTTGAGATAAATTGCATGAACTGAATCATAATTTGGTTGCCTGTCGCTTTCGCAATTGCCATGTGAAAATGGTAATCGGATTCCCACCCATTGACCAATTGATTGGAAACGCTTTCTTTTATAAGCTGCAAATCTTTCTCTGACCGATTTAATGCGGCCATTTCCGCTATACCGGCCTCCACTATTTTTCTTGCTTGAAACAATTCACGGATGTCTCTAGAACTGGGGAGTAATAAATGAGGGTTAAATAGTTTCGTTGAATCAAATTTACAAACAAAGGTTCCTTCCCCTTGCTTCACATAAACGGTGCCTTTCCCCTTCAGTGTTGTGATGGCATCACGGACTGAAGAACGTCCGACATCGAACAAATCACAGAGCTCACGGACGGACGGAAGTTTTTCACCTGCCCGAAACGTTCCAGACTCTATCATCTTTTCAATTTCTTCTGCAACTGATTCAGACACTTTCTTTGTCGATATTTTCTTTACATTCACAAATCCCCCTCCTTACTTTTCAGACATCACATATCTGATATGTTATATATTTACGTTTATTAAACCACTTATATGAGGGTTTTTCAATGAATTTTTGGAATTTATAAAAAAATCAAAAAAAAAAAAAAAAAAAAAAAAATAAATGATTCACCTGCTGCTTCTTTTAATAATTCATAGGATCTTTTGCGTTTCTCAAAATCATAGATTGATGGTAGCACCATTAATCCGTCAATGGGGTATGACTTTTTCAATTGGGGCGCAAAATTCGACACTCCTCTTTGTTTTATGTGTTTTACAAATTTGTTTTCATTGTTTTAACTGTTTTTATTGTTTTCAGTCCTTGCTGAGCCTTGATAATATTAGTGTTCGGACCTCCAACTATAACAAAAATGGTGTGAATGATAACATTTTTGGTGTGAATGATAACAAAAATGGTGCGAATGATAACGTTTTTGGTGCTTGAATAATAACAAAAATGGTGCGAATAATAACGTTTTTGGTGCTGCTATAACAAAAATGGTGCGAATGATAACGTTTTTGGTGCTTGAATGATAACAAAAATGGTGCGAATGATAACATTTTTGGTGCTACTATAACAAAAATGGTGCGAACATAACATTTTTGGTGTCTAAACTATAACATTTTTGGTGCGAACTATAACATTTTTGGTGCGTACTCCACCTAAAAAACATATAAAAAATAAGAAGATTCGTATTATTTCAACTATTTAATCATCACAACAAATTTCTTTCGTTATAATTCGAATTTTGTCATAATGATGTTAGCGTTTAAGGAGGAATCCCTGTTGTATAAGTCAGAGATCGTTGAAGCTAACACAAATAACTTGGTCACGAAATCAAACCTTTTAATTGAAGCGAATTATAAACTAGGTGTGACTGAGCAGAAAATCATTCTTTGTATTGCAAGCAAAATTCAACCTGATGATTCGGATTTTAAGACATATACTTTGCCGATCAAAGAGTTTAATAAATTGCTTGGATTAAAAGGAACACCTAAATATACCGAGTTGCGAAAAATTACGAAAGATCTTATGCAAAAAGTGTTTGAAGTCCGGATTGAGAATAAAGTCATCCAGGTCGCTTGGCTTTCATATGTAGCTTACAATGAAACCGAGGGGACGATTGATATTCGTTTTGACCCTTTCCTTCGTCCTTATCTATTGCAGTTAAAGAAAGAGTTCACTAGTTATAAATTGGACAATGTGGTGAAATTAAAAAGCTCGTATGCCATCCGCATTTATGAGCTGCTCAAGCAATATGAAAGAGTGCAGGAAAGAACCTTTAGCCTTGAACACTTACGACGGTTGTTGGGTGTTGAAGACTTATATCCGGCATATGGAAACTTTAAACAACGTGTTTTAGTTCCGGCCCAAAAGGAACTAGGAAAGAAGACTGATATTACGTTCGAGCTGGAAGAGATGAAAAGCGGCCGGCGAGTAGAAAAAGTGAAGTTTGTGATAAAATCGAGGAAAAAAACGCCTAAACAACTAAATCTTTTTGAAGATACATTTGAATCTCTTCAGCCCGTTCCTTCTTCTTATGAACGCTTAAAGGGCCTGGCTCTTTCGCTGGGGGTGCATTTAACCGAAGAGATCTATCATAAGTGGGTGGAAAAATACGGGGAAAAACGAGTTATCCATGTAATAGAGGAAACGACACGCAAGAAAAATATTAAAAACCCGATCGGATACATAACATATATGCTACGCGAGTCCGCTGATGGTGTTCTTGAAGCGGCCGTTGCGGATTCCCGGCAAAAAGAACAGGATCTTTTGCTTTATTTAATTTCGCGTTATCGAAATTCAAGGCAAAAGCTGCCCTATTGGCTCATTGAAGAAAAAGCTATACAGGATATAGGTGACAAGCTCAGTGTCCCATCTGAGGATGCCCTTTATATCTTTACCAAAGTGAAAGAAAAATTTTTTGATGCCTTAGGCTTTAAACCTGAAGACCTTCCAAGCCCTATGGAAGAGGAAGAGTTTTTAAAAATGAGAAAAGAGCTAAGGGAAGAGCTCGAAAAGTATAAGAATGAACTATAACATTTTTGGTGTGCTCCCCAAACTATATAAATCCACGTAAAGAATTTGACATGAGCCAAAAACGCCCGTGTCAAATTCTTTACGCATAAGTGCCCATCTTTTTTAGCTAATAAGAAAAGATAAAGATATTGCGTGGGGTGACTCAAAAGGGGCGATTTTTCCCCTTTTGGGTCACCCCCTTTTATATTTCAGCCTGTATTTCTCAAACCCGCAGCAACACCATTGATCGTAAGCAGTACTTCACGTAACAACTGATTAGCATCCTCGTCCTTCTCTGTCTTTTGACGAAGCTCTGAAATAAGTTGAACTTGAAGAAAGTTTAATGGATCAACATATGGATTGCGAAGTCGAACAGACTCCTTAATATTTGGAATATGATCAAGCAAATCGGTTTGTTCTGTAATTTGCAGGACCATTTCCTTCGTTCGGTTATACTCTCTCGTAATTTCGCCAAAAATTCTTTGCCCGACCGTTTCATTTTTGAGCATGCCGGCATACTCTTTTGCCGTTGTCAAATCTGCCTTTGTTAAAGCCATTTGCAGATTGTCAATCGTGGAACGGAAGAACGGCCAGGTGCGGTACATGTGCCGCAACAAATCCAAGTTTCCTTGTTTCTGCACAAAACGCTGCAATCCGGTGCCCGCGGCAAACCAGGCAGGCAGTAATTGGCGGCTTTGTGTCCAAGCAAATACCCATGGAATGGCCCTTAGATCCTCGAAGCGCTCACTTCCTTTTCGGCTCATTGGTCTTGAACCGATATTAAGAGCACCTAGTTCAAGTAAAGGTGTAGCTTGTTTAAAGTATGCTAAAAAGTCAGGATCTTTAAAAACAAGTGATTGATATTTTTCTAAAGCATAGGCTGAAATTTCATCCATCGCTTGCTCCCATTCTACAGAACGCGAATGATTTTGTTCCGCTTCATTTGAAATGTGAGCGATCGCTGTCAACAATGTAGTCGTCGCTTGTTCGAGACTGCGATAGGCAATTTCGGAAAGCAAGTAACGGGAGGAAAGGACTTCGCCTTGTTCCGTGATTTTTACTCCATCACCTAATGTTTCAGAAGGCTGTGATAAAAGACTTCGAGTAAGAGGGCCGCCCCCGCGGCCTAATGAACCGCCGCGACCATGGAAAAACTTTAAACGAACATCATACTTTTTGGCAATATCATGAATTTCTTGCTGCGCTTTATAAAGTTTCCAGTTGGCTGTAAGGGTCCCTCCATCTTTACTGCTGTCAGAATAACCAAGCATAATTTCTTGTAAATCGTTACGAGCGGATAAATGCTTGCGGTACAAATCTATTTGGAATAATTGCTCCATCATTTTTGGCCCGAATGTTAAATCATCAATCGTTTCCAGTAACGGCGCAATATGAAGCTTGCTCACAATCCGGCCATCTGGATAAACGCGATATAACCCAACTTCTTTCGCTAGTACCAGCACCTCTAATAAGTCGCTTACTGATTGTGTCATGCTGATCAAATAGACCTCAATTGCCCGTTCTCCAAACTCCTCATGGGCTTTTTTAATCATTCGAAATACTTCAATGATCTCTTGGGTTTCTGGCGAATGAGTATCAAAGATAGAAATTAAAGGCCTTGGATCCCGGAGAACCTTTGTTAAAACATCTACTTTTTCCTCTTCCGTCAATGCCTTATAGTCAGGAGCAATATTTACTGCATGAAAGATTTCTGTAATGGCGGATTCATGTTCACCGCTATGGTTTCGGATATCAAGAGAAGCCAAATGAAACCCGAACAGCTCCACTTGACGTTTTAATTTTTGAAGCAGTTTTAAGGTGTAGCCATTTGGGTGATGGGTTTCTATACTTTTTTGAATCATGTCTAAATCATGAAGCAATTCGTCAGATGAACGATATCCGCTCTTGTTTGGACCCACGTACTGCAGTTTCCCAAGCATAATGGTTACTTTACAGCGATATACTTCATCTTCGTTTCTCCATTTTTTCCCTTCTTCCAGCAAGCTCATTTCCTTCTCGACTGAGGCAGCCAGCTCATCGCTTACTTGCACTCTTTTTGTGGAGTGACTTAATCGCTTCCTTAATTCTTCAAGTGACTCTTTGTATTTTGTTATGGCTAAATGACGTTGTCGTTTTAACGTTTTCCACGTCATTTCAGCGGTTACATTCGGATTTCCGTCACGATCGCCGCCAATCCATGAACCAAACCGCAGAAAAGTGGGTACCTTCCATTTTTGATCGTATTGTTCAAAGAGCACCTCTTCTAAATCTTGATGAATTTGAGGCAAAACGTCAAATAAAGTTTCATCAAAATAATATAAACCATTTGAAACTTCATTCATGACAGTAAGCTTCTTGTCCCTTAATTCATCCGTTTGCCATAAAGCTGTAATCTCATTAAACAAACTCTCTTCAATCGCTTTTCTTTCACGTTTTGTACATGGTTGATCCAATTGCTTTAACAAATTGGCGATGCGTTGGTGAATTTGCAATACAGTCCTTCTTGTCGCTTCTGTCGGATGTGCTGTGATAATGAGTTCGAGAGATAACGTCTGCAGCAAGTCCGTAACCGTCTCAGGTGAGATTTGATTCTCAATTAAAGATGCAACACCGGCTTCCAGAGAACCGGGTTGAATCAATGCCTCCTCCTGATGTTGATATTCACGGCGACGTCGAATACGGTGATTTTGCTCGGCAATATTGACAAGTTGTAGATAAATAGAAAAAAAACGAATGACATTTTGTCTTAATGGCGGTTTTAAATTGATCATTTCTTCTTTTAATTCTTCATAAGTAGAAGGATTATTATCATCACGCAAGGATTTTGCCATTCTATGGATTTTCTCTATCTTATCAGCTAAAGTTTGTCCTCCTTCATGGATGAGGACGTTATTCAGCAATTGTCCGAGAAATGTTACATCTTGTTGTAATGGATTGTTATAACTTTGCTTCTTTTCTGATAACTTCGCTGTCAATGTACCCCCAGCCTTTCAAGAATATTTTAGAGTTCCAAAGATTATTAAGAAAATACATGTGCCTTTTGGCTAGTATTTTTCTAGATTCCAACAGGAAAATAAATTCCATAAAAATCGATATGGACATACGAGGTTCCATCTAAACGTATCACGTCCATATTAGTGGTTAAGAAACTTTCTTGATTTTTTCCATTCTACCAGCATTGAAACTTTTTCACAATCAATTATTCTATTTTTTTGAATATTTTTATAAAAAATGATTTCTTCACTTTCTCCATTCATGAATTTCAACTGTAGGAGAAAACGTTACCAAAGCGCCGGATTTTTCATCGATTGTTTTTGACTGATCGTATATATGAATCCACATAAGACCTTTGTAAGCCTGCTCAGGGTGAGAGAACAGAAAAGCGCAAATTGAAGAAGGCTGGATGACAGAGGTTAAAAAATTAAGTTGGATTTATACATTAAAAAAGGATGACTTAAAAGGTAGAAAAAGCATACCATTTGAGTCACCCTCTGTCTTTATGATTAATGAAGCTTAACCAATTCAAGGATCTTTTTAGCTGGTTTTTTCGTGGCATCCACCGTCAGGATGTGGCCTGCTCCTTGAACGTAATAATAATAGTATCCATCGTCATTCTTAATTTCTATGACGTTATGAAACGTGCCGGCTGGTGTTGTGATTGTTTTTGTTAGACTCGTAGCGGCATAGTTCATTGTCATACCCTCACGATTTACACTCCACTTTTTGTTAAGAGTTAAAGGATAAGGAATGTGCAGCCCGGAATCGGCATTGTAAAATCCAACTGTCATTCCCTCTTTGTTCTCAATATAACTATATTTTTGAGAAAATTGCCCTTGTTCGCTTTCGTATACAGCATTCCAAATGTCTTGCCCGTTGTCTGTACCGCTGTAAGACCAGGTTGCCTTTTTCGTGCTTCCCCAAGCATCAAAAGAATTGTATACATATGTTTTAGCAGGATTAAGCTTCAAACCGCTTGTAATCGATCTATTTTCTGGACAGGGTTTAAATGCCTCATTTAATGAGCGAGCGATAAAGGCGGAAAATTGGGCACGGGTTACAGTATTTTTCGGTTTGAATGTACTGTCGCTATAACCGGTCGTAATATTATTTAACGCAATCTTTACAATGTATTGATAAGCCCAATAAGAAGTTGGGACATCAGTGAAATAAATGCCGCTGTTTCCTTGAAGTTTAAATGCCTTCGCCAATACCCTCGCCATTGCTTCCCTGGTGATTGGGCTATTAGGATTAAATTTCTTCTCTTTAGGGAAAATGCCTTCCTCAATGACAGCAGCAATTTCTTTGTATGCATGATAAGTAGAGGGTACATCTGTCAGATTAGGGTTAGGACGACCGTTAGTGTTTAACTTTAAAGCTCTTACCAGCATCAATGCAACTTGGGCATTGGTCACGTTATTATTAGGCTTAAATGTGCCATCTTTATAGCCCGTAATAATTCCGTTATCGACAAGATAATCAATTTCTTTTTTCGCCCAATGATGGCTTGGTACATCTTTAAATGAGACCGCTGCTTGCACATGATTGAAAGTCGGAATAATGAGACTTAACAACAAAATAAAGGATAACACTACTAAACTAATTTTCTTCATTTTTGACCTCCATTTGTAAAAGTGAAAACATGGTTATCACCTTATGAAACGCAGCATTTTGGATAAAGTTTCATCTTAAAACAAATTAAAGTCAATCAATACCTACATGATTACCCAAGAAATCCGAATGATCGACAATTTACTATTGTTTCTAGGTTATTAGGTATGATATTATCGAAATATTACAAATTATCTAAATAAAACGGATTGGGATCGTTCTTGAAGCTATCATAATATCATTTGGCTTCGTATACTTATTTGCAAATGCTCGAGATAAAACGGTCCTAAAAAAACAGTCAAACTGGCCGAGGAGGAAACCGAATGAAAAAGATTTTACTAGCGTTACTGTGTGGAGCATTATTCATGCTCACTGCCTGCGGTTCGGGGAGTAAAGTAAGCGGTAACAAGGAAGAAAAGAAAACCGTGAAAATAGGTATCACACAATTGGTTGAGCATCCTTCTTTAGATGCTTCGAGAGAAGGCTTTATTGCTGCATTGAAAGATGCCGGCTATGAAGAAGGAAAGAACTTAAAGATCGATTACCAGAATGCCCAGGGTGACATGAACAATAACATGATGATTGCGCAAAACCTGGTCGCTGACCAAAATGATTTAATTCTGGCCATCACTACATCGAGCGCCCAGGCTGCTGTCAAATCAACAAAGGATATTCCGATCTTGTTTACAGCCATTACCGATCCGGTTGGAGCTAAGCTTGTCAACAGCATCGAGCAGCCGGGCGGAAATGTTACCGGCACTTCTGACACTCACCCGGAGGCCATTAAGAAAACCATCAGCTCTATTAAAGAATTTATTCCAGACGCCAAAAAAGTGGGGATTATCTATAACTCCGGGGAACCAAACTCTGTTGTCAACGTAGAAAACGCAAAGAAAGTAATAAAAGAAATCGGCTTAGAAGCGGTGGAAACAACAGTGTCAACGAGTTCAGAAGTGAAACAAGCAGCTGAATCATTAGTAGGGCGGGCCGACGTTTTCTACATACCAAAGGACAACACTGTAGTTGCTGCTCTTGAATCGGTCATAAAAGTAGCGAATGAGAAAAAGATCCCGACGTTTGTCGGAGAGGGCGATTCGGTAAAACGCGGAACATTTGCTTCATATGGTTTTGAATACCATGACCTCGGATATGCAACCGGAAAGATGGCGGTTGAAATTCTAGAAGGCAAGAAGCCGAGCGATATTCCAGTCGGCTTTCCTGAAAACCTGGAGCTCGTCATCAACAAGAAAGCGGCTGAGCAAGAAGGCATAACCTTAACCGAAGAAATGATGAAAAATGCCAAAATAGTGGGTGAATAAAGGCCGCTTTATCATCTTGTAATAACCTGCCGTATGTTTTCTTATGGCAGGTTATTTTTCTCTTGAAGAAACAACTATTTTAAAACACTATTTGATTGGATGCCATCATTTCCCTTGTATATAGATCGATTTAGAAAATTCGACCTGACCAAAGAACGGCCATGCCAAATTTTCTAGACCTAAGCGGCTGGCACCCCCCCTTGAGGGGTTGGCGCCAACCGCTTAGGTGAACCCTTGAGGGCGAATTCAAGTTGTCTGGATCACCGATTGTGATGCCTCTTGATTGAATGAAGATGTGTCGAGTTATTAAGTGGAATATATATATAAAAAATCCCATCTCCTTTGGAGAAGGGATTTTTTATGTTTCAAAGAGATTATGCCTTTCATACGAAAATAGCTTTGCTCAGAAAAAATATCCAGTATTATAGCCGGGCTGACCTATTTATATCTATAACCATCCCTATTTCTTATTAAGGGCGTCAAGAATTGGGTAAAGCTCCTCCAAATGCTTGATTTCGTAATCAGGAACTACTTCATTTCGTTCCTTGTTATGGCGATTAATCCAAACGGATTTCATACCAACACGAGATGCACCAAGAATATCTGTCATTAAGTTATCGCCTACCATGATGGCTTCATCTTTATGGAGCGACATCCGTGTCAAGGCATGCTCGAAAATGGAAGGGTCTGGCTTCCCTTTGCCGAATGCCCCGGAAATAACAATGTGATCAAAATAAGGAACGAGCTCAGGAGTTATATCTAGTTTCGTATTTTGCAAATCTGGTGATCCGTTTGTTAAAAGCAAGAGCTGGTACTTCCCTTTTAAGCGGTCTAGCACTTTAAACGTTTCTTCATATACAAATGGGTTATTGCGGCGCTCGACAGGGAAGCGCTCCGCTAATTCATAGCCAAATTCAGGATCATCGATTCCTAATGCTTTCAACCCTCTTGTCCATGCTTCCTTACGATATACAGGAACAATCTCTTTCATTTTTCGGAAATTGTCATCATCGTCTAAAAAATTTCCCCACAATCCTTCGAATGGATTAATGCCAATCATTTGTGTAAAAGCATATGTTTCATAGGAGGAATATAGTTCTCTCGCTTCCCTGCGAACTGCTTCTTCAAGCACTTCAGGATCAATGTCATATTTTTGTCCTGCTATTCGGCAAGTTGCTGCAAAAGCTTCCTTTACACTCTTTTGATCCCAGAGCAGCGTATCATCAAGGTCAAAAAAGATCGCTTTAATCATAGTAGCATGTCCCTCATTTCTTTTCCTAGTTGTTATCTTAAAAATTTTACTATTCAAACAACAGATTACAAGGAATTTGATGATAAGTAAATAGGAACATCCCATATCTTTGATAGATTTCCTTTTCTCTAACCAATAGTGGTACCCATTTTTACTCATTTATAGTAGGATAAGAAGTTGTAAGTTCATATAGAAGGGAAAAGTAACCATGACATATAAAATGATTGTACTAGACTTGGATGATACATTGCTTCGCGACGATCTGACGATTTCTTCGCGTACAAAACAAGCATTGATGGATGCACAAGAGTTAGGGGTTAAAGTGGTATTGGCGTCCGGCCGCCCTACTTATGGAATGCGCAGCATTGCCAAAGACTTGCGTCTAGAAGAATATGGGAGCTACATTTTGTCTTTTAACGGTGCCAAAATTATCAATTGCCAAACAAACGAAGAGCTCTTCAGCAGCACTTTGTCTCCGGAAACCGCTCATCGCTTATATGACATCAGCCGTCGGGAAGGTGTCGGGATTCTTACGTATACAGACGATCATATTGTGACAGAAACAGCTGAACCGTATGCATCTATCGAAAGTAATCTTACCGGCATGCCGGTTATGGAAGTGGGTAGCTTTATCGAAGCCGTTTCTGAACCCGTTGTCAAAGTGTTGATGCTTAAAGAAGCTGAAAAGCTAGCAGAGGTGGAAAAAAAACTGCAACAAGAATTAGCGGGCAAGCTAAGCGTCATGCGCTCGAAACCGTTCTTCTTGGAATTCACAGAAGTAGGTGTGACGAAAGGAACAAGCCTCGATTATTTAACTCAAACGCTTGGCATTAAACGCGAGGAAGTCATTGCCATGGGCGACAGCTACAACGACCTTGCCATGATTGAGTTTGCCGGTCTTGGTGTTGCAATGGGCAATGCACCGGACGATATTAAAGCAAAGGCTGATTACGTAACAGACACAAACATGAATGACGGAGTAGCGAAAGTGGTGGAGAAGTTTGTGTTGAAAACGGCATCCTTCGTATAAATTGATGAAAAAATCCCCTGCAAACTAAAAGTCCTGGTACAGGGAACTGTTCAGGCGCGGACTTATTTATATTGGCACATTAATAAGCCCTGGATTCCGTTTAATCCAGGGCTTTGCTTTAGCTCATTATATGGTGCTTCTTCTTTCTTTGTTAAAGCAGGAAGCAACCACCGCTGTACTGTCCCTTAAGGTAAAAGAACAATTGCATCTCCAATCGGACGTTCGCCGGTTGAATCGGATGGCCGATTAATAAGTTCAGAACCAATCGTCATCGTTGTTGACCCACCGCCATCCAGATTTACCGCGTCTTTAGCACCAAGTGCCTGCATGATTCGAGCACTTTCTTCAAAGTTTGCACCTACACTGTATCCCGGCTGGTGACCATCTATCGTAACTAAAAGGATTTTTCCATCATTGGTTACCCCCGCCAGTGTCCGTGGATTGCGGCGCTCGCCAAATCTGTAATAAAACTCGGGATTATCGTTCCAGTGAAATCCTTCATTTGCAGCATCAATATTTACTCTGCCATGCTGCAATAAACGCGGGCCGCCGTTTACAATGCCTACCGTCTTGTCGACCGGCAATGGTTTTCCATCAGCCAAGATACGATTATCTATGTCCATTTTTGTTCCCGGCTTGGCATGTGAAAGCAGCCAATCAGCAGCATCTTCTTTACCTGATAAGACCATACCGTCATTCGGAATCTTTCCGCCGCGATGATCGCGCACTTCCATTACCTCTTTTGCAGAATTGAGGACAACTTCAACTCCCTCTCCAGGCTCTGTTGTCTGACCAAAAGCTGGTGTGAACACAATTAGTTCTCCTGGATCGGTACAAGTGAAATCATGTTTAGGTGTATCCGTTGTATCGCCAATGCCGCCGCATCCGCGGATAAGACCAGGCTTGCGGTTATATCCGTCTATCTCTCGTTTTGCTCCATCTGAGACAATTGCCTGGAGATGAGTCTCGACGGCAGCAATTTTTGCGTTCTGATTAGATAAGATAAGGCTCGTTCTTCCATTTACAGCCTCGCTAATCAAATGGCCGTTCATCATTGAAACACCGGCAAGATCTCCTTCGGTACCGTCATTCGGTCCCATAACGAAGTATCCTCCATTTACAGCCGCCAAGGCTTTAGTGCGGGCGGCAATACTTGTCAGTTTCTCTTTACCGGGCACTGCTTCCGTCCCTAGTTCAGGAGTGATTTTTCCCGTAAATTTAGTTGGATCAATTTCAAGGACATTTATAGCCCATGGTCCTGTCGTTTTTCCACCATCTCCACCTGAATAGACAACACGGGATTTATCGTAACCCTTTCCTTTAAGCTCATCTTTTTGAGTTGCGGCATCCTTCTCCTCTTTAAATGACCCAATACGCACAAGATATCCAAGCGGACCTTTCTCATTATCATCGGATGCACGCTCGTGGATGATTTCCATGCGGGGATCATATCCATCGGCTTCCAATTTCTTCATGAGCAGCTGGGCTTCTTGCTTTTCCTCAAAAAAACCAACGTCAACTATAAAAACATCTTTCTCTGATTGATAACCACGAGTTATGTGAGTATGAGTAAGACCTGGCGCAATCTTCGTTTCTTCTCTCGATTCTGCTAAGCTAGGATTTCCAAGCGGAAGAGACTTTTCTGCTGTTTCCGAGGCTTGTACAACACTTGGATGTGCCATAATCGGGGGAGTAACTGCAGCTGTTAACGCCACAGCAGCCATGGCGGGTAATGCAAACAATGCTTTGAATTTTTTTGGATTATATTGACGCACTTGTAAATCTTCCTCCTTTAATTTTGATATCATCAACTATAAAGAAGAATTGTAAACTGATTTTCATTTAAATGTAAAAATTATATTAATATAAGTTCATTCTTCCTTTATCGGTAAAGGCGGCGGAAATGCCACCACTCAAGTGCAAGCAAGATTTTCAACAATGAAGAGTAGAAACAGTTTACAACTTTTTTGGGGAAGGTAATAAAATAAACACAATGATAAGGAGATTTTCTATGTTTGTTTGCTACCGGGAGCGGGATGAAACGCTTGTTCATCATGTTCCGCTGGACAAACTATTGGTCGAAACAGACGGTCCCTGGCCTTTTTCCGGACTATTTCAACACGTAAAAACGTCCCCTTTGCTGTTACAAGAGGTGACAAAAAAGATTGCATCATTAAAGAGAATGCCGTTAGAAGAAGTCATCCAACAATTGAATGTGAACACGATTTCCTTATATTCGGGATAAAGGTTTTATCGTATTCTCTGTGTACTTTCATTTTCTTGATTCCCGAACATCATTTGATGGGTTTCCAAAAATGTTCTTATCGGTTGTTGTTCGATTATAATAATGATCAGAAAGGATATTTATGTCCATCATTAAAAGGGAGATTTATTTGTATGTCTAATTTAAAAATTAAAGAGCAAGGCACAAAAGCTTCAGAGAGAAAAAAAGTGAGTTTAGAAGAAGCCATCAGGCAAAAACTCGCAAGCAAAAAGCAGAATCAATCAACTGGAAGATGTGCAGCTTCCCCTGTAAAAACGACTCAAACTATGAAAAGCCAGCAAACGAAAAAACGAAATAATCAACGGAAACGGACGGGTGTTTAAATGGACGGACAATATCGGACAAATATTTCTTCGGGTCTTCATGTGAATATCGTTTTGAAGCAAGACCAAAAAACGGGAAAACTGACAAGCGGAATCGTAAAAGACATTCTAACAAAATCAAGCTTTCATCCCCACGGCATCAAGGTAAGGCTGCAGGACGGGCAGGTCGGCAGGGTGAAAGAAATTATAGGCGAGTAGCTCCCCGAACAAAAAGCGAGGCTGATTCAAAAGCCTCAGATGACGATCATCATCCATTTTTTCTGTGATGGACCGTTACCGCGATGCTTGATTTTCTTTGACTATTAATGGCAATCCGCATCTCTAATACACAGAATAATGTATGGTTAAAAAAGAACACTCCCGCAACTAAATTTGCGGGAGTGCACATTGAGTCCTTAAACTTTTACATGAATGAAATGGATATGGATCTTCCATTTATTATAGCTTGTGTTTATTAATCATTGATGGTATATTTATTGAGCGATGAGCTAAATTGTGTAAGTCGATAGACATGCCGGGAGGCTAAATGCACGAATGTGGCGTGCAGTTTATCGCCTCAATACGCAAAAAAGACACCTTTTTAGGCGTCTTTTTTTATTTTTCCTGCCTATTTGAACTACTCCCACTTACTCATTGGGCTACGCCCTGCACATTCCTTGAAGCGGGAGTATTCTTTCGGAAAATGATAAAAACTATGAAGTATCTTTTCCTCTCTCTATTCACTGCTTTACCAACATTTCTGGAAAAATGAAACCAATTACCTTTCGCCATGTCCATGATAAAATGGCTATGAGGAAGTGAGCATGATGAGGAAAATGAAAAAAATTCGAGTCGTTATTTGTATATTGATTGTTTTACCAATTCTATTAAGCTTGGATTCTATTGCTTATGATTCCAACTATTATGCAAAATATAGATCACCTGAAGGCATCTTATTTTTGAGCTATACAAAAGAATGGGATGAACAGAAGTTAAAAGAGTTGTATGGTGAACTTATCAAAAATAAACATGGACAAGAAATCTCTCTTTTACAGGAGGTCAGAGTAAGAGGCGGATATTCTGATTATGATATACGAGGTCGTTATCAAGCCTTAACGAATACGATTACTTTGTATCACGGTGACTCTTATACAGAGCCCTCCTCTTTCAGGGAAACTCTTTCCCATGAATATGGCCACCATTTTGCCTACTATTATTTTAAATCTCATCATTTCCCGTTTTCAAAATGGGCAAATCTCAGAGGTCTAAGAAATGAACCGGTTCGCTGGGATGCGTTTTGGAATTATTCGGGTGATCACCATAAATGGTTTCCAGAAGAAATCATCGCTGATGATTATGTTTTGCTGTATGGCCCCACAGAAAAAGTGGATCTAAAAGATGTTTATAGCAACGAAGCTTTTTATTTAAGAACGGAGCATGAAAATCAAGATATCCCTAATGTATTAGAAAATAAAGAACTTCATCAATATTTAGAGAAAGTTAGCGGATTAAAAATCGACAAAGACCGCTTACTCAAAACGCCGATAGTTAAAAAGGTGCGGGACGACACACTCTCATTTTCGGTAACACCAAAAACCGATGTTGCCTACAGGTTAAATCTTTCTTTTTACGAACAACAAGAAGATTCTTATTCTGAGGAGGGCTACTATGAAATGACAGTTATTACATCTGATCATGAGGGGAATGAAATTGTATTTCCATTAGAGGATTCGATAAATGAGGTTGCTTCTGTCCCTTTCAATGGTTACATTAAAGCAAGTGTTGACGTTTTAGATTTAAATACATCTATTGGCTTTCAAACGGACGATTTTACCATAAAAGTTCATGACAATCATTTGGTTGGTACATCTGCGTTAAACGGGCAAAAGTAACTTTATGCCCCATCTTATCCAGATTGAACAAAAACCTTAGTACATAAATCCAACTTAATTTTTTAACCTCCGTCACTGGGCTTTCTTCTATTCGCGCCTTTCTGTTCTCTCATCTTGAATAAGCTCACAAAGGTCTTCGTATAAGCGGTCGGGAAGAACCCGCAAGGGAGATTGCCGACCGCTTATGCGTAAAGAATTTGGCATGGGCGTTTTTGGCTCATGTCCAATTCTTTACGTGGATTTATATATATCCACGTTGTATAAAATCTTGTATGATCCAGAATTCTTCCTATGAAGAGACTCCTTGAGCACCAAGGAGTCTTTTGTATGTCAATTAAACTAGGGGGTGACCCAAAAGGGGAAAAATCGCCCCTTTTGAGTCACCCGCGCAACATGGTCCGTTATATAAATCCAGTAATACCAAGGGTTTTGATTGACGGTCCATGTTGCATAAAACATAAAACCCATCATTTTTTGAACTTATGGATCAGCCTCAAAAACGACTAATAATAGCCTCTGTATAGGGAGTATGGATAAGACGGATATCTATATCGGTTACATAACTTATTACCTACCAATATCCCTCCTAGGCCTCCTATTACCCCTCCTCCCACTCCACCTACTACGCCTCCAAGAAAAAGCCCTCTGGGAAAGGGCCTTCCCAACAATGGTCTTCCAGCCCCACGAAAGAAAGGGTCTCCTCCAAAAAATCTTTCAACTGAATTCATTAAACCAATCCTCATTTCATTCTTTATTCAATAAAGAATATGTGTTTACCCATTTAGTTTCTTGGGGTAGTGCCCTCCTTGATGAAAAATAAGTGAAAGTAACGCAAATTTTTTCATGGAAAGCCACCACCCTTACGTTACGGAATAGAACCGGTTCACCTTTATTCTATTAAATATTGCACACCAAAATGAGAATATAAATAATCTGATTTGCCATTAAAACCATGCCATTTAAAACGAGTATTTTAATTGTTATGTCAAAAACAAAAAAACTCCATACAATAATACAAATGTTAAATGGTTTTGTCTGGAGATGGTCTTATGGCACGCTGGATCGACGTATCAACAGCCAAACATCAATTAAAACTTTATGATGGTAATAGGTTAATAAAAGTATATCCCATTGCTGTTGGCAAAATGTTAACTCCAACACCTACAGGAAGATATACCATTATCAATAAACAACGTAATCCTCCCGGACGTGTTTTCGGGGTATTGTGGATGGGGTTATCCAAACCTCATTATGGAATACATGGAACAAACAACCCTGCTTCTATTGGCAAGAATGTGTCACATGGATGTATTAGGATGTATAACCATGATGTTATAGAATTATCATCAATGGTTCCTATTGGAACACGTGTCTATATTCATAAATGAGGTTCTAAATGTAAAAGAAAACTCCAGGTCATTGACGACATTACCGTTCGCGATAATCTGTCCATCAGTGGCCTTTTCAAATCCTGCAATCATTCTTAATGTAGTCGATTTACCGCAGCCTGACGGCCCGACTACCACGATGAATTCTCCCCGACCTTATGTTAAAAGTTCGAAAAATGATTCACACCAATAAACGGGAGGTTCTGATGCAAAAACTTCAAGACATTCACAATTAATCTCTAAATCTTGGACATATTGATACTATTACTCGAAGTGTGTGATTGGGATGGAAAAGCAACATTTCGATATGTTATGAGGCAGAACTACTCCATTTTTAAATTGGCTTTGTTTAATATGAATCTTGTGATTAGTTCATTAAAAGGTTTCCATTGTTTTGTAGGCAATTGATGGCTTTGCTTTTCAAATAAAAAGAGTTCGGCATGTTTACATTTACTTTTATAATAGGTTAAATATCGGCTGGTCCAATCTCCTTTTGCGCCATACATAAGCAACAAAGGCATTGTTAAAGTATCTAATTTTTCTAAACAATTATATTGTAACGAAGCCTGATAATACTCATACCAAACTTTTTTATTTGCCTTCTCCATATGATTTATCAGCGTCTCTCTTAGCGCGTTATCTTCAGTGTGACTTCTAGCGATGGCTTTTATTAACAAATTTAGTTGGTGTTTCACCATATACATTCCTATTTTATGTAATGTTTTAGCGGAAAAGTTATCAACTATAGGATAAGCTCCTGATAGGATCATTAATTCCACTCTTTTTGGATGATAAATTCCAATATGTTGAGCAATTAGACAACCAGCAGAATAACCGCATATAACTGCTTTATTAATGTTTAATGCATCCATAAAACACAATAGTTCATTTGCGTAATAAGAGATAGATACTTCTTGTTCAGCTTTATCACTTTCTCCATGTCCGCTTAAATCAGGAAGGAGAACCCTTATACGGTTAGACAAATAATGTTGGTAATAAAACACTTTACTTCCCATCCCCGGCGGATGAATAAATATTATTGGCATTCCCTGACCGTACTCCTCATAATGCAAATATTTATTGTCGTTTATCTTGATTGATGGCATATTTGTTTACCACTCCAAAATAAATTAACACCAACTGTTTTTTTAGTCCGGGTTAATGTGTTTTTAGGAAAAGATCAATTCTTATTTATTCCTTGCTTATTACAAATTTTAGATTATCCTTAAAATTAAACATTTATTCTTGTCTTTATCCTTTTCTTAAAAGCATATATCCTAGAAACAAAGGGACTGACAAGAACCCGAAAGGGAGATTGGCAGCCCCTTATACGTAAATCGGTTGACATGAGAACGCTTTTTGCTCATGTTAACTGATTTATGTGGATTTATATATTTACTATTTACTTTTCGTGTCATTTTTTGTATGATATAAACAAAGGAACAAACGTTCGTGTTGTTGGTGAACGATGCAAAACCGGACTTTAAGGAGTGTTTTGGGTGACTGCGAGACAGAGAAAAGGGAAAGCAAAACTACCTACAACCATTTCAAATACAGGATTTATCGGTGCAACCTTTGCAGATAAGGAAGAGCTCATGAAATATGAATATTACTTCTCTCGAAAGAGTATGCAACTTACCCATCGTGTGCTTGACGGGCTGCTGCAAGGTGTCAACTGTGTGTTTGAAGAACATGGGACTCCTGCTTATCTCTCTTGTGTGTACCTGCCGAAATACAAAAAAATTGGTTTGGTATTATCAACGAAGTCGTTTGGAAGACGTGAAGGAATCGGATATTTCATCAATTATCTAAAGGAAATCGGACATATTGACTGGGAAGAAAAAACGAAAGAATATGAAATACATAATACAGGTTTTATCGGAGTCGTTTTTGCGGATCTTGAAAAAATCGAGCGGTTTACATTCGAATTTGAAATGAAATTAATCTCTAAATTCGTAAAAGAATTGATTATCCCTGCTAAAGAATTGTTCTTACAGCACAATGTAAAAGCATACATATCAGGTGTTGAATGTTTGGAGCAAAATAAGTTGGGGTTTGTTCTATCCGTGAAACCATATGACGAACGTAAAGAGGCAGACTTATATTTTGTAGAATATTTAAAGGAACGCGGTTTTTATGAAGAAGATGAGGAAGAGCAAGAATTGGTACCTATTCATACAAAGTGGAGTCTTTTTAATTAACATATATTAAAAACATGCCCCTGTTCTCTTAAATGAGAAAGGGGTTTTTTTCTCTTTGCTTTAGAGCGGCAATGTTGGTATATCCATGTTTGATCAGCTTTCGGCAGCAGACCCGTTTTCCTATTCCTTTCGGCTATGCATGCATAATAAAGGAAACTGCCATCAGTGGGGGGCCTACTGCCCATCAATGTATAATAATCTAATTTTTCTGTATGTTGTGATAAAATAAAATTGAAATGGAGGTTACATGATGCCAAAAAGAAAACTCATTATTACCTATAATATTGATCAAGCCTATCGCCAAGAAATTAACGACATCATACCTGATTGGGAGATAATCGCAGGCAAGAAACGTTCCGTATGGCTAAATCATTTAAAAGAGGCTGAGATTATTGTCGGCTGGAAAAAAGAAATCACTCATCATTGCATCGATAAAGAGTCCAATCTTCGCTGGGTGCAAAGCTGGAGTTCTGGCGTGAATGGTTTACCGTTGGATGAAATGGCGGCACAAAAGATTTTCTTAACAAATGCCAGCGGTGTTCATGCTTATCCAATCTCCGAAACCATTTTTGCTTTAATGCTTGCATTAACGAGAAACATCCACACATATGTCAGAAACCAGCTTAGTAAAACGTGGAATCATGGCAATTTAAAGCTTGAAATACACGGAAAAACGGTTGGCATCATCGGTGTAGGGGCAATCGGGAAAGAAACAGCTAAAATCGCGAAAGCCTTTGGAATGAAAGTAATCGGATTGCGCCGTTCTGGAAATCCGGAAGAATACATAGATGAAATGTACAAACCTGAACAATTAAATACCATTCTTCCGCTATGTGACTATGTGGTGATTACCTTGCCCCTCACCAAAGAAACTTATCATCTGTTTGGTACACAACAGTTCAATCTCATGAAGTCATCGTCATTCCTTATTAATATTGGCCGCGGCGAAATTGTTGCAGAAGAGGAATTGATGAAAGCTTTGAATGAACAACAAATTGCCGGGGCTGGATTAGATGTATTTGAAAAGGAACCATTATCCAAAGACAGTCCATGGTGGAATTTAGAAAATGTCATCATCACTCCTCATACAGCCGGCTCGACAGAATATTATGACAAAAGAATCATCCAAGATATTTTCATCCCAAACCTGAAACACTACATTCAAGGAGCAGAACCTGTGATTAACCTAGTTGATTATGTAAAAGGTTATTAAAAAACAAACACCCCATTCTATCCAATCTCTAGAATGGGTATTTGTTTTCTTTGTCTGTTTATTCATTCACACATAAATGAATAACATTCTATTCCCCTGAAGCCTAAACTTTTAAGAAGTACAATGGTTGAAATTATTTGCTCTCAAGATGGTTTTCATAATAACGGGAAATCTCTATGATCATCGCTCCCATTCGTTCATTTTCAGGAACGACCAACCGCTCGACTCCTTCTTCTGTTAAAGCCTCCGCGGTAACTTTTCCAACCGCTGCAGCTAGCGTCTTTTCTTTAAAACAATGTAAAAGGTCATTTATGTATCCCTGTTCCTTTGCAAAATCAAAAAGGGAACGAACTTGAATGGCTGTTGTAAAACATACGGCATCCACCTTGTGGCCCAGCAGTTCTTGGCATAATGTTTCAACCGTCTGTCGTTCAGGAGCAATATGCTGGTAAGGAAGAAGCTGTAAGATGGACGCTCCCCTGTCTTCAAGAAATTTAATCAATGTTGGCGCTGTCTCACCATGAAGCTGTACCATTACACGCTTTCCTGAGAAATCCTGATCCTCCAAGGAACGAACTAATCCGCGGGTTGTCCCATCCTCATCTACCGCGACTGGTTTAATGTCCAGCTTCTTCAGAGCAGAATAAGTTTTATACCCTCGTGAAGCTACCTTCGCCTGACGGATTACACTTAAAAAGCGATCCCGGATCCCCAGTTTCCCCGCTAAATCCAAAAGAGTTTCCGTTCCGATTCCGGTGGTAAAAATAACCCAGTCCGCTCCCTCTTGAACAAATCGCCGTAAGTCCGGCTCGACTTGCTTATCCGCCAAAAATACGGTTCCTTGCAGAGGACGGACAACCGAAATCCCTCCTTGTTTTTCAATGAGTGTGCTCATTTCATCGGTTTTACGCGAGCCGGCAATCACAATACGCTTCCCCGCCAATGGTTTCCCCATTTTTCTTCCCTCTTTCCATCATGTTTAGAATGTTTATATCAGTCTTTTATTTTACCATAAAGAGCCCTTTTTAAACACGTCGGTATGTTATGTGGAACTTATCTAACACGTTTGTTGTATTATATTAGAAATCGTTCTAAAATTTATATATAGATCTACATTGAAAATCCTATTCAAGATGCAAAGACAGAAAAACTAACTATAAGTAGCTTAAAGAGCCAAAGCTGATGTCGAAAAATGAAAATGGATTTATATATATTTTTAATCCGGAATGAAAAGGGAGAGTCTCTTTACATGATAACGAACATTAAGTTATTAGATTGTACGTTGCGAGATGGAGGTTATATGAATAACTGGCTTTTTGGAAGGGATCAAATTTTAGAGATCATTAAATCTTTAGAAAAGGCCAAAATCGATATTATCGAATGTGGTTATCTCGAATTAAATGGAATCAGAAATGAACATTCAACGCGCTTTTCTTCAATAAACTCCTTCGAAGATATAATGAGTGATGTCTCCCCAGAGATAGTAAATAGTCAATTGTTTTTGATGATAGATTATAAACCTGAATTGCCTTTTGAAGAAATTCCACATAAAAATAACACTAAAGGCTGTCTCGACGGTATTAGATTGGCTTTTTCCAAAAAGCATTATAAACAAGCGATAAAATGTGCCAGCGATTTAATGGAAAAAGGGTATAAGGTTTGTATTCAGCCAATGGTTACTAGTTCGTACAAAGATCAGGAGTTATTAGATCTTATTAACTTAACAAATCAATTAAATCCTTTCGCTTTTTACATTGTAGATACTTTGGGGACAATGAATAATGAGGACGTAGAACGCTTATATCATCTTGTAGACCAGAACTTAAACAAATCCATTAAATTAGGTTTGCACACGCATAATAACAACCAACTAGCTTACTCTAATTCTGTGGAATTCCTAAATATTGGGAATGACAGAGGACTTATGTTAGATTCTTCATTGTATGGAATGGGAAGAGAAGGCGGCAATCTAAATACAGAGATTATTGCCGATTACTTAAACAAATCAACAGGTACATCTTTTAATCTTATTCCTCTTTTGCAAATTATAGATAATATCTTTAAATGAGCATTTTTAGAAACATATATTTGTCGAGTGGGTTCAAGCGGCTCCCCAGAAAGTACGACAACGAATTAATAATCTTCAAATGTCGATTTATTAATCGGAACTTATATAAAATAAAAAAGGAAGAAGTATTTACCTCCTCCCTTTCATCATATAGGTTCATCCATTCTATCTTAAAATCATCTCGATGTACATTAAACCGATTTAAGAAATATTCTTTAATTTCTCTGTTAATCGTAAAAATTCTTTCTTGTTTCCATCTCGTAACGACTGGTCGATTTCTTTTTGGATTTGATTTTTTTGGAAATCATAAATGGCCTTATCTAATACCATTTCTGCAAATAGAGAATCCATGATGTTTACTTCAGGTTGTTGTGGTCCATTAAGCAATTTCTTTTCCATCTGAAACCAACTCCTTGTCCTTTTTTCTATTATAACAGAAATTTCAGATTATTCAATTAATATTTTTTGGGATTTTAGGAATTTTGTTTCATAACTGGTTTGCCGCTTAAAATGACACATTGATTTTTTGGAACATACAAAAACCTCCCCAATGAATAAGAAGGTTTTGCTACAAACTATTTAAAGGCGACAATATCTCCGCCATATCGTTTTTTGGTGAATTGACCAGAGTGGAAACAGGATACACCTCCATCTCCTCCGCCGGATACGGCAGCAATAAAGACTTAAGAAACTCTGTATCCGACACCTCAAGATTCAGCCACATGTTATAAGTGTCGTCTGGAAGAATGACCGGCATCCGCTCATGCACCTCACGGGTTACTTCATTTGGTTTCGTCGTAATGATGGTGCATGTATACAGCGGCTCCCCTTGTTTTGTCCACTTGGACCAAAGACCCGCAAACGCAAATGGTTTTCCATTCCTTAGGTGAAACCGGTACGGCTGTTTTTCTTTCCCTTCCTTCTTCCACTCGTAAAATCCATCAGCCAAAATCAAACAGCGCTGGCGCTGAAACGGCATTTTAAAGCTCGCCTTCTCATCAACCGTTTCGGCTCTGGCATTGATCATTTTGTACCCGATTTTCGGGTCATCCGCCCAAAATGGAACCAATCCCCAACGCATCGGAATCCCTGCTCGCTTCTCACCTCTCGATAAAACGGTTAAGATGTTTTGGCCTGGTGCGATATTGTAGCGGGGAGAAAGCTCCTCATTCATTTCAAAATTGAATGTATGCTGCAAAGTTGGTAAATCCACTATTAACGAAAACCTTCCACACATGTTAATCACCTCTTCTTTTATTGTTCACACCAAATACAGACACTAAACCTTCAGCTATATCAGTTTCTAAAAGTCGTCCTATTTTCTTCTTAAGAGGTGAAATCTCCCTTTTCCCTTCCAAATTACCTTTATATATACTTGCTTAAACAACCGTAAAATTTCTCTCCACATAAGCCCAATTCTGGGGTGATGGAAAACTAAGCTGCCAATAAGTTACCCCCAGCAACTGATAAAGGTCGATCAACCTATATTTTGCAATATAGCTCCTGATATCTTCAAACCATACGGTATGCTTTTCGCTTCCTCTCCAATACAGGTACCATGGGGATTGGAAAGTCGTGTTGTATCGGATGGTCGCTCCGGTTGAGATTGCAAGATTTTGAGCAGCCAAAACCGTGAGAGCCCTTGTTACATATTGTGATGTATCAGTCGTTGTCCAATCATACCCATATAAAGGAAAAGCGGCTTGGAGTTTTCTAGGATTGATCAAGCTGACGGAATACTGGATGACCTGTTCCATCCAATCAGCAGGCGATATGGGATTAGGAGGGCCGGTTGGATATCCGTAATCGATGGTCATAACCGCCACAATATCGGCAATTTCCCCTATCATTCTATAGTCATAAGCACCTATGATCGGATTTGTAGGGATGTCCTTGGTTTTCGCGTGTACATTCACATGAAGGATTAATTGCCCGAGGGCATTTTTTAATTCCCGGAGAAAAGTATTGAAATCATTCCGTCTTGGCGGCGGAACAAATTCAAAATCAATGCTGACCCCTCCATAGCCTTTTTGTTTTACGGTATTCGTAATGCTTTGTACCAAATTTCGGCGAAATGTTGCATTCCCAAGTACTTGTCCCGCCAATTCTGCACTGAAACCTTCTGCTGTAAAATTGCGAACAGTTAATAGCGGAATGACGTTTAACTGTTTACTGCGGGATATGATCGTGGTGTCATTTAATTCGGCAACTACATTGCCTTCTGTTGTAAAGGAATACGCTACGATTGCTAGGTAGGTAAGATTCCCTGCAATTTCATTCAATATGGGAAGAAAACTTTCAGCCGAATAAGGGATGATGAATCCGAGTGTCTCCATTCTCAATTTAGTAGGGGAGGGAATTCGAATTCGTTGACCGACATATAGCCGATTAGGGTCCATTCCTGGATTGGCTGTCAAAATGCTTTGAAGACTTGTGTTAAAACGTTGTGCTAAACCCCATAGTGTATCGCCGGGACGCACCTGGTAATAACGGACCGGGAGCCCTTGGTCTGGAATGTATAGTGCCAGCCCGGGCACTATTAGACCGGCAGACTCTAATCCATTGATCCTGACAATGTTCTCAATGGAAGTACCATACCTACGCGAAATTCCCCATAATGATTCTCCTGCTTGAACAACGTGAACGGGCATTTAGTCTCACCTTCTTGACGTTTGGCTTTTAAAACCAATTTATGGCGAATACTAAACTTATATTACTTCCTTGTTATAAGAAACTTTGCAAAAAAAGCGGTTCTTAAATAAAGCCAAAAAAGAAGACCGGCACAGTCTTCTTTTTTGGCTTTATATTAAATCTGTGGGCGCTTTTCGTTCTGAAGTCAAAATACGCGCTAAAACCTTACTTTGTTCAATTTTATCCCCTATTTTCTCTTTTCGTTTTTTAGCAAGATGATGTAACGCCAGCTCCTCCTCTGTTTCGGGAAGCACGGCAGGAACAGGTACCGGTTTCCCGTTTTCAAGTGCCACAAATGTAAGAAATGAAGTGGCTGCAATTCTCCTGTCACCGGAAAATAAGTTTTCTGCCACGGCTTTTACAAACACAATCAAGGATGTTTTCCCTGTTAACACCACAAACGATTCATATGAAATGTAATCCACCTCGGTAACCGGACCTAAAAAATCTACGTGATCAATTGAGGCTGTCACACACAATTTTCGTGCATGTCTTGTTGCAGAAATAGAGGCTGCCATATCCATCTGTGCTACAATATGACCGCCAAACAACGTCTGATGATTATTTAGATTGTTGGGAAACACATGCTCTGTTGTAATGATACGGGACACACGACATGGTAATGCTTCCATCTTTTGTCACTCCTTTTCCAAACAAAAAAGAGAAGTTTTGATATATATTTCCAATACACTCCATTATGGTCCATGCCGTGTAATCTCATACATGTTATCTTCCATCATTTCATGGAGAACAATATCATGAAAAAAATGGTTGAGCGGAAATTTAATGAATGGAATGAGATGAATTACTCATGAATACATCAATTGTCACCAACGGAGAAGATGCGCCGAAAAAAGGTGAACGATTAGCCGTTTTGATTTAAAAGGATAAAGATTTGCACGTTTAACGATGATATACAAGGAACAGGTGCCGTCTCGCCTGCCGCTGTACTGTCGGCTGTCAAGGCATCGAATACTCCCCTGACTGAACCTCGCTCTTCTTCCTGGTTTGGAATCACAACATGAGTACTTCTTTTTAAATAGCGGAAGACTCCTTGCTTAACCGCAGACGACCTTCTCATCATGTTATGACTCTTTGCTACATCAGGCTTATGCGTAAATCATTTGACATGGGCGGTTTTTGCCTATGTCAAATGATTTATATTTTCAGCCTTTCACCGATCCTGCCAACAATCCTTTCACGAAGAATTTTCCTAAAAAGATATAAACGAGCAATGTAGGGAGTGCTGCAAGAAGAGCCCCTGCCATTTGGACGTTCCATTGGACAATCTGACTTCCGGACAAATTTTGGAGAGCGACCATGATCGGCTGCTGGTCCGAAGTTGTGATGGTAACCGCAAATAAAAATTCATTCCAAATGTTTGTGAATTGCCAAATTGCCACCACTACAAATCCCGTAATGGAAAGCGGAATCATAATATACCGGAAAATCCGTAAAAATCCTGCCCCATCAATCCTGGCTGATTCAATCATTTCATCGGGGATACTAGAATAAAAGTTTCGGAACATTAATGTCGTAATCGGAATTCCATAGACAACATGGACAAATACAAGACCGGCAATCGTGTTATATAAACCAATTTCACGCAAAAATTGAATCATTGGTATTAAAATACTTTGATAGGGGATAAACATCCCAAACAAAATCAACGTAAAAACCGTATCTGCCCCTTTAAACTTCCATTTCGATAATACATAACCATTTAATGCCCCTAATAACGCGGATAAAAGGGTTGCAGGAATCACGAGATAAAGTGAATTCATCAAATTTGGAGCAAGCTTCGTAAAAGCAGTTGAATAGCTGCTGAAATCCAGTGTTGCCGGAAGCTTCCACATTTCACTTAAGGTTACTTGATCTAACGGCTTCAAGCTTGTCGCAATGATGACGTAAACCGGCATAAGGAAGAATAGGCTTAGTGCAATTAAGAGAACATATAAGAGGGGCTTCGTTAAGGTCCTGATCGCCATTATGATTCACCCTTTCGACTAGAAATGAGATAAGGAACAATGAAAATGGCAACAGATAAAAGCATGATAATGGCGATTGCCGCACCATTCCCATAATAGTTCCCGCGGAAGGTCGTCTCGAACATGTAAACCCCCGGAACATCTGTTACGAAATTCGCGCCCGGTCCGGTCATCGCATATATCAAATCAAAAATTTTCAGTGAGATATGAGCCATAATAATGACGACACTTACTGTAATCGGTCGAAGCAAGGGGAGAATAATTTTACGATAAACTTGAAACTCTGTTGCCCCATCCATGCGTGCAGCTTCTCTGATTTCATCCGGAATCCCTCTAAGTCCCGCCAAATACATGGCAACTGCAAAACCTGTCATCTGCCATACTGCCGCAATCACTACCGCGATGATGGCAATTGGAACACCAAATTCGATTTCCCCCCATTTAAACCCGGCCCAAATATTCGTATCCGTGTACCACATTGATTCAAGCCCTATTTTTCCCAAAAAAAGATTCACTCCGGTCGACGGGTTCAACAGCCATTGCCAAACAACCCCTGTCACAACGAAAGATAAAGCCATCGGGAAAAAGAAAATATTTCGAAAAAGCGATTCTGCCTTGATTTTCTGATCTAATAAAATGGCGATAAATTGTCCTATGACAATGACAGTCACTATAAATAAAGCAGTAAATACGAGGGTGTTTCGTAAATCAGCTTGAAAACGGAAATCTCCAAATAAGAAGAGATAATTTTTTAATCCAGCAAATGAAAAATCAGGGACAAGCGAATTCCAGTTGCTTAATGACACGTATCCCGTCCAGCTGATAAACCCATATACGAAAATCGCCATTAAAAGAATAGAAGGTAAAATAAAGGCAATGGCAAGCATATGGTCACTCGTTAATTTTCGCTTCTTTCTGGATAAGCCGACCGGAGCTCTGGCTGTTTCCGATTCCGTTGCTAAGACACGTTCCATCTTTTTCACCCCTTTTGATTAATAAAAAAGAGGAAGAGACTATCCTCAACCTCTTTTCTTTATGAATCCCGCTTAGTTTTTTACATCGCCTTTTGATTTTTATGCTATGGACCCTCTGTTCTCTCATCTTGAAGAAGTTTTCAAAGGTTCTCGCATAAGTGGCTGACAAGAACCCTTAGCGCCGGCGCTTGTGCGTCAATCACTTGATATGGATGCTCTTTATCCATGTCAAATGATGTATGTTATTTTAATTCTGAAGAAGCTGATTTTAAGGTATCGACAAATTGCTTAGCATCCTTCTGCGTAACAAAGATATTGATGGCCTGGTTGACTTTCGTTACAAATCCTTCGGGGGCTGCTGAACCATGCGCTAAACTTGCCGCCAATTTCGCTTCTTTAAAATCTTCAATCGTATCTTTTCCGTACTGGTCGTATTTGGAAACGTCTGCATCAATACGGGCAGGAATGGATCCTTTTAACGGGTTAAATGCATCTTGACCTTCCACTGATCCCAATACAGAAAGGAATTTCTTCACATCTTCAGAATTTTCCACACCTTTTGGAAGGCCAAATGTGTCAGTAATGACCATGAACTGTCCTTCCGTTCCAGGTGTTGTAATATAGCCAAAGTCTTCATTTACTTTTAATTTCAGGTCATTTACAAAATAACCTTTTGCCCAGTCACCCATTACATTCATGGCCGCTTTTCCATCTGCCACTAATTGGGAAGCATCCTGCCAGTTGCGTGAGCTGTGATCTTCATTGATATAGCCTAACATTTTCTTAAATGTTTCAACTGCATCTACCACTCTTGCATCATCAAGCGGAAGCTCGCCTTTCCAAAGTTTTGTGTAATCTTCAGCACCAAGTTTCCCCAGTAATACTGTCTCGAATAGATGCGTGGCTGTCCAAGGCTCTTTATCCCCCAAAGCCAATGGCGTAATCCCTTTTTCTTTTAGCTGTTCTGCAACTTCAAAAAACTCTTCAAAAGTAGCGGGAGGCTTCACCCCGTTTTCTTCAAATACTTTTTTGTTGTACCATAAGACGTTCCCGCGATGGATGTTCACAGGTACGGAATAAATGTTTCCATCCTTGCTGACCATGTCGATCAAGTCTTGCGGAAACTTGTCGTTCCATCCCTCTTGCTTATATAAATCATTTAGCGGCTCCATTTTCCCGGCTGCTACCCAGCCCTCATTCAATTCAGCACCGCCGTGAACCTGGAATGTTGCCGGCGGATCATCCCCCTGCATACGGCTTGCCAGGACCGCTTTAGCATTCGTCCCTGCACCGCCGGCTACTGCCGCATTCTCAATCGGCACATCAGGATGCTTTTCTTCAAAAAGCTTAATCAGCGCTTTTAATCCATCCTCTTCACCGGCACCCGTCCACCAGCTGAAAATTTCAAGTTTTCCCTCCCCTTTTTTCTCTCCCTCTCCCCCTGAACTCGACTGCGAGCCGCTGCAAGCGGAAAGCATGAATGAAAATACCAGTAAAATTGACAGCCATAGACCCCTTTTCAACTTTTCATCCCCCTTATCGATAACGCTTACAATTTTTATTATAAAGAAGGAATGACATGTAAAAAGGAATAATTTTCTGTACTTTTTTAGGAATTTCTTCACTTTTTTGTTGTTCCATAGAAAAAGGATGAAGTCCCCTTCCATTCTTAAAGCCCTGTTTTGGGTTTAGCCTATATTTTTTCGATCAATCGTAACGTTATTTACAATGAACCTGCTTTCGATTTAATCTTTTATGATTCAACTGTTGTATTACTTGGAAAAGAGATAGTATTTCTTCATTTTTTTAGGATTTCTTTTTGAAACTGCCTTGGTGATAATTTAAATTGCTTCTTGAAAACTCTACTAAAATAATTGGGATCCTTGTAGCCAACCATAAAGCTAATCTCCTTTAAGCTATATCGATTTCGCCGCAAAAGAGTTTTCGCTCTTGAAAGCCTTATATCCGTAACGTAATCAATAAACGTTTTTCCGGTCATTTCCTTAAACAGCTTAGTGAAATAGGTTGGACTGAGTTCGACATAGTCAGCCACCTGTTCAAGAGTGATTCCTTCATGATAATGGGATTGAATATATCCTTGGGCCCTCTTGATTGGTGCATATGCTTCTAAAACCTGCTGGATGCATAGGCATGAATATTGAATGAAATGCTTCCATTCAGAAAGATTTGTCGGTACATGCAAATCCCCCATCTCTATCCCTTCGGTCTCAAGCCATCCTCTTATTTTGATCGACAATTCTAGTTGATGGATTTTATTCATCTCATATAAATATTGTTGGATGATTTGCCAACTAGATGCAAAGTCCCCCATTAGCAGATGCTGCCGCAATTCATCTTCATCCATCACCTTGGAGTCCTTTTCGGCAGAAAGAAACCCGTAATGGGCCTGCTTGTCTTTCCTTAAAATTCGTAAGGCTTGCAGCGCCTCTTGATATGATTTGTAAAAGTCTTTTAGTGAAGGATAGGCATTGCCGATACCTGCCCAAATTCTCCCTTCATACGCGTACGTCAGTTTCCTCGCCAAATTCAGTGCCGCAGGCTTCAAATTTCTCGTCTCACTTACTAAAAAAACAATCATATGCGGTTGCTGAGTCGTAATTAAAAAGGAAAAAGGAGAATGCTGCTTCAAGAAAAGCTCAATTTCTTCAAGCTGCGGAACAAAAGCCCCTTCTATGACCATGAAATATCCGCTTTTCATCTTCGGGTAGAGCTGCTTTTGCATGCGGATGAGCCCTTCGTTCCCTTGATTTTGAAGCAGCTTCAGGAGAAAATTTTCCTTTGCCATGATATGAAGAGAATCATCATTCCTCTTCTTCTCACTCTTTTCTTCCTTGATTTCCTTCCATACCCTTGTGACGGCTTCTATTGTTTCTTCCTTTGCACTCGGCTTCAATATGTATTCTTTTACCCCCTCTTTCATGGCTTCCTTGGCATATTCAAACGAATCATAAGCAGACACGAGGATAAACTTTATAGAAGGATGACGCCGCCGGATCGTTTTAATTGCTTCAAGTCCATTAATCCCCGGCATATTAATATCCATGATCATCATATCAGGAAGAAGCTCATCTGCCAGTTCAATCGCTCTTCGGCCATTTGATGCTTCTCCGGCCGCCTCAATTTCAGGGAATTTCTCCTCTAAAAATTTTTTCATTGCTTTCCTTTCAATCATTTCATCGTCTGCAATGACCATTTTCATCCCGCAAATTCCTCCTTCACCGGTATGATGAGTCTCACTGTCGTTCCTTGATTTGGAAAAGAATCGATTTCCACGACATGCTCATATTGATAAAAAAGCTGTAAACGGCGGATGACATTTGGAACCCCCAGCCCTGTCGAATGCCCTGTATGTTCTCTTTGCAGCTCTTCTGTCACTTGTTGAAACAGTGATTGAATTTGATTGGCGGATATTCCTTTGCCGTTATCCTTGATTTCAACTATCACACTTAAATCTTGTTTATAAATAATGAGCGAGATTTCACCGCCTTCCTCCATATGTTCCACTCCATGGATGAAGGCATTTTCGACAAGCGGCTGCAGTGTGAGACTCGGGATTTCAACGTCTAAACACGCTTCATCGATTTCCCTAAAAAAACGGATTCGATCGGCAAAACGTGTTTGTTGGATATAAAAATACTCTGTCACGACTTGGACCTCTTCTTTTAGGCGTACACTCTTTTTTAAATCATTCAGGCTGTACCGCAACAGAGCTGAAACAGATTGAATCAAACGGGATGTCTCGTCTGCATCCTCTAAATACGCCATTCTTGAAATCGTATTAAGCGTGTTAAATAGAAAATGGGGATTGATTTGGTTTTGAAGATGCCTTAATTCCAATTCCTTTAGCAGTCTATCAAGCTCCGATTTCTCTTCGATTTCGGCAATATATTGACGGATACTGCTTCGCATGGTGTTGAAAGTATGGCCGAGCAGCTTTAGTTCATCGTTGGATTCGATTTTTAATTCCGCCCCGTCAAATCGGCCTGTTGAAATTTCATGAGCAGCTTTTGAGAGTATTTGGATGGGGCGATTGATTCCCCTTGAAAACCATAAAGCAAAAAAGATGGCGAGCAGCACCGTAGTGTTAAACAAAAAGAACGTAAACCATTTAAATGATTCATTTCTCTGTTCCATATTGGCATAGAAAGATTGATAGTCTGTCAGCTCCAGGTCGATGAGCGAAAGAATGGTCTCTTGCAAATATAATGAGATATTCCTTGCCTCATTCAAATGCCTCGTATATTGGGCAATATCGTCCCTTATGACAAAGCCGACCGCCATTTCGCATTCCTGAACGAGGTTTTCGATCATATGTGTGTATTTTTGAAGCTTTACAGTTTCCAGGCCGTTTTGATCTTCCTTCAGATGCTCTACTTGATTCTCGAGCTCACGGCGGATTTTATGAAACTCCTTGATATGCGATTCGTTCTTTTCCACTACATATTCATTTGCTTTTTCATATAGCAGGTTGGATGTTTGGGAGATTTGATTGAGAAGTAAAAACCTGGCGAAACTCTCATCGTACTCTGATAGGAAAGAACGACTGCTAAAATAAATGGACACAGATACAATATTAAAGAGAACGACAAACGTGAAAAAATAGAGGAGCAGTTTGCTTCGAATCGTCTTCATTTTACAGCTCCTTTCCAACCGCTGGCGTTATCGGCAATTGATTGGGACTGATTACCATCGTGTCGGTATGCTGCAAGACATTCGGATGTTCACCTTTTTTCAGCTTCAGAAGAACCTCGACCGCCTCATAACCCATTTCATATGGATATTGCGAAATCGTTGCATCAATCGAACCCTCCTGGACTAAGCTTAGAGTTTCAGGCAATGTGTCAAACACGACAATATAAGGTTTTGGTTTGTATGGAAACTGTTTGACAGCTTGATCGACCCCTATTCCATCAAGGGCGCTTGTTCCGTAAAATGCCGTTAAGTAAGGATTCTCTCTCAACAAATTATAGGCCGCCTGTACAGCTCCGTTTTTTGTGATATGGGATTCTTTTATGTCAACCAATTTGATTCTTTTTTCCTTATTAATTGCATCCTTGAACCCCTCTACCCTCTGCCGCTGGTTGGAGGAATCAAATCGTCCTGTTACAATGCCTAGAATGATCATAACATCCCCTCTTTGAAAGCGTTTTATTTTCATCTTAGCGGAAATGCAATTATTTGAATAGAAAAACGATTGAAAATAATTAGAATTTTATGATTGGATTGTTAATGACGGATCATCGCAGGAGGGTGTCCCAAAAGTACGGTTTTTGTACTTGGGACACCCTCCATATAATCATCTCTGCATTTAACCCCATCACTCAACGGTTCCTGTGCTCTTAACGTTTGCCTTCACATTTACATCAAAGCGAATAATAGGATAAATCTCCAGCCATTGTTGATACTTGTCTTCACGGCTGACTCTTGTTGCCTGGTACCTAAGGCCAAATCCCAGCGGATCAATCCCTCGTATTTGGAGCAAACGCAAAAATTCCATAATGCGTTTTCTTGCTTCCTTGCTGGCTGCTCTCGTATAAGTCTCCATATTTTCCATCGGCAGATCAGTTTGAGATTCCTCAATAAGTCCATCCATTTCGACATTCATCCTGAGAACCGGCTGTTCGTTATCAGGAGTGAAAATTTTGTATTTCGCCTTCAATGAAATAACAAACATCGTAAAGTTTAAATCATTTTGCTTTACCTTTATGTCTATATTCGTAAAGCGATTAGATAGTGCATTGAAATATTTTGTTTCATCCGGACCTAAACTCAACGGCTGTCCACCATTATTGATGACTGCCGATTTATTAATTTCAAACAACTTTTCGTTTTTATTATACTCTATGATAGGAAGGATGGGATCAATCCCGTCATCCGCCAGTCTCCTTCTTAAATCAAACAAAAAGGTTGTCACAATGTATGGGGATTCTGTCCCAGTCTCATCAAACGGATTAATCAAGGCATCACCAGGCAGTTTTTCCGACTTAAGCTCTGCTTTTAAAACCTTTTCTGCAGACGTTCTTCCAATACTTACCCAAGAAATCTGCTGGATGTCTCGTCTTCGGATAAACCAGTCGATCGTTTTCCTTAGATTTCCTGCTACAATCCCATCACTGAGAACAATCGTTTTGGCATGCCCAAAATCCAATTCTTTATCGGTTCTGGATTTCATGGTCCGGACAGCTTCTGAGATATTTTCCGCGTCTTGCGATAAATAAGTATATTTTGGTCCTTCGCCACTCTTATTATCAGCACTTGGATTGGCCAACTTCAACGTCACTCTGTAAGCTTTATTTTTTTCCTTTGATTTGTCCACTCCGATTCCCACTACAAAGATACGCCTATCAATGTCTTTAAAACCATTGCAGGCGCTGCAGGCAAGGACCATAATGAAAAGCATTACACATAAAAGAGCGATGTTCTTTTTTACTTTCCTTCCTTTATCATTCATGCTTTCGCCCTCCGCATAAAGTACCATAATATGGCGATACCAAACAGGTTAAAAGGGATTAAAAAGTTGAGCCAGATCATTGTATACTTTAATGCCTGGTATTCCGTCAAATAATTCGCGATGGTGAGAGTAAGCACCCAAAAGGCCAAAAAAATCACATAATCAGACAAGTTTCTCCCCTTCCATTCCAGCTTTTTGAACGTAAAAATGCATTTAAAGTATTCGACTGCAACATGCCAATGAATGACGATGTTTATGATGGATAAGCCGACGAACAGCAGAAGAAAAATATAGAGTACTCGTTCGACAAAGATAAATTGCATGCGCATCGAATCGCTCGTTACAATCCATGGAAAAACTAAATCCCCCACTCCCTGGAACCCTTGAAACCCGATCGGAATAAACATTGTCGTAAATAAAGTGACCAGTCCGAAAAGACCAATTCCAATTAGCATGTTCCCTTTCAGCACTTGTTTCTTTGTAAACACCCTGTTAAAGATGCTTATATTTAAAAAGCCCTGAAAGGTATAGGCACAGGCAGAAATCGTAGTGTAATCAGGAAGCTTGTAATAATACGTCAAGGGCAGCCGAACGAAGTCCCAGTTCAAGCTCTCACTTGTATATGCCTTTATAAAAATCACCACGATGAGCGGCATACTGAGCAACAAAATGATCTCAATCGAGTAAAGAACCTTTTTGCTGTCCAACAAAGCCGCATATGTAATAAAAGCCAGAAATACGATCACAATCATTGTCTGCGGCATATCGGGATTCATAAACCGTTTGATCAGGTCAGTAAATCCAATTAACGTAATCAAACCGGCTATAAACCACATGATCCCGTGAAGAAAAATGGTAACTGTATAGAACCACTTTGCTGTATTCTCTTTTAACAGCTCGGGTAATCCTTTTCCAGGAAATTGATTCATCAGGTTTGTGTAGCAATACAGAAGAAACAGGGCAATGAAAATGGCTAAAACGATGGCCATTACAGCGCCGCTCTTTCTCTCATTTAATAAAATCTTCGGTATAAACACAATGATATTGACCAACATGTTCACTGCCACAAGATAGTAATAATAACGGTTCATTGTGATACCCCTTTAGTTTCATCTTCTTTCTTCTGCCAGAAAATCTTTAAATAAGGCTCTCCAAAACTATTCTGGTTAACGAGATAAAAGATCAATCCGATTAAACCTAAAAGTAATCCGACAAGACCCGAGAGTGTGGCTATCAGCAATAATACATATTTCATGACCCTCATGGAGAAACTCATCTCATTAATCGGGATGGCGAAGTTCGAAATGGCAACTGCTGCAACGATGATGATCATGATATTTGAAACGAGCGCTGCTTCTGTGGCGGCTGTGCCTAAAATCAGCCCTCCAACAGTCGTGGCCGTTCCGCTAATCGTTTTAGGCAGCCTTATACTCGCTTCTACGAGCAGCTCCATCGCGATGAGCATGAACAAAACTTCCATATAAGACGGGTAAGGTACGCCTGCCCTGCTCGCCGCGACAGATAAGGCGAGCTGGGGTTCAAAGACCTCCGGGTTAAAAGACGTAATTCCTACATACATCCCCGGCAAAATCAAACTAATAAACAAGCCTAAATAGCGAAGAGCCTTAAGAAACTTGGAAACCCAATATGATTGATACACATCATCCATCGAACTCATAAAATCGAAAAAAACAGCTGGAGCCATTAAAGCAAATGGATTCCCATCAAGTAAAATAATGACCTTCCCCTGGGCAATATTGTATATAATACGATCCGGACGTTCCGTAATCATCATCGTAGGAAATAAAGCCAGCCTTCTTCCATTAAACAAGCGGTGCAACTCCCCTGCCGCTTGAATGATGGGCCTGTTAATTTGCGGCAGCTCCCTTTTGATTCTTTCAAGGACGGCGCTGTTTACTTCATCTTTATCATATATAAGAACAAGATTTTGTTTACTTTTCTCACCTATTTCGCTTATTTCAAATGTCAGGTTAGGCTGATGGTAGCGATGCCGTATCAAGTTCATATTTATCTGAACGCTTTCACTTAAAGCCATTTGTGGACCTTGGATCGTCGTTTCAACTGCTGCGGTTAAAATGGTATTATTCTTAACTTCTTTTACATCAAATAGGAAAATTTCTTTCTTTGTAAAAATGGCCAGTGATCCTTTTGTCAAGTCCTTCAACACTTGCTCGTCTGATTCTATCTCTTGGCCATTAGGCATCGACCTGAGATAAGAAATAAAGTCTTCTGTCGTTTGAATTTCAAAGAACGGCTTAATGAAATTCAGCTGAATTTCCTGGTTATTCGTGAGAGTTTTGATAAATAGAAAAACACATTCCTTTTCCTTTGCCTTTAATTCCTGTTCAACAACATCAAAAGTTGGCTTTAGTTGTTCAACAAGCCAATGTCTTGTTTCTTCCACGGAATTCATACTTTCAACCTCAATTTCTGATATTCTTTTTGTTAGGATATGAAAGGATCGCTTTGATTGAAAAGCATTCCCATGTATTTCCTTGTCCCTTACTTGACCTTTACAGCTGTTCAACTGCTTGAAACCGGCAAGCGGCCTGTTGTCATCGTTTATATGTACATATATGGATTAGTAGTGCCCAAAGGTTCATTAGTTAAACATAACAATTGCCATTCTCTTTTTTTAATAAAATTAATGAAAACAAAAAAGGATGGAAGACTAAGGGAAAGGAGTGAAAAAATGAAGCTATTTATTGAGTACATTCTAGATGAAATCGAACAAATAGGATTAAAAAACGATTACCGTGTTTCCCTATCTTCCACCAAAAATGAAGATAACTATCTCAGGGGAATACTCCAGTACTTTGATGACTATTTTGATATTCATTTTGTAATCTTCTTTACTTTTCCTGAGGAAAATCCCAATTTGAATTATATTTTTTGGATTTTAGATCGCCACGGGAACAAACAATTAGTGAAAGAAGATGACTCTAAAGAAAGCGAGGACAAAGAAAAAGATTCTAAAGAAAGTGAGGATAAAGATAGCGATTCTAAAGAAGATATAATGGCCAAGGTAAAGAAGCTAGCACTAAAGGAAATAAAAATTAACCTTACAGAAGGGGCAGACATTCGCTATTTATTAGAGGAAATTGGAAACATCGTAAAAGCCCAGGAAGGTAACCATCCCCATACACATCAATAAGAAAAGCGGAACGAGCCCGTTTAGGCCCATAGGACATTGGAGGTTCTGAGAAGGAACCGTTTTTTTGGTTCCGCAGGAAGAAGCGAAATGGCCGTAGGGACTGGCTCGTGGAGCTGGACATCTCCGAATACTTACTTTTTAAAGAAGCCCTTCACCATAAAATAAGTTCTTAAATCAAAAAGAATCGTCAAGAAAATCCTTGGTTTTCCTGGATTCTTCATGACGATTCTTTTATCGGGTAATCGAAAAACACGTGTATCTTGTCGTTTCGGGGCGTCCCCTTTTATGTCATTGAATAAATTCTTTTTTTCTTAAATAATCAATCACCATTTCTGCCGCTTTATTGATTGAATACTTATTGGTTTCAATCATTAATTCGGGATTGGCAGGTATTTCATATGGTGAGTCAATCCCGGTAAATTCGCGGATTTCCCCCCTTCTTGCTTTATGATATAAGCCTTTAGGATCGCGTTTTTCACATATATTCAGCGGACAGTTCACGTAAATTTCAATAAATTCACCGGCTGGAAACAATTTTCTTATTTGATCTCGATCTTTGCGAAACGGAGAGATAAAAGCGGTCGATACAATTTGTCCACTGTCCACAAAAAGCTTTGCGACTTCTCCTATCCTTCTAATATTTTCGATTCGGTCTTTCTTGCCGAATCCAAGGTCTTTACTTAGGCCGTGACGAACATTATCACCGTCTAAAATATAGCTCCTTATCCCCAAGTGATACAGTCTCCTATCTATTTCATTAGCTAAAGTCGATTTTCCCGACCCCGATAAGCCGGTAAACCAGAGAACACAGCTTTTATGCTGATTCAACCGCTGCCTGTCGGCCTTTGTAATCGTTGAATGATGCCATACAATGCTTTTAGTCATCTTTCCCTCTCACTCCCGATTGACTTAATTGTTGCGCATTCCTTTGATTAATACTTTTGCCACTTCGGGGCGACTGAATTCTTTTGGGGGCATTTCACCATTTCGCAGCATTTCCCTAACCTTTGTGCCTGATAAAACGATATGCTCTTTTTTATCGTGGGGGCATGTTTTGGCGGACCCCATGTTCCCGCATTTTGTGCAATAAAAGCTATGCTCAAAAAATAGTGTTTTAATTCCAATCTCTTCTTCTGTAAAGTTGCTGAATATTTTTTGGGAATCATAAGTTCCATAATAATCTCCTACCCCGGCATGGTCACGTCCGACAATGAAATGTGTGCAGCCATAATTTTTTCGGACAAGAGCATGAAAAATGGCCTCACGAGGACCGGCATAGCGCATGGCCGCAGGAAACACGGACAAAAACACACGGTCTTTCGGATAATAATGATTCAATAAAACCTGATAGCTCTCCATTCTAACATCGCTTGGTACATCATCAGACTTTGTCTCGCCGACAAGCGGGTTGAGAAATAAACCGTCGACTATTTCTAGAGCGGATTTTTGGATATATTCATGGGCACGGTGGACAGGATTGCGGGTTTGAAAACCTACAATCGTATTCCAGCCTAGTTGTTTAAATTTCTCCCTTGTTTCGCTTGGGTCTAAATAATATTGTTCAAATTTTTCCTTTTGGGGACGGCGAATGAGGGTGATGGGCCCTGCTAAATAAACATTCGGGCGCTCAAAGAGTTTTTTTACTCCTGGATGAGCAAGATCTGTTGTTTGGTAAACAAGTGCGGCTTCTCTCTGTTTGTCTGGCACATACATGTCCGTAACCGTCATAACCCCATACACAACCTGCTCCCTTACAAGTTTAACTTTATCTCCGATATCGATTTTACTTGCTGTATCCTCATTTACAGGTAACGTAATGGGTATACTCCATGGAAGACCGTTAGCAAGTCTCATCTCTTTGACAACAGTATGATAGTTCTCTTTGTCAAGAAAACCGATTAACGGGCTGTATCCCCCTATTGCGATTAGCTCCAAGTCACTAAGTGCTATATTATCCAATTCCACTTCATATTTACACGAATCAACTGAACCTTCATGATCGATTCGATTAACTAAAATCCCTCCATGGGGCTGACTTGCTTTCACGTTTTTTTACCTCCAACTATTTGTTTTACTCTCGTTCGTTAACAATTCCTATCGTACCTGATGCAGACCACATTCAGTTTTTTCGCTATGTGCCCATCTTCCCGCCCTTAAGCCCGCTGCTTCAGTTGTTGGGAGCGTGCACATTTCACAGCCGATACTTGGATAATGACGATCATGCAATTCGTTATAAGGAAGATCGTTTATCCTGATATAATTCCATACATCTTCCCATGTCCAATCAATGATCGGACAAACCTTGACCAATTTAAATCTGTCATCTTTATTGATAAACTTGAGGTGACTCCTCGTAGATGATTGATCCCGTCTAAGTCCCGTCATCCAGGCTTCCATTCCAGAAAGCTGCTCTGTTAAAGGGGCAATTTTACGCAGGTAACAACAATAATTTGGATTGTACTTCCACAATTCACTGCCGTAAAGCTTCGCTTGTTCTTCCAGGCTTACACTCGGCTTAACCAATTGGATATTCAGGCTCGGATATTTACGCTTTATTTTATCGATAAGGTCATATGTTTCTTTAAAATGAAGTTCAGTGTCCAAAAAAACAATTTTGGCTTTCTTATTAACTTTTGATATTAAGTCGACCAATACTACGCCCTCGGCGCCAAAGCTGCAAGCATAAACAATCTTATCCCCGTACTCACTATAAGCCCATTTAATAACATCTATACAATGCTTCATTTGACTCATCAACCGTTCCGAGAGACCGAAGTCCCATCTCTCGTATGTCAAAACACTTCCCATCTACTGCCCCTCACTTCCCTATACTGTATATTTCACGCATGCCATTGAACATGGCAAGCACCCCTATGTTCCACCTCCAGACTGGTAGACAAAGGAATCATCTTGCAAGATAGGTTAAAACCTATAGGCAGACTATTCACACTTCGTTAAAAGGGTTCTCTGAAAATGCACAATTTCAGCAAATGATTGAATAAAAAAGCCAGGAACCTTACCCAAAACTTGCGAATATACTTTTCATGACCACAAAAAAATGGGTAAACGACCAGCATAATTTAGGAGAGATCTTTATGACTGTCAAAATCTATCAAGGCAATGACCATCAGTTGGAGCCCTCAGATATTAATATTGTTATTGATGTCATCCGGGCTTTTACCGTTGCCCACTATGCCTTTCTAAACGGTGCAAAGGAAATTTTGCTCGTTGGAACGGTGGATGAAGCTTTTAAGTTAAAAGACATGCATCCGCACTATCTTTTAGCCGGGGAGGTGAAAGGCCTCGCGATTGAGGGTTTTGATTTAGATAATTCTCCAAATCGTATCGCAAGTCAAAGGATTGAAGATCGGACACTCGTTCAAAAAACAACAAACGGTGTAAAGGCCACATTACATTCTTTAAATGCCAATGCCGTATTTGTTACTGGCTTCTCAAATGCCAGAACAACGGCAAGTCATATTAGGGATACAGCCAAGTCTCCAGGAAAAGAGCTTCAGATTAACATCATCGCCTCCCACCCAACGAGTGATGACGATTTAGCATGTGCTGAATACATGAAGGGCATCATTGAAGAAAGGGAAGTGTTGACAGCAAATGATGTAGCGGAAAGGATTAGAGCCTCTCAAGTTGCCCAAAAGTTCTTTGATGCAAGCAAGCCCGAATTTGATTGTAAAGATATTTCATTTTGTACTCGTGAACTAAACGGCGGTTTTGTAATGAAAGTGAATAAATCAAATGTAATCCCAACGATTGAGAGGCTTGAGATATGATTACTTCTGGACTTAAACTGCCATTAAGGCAGGCAAAGCCAAGGAAATATGGAATCACTATTTTAATTGACAATGGAGTACCTTTAAACTTTTTTAAGGATACCATTAACAGTGCCGCCGACTTTATCGACTTTGTGAAATTCGGCTGGGGAACATCAATCATTACAAAGCACCTGGAGGAAAAAATAGCTTGTCTGCAGGAAAACGAAGTTGAATTCTTTTTTGGCGGAACATTATTTGAGAAGTTTTTAAGTCAAGATAAAATCGAGGATTTCTATAAATATTGCAAAAAATATGATTGTAAATATATCGAAATTTCCAATGGCACCATTGATTTACCCAATAAAGAAAAAGCTTCCTTTATCTACGATTTTTCAACTGAGTTTCGTGTATTGAGCGAGGTTGGGAGCAAGGATAGCGAAAAGTCTATAAGGCAGCATTCATCCCAATGGATTGAGTTTATTCAGGAAGATCTTGAAGCCGGGGCCGAAAAGGTCATCACTGAGGCGAGGGAAAGCGGAACAAGCGGAGTATGCAATGCCGATGGAGAGATGCGCTTTCAATTGGTTGAGGAAATTGTCTCATCAAGTATTGATTTACACGACATTATATTCGAGGCTCCGACCAAAAAGATGCAAACATGCTTCATAGAAATGGTTGGTTCTGAAGTCAATCTCGCCAATATTGCCTTTACACAAGCTCTCCCTCTAGAAACATTGAGGCTGGGTCTGCGTTCAGACACGTTCCATTTATTTGAATAGGGAGAGAGGGAAATGAGAGATACCAATAAAGTATTTCATCTTGCCATACCATGCAAGGACTTGGATGAAACAGCAGCATTTTACGAAAAGTTGGGATGTAAACTGGCAAGACGATATAACGATAGAGTGACATTTAATTTTTTTGGAGATCAAGTCGTTTGCCATCTCGACCCTGAAAGCATTGATAAAGCGCCAAAAATATACCCCCGTCATTACGGAATTACATTTGCCGATCGAAATGAATTTGAACTTGTTCTAAATCTAGCAAAAGATAGGGAGTTGCCTTTCTTCCAAAAACCGATGATTCGATTTGGCGGAAGGAAAGAAGAGCACATCACCTTCTTCTTAATAGATCCCGCCAATAATCTGCTGGAATTCAAACATTATCATGATGTAACGATGGTTTATTAAAAATCCACATAAATCATTTGACATGGATAAAAAGCATTCATGTCAAATGATTTAAAGACCTTTTCAGGTCTATTCAAGATGCAAGAACAGAAGGGCTGGGAAAGGGTTAAGCAGCGCTGACAGATATTAAAAATTAACGTGAATTCAATATAGTTTAATAAATGAATTCATTGATAATAGATAATAATCAGCTTCGCCTTGATGGTGAGGCTTTTCTTTTACCTAAAGGCTGTGCCATCTCTTTTCACATTCTTTAGCTTTCTTCTGCCGATTCCCCTCTCACCCTCTTTCTTAAATCAACTTTTGTACCTGTCCCGTGTATGTTTTTGATACATATAATATGTTGAGCATTTTTAAGGGATTAAGAACAAATATAGAAGTAAGATGGCAGTTGCTTTCCCCGCACAACTTGACCTTCCCCTCTGACCAGGCCCCTTGAGAGTGGTGATCGCCCCAAGTCATGTCCAGCGCGGTATAGGCATATAAATATAAGCAAATAATAAGCGTCGTGAATTCTAGGTTAGGAATGGTTTCTTGTGAAAAAAAGAAATGATCAATATTCGTCTATGATATTTCGAGGGTTATGCAGAAAATACTTTATGATTATTTTGGGCGGGATGATTCAAGGATTTGCCATGGGGGTATTTCTTTTTCCAAATTCTGTTCCTTCCGGCGGAGCAGGAGGTCTTACCGTTTTATTTAATTATTGGTTTCATATTCCGATGGGCATTGCCTTATGGCTTGTGAATTCTTCTATGCTGGTCATCGCGGTCCAAAATTTAGGAGGTGCCAGTGCAATCGGAACTTTGGCAGGCATCACGGTCACTTCATTGGCCGTTAATTTTTTTGAAGTAAATGTATACATGCCCCATTCGTTCGTGTGGCTTGAGCTTTTGTTGGGTTCCGTTACCCTTGGTGTAGGTGTTGCTCTTCTCCTAAGGCAAGGTGTTTCCCATGGTGGAATTGGCATTATTGCGTTGATCATTTCAAAATCAAGAAGGATCAATCCGGGCAAACCTCTTTTTTGGATTAATGGAAGCATTTTTGTTGTGACTGCTTATGTCATCGACTGGCAGATTGTGATTCAAGCTCTTTGCTGTCAATGGATTTCTACGAGAATCGTCGATTGGCTGTATAACATTCGGATTCCTAGGAAAACCCCTTCTTTAGCCCTGGATTGGCGGAAAAAGTAATGCTGGAAGAAATCCAAAAGTCATGCGAATGGGCCAATGATCATCATCAGGAAGGAGCGGCTATGCTATCTTCTATCCTTTATTCCATTCATCCTCATCTTTTTTTCGAATTCAAATATAGGGAGAGGGATAGTTAATCCGATGGGCCAAGTATCATTCCAGCGGAAGAAAAATACTGCCCTCTCCTTTCTTTTTATTGGTAAAAATGTGGACCTATTAGTCATACAACACACTGCTGTATCACATAAATCTTCCAGCATTATCTTCCACCGGCAGGCTGCAAAGTTGTATAACTCTCTTTCTTTTTCTTTGGCCGCTCTGACTTGGGTTCATCTTCTTTATTAACTCGGATCATTATTAGGGCCAATATTCCAACAACAAAGGTAAGTGCTGCAATCGACATGAACATTCCCATTTTTGACCAATCCATCAATCGTCCAAAAATTGGAGGCCCGATCGCCACACCTAAAAACCGGACAGAACTGTAAAGGGCCGTAACAATTCCTCTTCTTTCTTTACCTACAGCATTTGTTATGAAGGTATTGATACACGGTAATACAAGCCCGGTGCCTATACTGCTCAATGCAAGAATTGAAATAAAGGGAATCCATTTTGAAAAAAAAGATAAAGTTGCATACGAAATAGTCATAAAAATCAGTCCCAAGACAATTAACCTTTTCATAAGCTGCTGGTTCTTTCCAATCTTACTTCCTGTTGTATAGGACGTGATACACATGACCAGCAGCGGAATAGCAAGGATTAATCCCTTTTTCACTCCGTCAATTTGATAATCCTTTTCCAGCACATCGGATAAATAAAAAAGAATACCAAAAAGTGTAAACAAACATGTTGCGCCTGCCAAATAACTAGTAAGGAGCCATCGGCCTTCATGTTTAAATACACTTCCAAGCCCCTTTACATATTTTCCGAACGGCTGCGGTTCTTTCTTTTTTACTTTTTCTTTAATAAAAATCCACGTAAGCAGGATTGAAACAACGCAAAATGCAGGAAATGCAAAGAATACGCCATACCATACAAGCAGAGCAATAAGAGAACCGAGAATCGGTGAAAGCACTTTTCCAAAACCGTTGGATGCCTCCACGAGGCCCAGTACCCTGCTTTCTTCACTCCCCTTAAAAAGGTCCCCTGTTAAGGCCATGGCAATCGGTGCGGTGCCCGCTGCCCCTATCCCCTGTAAAGTTCTTCCGGTAAGAACCCACCAATACGCATTTGAAAATGCAGACGTGGCAAACCCGGCCAGAAGTCCTCCTATACCGTAAAGGAACAGCGCCGGGATAATGATGGCCTTACGGGAAAAGCGGTCTGATAAATAACCAAGGATAGGGATAGAGATGGCTGCCGCTACTGAGAATACTGTAATGGTAAGACTTGTCTGAAGTTGAGTAAGACCCAATTCGGATTTCATTTTAGGTAAAATGGGAATTAACATTGAATTCCCTAATGTCATGATTAATGGTATTGACCCAATTGCTGCAATTGTCAGTGCTGATGCTTGTTTTTCGGACATTACTTAGAGACAGCCTCCTTATAACGAAACTTTTCATTCTAGTTTAGAGTGTCCGCAAGCATATAACGTTATTCTTTTGCAGTATCGGGTGGTTCACCAGATTCCTAAAACTCAATCCATGTAAGGGGTTCGGAACAAAGAATATCATTCCCCCTGCATTGATTGTCACGATATCGGCCGTGTTAATTTCATCGTCAAATAGTCGTTATTGTACGAGGTTAGTTTGTATCTATGTTACAGACTTCTGAATCAATGCCATATTGCCAGCCTAATGTTAGAGCCCCCTGAGGTGCTTCGGGTTTAAATTCAGGAACATCGGATTGTTCGGTCACCCCTGGACTTGGCGACGCAGACCATATAATTGTATTCTTTTTTATTTCTCGATTACTTGCTGCAGCATCGTTGTAAGCGGAAAATAGCTTTCGTTTTGAATCAAATGCTCCGTAAATACCCGGTTTATAACTGGAAGAAGCAATCGTCTCGTACCATCCCCTTATAAAATCAGCGTCAACGGGGTAATCCGGCTCAATATCGGCAAATAAAGCCACTCCTTCTGGTACTCCTAAATCTTGAGCATATTTTATAGCCTGACTTGCTTCATTTTTTCCGTTTTCATAACCGGCAGTATTCGTAAATTGATTATAAATTAATAACACTTTCTCATTTTGGGAATGGATGAAATCAGCTTCATTTTTTGTTAATCCCTTTGAAACTCCGTTTTTATCTCCTAAATAGCGGCCCCACACAGCCGGTTCTCCAAAGTTTTCCCGTACACAAGCATACTGCTCATTTGTTGCAGCACTTGCTGAATCTATTCCCCAAACCATTGCCGGCTTTTCCGGTTTGTTTGGATTGTTATTACCGTTGCCATTGCCGTTATTGTTATTGTTATTGTTACTATTGACACTGTTATTGATACTGTTGTTCACGTCGTTGTTACTATTGATACTGTTATTGATACCATTTTTTACAGTATTGTTACTATTGATGTTGTTATTGACACCATTCTTTACATTGCCATCTGCGTTAATATTTACATTTATGTTATTTTCTACATTACCGTCTGCATTGATATTTACAGTTATATTGTTTGTTATGTTATTGGTGATACCGTTGGCTCTATCGTTGTTTCCGTTCGCCCCTGCACCATTGGTTGCACCGGTATTTCCGCTCTTCCCTATGCTGTTAGCTATGTTATTTGTTGTAGAGCCATTGCCTTTGTTTCTAATATTATTGTTTATGTTATTGTCTACTTTTTGGTTGTTATGGCTTTTAGTCGCTGCTTGGGGATTGGTATGATTAGAAGATTGTTTGGCTTCACTATCAGCATTAGCAATATTATGGCTGTATTTTGTATGACCGTTGTAGAACAATAAAGCCAAAAACATAGAAACCAATAATAAAGAAGCTATTAGGGAAACAATAACAGGTTTATTTCTGTACATGTTTTCACAACCTCTCCTATTATTGGTTGTATGATATGTTCTTGAATGGAAACCTGTGCGGAGCCCTCCGTCAAACGGGCTCGGACCAAAAAAGAAAAAGGATGTAATGAAAAAGCTGCCGGTATTTGGCCGGCAGCTTTTGGAATGCCCCATATTTTATTTATTTGCTAAACACTCACATATACAGGTGATTTTTTAAGTATTTACCAGCTAGTATGATTTCCTATTCTGTCTGTCAGAACGGGATAAAGTGGCGGAAAGATAAGCAACCTAACGGTAAATACCATTGATTTGGGGTGTGAAAATGCGAAAAAGATACATCATGGGGATTGTTACCTTCCTTTTGGCTTTTGGAATCTTAACGACGACTCATCTGCACAGACAGGATGGAGATCAGGCCACTCATGTTCAAAACAACAGAGTAAAAACACAAAGACTGAAAGCCCAGAACATTACTGCGGGAAGCCCCGAGCTCTTGAAAGTTAATATGATCAGGATGAATGATGCTACCGTAGAACGGTTGAACAACCACCCTACCGTCCATATCATTGATCACAATGGCCGGGACAAAAGTCATTATTATAAGAACGAAGTGACAGTGAAATTTAAAATTCGTCCGAATGACACGGAGATAGTAAAAATCACAAGGGATATTGACGGGAAACTTATAAAGAGACTCGATTCTGCTTGTATTTTTAGATCAAACAGCCAATCGACATCCGAATTAATCCAGCATTTTGAGAAAAGCGAAAATGTCGTATATGCCGAGCCTCATTACATCCTTCTGCAAAATGAGGTAAACGACCAGTTCTATCAAAGATACCAATGGAACTTGCCGGCAATCGACGCCGAAACGGGCTGGGAACTTACACAGGGAGCCAAAAATGTCAAAATCGCAGTGGTGGATACCGGTGTCGATCTTGAACATCCCGACCTTGCCCGCCGATTACTAAAAGGTTACAACGTCTTGGCTAATAATGACCGGCCCGATGATGACAACGGCCATGGTACACATGTAGCGGGTATTATCGCATCGGAGACAAATAATGGGCAAGGTGTTGCAGGTATTACATGGTATAACCCGATTATGCCTGTAAAAGCCATGAATGAGAAGGGCTATGGAAGTTCCTTTGATATCGCCAAGGGAATCAGGTGGGCAGTTGATAACGGTGCTGACGTCATTAACTTGAGCCTGGGAAATTATCAGCCTTCCTCCATATTGAAAGAAGCAATTGACTACGCTTACTCGAAAAACGTCATTGTGGTTGCTGCTTCCGGGAACGATAATTCAAATCAACCAAGCTTCCCTGCCGCTTTTCCACAGGTACTGAGCGTAGGAGCTGTCGGCTGGGACGGAAGACGCGCGCCGTTTTCCAATTATGGAACATATATGGATGTGGCAGCACCGGGAGTAAGCATTGCAAGTACCTATCCAGGAGGACAGTACGCGGCCCTTTCAGGTACATCAATGGCGGCGCCGCACGTAACTGCTTTGGCCGGTCTCATCCGCTCCCTCAACCCGGGCCTGCCCAATACAGAAGTCATGAATATTATTATTCGAACAACGCGTGATGCCGGACAGCCCGGTCCGGATGTTTACTACGGCAGCGGAGTCGTGGACATTGCAGGGGCGCTAAGATTGGCTAATCAAGAAAACCATCCGGACAGAAAGAAAAACGAATGGAATTGGTTTAATTTTTTTTCTAACCGCTAAACCGCGACCATTCCCTTTCTTAGCCCCGCTGCGGTTTCCTTCCCGATGCCAAAAGAATGAATCCAGGCCATCGGCCAAAAAGTGGTACCTTTTAATGCAAAATAAGAGAAAAGCACAGCATGGATGAGCTCATGCTGTGTTTTCTACTATTGACTCTTAAACCGGCCATCCATTCGATTTCTCCTATGTTTCCTTGCTTTATGTTTGTAAGGTTGAATGCTTCTAACGCCACCGTAATACGATTGTTAAATGACAGCAATCGCTCGTTCCTACCTTTGATGATAGCTTAAGAGTAATTCCGTCAGGGTTATAGGTTGTTATCACCTTTGATTTAATCCCTGTTGTTTTAATTAACCGTTCCACTTCTTTTACATTGGATTTTTGTGCTGCCGACATTACTTTATAGGCAAAATCTTTTGATTCGGCAAACTTATTCAGCAAAATACTCGCTTCTTTCATTAGCTGCTGCATGGAGATGGCTGATTGAGTAAATAACGTTGCATCTACATCTGGATACTGTCTTACCCCGTTTCGAGAAGGAACAGCTGTTACGTTGTAATATGGGAATGAATAATAGTCCGCCTGCTGTATAACCTGGTTGCAAGGGTAATTTCCATGCGGCGGAAGCTGCTGAAGATGAAAATAATAAGGGTAATGAAACATGATAAAAAGAAACCCTCCTTTTTCAGTGAACTCTTTACCAATATACGGGTCCCAGCCTAATATGTGAGTTTCCCACCCTTCATTCCCCTTTTTCTGGAAAGGATAGGCTTGCCATGATGTCTCTGAAAAAACGAAAGGAGCTGACTCACATCCTCTTCATAACTATAAACTGTTTATAAATCAAATGAAGCGTCATGGAAAATCCTTGATTTTGCTGGATTTTCCATGACGCTTCATTTTTGGAAACTCTTGTTTGATGATTCAGCCGTTTGCTCCTTCCCGCTCTCTTTCCTTGAACAATTGTTTTTTGCTCCATTTTCCATATCGATAATAAAGGAATGCGATGAGACTGCCAATCACAAAGCTCGTTCCCATTCCAAAGCCGATTCCCTTTTCACCTATTAAAACTGAAAATACATACGTCATTGGATACCTTAAAATCCACAACGAAATGATATTTAACACCAGAATCTGAAACATTGCTCCTGCAGCACGGACAATGCCGTTCAAAATAAAATTGATTCCAAGGAACGGATAGAAAAACGCAATCATTTGTAAATATTGTGTGCCAAATTGAAGTGAGTCCTCCTCCTGAATAAATAACTTGATTCCGAATTCAGCAAAGAACACCATTAAAACGGCTATCAGAAACATGATCACCAAATTATAAATCACTCCGTACGGAGCGATTTTATGGACCCGATCCCATTTGTTTGCACCGATGAACAGCTGTTTCAATATGTTCCCTTTTGTGAAATCGTGTTGCGTCATATGGTTACTCCCTTTTTTAATACACATGTTACCACAAGACGGGACAGTCAATCACAGATTCTGCTTCCTCGGTTGATCATCCTTGAGTGATATGAACTTTAAGAGATTTTCGTCGTTTATCAGTTATCTGATTGTTTTCCTCGGTTATTTTGTTTACGCTCAATTTCCGGGTCACTGTATTCTTCCGAGAATTCTGTCGCAAATCGATTGTTGCGCATATTTATGAGCGGTTGTTTATCCTTGGATCCTTCCAATACTCGGTTTCGCATAAAAAGATGAAACAATATCTCAATAGCCGTTATGGCAAAAGCTGCGAAAAAGGAAGCGACCAGAATATTGAGGGTTGTCTCGATAAAGAAATAACTTAAAAACCAAACACCCGCAAACGTTAGTGCGAAGTCTCCTATCCCTGCTGCCACATTTCCCAGCTTGGGCAATATAAACAAATCTCCAACCAAGTAGGAAACTCCTGTCATCAATATAACAATGGTGAATATTTCAACAATGGTCGCATTATAAAAGATCCCTAATATCGAAAACAAGACTGTCCCAATGAAAACAAACTTTATAATTAAGGCCATTACATGTTTCATCATCTATTTTCCTCCTATAAAAATGGGAAATTTGGGAATTATTTATATATAAATCCAATTTAAGTTTTTAACCTCTGTCATCGAGCCTGCTTCTATTTGCGCGTTTCTGTTTTTTCATTTTTTCGTCTTTTTTATCATATTCGTTATTAATTTGCATCATTAGAATGGAAAAACAAGCGTCAATTATCTCCATATCGTATTGCCCAAAACAGATCGTAAAACAACAAAAGAGGATGACTCAAAAGGTATTAAAAGACATACCTTTTGGGACAGCCTCTTTACGTATGCCTCATAGGGGCGGTAAATCTGTTTTCCCTCTTTCAAGCAGTTCCTTTATCATGTGTTTGGCATAACCGGAAGCTTGACCAAAGGAAATATTGGCAGGCAGCGGCGCTTCATTCGCATCGACTATCACATCGATGATACATGGCTTTTGCTGTTGTACTGCTTTCTCAAAAGCAGGATGCAATTCCTCCAGCTTCTCCACTCGATAGCCGATTCCTCCGCAAATGTCAGCGTATCGTGCAAAATTCGGATTGTGTAAATCCGTCCCGAATTCGGCATTTCCCATTACCTCTTGCTCGAATTTAATCATCCCGATTTTATGGTTATTAAGGACAATCACCACAATCGGAAGATTATATTTTACTGCGGTGACAAAATCGGTCATGGTCATGGCAAAACCGCCGTCACCGCAAACGGCAAATACCTGTTTATTCGGATAAGCAATTTTCCCCGCTATTGCACCCGGCAGTCCGCAGCCTAAAGTAGCCAGCCAGCTGGAAATGATAAATTGCTGGTTCGTCATATGAAAATGGCGTGCCATCCAGACGGTGACATTTCCAACATCTACCGATAAAATGGCATCATCGTCTGCTGCTTTCTGCAATGCCTTTACGACTCTCTGAGGTTTGATTGGCACTGCCTCATCGTTTTCTTCTCCCTCCATCTTTTTCTGCCATTTCTTCATATTATCCTGGCATTTCTCAAGGAACGTTGGATTTTTTTCTTCCTTTAGAAGTTCAGTAAGAGAAGTCAGTGTATGAGCGGTATCTCCGGCAAGACCGACATCCACAGGATATCTTTTACCGATTTGTGAAGCATCATAGTCGATATGAATCGTCCTGGCATGGTCCGGGAGAAAACCTGTAAAAGGAAAAGAAGTGCCCACCATGATTAATGTATCAGCGTCCTGCATCGCTTCATAAGACGGCTTTGTCCCAATCAAACCAAGTCCACCCAGACAATAAGGATGCTCATCAGGAATCACTCCTTTTGCCGGCAACGTTAAAATAATAGGAGCCTTTATTCTTTCAGCGAACGCCAATAATTCCTCCCTCGCCCCTTTCGTACCTTTTCCTGCTAAAATCACTGGTTTCTTCGCCTCTTCAAGTATTTGTTTCGCCTTCTCTAAATCTGTATCTTCAGGAAGAATGGTTGATTGGACGAAAAAGGAACTTGTTTTACGTACTTCCCGTTCCACTTCAAATTTTGGAATATCATCAGGTATCGTTAGGACTGCAACCCCTTTTTTGGTATAAGCTGCCCGTATCGCTTGGTTTAAAACGACAGGCAATTGCTCGGCAGACATGATGCGCTGATTATATACGGCCACATCATCGAATAGGCGGTCAAGATTAACTTCCTGGAAATAATCTGTTCCGATTAAATCCGATTCTACTTGTCCGGCAATCGCGAGCACAGGAACTTTGTCCAGTTTGGCATCATATAATCCATTCAACAAATGGATAGCACCCGGGCCTGCAATCGCTGTACATACCCCAAGCTTCCCGGTGAGTTTGGCGTATGATGCTGCCGCCAACGCTCCATTCTCTTCATGCCGCACTTGAATAAATTTAATTTGATCCTGCACTTTCCTTAATGGCTCCATCAATGAATTGATGGAGTCTCCGGGCATCCCATAAATATGGTCCACTCCCCAATCAATTAAAATATCCATTAACACTTCTCCAGCATTTTTACGAAACATACAAAATCCCCTTTACATCGTGACGTATAAAGTATTTTCTGCAGTTTTTAGAAATAAAATCCTTTTTTTGTCGAAATCAAAGTAATACAGGGATAGTGAACATTTTACAGGAGAAATAAAAACCATTTTAGTCAATTACAATCTCACTTTTTCCAGAAGCGTTCAGATATGCTTATCATAAACAGAAAAGGACTTGTAAAGACTAGAACCAAATTATTCTTTTCCAGAGTTTGTTCAATTGAAGGATTTCTATAAAGAACAGGTGCATGTGCACACTTTGACCGGAATTTTCACATTCATTTTTGAAACATACACAATCGCCATGAATTTTGCAGAACGTATACGGAAAACGTATTTGACTTAGAGGCACATATTGCTAGTAATATGAATAATCGCAAGTATAGGCAATAGACTAAATCCTGAGGCAGAGGTATATCAACAACCGTCACTTCTGATTTTCTTTTCGGTCATCCTTTTCACCGTTTATAATGGGAATTTTTTTAATGAGCCATGAAAATGCATTCTTAAAAACAGTACAGGAAATACTGCATATTAGCCCCATTTCCCATCTATTCCCGTTCGTGGATGAAAAATAAATTTTACAATAACAGGAACGGATGTGTAATCAATGGCAAAGTTCGAGCAGAAGAGAAATAAAGAAACAATCTGTCTGTATATAGCATTATTCTTACTCTTACTATATGTATCCCCGCTTTACATTTTAGGGGAAGACGCTCATATACGCGTACATGATAACCTTGATTCCAATATCGCCTGGTATAAAGTGCTGGCTGAAAGCGGGAAAATACTCGGGGGGATACATGCCGTCATTCCCCAGGTTATGAACGGACTGCCCCGCGATGCCTACGGAACGGAATTTAGTGGAATCGTTTGGCTCCATGCCCTTTTTCCTTCGATGACTGCCTATGCATTGAGTCAAACAATTACGAGACTTTTTGCTTTTGTTGGAATGTATTTGCTTTTAAAAACGCATTTCATTCGCGATGAAAAGGCCTATCTTATCCGTATTGGCGTGTCGCTCGCCTTTGCTTTTACTCCTTTTTGGCCTTCCGGGATGCTGAGTACACTGGGGCACCCTCTTGCATTATGGGCGTTTTTAAATATTCGTTCCCGGAATTTCTCATGGAAAGAATGGCTCACGCTCGCCCTATTGCCGCTCTATTCAAGTTTTGTACTCGGGTTCTTCTTTTTTCTAACGGCGATGGGATTTCTCTGGTTGTATGATCTCATTGTAAAGCGGGATTGGAACCTTCCTTTTCTAGGAAGCATTGCTTTTATGACAGGGGTTTTTCTTTTAGTGGAGTATCGCCTCATATATTCCATGATCATTTCAAGTGAACCAACACACCGGACTGAGTTCATCTCATCAAGACATGAATTTTGGCGTTCGATGCGTCTGTCATGGAAAAACTTTGTATATGGCCATACACACGTCATGACCGTTCACACTCCCGTGATTTTACCGCTCCTATTTCTTACGCTCGCTGTGTTGATCATCCGAAAAAAGGTCAAAGAAGAAAAAGTGTTTATTTTCCTGCTCGTGCTAAACTACTTGTTGTCATTATGGTATGCTTTTTGGTTTAACAATGTATGGATTCCGCTAAAGGAGAGAATCGATTTATTCAATACGTTCAACTTTGCACGCTTTCACTTCTTGCGTCCATTGGTTATTTATCTAAGTTTTGCAATTGCCTGTTATATTTTATGGCGTATGGGGAAACGGTGGCGGTTTTTTGTAGGGCTTGCCCTTGCAGCCCAAATTGCTGTTCTTCTTCCTTTTAATGAAGAGTTTCTTTATGGGGTCCACTATCATCCCCCTTCATTTCGGGAGTTTTATGCAACGAAGCAATTTAATGAGATTAAGGAGTATATTGATCGCCCGCAGCACTCTTATCGGGTTGCAAGCATTGGGCTTCATCCCGCAGTCGCACAGTATAACGGCTTTTACACGTTAGATGGATATGTAAATGTGTATCCGCTTACATACAAATATCAATTTCGAAAAATAATAGCGAAAGAGCTTGAGAAAAATCGGAGACTCAGGACCTATTATGATGAATGGGGGAGCCGCTGTTATATCTTTGTGGATGAGCTTGGAAAGCATTACGGATTTACAAAGAAGTCCAAAAAAAAAATCAAGAATCTTGAGCTCGACATCCATGCCTTTAAAGAAATGGGAGGGCGTTACATTTTCTCTTCCGTTCCCATTACGAATGCCAAAAGTAACGGTCTTACACTGATGAAAAAATTTAATCATCCTGAGTCACACTGGAGAATTTATTTATACGAAGCCAAATAACGGTGTTTAGGAGGTAATGAATTGAAACAGTCACAGCCTTTATTAACCATTGTTGTTCCTTGTTATAACGAGGAGGAAGTGCTGGAAGAGACGGCGAAACAATTGACATCCGTTTTAGATGATTTAACAGCTGAAGAGCTGATTTCCAGCGAGAGCAAAATTTTGTTTGTCGATGATGGAAGCCGTGATCGAACATGGTCATTGATTGCCATGGAAAGTACGAAAAACGATTATGTGACCGGCTTAAAATTAGCACGCAATGTAGGACATCAAAAAGCCCTTTTAGCCGGCCTTGAAAAAGCAAAAGATAAATCGGATTGCGTTGTTTCAATTGATGCAGATTTACAGGACGATGTTTCCGTCATTCGAGATTTTATCCTTCACTATCACGAAGGATGTGAGATTGTATATGGTGTCCGCCGCTGCCGCAAAACAGATACCTTCTTTAAAAGAACGACCGCTCTGGGCTTTTATCGTTTCATGAATAAACTGGGTATTAATTTGGTGTACAACCATGCTGATTATCGTTTGATGAGCAAACGTGCACTTGAAGAGCTCAGCCGTTTTAAAGAAGCAAACTTATTTTTGCGCGGCATCATCCCCATGATTGGATTTAAATGGACAGAAGTGATATATGATCGAAAAGAGCGTTTTGCCGGGGAAACAAAATATCCTCTTAAAAAGATGCTGTCGTTTGCTTTTGATGGCATAACATCTTTTAGTGTCGCCCCGATCAGATTTATAACATCCCTTGGTTTTTTCTTATTTTTCTTAAGCGTCATTGCTGGAGCGTATGCACTCATTCAAAAGACGCTTGGATATACGAATGCCGGATGGACATCCCTCATTATTTCAATTTGGCTGATTGGTGGGTTGCAGTTAATGGGAATCGGCATGATCGGCGAATACATTGGAAAGATTTTTATGGAAGTAAAGGGACGACCTAAGTACGCCATTGATATTGATTTGTACAGTGAACGGCTCGGACATTTTCAACATGATGAAACCGATATGCTCATGGAAGAAAGGTTTATTTAAAGAGGTAAAACATATGAGCCACTCCTTTTTACGTTTTTTGTTGGTTGGCCTTATCAATACCTTTATCGGACTTTCCGTCATGTATGTTCTCCTTCATGCTGCGCACCTTTCTTATTGGCTCTCAACATTTGGCGGTAATGCTGCCGGTGCCTGTGTAAGCTACGTACTAAATAAATCTTTTACATTTCGAAGCGCGCAACCAATCCAGCATACCATCTACCGCTTTGTCGCCGTAATATCGCTTTGCTATTTTCTCGCTTATTTTGTCGGCATCCGTTCCGCATTTTGGATTATGGAACGGGTGGTTGACCTTCCGTTGACCTATGTAGAAGACGTCGCTATTTTATTCGGTACCGCTTTTTATACCATTTTGAATTATCTCGGTCAGAGGCAATTCGTTTTTTCTAACTAACATTCTATACACTTATAGAGACTATTCATGTTAAATGATTCAGGACACATACCTTTTCCGATCTGGCGTACATGCACCGGTAACCATCCATCGACATACACTAAAGTTGATCGTATTTGGATCTTTATCCTTTATTTAAAGAGAGGCCCATTTATGTTATTTGTAGCTTTATTGTATATATTATTCATTTTCGCCGCCATATTCGCAGAAGAGCTAGAGTCGAAGGAGTTACAACCGAAGAAGTCAGAAGCAGGAGGACTGAATCCGCGCATAAAGACGGTCGCCCATCGCGGCGCATCCAGGTTCGCTCCCGAAAATACATTGGCTGCCTTTGATTTAGCCGTACAGCAAAAAGCTGATTATATTGAGATGGATGTTCAAATGGCAAAAGATGGGGAGCTTGTTGTCATTCACGACCCTTTTTTGAATCGTACAACAAGCGGGACGGGAAGGATCAAGGATTTTTCCTTAAACGAAATGAGACATTTAGATGCAGGAAGTTGGTTCAATGAAGAATTTTCAGAAGAAAAACTCCCTGCATTGCAGGAAGTTTTGGATCGATATTCTAATAAAATAGGCTTATTAATCGAGCTGAAAGATCCGCACCTTTATCCGGGAATCGAGCGTCTATTAGCAAATGAACTAAGAAAAAGGAAGCTTCATTTGCGAAAAAATCATTCCATCATTGTACAATCATTTGATTACGGCAGCATCAAGGAGTTCAACAGGCTCCTTCCTACCGTACCAACCGGCATTCTTCTTATATCCCCGCCATCCGAACAACAACTGACCGAATACTCTTCCAATGTGAAATACATTAATCTTTATCATGGCGTTTTAAATCATCAGCTCATAAAGTCACTCAAGAGTCGCGGCTTTAAAATTTTCACCTGGACAGTGAACGAAAGGGATACGTACCTTAAAATGACAAACTGGGACATTGATGGGGTCATCACCGATATCCCTCGGTTAAAGGATGGCTTATGCGGTGCTGCCGTAAATCCATCCCATTCTTCTCCACCGTATTATGATTCATGGTCGTCATTTATTTTATTTGTAAGTGAGCTTTTCCAAGAGTCGATTAAATCTGTTCATGAGGAAAACAAGTATTTAAATAAAAAAACGGTAGGTTGCTACAACATATAGCCGCTTATCGTTTTTTTTCTGCTATACAAAGAAAAGGCGGAAAGAGAAATCGCTTATTTCCCGATTCACTCTCCATAGGTTATTGCTATTCCGTAATAGTATGAAGGTTTCCATATCCTAATTGATGCAGGGTTTCTGCTATATGCTCATACCCTTTGCCATTCGGATGGATCCCGTCTGGTGACAGCCATTCATCTAAAGAACGCTTGAAGGCATCGTAAATTTTAGCCACTTTGATATGCGGGTGCCCGCTGAAGCTGTCTATGTGACGATTGAATAACCGGACCCATCTCCCCGCAAGCGCCACCTCCGGAAGCGGATTGTACAAATCCACTATTCTGATAATAAAGGGCTCATGTACTTCATGTTTATACTCATAAATGGTATGAACGATTTCCGACATATTTTCTCTGCACTTCGCAAGTGCTTCAAACAGCGCATCCTCTTGTTTCATTCTTGCAAACTGCCTGCCCGCTTGAATAAGATCATTTCCACCCGCTGTAATGGTGATGATGTTTGCCCTTTTCAAACGCTCTCTTACATAAGGATGCTTCAGACTTCTTAACACATCACCAGTCGTGTATCCAGCTCTGGCAACGATGTTTGGGCAAACATGGGAATTCAGTTCATGCTCGGTCATTCTGGCATATCTGCCAACAAAACCTGGTGCAAAGAACGAGGACCCGACGCCCGCTGTTAATGAGTCCCCTATCGCTGCATAAGACAGTATGGGGACTTCCCCCCTCTTCTCCATCCATCTCCCTCCTAAAAATAAGTCCATTTCACTATCATATTTATTCTTTTGGGGACAGCGTTGTCACCGGGGGCCTAAAAATGGGCAATTGAAAAAGCTTCTTCATCATGCTATGTGCAAAGGGGAATGGCTGATGCGTAAAGAATTTGACATGGGCATTTTTTGCTGATGTCAAATTTTTTATATGGATTTATGCCTTAACTCTCATCAATGCAATCGAAAAAGAATCTCCATATCCGCTCTTTGATGATCCACATAAAAGTAGTCATTGCTTTTGGGATCATACCAATAATCTTTTTCCCATTCTTTGATGTTCTTTACGATTAATTTCATAGCCTGTATAAATCCGTATATTTCTTGATTCGTCATGGTTGGATGGATGGAAAAGCGAACCCATCCCGGTTTTAAGGATAAATCCCCCTCATCTATCTTATCCGTTATGATTTTCGATTGTTTCGGATTGATGTTAAATAAAAAATGGCCATACGTCCCGGCACATGAACATCCCCCTCTGACTTGATAACCGAATCGATCGTTCAATAACCTTACAATCAAATTATAATGAATGTTATCGGCGTAAAAGGAGACAATGCCAAGTCGTTCCGTGATATGATCTTCGAACACATTCAATCCTGGTACTTTCTTCAACTCCGGAAGCAAGATGTCAAGCAGTTCCTTTTCTCGCTGCATCATTTTTTCGACACCCATTTGTTCTTTTAATTTCACGCATAAAGCGGTCCTAATGGCCTGAAGGATTCCAGGGGTCCCACCGTTTTCGCGTGCCTCAATGTCGGAGAAATACTGATGCTTTCCCCATGGGTTGGTCCATGCTACCGTTCCGCCCCCTGGGTGATCGGGCACTTCATTGGAATAGAGTCCCGAATCTAAAACAAGTACCCCGCTGGTGCCTGGCCCTCCTAAAAATTTGTGAGGAGAAAAGAAAATTCCATCCAGCTTCTCCATTGGATCCTCCGGGTGCATATTGATTTCTACGTAAGGTGCGGACGCTGCAAAGTCGACAAAGCATATCCCTCCATGCTCATGCATTTTCCTTGCCAGTTTATGATAGGGAGTTTCGATTCCAGTCACGTTTGAACAGGCTGAAAAGGAACCGATTTTATATTTACGGTGACTGTAGGCATGTAAAAGCTGATCCAACTGGTAAGGTTCAATTTTACCGTTCGAATGTGGCTTCATCATGACCACATCCCCTATCGTCTCAAGCCAGGACGTGTGATTGGAGTGATGCTCCATATGTGTAATGAAAATGATCGGGCGCTCTTCTTCAGAAATGACCAGTCTATGTTTCAGTTTCTCCGGTACCCTTATCCCTAATATTCTCTGCAGCTTATTGACCACAGAAGTCATACCGAATCCATCCATTATGATCACATCGTGGTCACCTGCATTTACATGCCTTTTTATGATCTGTTGCGCTTGTTTGTAGGCCAATGTCATAATGGAGCTTGTTACATTGGACTCCGTATGCGTATTAGCCATAAACGGTCCAAAAACATGATTGATTTTCGATTCGATCGGTCCATATAAACGACCGCTGGCGGTCCAATCTGCATAAATGATTTTCTGTTTTCCATAAGGGGAGTGAAAATATTGCTCATTCCCGATGATATGTTCACGAAATGACTGAAAATAAGCTTCTAGTTCACTTCCAAATTGAAAAGTCTTACTCCCGATTTTTGCTGTAATCATGTAGATTCCACCCTTAGCCTAGTGTCCCTTAAATAGTATATGTTCAGCCTGCGATAAGAGTCATATGCATTCCTTAAAAGAATATAGAAAATCTCGAGTATCCTCATATTTTTAATCAATCGGGCAGTCTTTCGTCATTTGGTTATGAAAAAATATTAAAATAATTATTTCAAAAAAATCAATTTGGGCTTGCTTTTTTCAAAAATGTGTATATAATCAAAATATTAATCCTTTTAATTCCGATATTTTTACTTAGATTATTATTTTTAAGTACAAAATTTCTAAACAATATATTGACCACATTTTCTTGGAATACAAGAAACAAATAATAAGGGGCAGGGGATAACGGAATGATACTAACTTACATTGCCATTGTGGTAGCTCTTTTCTTTGCTATGAATATTGGTGCAAGCGGAACGGCAGCTTCAATGGGAGCGGCATACGGAGCAGGAGCAATAAAAAATAAACGTTTAGCCATGTTTTTAGTTTCATTGGCAGCCTTTTTGGGTGCTGTGTTAGGAGGGGGCGAAGTTGTCAAGACGATTGGAAGCGGCATTATCCCTTCGAACCACTTTAGTGTTGAAGTTGTCGTGATTATTCTGGCTGGAGCGACGCTTACCCTGTTTTTATCCAACCTGCTCGGCATCCCTTTATCGACCAGTGAAGTGACCGTCGGATCCATTATTGGAGTCGGGATTGCCTATCAATCTTTATATACTGATAAGCTTTCCATCATTGTATCGTTTTGGATTATTGTGCCTGTACTCTCTTTCTTTATCACCTTTACACTCGGAAAACTTATTGAGTACGCAGAAAATCGCTGGAATGGATTGAAAGGACAAGGGAAGTGGACGAAATGGCTGTCAGTACTCCTTGTGGTTGGCGGCTGCTTGGAAGCCTTTTCCGCCGGCATGAACAATGTAGCAAATGCCGTCGGTCCTCTCGTTGGTGCGAATATTCTTTCCGAGGGGAATGGTCTCTGGCTTGGAGCCCTCTTCGTTTCGTTGGGAGCCATCACATTGGGAGGAAAAGTATTGGAAACAAACGGCAAGAAGATTACTAGACTTTCATTATTGCAGGGAAGCACTGTTTCATTTACGGGAGGAGCCCTTGTTATTATAGCTTCATTATTTGGTCTGCCTGTTCCTCTTACACAAGTAACGACATGCGGCATTCTTGGAGTCGGGGCAGCTAAAGATGGATTTATCATGTTGCAAAAAGGGGTTATTAAACAAATTATCATGGTATGGATTATCTCTCCATTAGCTTCACTCGTAGTTTCCTATTTTCTTATTAATTTGTTCGCTAGGCCAAATACATACAATCTCTTTATCATTGTAAGCACCCTAGTTGCTACAATCGGTACCATACGGCTGTCCCAAATCGTCCGTAAAGAGAAAAGAGCGACATATGATGAAGGTGGCGGAATATAGGATTTGTGCATGAGCGACATTTTTATTGAATCGTGGAATACAAAAATCAATTGACATAAATGCTTTTTATTTATGTCAATTGATTTTTGTGGATATTATAAAGCCGTCATATATCTCTCCTTTTGAATAAAATAAGCCCATTCCTTAAAACCCAGCTCTTTCAATCTCTTTTGGACCAATTCGAATTCGTCCCCTACACGATCTGGAGTATGGGCATCCGATCCAAACGTGACTTTTACATCATAAAAAAGTGCTCTTTCCAAGATTTCATCTGACGGATACCACCCTCCACAGTCTTTTGTTTTCCCGGATGTATTGATTTCAATCGCAATATCACTTTCAGCGATGACTTTCAACGTATTCTCGATGACCTCTGTTTCAATTGCTGAAAATTCAGGGTAAAAACCTTTCATCGCATCAATGTGACCGAGAATTTGGAACATGCCGCTGCGGGCCGATTGCTCGATTAAGTTATAATATTTCTCTTTGGTCTGTACTTTTTGTTGATTGGTTAGCCCTTCCCACCGGTCTTTTTTGAAAATGCTGATGTCATCTACATAATGAACAGAGCCGATAATATAGTCAAACGGATACAGACTTAATTGCTGGCGATAAATCTCCAAGTGTTCAGGATAAAAGTCGCTTTCAATACCAAGCAGCACTTGGATTTTTCCGCTGTATTTCTGCTTTAAACGCAAAACTTCATCCACATACCTTGGCAATTCACTTTTGGCCATAGCGATTGTAGGGTAAAGCTGGTCTTCTTCGCTGTAAAGGTAAGGAGAATGATCTGCAATCCCAATGAGGTCCAATCCTTTTTCGACCGCTGATTTTACATAATGTTCAATCGTTCCAATCGCGTGACCGCAGCGTTCATGATGGGTATGGAAGTCAAATTTAACCGGACCTTGTAAATGATTCATGAATTCAATCCCCTTTTACTTTCGTGTTATTTACATATATAATCAGTGTGCCCGTCCATTTGTTGACTAAAACGTCTTGTTTCAACTGTCCCCAAAAATATGAAAGACTCCCTAAAGCCAGCTGGATCATTTACCGTTTTTACATAACGCCTGCCTATACTTATCACATTCACTCCACTAGAAATATTTCCTTTCCTTTTTTAACCTCTGCCATCGAGCCTTCTTCTATTTGCGCTTTTCTGTTTTTTCATCTTGAACGAGCTTACAAAGGTGTTTGGCGGATTCATATATACTCTAAAGCAAAAAAGCTGTTGCCCTTCATCAACAGCTTTCTTTTCAAGAGGATGCTTTATTCAAGTATTTCCCCTGTTCTGTAATTTTTCATGAAGCTATCCACCGTTTCCTCCAGCGTCCCATTTGCCTCTGGTACTTGAACGATAATTTCATTACGATCTTTGACAGGAACCACTTTGACATCTTCAAAACGGTTTATTTCAAGCTGCAGCCTCAAGTCTTCCGCTAGACTCTCGGCCTGGAATTGATCAGCCAGTAAAAACCTTAAATTTTTCATAAAATTTCACCCTTTCAATATGTCAACTAATGAGTATAACGAACCTTCCCTAGTTTTCCCTGTTTTCTTTTTTTATATCAAGTGAAGCTTCCACCATTAAAGGCGTTGAATTCTAACGGGATAGAAACTGTCTATATGTAAATGATCGGCAAAACTGCGGGAAAAAGAAATGCCAAAAAGGCTGCCGGTTAAATCGGCAGCCTTTTTTGTACACTATCCAAGGATTTCATGTTTACCCCCATGTTATTTTCTAGAAATGGTTACTTTTTCTTTTTATTAATTTGAGTTTTATTGTTTTTATTTTCCTCATCGTCGGAAGAATCCGCAGCCTTGAGGGTGGCTCCTTCTTTTTTGCTATTCGCTGAAATAGCAATATTTTTATTTGCTTCAACATCAGAAGAATCTTTTTGATTTACACTCGTTTCATTCTTTTGGTTATTGGGTGAGCCAGGATTTTCTTTATCTTCTTTAACAGCAAGAGAGCCTGTACGCTTTGTGCGGATTTCTTCTTTCCCATTGTTCGTTAAGCTGGCGATATTTAAGTCTTCTTCACTGGCTAAATGGGTGATATACGGGTTTTCCTCCATGACAGGAGCTTCTGTACGTTCGATGCGGGCCTCTTCTTTCTTCACAATATCCTGTACCTGCTTTGTCTCCTGAATTTTTCTCTTGCCGACAATGATTTCTTCAACGACTACAGGTCTTTTTGTTACCTCGATGCGTTCCTCCATAATAGGGATGTGAATGAGCTCATCGTCCGAAATAGGGCCGCCATCGTACTTGCCGTCTACGACGGGACGGCGCTCCACATATACTTCTTCACGGGTAAGCGGAACGTGAATGGTTCGCTGTTCTTCAATCACTTCTTTACGGAGCTGTAATTCTCCAATCTGTACACGTTCCCTTGTGACGTCAAGTTGTTCCTCACGGAGACGGACTGATTTTTGTTCTTCAGCCTCAACCTGTACGTCTCCGGCATCATCGTAAATCGGACTGCTGTAAGCTGGATTCATATCGACCAATACAATCATTTTCCCTTTATTGACTTCCGTCTCACATTGTTTTGCAGTAAATTCCGGGATGCCTCTTTCCATGAGTCTGTCAGCCAGTGCATTTGCATGAAGACCGCCCATACCGGCTGTCATCATGGTAAACAAGCTGCCCATCATAGCACCGGCTAAGGTACTCACTTGCATATCCGCTTCTATCATGACTCCAGTTTGAGCAGCAACCAAGGGAATATCACTTCTGTTTTTTGCCACCACCATGATATCGGTTTCACGATAACCCTTACGCTTCAACCCTTCAATCGCATACAAGACCTCTTGCTCTGAATAAAAAGTGCCGACCATTCTTTTATCCCTCCTAAAATCCATTTCATTTGGAAATAAATTTACATTTACTCCCATAGTTTGTTTACCCCGGGGATTTCTCTTTGAAACTTTTGGTAATAAAAGTTTTGTAGATTTCTTTTTTCCATTTGCTCATTTAATAGATTATCTTATGGTGAATGCCTGCCTTTTTACTTGACAGAACTCCTCTTTATGTGGATTTTTATATAATAAAAACGTACGATCAATAGACAATAAGACGACTATCGGAATTGAGATAAACGGAAAAGAGGATGGCTCAAAAGCATAAAAACATGCTTTTGAGCCATCCTCCTAAAAATGAACCGTTATGAAAAACTTAGTGAGTCTCTTCAGTGCACGATTCAACATTTACCCTCATGTTCTTTTTGAAGCGTTAAAGCGGTCTCTTACGCGCTTCAGCCGTGCATGATAGTTGAGGATGTCCAGTCGCGCCTTTTCGGCTTCAGGAGCAATCGGCCTTAATTTTTCCAATTCCCAATATTCCACAATTACATCCAGCACTTGATCAAAATATTCCAACGGTCCGTAATTGGCTTCTTTTGCGATGATTGACATCCGATTTTCAAAATCCGGCATTACAGCCCCCGGCATTTGGAAGTTTTTAATAACATGACCGAGATAATAACAATAATTCGGCTCCAATTGCAAATGAAATTTTATGACGTCACGGTAAAAAGCATAATGGAGAATTTCATCTTTGGCCAGTCTTCTAAGAAGTCCCCCCAAATCTTTATCATGCTCCCCTGCCACTTTCGCCACATTCATATAAAAAACCATTGTCGCCAATTCTTGAAGCGATGTATAAACCATGGTTTCAAACGGTGTATGGAAATCCGGCTGCCAGCCGCCTTCTACAGTTTGTTTATGCAGTTGATGAAGGCGTTTAGGATCCACATTTCTAGTAATCAGAAGATAGGTTTCTAAAAGGTTGGAATGCTGATCCTCTTCGGCGGTCCATGTATGTACAAAATCCTGTATGACAGCGAGTGAACCTTTGAATGTTTGTTCCAAATGCGATGTAAACCATGGCAAATTTACTTCTGTCAGCAGAGCCGTCTCCACTGCCGTAACCACTCCCTGCGGAAGGGTTACTTGACTTGGATCCCACGGGACTCTCCGGAAATCTTGTGCTTTATCCCACGGTAAAAAGTCATGGTATCCCCAGTCTATTTTTTCTGCTCTTATTTTGTGCTCCTCATAAAGTTCTTTTAACTTTGGCTCGAGTCTAAAATCCAAGTGATTTGTAAGCAAGTGTTAGCCTCCTCTAATTTCTTTCTTCTATTAACTCTATTATATTCAAAAAACAGGGTCATTTCTGATCATTTCAAGAACAACTTGTGAACTCTCATCCATGGCTTTCACTTATCCTCAAGTTAGCCGTTTTCCTGAAAAGCCTCTTTATCTTTATTGCCGCAAACATTGAAGATTAACACGTCGACCTGTTATTTAGATTTTCTAAATTTAAGTAAATCGAAATAATTTAATGGAGAGGATCATATGAGAAAAATTTCAAAAATGATGATTCCAGCAGCTCTTGCATTATCAATGGCAGCGTCGACAACCGCCTTTGCAGAAGGGCAGTCAAGACCAAACGGCCCGTGGGTCGAAAATGAGCAGAACATTTCTCTTTCAAGCTATATGAGCAATCCTGAATTGTACAGTACTCTTCAAAAGCTAGAATCTTCTTCAAAAGGAAAAATGAAGCTGGAAATAGCCGGCTATTCAAATCTTTCCCCTGACCGCTATGCAACGGCGGCTTTTACGTAACGGCTGAATCAAGAACCGTTACAAGCGTGTTCAAAGAGTTCAAGCCTGACGTGTATGTCGATGTCCACCATCGCGGCTTTAATACAGTTTCTGACGAAGATAACCGTTCCGTTCCGGTACAGCTTGCAGCGGTTGTAGCAACGGATTCCTATACCGATCCGTTCAGCGGGAAAAAATATGAAGTGGACGCCGATGTTTTAAAATTAGGAAAGCAAATTAATTTTCGTTTTTATTCTCCTTTTCTATTTAGTAACTCGCGCTTGGATAAATCAAAACGATAGCCTTTTGTAAGCGTATGCAATTGTATGCCAGACATTGTTGCCTCTTCGCTTCCGTTATCAGCTATATTAACATCGACATAGGTCCTGTTCTTTCCGTCAAACACCCTTACTTGGTGCTGACCATATACTTCAAACTCATTTCCTTTTACCAGGATAGCAGTATTTTCATCGATACCTATTCCAATTGTTTGAGATTCCTGAGCAATGGCATGCAGTAAGCGCCCAAATCTCGCCCGCTGAGAAAAATGCTGGTCAATGATCATGTTTTTCAACAAACCAAAACCCTCGTCCATATCTACCTCTAAAACGTCATCCTTTGCTTTCGTTTGGGCGGAAACAATCATATGTTCACCCATTATAGAAGCTCCGGCACTTGTTCCTCCAATCACCATCCCGCTTGACCACTTTTCGTATAAGGTGTCATATAGTGCTGTCCCTTTTATCAAATCTTTTAACCGTTTTTGGTTGCCTCCCGTTATAAAAAGAGCTGATAGTTTCGATACCAACTCACTGATTTCAGGGCTTTCAGCTTTCTCTCTTGAATCTACACCAATAATCTCTATTTCCTGCGCTCCAAGCCTGCGGAAAGTTTCAACATATTCAGCACTGACCTGGTCTGGAATTTGACTGGCTGTCGGTAAAATGCCGACAGCTCCTCCCCGTGCGCGTGACAATTCTATAAATTTATCTAAAATCTCGGTTTCGTGCTCCTTCCCCTCGCTTCCACCGATAATCAGCAGTTCCCCTTTATGCATCTTTCTTCACCTGATTTTTTCAAATATAATTTTTCAGAAAACTTTACCCTGAATTAGCTTAATTAAAACCAAAATATAAAAATAATTTTCAATAGAAAGATGTAAACATTCTATATCTCTATCTTTTATTTTTGATAGATTGCTACCCATTTTTCATAGTTTAACGCACCTTGCCTTTCCTCCCTTCATATACAAATGTAGCTATCAATTTTCTAGAAGGGACAGGAGCTGAAAATGTTGACCGATAGTCAAATTCTTATTACAGGCTGCGCCGGATTCATAGGTTTTCATCTATCAAAACGATTATTGGCAGAAGGCTATACAGTGGTTGGGCTCGATAATTTAAATGATTATTATGAGGTGAATTTAAAACATTCAAGGTTGGATTTATTAAAAGAGCATGAAGGATTTACGTTTTTTTATGCTTCATTAGAAGATCAAAAAGCAATCGATACACTTTTCTCCAAGTATCATATAACTGCCGTTGTGCATTTGGCCGCCCAGGCAGGGGTTCGATATAGTCTTGAAAATCCTCATGCATATATCCAATCCAATATTGTAGGTTTTACGAATATTTTGGAGGCTTGCCGTCATCATCAAGTTGAACATCTTTTGTATGCATCCTCAAGCTCCGTGTATGGGGCTAATACAAAAATGCCTTTTTCAACAGATGACAACGTCGATTATCCTATTAGTTTATATGCAGCAACTAAAAAGGCAAATGAACTGATGGCTCACACTTACAGCCATCTATATAGATTGCCGACAACCGGGTTGCGCTTTTTCACGGTATACGGCCCATGGGGAAGACCGGATATGGCCCTATTTAAATTTACAAAAGCCATTATTGATGGCCAGCCAATCCAAGTGTTCAACTCAGGTGAAATGAGGCGCGATTTTACTTATATTGATGACATTGTAGAGGGAATTGTTCGCTTGATCCCACGCACACCCTCTCCTCTCTGCTCTGAAGATCACACAAGCAGCGCCCCTTACAAAGTTTACAATATTGGCAATAACCAGCCTGTTCAGTTAATGGACTTTATATCTGTACTAGAGGAGAAACTTGGCAAAAAAGCGGTAAAAGAATTCCTTCCGCTCCAGCCGGGCGACGTTCCAGAAACTTACGCGAACGTAGATGATTTAATGCAGGCTGTTGATTTCAAACCTTCAACTTCCATAGAAGAAGGCGTTGGAAAATTTGTTGATTGGTATTTGGAGTATTATGGTCTTAAAAACTTTAATCGAAAAATTGGGGTAGTGGGACTCGGCTATGTCGGATTGCCTGTAGCCCTCTCACTCAGCAATAAATTTCCGGTTGTAGGATTTGATATAAATCCAAAACGCATTCAAACCTTAAAGGAGAATATTGATTATACGGGAGAAGTTTCGAAAGAAGAATTAAAAAGGGCACCTATAAGCTATACAGAAAATCCAAAAGAGCTGGAGGAATGTAATTTCATTATTGTTACAGTCCCTACACCAATCGATGACACGAAAAGGCCAGACCTTAAACCGCTTATTTCAGCCTCAAAAACAGTTGGTGACCATCTGCAAAAAGGTACGATCGTTGTCTATGAATCTACTGTCTATCCAGGGGCTACAGAAGAAGTGTGCATTCCGATTCTCGAAAAACAATCCGGTTTAAAAGCAGGAGCGGATTTTTTTGTGGGATATTCACCCGAAAGAATAAATCCCGGCGATAAAGAACATACATTCCAAAACATCGTAAAGGTAGTTTCCGGCCAGGACGAAAAAACAAAGGAAGCTATTGCTGAAATATACGGCTCGGTCGTTAACGAAGTCTATCAAGCCCCTTCCATAAAAGTAGCCGAAGCTTCCAAAGTAATTGAAAATACACAGCGTGACCTCAATATTGCATTAATGAATGAATTGGCTATTATTTTTGAACGGATGGGATTGGATACAGCTGAAGTATTGAAAGCGGCAGGAACAAAGTGGAATTTTCTTCGGTTTAGCCCGGGTCTGGTAGGAGGTCATTGCATCGGAGTCGATCCGTATTATCTTACCTTCAAAGCTGAAAGTATCGGCTATCATCCGGAAGTGATCTTAGCAGGAAGAAGAATAAACGATACGATGGGACAATTTGTCGTGTTGGCTCTTTTAAAATTAATGATTCAAAAAGGAACAGCAGTTCAAGGATCGGTTGTAACAGTACTAGGGTTAACCTTTAAAGAAAATGTACCTGATATACGAAATACAAAAGTTATTGATATTATCCATGAACTGCAGCAGTTCGGCATTAAGGTGCAAGTGGCAGATCCACTGGCAGATCCGGAGGAAGTCAAAAAAGAATACGGCTTAACTTTATGCCCGTTTCATGATCTTCAACCGAGCCACGCTATTATATTAGCGGTTCCACACAAACAATATATGGAAATGAATTGGGAGGATTTAGGTTCCTTGTTGATTGATTGCCAGGGTGTCCTAGTTGATATTAAGAGCGTTCTTCCACAAGATTCCAGACCTAATTCTATTGAACTATGGAGACTCTAAATCCGTAAAAAAAAGTCTTTTTACCTAAAGTTTTTGTGAAATTTTACACATAACAATATGGCAAGAATAATTTAATGGAGGAAATTCCATGAACAAATATAAGAGTTATATCGTATTTATTCTGATTGATACAGTAATCATTCTCTCTTCTGTAGCAGCCTCTCATTTTCTTTTACATGGCACTGTCTCCAATCAGTTTGCCATTGAAACACTCCTTGTTTTTCTGTTATTCTGGTTAACTACCATCAGCTTCTTTCATACATTCAGACTCTATCATCGGATATGGAGATATGCAAGTACAGGGGAAATTATATCTATTACGAAAGCAACTTCTTTATCAATGTTCTTTGTTTATTTCCTTCAATTTCTGTGGAATCAAACTGGGATAGATGTGCCCATTCATCATTCAATGTTTCCCCTTACATGGATGATGATTATATTGGGTGTATTTGGCTCCAGATTTTTAGGCCGCATTATTCAAGAAAACCAGCGGAAAATAAGAATGAATAGAAAAAGGACCTTAATCATTGGGGCAGGAAATGCAGGTGTATTAGTGGCGAGAGAATTAAAAAACTCGATAGATACCCCCTTGTATCCTGTTGCTTTTGTAGATGATGATCTAAATAAATTAAACATGCGGGTATGGGGTATTCCGGTTGTCGGGACAAAAAAAGACATTATTTCTATTGTAAGGCAGTATCAAATCGAGATAATCGTTGTCGCTATCCCCTCAGCCCCTTCATCGGAAATTGCAGAAGTTATTAATATATGTAAAAAAACAAAAGCTGCCATCAAAATCCTTCCTCGTATCGGCGATATTATAAATGGGAAGATTTGTATCAATATGATTCGAGACGTAAAAGTGGAAGATTTGCTTGGAAGGCCCCCTATTGAAATAGATTTACAGGAGATTGCTGGATACGTAACCGGCAAAATTGTTCTGATTACTGGAGCGGGCGGTTCGATCGGATCTGAAATTTGCCGGCAGATTTCCAGATTTTCACCCCATCAATTGCTTTTATTAGGTCATGGAGAAAATAGTATATATTCAATAGAACATGATCTAAAAAGACAGTTTCCCCAGATTTCATTTAAATCAATCATTGCTGATATCCAGGATAAAAAGAGAATAGACAATGTTTTTAATTTGTGGCGTCCCCACGTCGTATTCCATGCGGCCGCCCATAAACATGTCCCTTTGATGGAGAACAACCCCGCAGAAGCCGTAAAAAACAATATATTCGGAACGAAGAATGTCGCAGAATGTTCCCATCGCTTCGGGGTTGAGCGGTTTGTCCTCATTTCAACCGATAAAGCGGTTAATCCCACTAGCGTGATGGGAACAACCAAGCGTGTCGCCGAAATGATCATTCAGGATTTAAATCAAAAAAGCAATACCAAATTTACAGCTGTTCGATTTGGGAATGTTCTCGGAAGCAGAGGAAGTGTTATTCCCTTATTTAAGCAGCAAATTAAAGCGGGAGGCCCTGTTACTGTTACCCACCCGGAAATGACACGTTATTTTATGACAATTCCTGAGGCTGTGCAGCTGGTTATACAAGCCGGTGCTTTAGCCGCGGGAGGGGAAATCTTTATCCTTGATATGGGCCAGCCTGTTAGAATCAGCGATTTAGCTCGAGATTTAATCACCTTATCCGGTTTAGAGCCAGAAAAAGATATAAAAATTGAGTATACAGGCATACGACCTGGTGAAAAGCTCTATGAGGAAATATTAACGTCAGAAGAAGGAAGCATTGCTTCAAAGCATCAACTCATTTATGTAGCGAAACCGGCAAAATCACGGGAAGTTGATCTGCCGTCCTCTTTAAATAAATTGGAACGTGTGATTCTTCAGGAAGAATCGTGCGAAATTGCAAATGATATTAAGTCCCTCTTAAAACAGCTTGTTCCTGCATATCAACCGCAAAGCGGAGGCTGCAGCAAATCAGAATGAGGAAGTAGAGTCGGCCTTCTGACGGCTGGAAACTCCCCTGATTTCTTACTTCCCCATCATTGAATATCCTTTTGCTTTGTATACAATCAAGCCTCCACCCTTTCAGCCTATGCCTATAAAAGAACCTCCTACCGCTTTTGGGGTTCTTTTATCCCCATGATGTAACTTTCTTCAATGAAACAAATCCATCCGGCTAGTGAAATCTAATGATCAAGAGCACGGTACCCTAAAACTATATCAAGGAATGAGTTCTATCAAATGAGCAGAAAAAAACATACCTTCCCCTTCAATCAGCATCATTTATTAAAAATCATGCTTGATGCTTATGAGTTTGCATATGAAAAGAGGCCTTTAACAACAGAAGACTTTATACAATATTTAATCCTCAGGTTAGAAAAAGAAAAGTACAAACGCCAAAAAGGAAAACCGAAATCTTTTTAGATATCCGTTTTCCTTCTTTTTTGCTTACAGATTTTCTTTTTGTTTCTTAAGTTTTTCAAGAGGAAAGCTATATTTAAATCGCTCTACATCTTCTCTATAAATCTCCCCGACGATTTCCACCATCTCTTCATCATAATATTCCCAATAAGGTTTATGCTTACTTTGATTTTCCTTCTTTAAAACCGCGCTTTGTTTCTGTAATTTGTTCTTCAGATAATTGAAGTCTTCTTCAATACTTTCAAATTTTCCCAAATAATCAACTGCCAGTTTATCATTTTCATCAAACACAAACTTATATTGCGGAATAAAATGCATCCATCTCATCATTCTCTTCTGGAAATTTGTATCCTTCAATTTCAATACAAAACACCTGAAACTTTCGAAATCTTTCAAATATCGTTGTGAAAATTCGTAGTCAGCTGCACATTTCCCGCCTTGTTTAAGAAAAAAGTAAGCAGAAACCAGCCGATCCCACGGATTTCTGACTATTGTAAATTTATAATAACTATTAAACTTTTGACTATCTTCTTTTTTATAATGCACAGCAAAATAATGGCCAGGTGATATCGTCTGGCCAAACAGTGATTTTTTTATTCCGTTTCCGGCTGCCTTGGGGATATGCACAAAAATCACTTTATTGTCATCTTCCATTTCTTTATATGGATTTTCACTTACTCTGGAAAACCATAATTTCAATTCAGAAGGAACCATATTATATATATTTCTAACGATACTATTGATTACCAATGTCCTTTTTATAAACTTCTTACTATTTCTTAAAGTTTGTTTCAAAGTCTTTCCCAAAAAAGTCATTTTTTTTTCCCTTCTAATTAAAGTGGCGCTTTTATCTTCAAACCTTCTCCTATAAAGATAAAAGGAAAAATGGTGAGGTTAAGAGTAAGAAACCTCCCATCAGTGAGGCCCTAACTATCCGCTAAGGACAGTGAATCATTTACCCGGGCCCTTTACAATCCCTCGAATACATTCGATTACCCTTTCTCGGTCGGTTGACGTTAAATTGGAGCCTGAAGGCAGACAAATCCCTTTTTCAAATAATTCACCTGAAATACTCTGATCAGGCTGATGCGGATAATAGCTAAAGTTCTGATACAGCGGCTGCAGATGCATAGGTTTCCAAACAGCACGAGCTTCTATGTTTTGTTTCTCCAACAATTCGACTAATTGCGGTGCTGATATACCGCACTTTATAGGATCAATCGTTAAAGCAGTCAACCATCTTGTAGATTTTCCATGAACGGATTCGGGCATAAAGTCAATTCCATCAATATCTGAAAGGCGGGAAAAGTAATGGTTAAAATTAGAACGTCTTGCCTCGACCCGCTTCTCCAGTACCTTTAGCTGTCCTCTTCCAATACCGGCAAGTATATTGCTTAACCGATAATTATAACCTAGATCACTATGTTGATAGTGTTTGGCAGCATCACGAGCCTGAGTGGCCCAAAAACGGGCTTTTTCCAGGCTCTCCAGATCATCAGATACAAGCATGCCGCCGCCTGATGTTGTAATGATTTTATTTCCATTAAATGAGTAAATACCAAAACGGCCAAGTGTTCCGCTCGCTTTCCCCTTATAGGTCGCTCCGAGGGACTCTGCGGCATCTTCTATGACCGGTATTCTGTATTGATCACATATCTCGATGATTGTTGCCATATCTGCACTTTGGCCGTACAGGTTAACTACAATAACAGCTTTTGGGAGCTTTCCATCAAAGGCAGCCTCTTTTAATGCCTGCTTTAATGCCCCGGGACTCATATTCCAGCTTTCTGGTTCTGAATCGATAAAAACGGGTACGGCCCCCTGATATAAAATGGGATTGGCACTCGCTACAAATGTTAAGCTGGAACAGAAGACCCAATCTCCGGCCCCTACTTCCAGAAGCCTTAGAGCTAAATGAATGGCTGCTGTTCCAGAACTTAATGCAAGTGCTCCCTGAACCTTTACATAGTCTGCAAGTTCTCGCTCAAAGGAATCGACATTCGGACCGAGAGGAGCAATCCAATTGTCAGCGAATGCTTTCTCCACAAATTCTTTTTCATGCCCCCCCATATGTGGAGGGGAAAGATATATTCGCTTTTGAAAAGAATTCATTTTCTTCTCACACCTTTTCAATTAAGTGGTGAATCCTTATAAAAAGTTAGCGGTAAGTGTTAATAGGGGCTTTTACTGTGGAAAATTAATGGAGCCATTTGCTTAAATCATTCAAGATTGATTTGTCGACCAATGTAAATTCGGTCCCTGCGATTTTAATTTTTGCTCCATCGTAAGGGGGAAACCAAAAAGCTCTAATCTTTCTTCTGATTACTTCTTCATTGTCGTGAGGCATAATGTATTTCATTTGCTCGAACTGCTCCCGATTGATATAAATGCCCTCTTGCTTGTTCTGTTTCATTCTTGGCAAGGAAACATTCTTTTGCAGGCTGGTTATAACCTCTTTAAAAAGAAGAAACATTTCTTCCTGGCTCTTCTGTTCCAAACTTAAAGCTGTTTCATTTTGGGGATCTATTTTAAGACGGTGCACCTTGATAATATCCCCTTCATCAATTTCTCCGCTCATATAATGTGCCGTAACTCCGTAATATTCCCTTTCCTCAAGTATCGCTTTGTTGTATCCGCCCACTCCCCTTAAATCCGGCAGCGGCGCGGGATGGAAATTAATGGCTCCCAATTTAGGGATTGAAAGTAAAGGTTCTTTTATCTTCTCCCAGAACAAATATGAAATGACTAAATCTACCTTTTCAAACGGGACAGGGCTCCCTGCCCCAGCCTCAATCCAACTGTACAATTCGTTGATGGCTGCAGTCTGGATTCCCCGCTCTTTTGCCTCTTCCAACAAAGATCCTTTGCGGTGATCCAGTTCAAGAAAGGCTTCCTTTCCTACAACGGCTACAACATTGTGACCTTGCTCAAGCAAGAATCCAAGTGCTTTTGCAGCCCAAGTTTTTCTCCCCAACAATATAATATTCAAACTTTTTCCTTTCATTTTACCGGTCCACCTCAGAATCCCCGTTATTATTTTGATTTCCTTTAAAAAACTCAATTGTCGCCTGGCCTGGCTGATTAATATTCTTTGAACGCAATACCAGCAATATGGTTATGAGAAGAATTTTCAAATCAAGGAAAAATGATTGATTATCCACATACCATACGTCAAGCTTGAACTTTTCTTCCCAGGTAATCGAATTCCTTCCATTTACTTGTGCCCATCCGGTAATTCCCGGCTTAACCTCATGTCGGCGCATTTGCTCTTTTGTATAAAGAGGCAAATATTCCATTAAAAGCGGTCTGGGCCCGACCATACTTAATTCACCTTTCATAACATTGAACAATTGGGGTATTTCATCCATACTATAACGGCGAAGGAATTTCCCGAAAGCTGTCAGCCTTTCGGAGTCAGGCAGCAGCTTGCCATTTTCGTCCCGTCGGTCTGTCATTGTTCTGAATTTGTATAATAAAAATGGCTTGCCATGGAGTCCGGGACGGAGCTGTTTAAAGAAAACCGGTGCTCCCAGATGAATCCGAACCAGCAGAGCGATCAAGAAAATAAGAGGGGAAAGAAAAAGCAAGAGGAGTGATGAAAAAATAAAATCAAACATTCTTTTCATTAATCATCTTCTCCCCTTTTTCCTTCTAATTGCAGGTTGAGTAAATGGTGAAAAATCTGCAGCTGCTTTTTAATAACATTTTCTTCATTGAACTCTTTTTCTGCCATTCTTCTGCTGTTTATTCCCAATTGTTCTCTAATTTTTTCGTTTTTTATTAATAGCTCCAATTTCTCGGATAACTGAAAATGGTCTTCCTTCTCTACCAAAAATCCATTTTCTCCATCCACTACTTCCTCACGGCAGCCTCGTATATTCGTTGCAATAATCGGCTTCCCCATTGACATTGCTTCAAGGATTGAACGCGGAAGCCCTTCTCTGTATGAAGGGAGGACAAAGATGTCGCTGATTGAAAGCAGTTCGGGAATATCTTTTCTAAATCCCGTTGCAATCACTTTTTCATCTTTCATTAATTTTTGCAATTCCTTGTAACTTGTTTGGTCTCTTTCACTCAGCGATAAGTCTCCGATAACTAAAAGCTTTGTTTGCTGATGTTTTTCTTTTAATAGTCTAAAACTTTCTATTAGTTCAAAAATCCCTTTTTCTCTTACAAGTCTGCCTATGAAACAAATGACAATATCATCATCGGCAATTCCCAGTTCCTGTCTTAATTTTTCTTTGGCCGCCGCTACTTTATTTGGATGAAACCTTGAATAAACGTCTACACCATTGCCTATATGACATATACGAGAGGTTTCCTTAAATGACTTCTCTAAGCACAATTCATAATCTTCCTTGCTCTGCAAAAGCAAGTAATCGGTAAAGTGTTTTGCCAGGAATCTTTCAAGTTCATAAAAAAAGCGGTACTGCACGCGCGGCATTCCATCATGAAAGTAGAAGCCGTGTGCCGTATAAACAATTTGCTTCACCCCTGCCATTTTTGCTGCCATACGGCCTAATGCAGCCGCCACAGGGGTATGAACATGAACAATATCATATTGTTCTTTTTTCATTAATGCATACAATTTTATAATTGATTTTATGTTTGATAATGGACTTATTTTCCGGTCGATTGGAACTTCAATCATATGAAATCCTTGATCTTGCAGCTTTTTAAAATGACCGGTGTCTGTACAAGCAACATGAACCGTGTACTGCTCATTCATCAGTGCTTGAATCAAGGGCCCTAGAAGCGTATCTACCGAAACATCTATTGCACATACTTGTAAAATCTTCTTCATTCACATCCCCAGCTCTTTTTAAAAATTTCTCTGCTTCATGTCTGGTGATAAAACAGAGTAGGTCCTTAACTAACCATTAGTTGTTTATTACCTGTTCGTACAGCTCTTCATATTGCGTTACTATTCGAGCAATCGAAAAATGCTGGACAATCCGCTGTCTCGCTGCAAACCCCAGTTTCTTCCTTCCTTCCTGGCCACACTCGATTAATTCTTTTAAGGCCCTCGCTAACCGTAAAGGATTGCCGGGGGGAACAATCAATCCAGTATCTCCTATTAACCAGGGGGTATCCCCTGCTTCGGTCACTACACAGGGAACTCCGCAGGACATGGCTTCTCCGATAACATTTGGAAACCCCTCTGTTTTAGAAGAAGAGACAGCTATATCCAATGCAGCTGTGATTTCAGGGATATCTTGCCTTTCCCCGAGCAGCCGAACATAATTATCGAGGCTAAGCGCCTCTACTTCTTTCATCAAGCAAAGGTTGCCGCTATCAACTTCTCTTCCCGCTAAAATGAATCGGACATTCGGCACTTCTTCAATCAGGAGGGCAGCAGCCTTCAGAAAAGTGGTGTGGTCTTTTTGGGGATGATACCGCCCGATCAGTCCAATGAGCAAGTGATCATCGGTAATTCCCTGTTCAGATCGAAGATTCGTTCCGGCTTTTTCTGAAGGGGCAAATAAATCGGTATCAAAGCCGTTCGGTATAATCACCCTTTTATCGTTCCGGTAGCCAATTTGTTCATGCTGTTTAGCACTGGTTAAAGAGTTATTGATGATTCTTTTAGGCAAAAAAGACATTTTGGCACTCAATTTTATAAGAGCCCTCGTCATTTTTTTCTCTTGAGCAATATGATCAAGGGACTGTCTTATATTCCAAAGTACAGGCTTTTTGGGAAACATAAGACCGGCAACAGCCTGCGACACAAAATTTGCGTGGTACATCCACCCTTGAATAAGGTCAGGATTGACCTGCCGAACATAACGGTATAATTTCCATAAGGACCCGGGCTCCATTTCGCCCGGTTTTAATCCCAGAGTATAAACAGGAATGCCTAAATGTTCTATTTTCTCGCCGATGCTTCCCTTGTCAGTTAAAGACACGACAAAGGATTCAAACTTTGTATGGTCTGTATGCTTTAAAAGCTTGTATAGCATCATCTCAGCCCCGCCAACATCAAGGCAGGTGATAACATGGAGGATTTTCATTCTATCTCCCCCCAGTTGTCCGTTCACTGCCAGCAGCCGCTCTGCTGACCATTTTTCGCAGGAATGCCAGCAGGCCGGGCCCGCCTGTCAAAACTAGAAGTCCATATGCCGGTAAATGGTGGCGTATAGCCGTTCCCCAGGCAATTGTACCCATTGACCATGTAAATTCCAGTGTAAAAAACAAAACCAGCAAAAATCCTAACTGACTTCGCATTTCGCTCTGGGAGCGGCGCCATAACAACAAGGAAAAGCAGATAAGACTAAACCGCAGTATTGCTTCCATACTGGCATAAAGATCATATAAATGTCCGATCTGCCATATAAACGGGGCAAACATATAATTGAGGAACATGATGGGAAGGTTTGTTACAGTTCCGAAAGATGAAGAAGAATCAATAAGGAGACCATAAGTGGTTCGCGAGCTGGAACTTGCTGTTCGGTAATTTTCTACATAGTTTAAAGACTCGCCGGTTGCTAAAGCTGAAATGGCATTTCCAAACTCTTTTGTAACGGAAATCCAGGCGAGAGCAAAGGCAAGCGAAAGTATTAAAGCCAAAAACCTCTGAAACCTGCCCCATATTTTCTTTTTATCAATTTTAAATCCCCAGTAAAGATTGAATACAATCAAGAATACTGAATAAAGCAGCAATCCGTCATGCAGCATTCCAAACGCTGTAATAACTGCAAGTATAAGTAAACCTCTTTTTACCGTTGAACTTTTTCTCTGTTTAAGAGTTAAATAGACCGTTAACAGGAAAAAAAGAACTTCAAGCGGCTCACGCAATGACACAGTACCGAACATAATCACGGACGGCAGGAGGCCAAAAAGAAGCATAAGGCCGACCCGATATTGCCACAGTCCCAGCAGTCTAATTGTTTTAACCATAATGATTAAAGACAATACCATCCAAAAAACTGAAAGCTCACCCCCAAAGAAAAGAGAGGGGCCAAAAACTTTATAAAAATAACTTAAGATCAGCTCATAAATTTCCCTTCCAAATTGCCATGTTGTTTCACCGTATACTAATCGTACTGCTGTTTCATGAAAATCAAGGGCATCTGCTCCCCCGCTCAAAAAGGTTGCGCAGTAGACGTTTGTTATCGCAAAAGCATGGTAAATAGAAATGATTAAAAACATCACAAAAGTTAAAGGTCCATCTTCCCAAAAATCCTTAAAGCACAAAATAATGCCATATGAAAAATAAACTAAAACCCAGCCTGCCCAATCATGGGGAACAGCTTTAATCATAATCACTAAAGGACTTATTATTAAGATGGATATCCATAAATTTTGGAGCCAATCAATGATCCGTGTTTGAGTCACAAGATTCATCCCCCCATTCTTCTTTTTGTATACGGCTGCTCTAATAATAGATCCGTCATTGTTAATCAGAGCATTTTCAGCAAGGTTGTTAGCTACCGCTCTCCTTTTTTGATTCTTGTCTCCATATCTCTTGCAAGAATACGAATACAGTTGAAAGGATTAAGCTGAAGATAAGGGTTAACCCGATATACAGCAATGGTTGTGGTTGAACGGGCTTAGGATCAGCCAGAGCTTTTGACAAAACTTGAACGTTATCAACACCTACGAGGTCGGGAATTTCGTTTTTGAAAGTATCTGCAATGATATCCGCTGTTGAAGCTGCCTCTTCTGTATTATCACCTCTGACTACAATGGTCAATACTTGAGAGTCAGTCTGTGTTTCAACCCTTACTTTTTCTTTTAACTCCCTTTGGCTTTTTACTCCGGGAGCTTCTTCTGCTGCAGGGCCCATGATCCGAGGACTTTCAATTAATTCACCGTAGGTTTTAACAAGCTTTAACTGGTTATTAACATCTCCAATTACAGCTGCCCCTTCTTCTCCCGTTGTTTGATTCACCAACATTTGAACCCTAGCTTCGTAGACGGGCGGAATATAGAAGAAAGTGATTAGCGCACCGACTAATGTCAAAATCAATGTAAATGTAGAAATGGCCCAAAATCGTTTTCGAATCAACTTGGAGTAAGTAAACAGCTGGATACCATCTTGTTCCATTGTTTCATTCAGTCCTTTCGTTAAAGAAGAATAAAATATTGTTCTTATATACTTGTTATCAACAAATGCTTTTGTAAGCCCCCTCTCATACGTTGTATATTTTCTCTATTCTTTATATGAAAATGGGGTATCTCTTGTTCTAGACAAAGCACATTTTACTAGTGCCCTTTATTTAAAAACGCTTGTCTTGATGCCCACCTTCTTCCAGGTTAGGTAAGAAAGTAATAAATTCCAAAATACAGTCGTAAGTGATGTAGAAAAGGCAGCTCCAATCAGCCCGAATGGCGGAATGAGCAATAAGCTCAGTATCAGGTTGAATAAAATGCTTGATCCAAATACAGTCACACTTTGATTTTGATGACCGGTCATGCTCATAAGGAACCCTACCGGTCCGCATGCCGAATTAACAATTTGCCCTATAATCAAAATGACCAGAGCAGTATAACCAATCATGAAATCAGCGCCGAACAAACCTAGAATCCATTTCCCGCATATAGCCATAACTATAGAAAGAGGGACTGTAGCGATTAAGATGATTCTGATTGTAGAAGAGACTGTATTTTGCAACAATTCTTTATCTCCTCGTGCATAAATTTGAGAAATCATCGGTGCAACAATCACATTTGTTACCATCATCCCGAAGGTGGTTAATTCAGAAATCTTTATCGCAATAGAATAAACGCCGACAGCAGAAGCATTGGCAAATATGCCAAGTACGATGATATCTATCTGTCTTAAAGCAATCTTAAAAAAAGAAATTAAACATAATTGAAAGGAAACATTAAACCAATAGGCTGTTTTATATCGGGGACGGATATCTCTAAACAGGCGGTGAACTTTATTTTGAAAAAAAACTCTGACCATGATTAGCGTAGAAACAACGGCTAGCAAAACGGACAACATAGCATGAAATGAATTCGGTTTGATATTAAACAGGCCGTTTATCATTAAAACTATTAAAATAATCAGTAATGGCCTTGCGATTTGTTGAGGAAAGACACTTAGAGCATAGAATTTTGTTCCCTGAAGATAGGCACTGTAAATAAATAAAAGGCTCCAAAAAGGGACAATTAATGCACACATGGCGAAAGTCCTAAATGTTGCTTCATCCATCAATACATAGCCAAAAAACAGTACAATTACTGATAAACTAAATGAACAACATATGCTAATTTGCTGACTTCGGGTTATAAAACCTTTTAATAGACTCCCATTTGCCCTTTCTTGGTACTCAGCTACAAAACGGACAGCCGCTGTATCAAATCCCATTCTTCCCGTCAAAACCATTAAATTCAACCAGGCCATCGCATATGTGAAATGTCCGTAATTTGCCGTTCCCAATGTTCGGGTCAAAACAATTTCAGTCAAAAAAGAAACTCCGATAGCCGCAACATTTAATAAAAATACAATAGCAGACCCATCTATAAGCTTTTTTGATGTGTCATCCTGTAAATGTTTTACAAAAATAACTTTATTAAACTGTCTTTTCATCTTCATATTCCTCTGGCTTTTAGATTAGTAAGGAGACTAAGTCTTTAAAGCTCTATGTCAGTATGTGATGGCAGTTTTCCTTTGTGTTTATTCAACCACGCCTGGAACATTAAAATATTCCACAAATAATGCTGCCAATTCCGCCGCCCCGACAAATGCTCCCTCCACTTTTCAAGGATAGGGGAGACATCGAAGAATCCATCATTACACAAACTTTTTTCATCGAGCAATTCTTCCGCCCATTCCCTTAACGGTCCTCTTAACCAAACATCAATTGGCAATCCAAATCCCATTTTAGGACGCTCAACTAGTTCACTCGGTAAATATTTGTATAAAACCTCCCTTAAGATCCATTTTCCTTTATTGTTTTTGATTTTCATATTTAACGGCAATTGGAAAGCATATTCAACCACACGGTGATCAAGGAATGGAGCCCGTGTTTCAAGGCTTACTCCCATGCTGGCCCTGTCGACTTTCACAAGAATATCATCAGGCAAGTAGGTCTTTGCATCCAAATACATCATTAATTCCATCACATTACCCGGGACTTCCCAATTCCTGTTTTGATGGAGAAATGTAAGAGGTTCTTCTGCATTTAGGAGAATAGAAGAAGGGGATTTCCAAAGGGAAACCAATTTAAAATACATATCTTCTGCGCTTCTTTCAGCAAGGATTTCTGCCATTTTATGAATTTTGTCACCCGGTATTGTTTGCTTGTATTTTTGCGGCAGTAGAGGAGAAATAATAGAGAAGAAGTAATCCCACATCCGGGGTGAAATTTTTGTAAAAGCGCCCGCAGCACTTTTTCTCAATCCGTATGGAATCCAGCGGGTCTTATCCCAAATTTGCGTGGTCCATAAATAGCGGTTGTAGCCTCCGAATAGTTCATCGCCGCCGTCACCCGACAGACTGACTGTCACTTTAGAACGTGCTATTTGAGAAACTAAAAACGTCGGAATTTGAGAAGAGTCGGAAAAAGGTTCACTGTACAAAACAGGCAGCCGCGGGATAACATTCATTGCATCTTCAGGAGTAACATATAACTCCGTATGATCTGTACCTAAATAACGGGCCACCATCTTGGCATGTTTCGCCTCATTATATCCTTTTTCAGTAAATCCTATCGTAAACGTCTTTATCGGTTTGCTGCTTTGTGCTTGCATAATTGCTGTAATGGTAGATGAATCAATTCCTCCTGAGAGAAAGGTTCCAAGGGGTACATCTGCAATCATCTGATTTTTAATCGTTTCTTTCAGCAATTCATCCAATGTATGGACAGCTTCCTCTTCTGTTTGAAAAGTTGGATTGTTTTTAGCGTGTACAATAGTCTCTTCTATTTTCCAATAACACACCGGGCTTATTGTTTGGTTCTGCTCGGTTCTTTTTACAGTTGCGTAGGCTCCTGGCGGCAGTTTATATATACCTTTATAAATGCAATAAGGAGTGGGAATGTAATTAAAGCGTAAATAAAGGGAAAGAACATTTCGATCAATCTCATTGTTAAATTGAGGATGGATACGCAGTGCTTCTAAATCTGAACCAAATACAAAAGTATTTCCAATCCAGCCGTAATATAAAGGCTTTTCTCCCATCCGGTCACGTGCTAAATGCAATAGACCTTCCTGGCGGTCCCACAGAGCAAACGCAAACATTCCTGTAAAGTGCTTTAATGCCCTCTCCACCCCCCATGCTTCAATAGCGGCCATCATAACTTCCGTATCGGAATGACCACGAAACGGATATTCCGGCAGTCTTGCACGCAATTCGTGATAGTTATAGATTTCCCCGTTGAATGTCATCACATAGCGGCCGCTCGCCGAGACCATCGGCTGCTTCCCATTAGAGGATAAATCGATAATAGCGAGACGCCGGTGTCCCAAAGCGATTCCTTTTTCAACATCTATCCATGATCCGCTCCCATCTGGACCCCGATGTATAATCGTACCGGTCATTCTCTTTAATATTCTTTCCATTTCTTCCGTTGTTCTTTGATCAGAATAAGTAAGATATCCTGCTATTCCACACATAATAAAAACTCCTTTTTGCTTTCGCTTTTCCGAGATTTCGATCCTATAACCAGATTCATATACGCGGGAAATCTATCACCCGTTTTTGGCTGTATCATGCGCTGCCGCTTCCTCAGCAAATTTTCCGTTTGCAGAAAAATTCATCTACATCTTATTCTTTTAAAATAAAAAAGGACGTTATCAAAAAGAAAAAGGGCGTGTTCTCATCATTTTAGGACTTTTAGAGCTCCTCAAATCCTTTCCTTCGTTCTTTTTTAGTAAATATGTGAGCAACGGGCAGAGCACTCTTGCACTGTTCCTGCTTCTGTTAAAACAAGAAAAAATAAAACCAGTTGACCAGCTTCTGTAAGCAAATGAGAACAGATCGTTAAAAAGCGGCAAGAAGTTAATGTTCCGCCTTTGAAAAAGGAAGGAAAAAAGCTGTGTACAAATCACAATAAACGTAATTTGTACACAGCTTTCCAATTTCATTCCTGCCATAGAGTGTAATGTTTCCATATATCCGGAAGGAAAGATTGATATTTCGATTGTAAAAACCGATCATCCACAAGCACGATGGTTCCCTCATCTTGTTCCGAACGAATAAGTCTTCCCCCTGCCTGCAGGACTTTATTCATCCCGGGAAATACATATGCGTAATCATATCCGTTTTTTCCATTTTCATTGAAGTAATTCTTTATAATGTTTCGTTCCAAAGAAAGCTGCGGAAGTCCCACTCCTACGATAACCACCCCGGTTAAGCGGTTCCCTTTTAAGTCAATTCCTTCTGAGAAAATACCTCCCAATACGGCAAACCCTATCAATGTTTCTTCTTGATCCACTTGAAAAGCGGCCAAAAATTGTTCCCGCTCCTCTTCTGTCATCTTGGCATTCTGGCGAATGGTATTTTCTTCTCCATACTGCTCTGTAAACTGTTCGTAAATGTCACTTAAATACTGATAAGAAGGGAAAAATATCAGGTAGTTCCCCTTATTCTTCTCCACAATGCTAGAAAGCATCTTTACAATTGGATCCTTAGACCTTTCTCTATCATGGTACCTTGTAGACAATGGCTGAATGAATACTTCAAGTTGCTCCTTCCTGAACGGAGAAGGAATGGAAACAGCCAGGTCTTCTTCTTGTCCGCCGAGTATCTCTTTATAATAACGAAGCGGCGCGAGCGTAGCCGAGAAATATACTTTTGACCAATAGCCCTTGCCCATTTGCCGTAAAAGATTAGATGGATCGAGGCAGAACATCTTAATGACAACTTCACTTCTTTCATATTCAATATATGTGACATAGCGCTCATCATACAGCTTTGAAATTCGTATAAAGTTATGGACGGAAAAATACAGATCCAGTAGCTCTGTATGTGATTGCCCTTCATACTCATTCACAAGCTCCTTTTCAGCTTGGAGGATAAATACTTCAAGAAGTTCTACAAACTCATCCTGCCTTTCTTTTAACAGAAGATTTTTTTGTTCTCCACATCGTTTTCTCAGCCCAAGCAAATAGTTATTCACATCGCTTGCTGCCTTAGCGATCGCTTCACTCTTTCCTTTATACTCTCTTTTCACATGAAGAAAAGCGGACTTGCTTAATTCTGATGAAAACATATCCCTCGCTCTGTCCACAAGGTTATGCGCTTCATCTACCAGCAGTGCCGTTTGCTTCTTTTGTTCTTCGACTAAACGTTTCAAAGAGACCCGGGGATCAAATACATAATTATAATCACATATGATCGCATCGGCTGCATACGCAATATCCAGTGAAAATTCAAATGGGCAAACTTTGTGCTTTCGGGCATATTTTTCAATAACAGAACGATTCATGATGGTTTCGTTTGACAATATATCCAGCACTGCCCCGTTTATCCGGTCATAATATCCATCAGCATACTCACAACTCTTTTTCTGGCAAACTGCCTCCTCCTGAAAGCACACTTTCTCTTTAGCTGTGATTGTCACAACATTCATGCAAAGCCCTTTGTCTTGCATAAAAGAAAAGGTCTCTTCCGCTGTCGCTCTTGTAGTAGTTTTTGCGGTTAGGTAAAAAAGCCGCTGCAATAGGCCTTCTCCTATTGCTTTAACCGAAGGAAAAATCGTTGATATCGTTTTTCCTATTCCAGTAGGTGCCATCGCAAACAAACTCTTGCCCTCTGCAATCGTTTTGTAGACGGCTCCTGCAAATTTCCGTTGTCCCTCCCGGTATGTTTCAAACGGGAAATCCAGTTTCTTAATGCTGCTGTCTCTTTTCTCCCGGTGATTTTGTTTTAATGAAGCATATGGTGCATAATGCTTCACCACATCCAGTATAAATTCTGCCAACTCTTGGAACGACACCATTTCTTTAAATTGCTTCTTCTCTTCAGTTTCAACATGTATATAGGTGAGCTGCACATTGATTGATTGGATCCCATGTTCTTTTGCATACATGTATGCATAGCACTTTGCCTGGGCCCAATGAACAGGATAGCTCTCTTTCGAAATGGAGTGTAAATCTTTTGCAGTGGATTTGATTTCATCTATTGTTACTTCTTCTCCTGAAAAAAGAAGGCCGTCGCATCTTCCTTCGATTTGAAAAGTCAAATCTTCAAAGGGTATTTCCGTTTTCATGTATACTTCCTTTTGATCTGCCTCTTTGTACATTTTTTGCACCTTTTGATGCGCCCTTGTTCCCTCGGTAAGTGTGGTGCTTGTACGAAACCCGGATTCAATGCTGCCGCTTCTATACACATATTCTACTAACGGTCTCACCGAAATCTTCACTTCATTTGACATGTGATCACCTGTTATCATTTTTTATTCATTTTCCGCATACCGCAAAAAATAAAACAAGATAGGGAAGTTTTACTCCCCTATCTCTAAGTTCTGCTATATTCCTGCATTGAAACCGACTTTACAGCGTTTGAATAAATTTATCCTGAAATTTTTACCACAAGGCAGGTTTCGTTACCATAAACCATAACATAATCATCAACAGGCCAAGATAAATCCAGATCGAGCGGTTAAGCTTTCGCACTAGATCTTCTTTGTCCCGTCCCTGTTCATTAAAACTCCTGATGGTTGGTGAAAATGCTCGTGCCAGGAAGAATAAGGAACCTGCTAAGATTATAATGGTTGCTAAAATCCATGGCGTCCCCCATGACCAGGGACCTGCGGTAACAAGCAGTATGCCTGATATAACCAGCACATGGCCGGCATGCTTGGCAAGCCTGACTACAAACCGGAACGTATCCAAGTACGCATGCTGCACTTGCATTTCGGCGTCTCGCAGTTTTTTGATTATTGGTATGAGTACAAAAAAGGGTCCGATAGACAAGATAACACTGAAAATATGTATGTAAAGAAGCAATCGATATAGCATGGTCATCATGTATTCAAATTACTCTTGAATCGGACGGAACTCGTGAACCCACACTCTCATTTGCGGAAGCCAAGGCATTCCTGGATGAATGGACAAAATGGACTGCTTATAATCCTCTACACTCTCGAATCCTTCCTGACGGACATGTTCGTCAGTTAATTCGCCGAGTGATTGTGAGTAAACACGTTCAACGACATAATTATGGCCTTTTAATGTCATTATTTCACCAACATCGGCATATCTCCCGTTACGGCGGGTAGCTGTTTTCTTTCCTGCGATAACCTTCTCCACATCTTCCTTTAGAGTAACAAGGCGATCAATCGTACAGGTTTTTGGCGGTAATACATTATTTTCATTTTGATCTGTCATGGAAAAATCCTCCCTTTCTTTTCAAATACACTTTAACAATACCACATCAGCTTGATATATTGTACTGTTCTCCACATCAAATGAAGCGCTTTCTAAAAGTTTATGATTCTATCATTTTTTTGTTGAAAATTTAGTAGTTTAACGTTATAGTTAGTTTGTCCGATATCAGATGTCAGACATCAGATGTGAGAAGTTTTTAAAAAACGTAATTTCTTTCTTCTCTCCTATTTATTTTTTCTAAAAAAGAAGAGCAATATTTTATAAAAATATGATGAATGGAGCATAGAACATGGATACAAAGATGCTGATTAATGAAGCCATCAAAGCCCGTAAGCAGGCATACACACCATATTCAGCCTTTCAGGTAGGAGCGGCAGTTTTAACGAAAAACGGCAATGTATATTTGGGGTGCAATATTGAAAACGCTTCCTACGGACTGACTAATTGCGCAGAAAGAACGGCTTTGTTTACAGCGGTTGCCAATGGGGAAAAAGACATTAAGGCAATTGTTATTACCGGAGATACAGAGGGACCTATCTCTCCATGCGGGGCATGCCGCCAGGTTCTCGCGGAATTTTGCGATGAAAACACGAAAATCATTTTAACCAATTTAAAAGGTGATGTCACAGAAACATCTATACAGGAATTGTTACCCGGTTTTTTCTCTTCAAAAGATTTGAATCGATAACATTTTAAGGATATTTATCGTTAGTAATTTCGCATCAAGGTTTGAAATCGTATACAAGATGCAGCCATACTTCTGTCATACTATACTACTTAGCGGAGGCAATCATGCAATATTTAATTTCTATTATAGGGTTAATCGTCGTCCTTGGTTTAGCGCTTTTAGCAAGCAATAACCGTAAAAATATTAAGTATAAACCAATCGCTGTCATGGTGGTCATTCAATTAATCTTATCATACGTATTATTGAACACGAAATTTGGATTAGTATTAATCAAAGGAATTGCAGGCGTCTTTGAGAAGCTGCTTGAATATGCCGGTGAAGGGATCGGGTTCGTGTTTGGCGGAATAGCCAACGAAGGCACAATGCCGTTCTTCATCAACGTGCTGCTTCCAATTGTGTTTATCTCAGTTTTAATTGGAATCTTCCAGTATTTCAAAATCCTTCCCTTCATCATGAAAGGAATCGGATTGTTATTAAGCAAGATTAACGGAATGGGTAAACTAGAATCTTACAACGCCGTCGCTTCTGCCATGGTCGGACAATCTGAAGTATTCATTACGGTGAAAAAACAGCTTGGTCAATTACCGCCTCACCGCTTATACACACTATGTGCATCAGCGATGTCAACAGTGTCGATGTCAATCGTCGGCGCGTATATGACCATGATTGAACCGAAATATGTCGTAACAGCGATTGTCATCAACTTATTCGGTGGTTTTATTATCACCTCTATTATCAATCCTTACACAGTAGATGACCGTGAGGATATTTTAGAAATTCAGGAAGAGGAAAAACAAAGCTTCTTCGAAATGTTGGGAGAGTACATTCTTGATGGATTTAAAGTCGCCATCATTGTCGGTGCCATGTTAATCGGTTTCGTTTCATTAATGGCGGCGATCAATAATGTATTTGATTTAGCATTCGGAATCACATTCCAAGAAATTTTAGGATATCTCTTTGCCCCATTTGCTTTTATTATGGGTGTACCGCTTGCTGAAGTGGTTCAAGCCGGCGGAATCATGGCAACAAAACTTGTAACAAACGAATTCGTGGCCATGATGGATTTGGCGAAAGTGGCACCAGAAATGAGCCCGCGTACATTAGGAATCATTTCCGTATTCCTTGTATCGTTTGCAAACTTCTCATCAATCGGAATTATCGCCGGTGCGGTGAAAGGGCTAAATGAAAAACAAGGAAACGCAGTAGCGCGCTTCGGTTTAAAACTATTATACGGTGCTACATTAGTCAGTGTCTTATCCGCTATTATCGTAAGTTTTGTTTTATAGTATTGAACGCAAAAGGCTGTTCCCTCTCAACGTATTGAGAGGGAACAGCCTTTTATTATATAAATCCACGTTCATTTTTAATACGTGTCACCGCACTTTGTTCTATTCACGGCCCTTCTGTTCTCTCATCTTGAATGAGCACACAATCCAAAGGTTCTTGTCAACCCCTGATGCTTCACTCATGGAACATGGATGTTTTTTTATCCATGTTCCATGAGTTATGTGGATTTATATATTAGGCGATTTCCATTTGTATTTTCTCACGGTATGGCTCCAAAGAATAAAAAACAATTTTCTTCATAAATGCCTGATCCATTTCAGGGAGCAGCCGCTCGGCGAATTCCCAGGCATTTTCCTCAATCTTTAAGGAAATCATATTTCGTTCTCTTTCAGTCGAGCATATCTCTAATTGCTCAGCAAGGTTTGATAAATCTTGATCTTCAGCATGTCCAAGTTCATGAGCAAACACTACGGTAAAATAATCTATCATATAATCTAGCGACGAAAACATTTGCAAACACTGTTCTGTGATTACTCCAATATACATTGTAATTGTGTGTTGGTTCATACTGTATTTTCCTCCGACCAAACGGCCTTCCGGAAAATAAGATTCAAGCTGCACACGAGCCGCGCTGCCTGAACGCATTAGCAACTCATTGATTACCTGCTCAATTTTAATTTTTTCCAATTCATACACCTGGCCTTAAAAAGTATAAAAATATTATATAAAAAAACAAGCAGAAAAAACTTGTTTTTCACCTTTTTTTCACTTTTTTAAACGCTCCTTTTTCTACATCTATATTTTCTACATCTATATTCAATACACAATTTTTAAGTCCCCCTAAATAAAAAACCCTCCTGTATGTATAGCATCCTAATTCGAGCGTCTCATTATGGTATTCAACTCTTCGTCTATCATCTTCATAATATGAAGTCAGTTCGGAACAATAATAATGAACAAGAGCATTTCCACTGATTAGGTGATAGAGGGAGGAATTTCATGCGAATCCTTGTTGTACTCTTTTCGTTTCTTCTTGTACTGGGGCCGCCATCAAAAGGAGCAGCACAGCGCCAGGTCCCCATTCTCATTTACCACTCCATTGATGAATTCACAGGAAGCGGCTCGAAGGCCTTATATGTCACTCCTGCAAACTTTGAAAAACAAATGGCCTATTTGAAGGATAACGGCTATACATTGTTAACGTTTGAACAATGGAATAACATCGATAAAGTCAACAAACCCATTTTCATTACAGTGGATGATGGGTACAAAAATAACCTGAATGTATTGAAAGTGTTCCAAAAGCTTAAAGATTCCCGTTTCAAGCCGGCCGCCACTTTATTTGTCATTTCTGATTTCATCGGCCGCTCCAATCGTTTATCAAAATCGGAATTAAAAATCTTGGCCGATTCCGGTTTCTTTTCCATCCAATCACATACCGCCACACACCCCGATTTGAGGAAAATAACGGATTATGATTACGAACTCGGGAAATCGAAAGAAAAGATTGAACGAATTACAGGCAAACCGGTCATTGCACTTGCCTATCCTTATGGGGACTTCAATAATCGGGTAATCGACGAAACGAAAAAATACTATCGCTTTGCGGTTACGACAACGCCCGGACCTTATGTTAAAAAAGGGGTTCCGAACGAGCTTTATCTTCTTCCCCGTATTTATGTCAAGTATTCGACAACGCTGGAAGAATTTGCGGAAGCAATCAAACCAAAATAAAATATAGCCGGCCGTCATTTTTCGGTCGGCTATTGATCTTTCGAGCATTGCTTCTACTGTTCCTTACTTTGAAACAGTTATTCATGTAATTCGATGTTGTTTATATGTGCCCATACCGTAAACAGCCCATTAACAATCGGCTCTATGACATCCTTATCGGTTAAATAAGCAGAGTGCGAAAGCGGATTCCAGCTTTTCCATATATCCCCCGCATTGATTTCCCTATCCTCATTCACCGCTCGATTGTATTCAGGGCTTACTTGTTTTAATGGGTATGATAAGATATCATCTTTATCGTAGAAATTGATCCATTCTCCTTCTAAGTTCGGGTAGTACTGGTGCAGTTTATGGGACGGGATTTGAATGGGCCTGTCAAAGTTGTCATATCGGAGGCTCCACAACGGCAATGTCGTACCTAATGTATAAAACAGCGCCAAAGAATCCCCCTTTTCCAAAGGAGACAATTCGCTTACAGGCAATTGCGCGTTTCCCTGGTTGATTTGTAAATCATAAAAATAGTTGCTGGCAATGACTGAACCTAAACTATGTGAAATCACACACAGCGGCGCATGATGTCCAGCCTTCCCGGCAAGAACACGCAAAACGTCAGCCAGCTTTTGATGGACACGATGATAATTATGTTTGGCGGTTTCAACAGGCTGATAGGCAATAACATCCGCCAAATACTGAATCACAAAACGTCTAAGCCCTTTATAGCGAAGATGGTTGTTTATCACCAAACTTTGAAATAGCTCTTCTTCCCTGTCCCCAAATATTTCTGCCCAGTAAACAGATTCGATCACAATCGGAGAAAAAGGGCCGCTCACGAAGGGCTTTGCTTTTTCCAAAAACGCTTGCTGAAGCAGAACTTCCATGTCTTCTGCATAGTCTTCTTTTTGAATTCCCATCCCATGAATGATTGCAACAGCTACTTGTTTCATGGTCTCGTTTCTCCTTCCTATAAGGTCGTTCTTATTTTAACTTCTCACCTTAGAGTTCATGATGACTTTTCTATTCCCCTTCCCCAAGTTACTCCGTTATATCCTATTACGTCAATCGTATCCATTTTGGCTTTTCGATGAAAAGTGTCTTTAGACATCGTTATCAACTTTGAAATGATTTTATCCCGCATTAACGGACAGTAAGACCCCCACTGATGGAAGTTTCCTTTATTTTTTCATCTTGATGTTCCGGCGTCTGACAAACCTCCGTGAAATCCCGGGTTTTTTCTCAGTCAAATAAATCTCTTTTTTTGTTCAAATTTTCACAAATTGTTCAAACATTAATGTAAACGCTTACTTAATTCTGATGTATACTAATAATATAAATTGCTGTTGTGTATTTTACTCAATTCAGTCCATTATTCGAGCGACTTTTTATACAGACTCTTCATTAAAAAAGAAAGGAGATTAAAAAATGATTCTAAAAGCATTACGGGAAAATCACCTGGTGACGGTCAACTATTATAAAAACGGAACATTAAAAACATGTAAGGGACGCGTTTGCAATCTGAATCTGAACGAGCAAACTCTTTCTTTAAAAGACGAACAACAACAAATTTTTTCCATCCGCTTATCCGACATTAAAGAAATTTATTAGTTCCCCATTCATTTTTAAATGGAGTAGGAAAGTTTGTTACTTACTTGCTTCTTCTTTTTTGGAGGGGGGAGGTACAGGACTTCAGTGTTTTGGGACACCTCCTTTTCCTTCTCCCCAGCCATTTGTTTTCTTCGAATACGATGTATGCTTAACAATAGTAAGGGCAGCCATACGCTGAACGCCAAATCGCAGAATGGCCAAGGTGATGACGATGAATATGAATCTTTTCCCACTCTATCTGCGGAGTGAGTAAAATGATAAAGGTCTCTTTTCTATATACTTTTGTTTATATTTTGCGAGAGTGAGTAAGGCCCAGGCATGATTTAAACTATGAAAATAAAAATAGGCAATGCCGGCAAGTCCCCCTCCAGTCGGATATGTGCTTATCCAGTCTTTTTTTGTTAATGATTCCATCAAACACTCAGTCCCGCGATTTATTTCTGCAGTCGGTTTTTCATGTGTGTCAATCAGCATTTCCAATGCCCAGGCGGTTTGAGTTGGTGTGCTGTATCCTAAAGGAACATATTTTCTCAACTCATCACTTCTGCAAGATTCTCCCCATCCTCCATCTTTGTTCTGAGTGCTAAGCAGCCATTTAACTGCTCGTGAAATGGCTGGGTGCTGCCTGGATACCCCTACAGAAACGAGTCCTATGACTGCTGCACTTGTACCGTGTATATAAGAAATTCCCCACCTTCCAAACCACGACCCATTGGATTCTTGTTGCTTTATTAGCCATTTGACCGCTTTTTTCACTTGGCGATCATCTTTTTTCAAATTTGTCTCTTTTCCTAGAAATTGAAGAACTCTTCCATTCAAATCCGGTGTAGGAGAGTCAACGACAAAATCCTTGGCACCTTCAAACGGAATCAATTTTAACATGCTCTTGTCTGTATTTTTTTCGAAAGCCGGCCACCCCCCGTCAGAATTTTGCATGGAAAGAACCCAGTTTACCCCCCGATTCCACGCTTCCCGATATGATATATTATCTGATGCTGGATCTTTAATTGCTCGTAAGGCCGCTACAGTATCATCAAGATCAGGGTATTTTGTATTGATGTCTGAAAAACCCCACCCTCCCGGCTCCGCATTTGGATTATGAATGCTCCAATCTGCTTTTTTGTTTTGCTGCCGTGAAAGTAAGTAGCTAAACGATTTTTGAATGACTGGATCTGTTGATGGAACACCGGCTTGTTGCATTGCATGACTAATCAGAGCTGTATCCCATACTGTTGAAGCGGCAAACTGTAAATGAGGTCCTTCATTTGTTGCATAGACAAGGGTTTTTACACCCTGTACAGCATTGGTTATAACATCGGAGCTTTTTGAATACCCAAGGGCTAAAAATGCAAAAATCATTAAAATGGTAGAAGTGGAGTAAGTGAGAAGTGTCCCATTAGGCTCGATTCGATCTAACATGAATTTTTCCGCTTGTTGGAGCGCTTTTTTATGAAGCCGATCAGAGAGAAAGGAGAGTGACCTGGCCCCAAAATTTAATGATTGAAATAAAAGGGCGATGGGAGAGTGTGACTTTTTGAAGGGTTTATTTTGTACATAAAGATCACTAATATCAGGAGTATAGCGGCTTTTTATCGAAAAATTTTTATCTGCCATAATTATAAGCGGAATAAGATGAACACGGGCATGACCTGATAAATCAAATATATTCAAGGGAAACCATTTAGGAAAAAGAATCATTTCAATCGGGATTTCTATATTCTCCGGCCAGGGAATTTGTCCGGTTAATGCAAGAAGAATTTGTGTCAGCAAGCTTTTGACATTTGAAATCCCACCATTTTCCCGGATGAATCGATTTGCTTCTTGCATCCGTTTCTCGTCTTTTTTTATATAGCCGGAGTAAAGCAAGGCGTAATACGCTTCAACTGTTGCATCCAAATTCCCTTCCTCATCATGGAACAGCTTCCACGCTCCGTTTTCCGCCTGCTTGGCCATAAGCTGGTTAACAAGTCGGCGAATCAGCTCTTCCTCATTTATTTCAAGTATTCTTAAAAGGACAATTAAATACGCATCTGTTACAGGACCATTTTCTAAGCAATATCGCCAGGCACCATCCACGCTTTGGTATCCTTTAAACTGTTGAACAAGGTCATTTATTGTTGATTCTACTTTTTCTGCCACATCCAAACCATTCCTCTCCTCTTGCAAATTTTCACTTGTCTTATAAGGTGACGTTTAAATTTGACATCGTTGTTAACAGTATATGTGATGTTTCTGTAAAGTGTTAAATAGAACGATCTGCCTTATGTGCTATCCCCCTTTTTCCTCTCCTGATTTCATCAATAACAAAGAGGGTGTCCCATAAGTTCAAAAAAATGATGGGTTTTATGTTTTATGCAAAATGGACCGTCAATCAAAACCCTTGGTATTACCGGATTTATATAACGGTCCATTTGGCGTGGGGTGACTCAAAAGGGGCGATTTTTCTCCTTTTGAGTCACCCCCTTTGTTTCCTCATAAATATCCTTGTTATACTACATGTTCTTTTCAAACATTACACCCACCACATTTGTAATGGCGACTCTTCAATCAACACAGACTTCAAGTTCTTCACCGCACGGATGAATCCTTCTTCAATGGACATGATTGGATCTTCATGCTCGATGCTGACTACATAATCGTAGCCGTATGTTCTCAGTGCACTCATCATATCGGACCATTCTTTTAAACTATGGCCGCATCCGACCGAACGGAATGTCCAGGCTCTCGTTTGGACATCGCCATATGGCTGCATATCAGTAAGTCCATACATATTTACATTTTCCTGATCGATGTAGGTGTCTTTTGCATGGAAATGATGGATCGCGTTTTCTTTCGCCAAAATCTTGATGGCTGCCACCGGGTCAATTCCTTGCCACCATAAGTGACTTGGGTCCAGGTTTGCACCAATGGCATCACATGTTTCTTCACGCAATTTCAATAATGTGTATGGTGTATGTACCAAGAAGCCGCCATGAAGCTCCAAACCGATTTTCACATTATGTTCTTTCGCATATTGTCCGACTTCTTTCCAATATGGAATGAGCTTTTGTTCCCACTGCCATTTTAACACGTCCCCGTATTCGTTCGGCCACGGTGTAACAGGCCAGTTTGGATATTTCGCCCCTTCGTGGTCCCCTGCCGTTCCGGAGAAGCAGTTCACAACCGGTACGTTCATTAAGGAAGCTAATTTGATTGTTTTTAAGAGCGTTTCGTGCGACTCTTTCGCGAAGGCTTCTTCCGGTGAAATCGGATTGCCGTGGCAACTGAACGCACTAATAATTAACTCGCGATCCTCTACTTTTTGAAGATACTCTTTGCGAAGCGCTTCATTTTCCAATAATGCGTCCAAGTCACAGTGGCTGTTTCCCGGATAGCAGCCCGTTCCGATTTCAACGGCATGCAGGCCCGCTGCTTTCACTTTATCGAGCATATCGTCAAATGATTTGTCCGCAAACAGGACGGTAAATACACCTAGTTTCATCTCAAATTCTCTCCCTCTATTAAAATATTATTTCAATAACAATGTGGCGGCTGTTCCATTGCCCGGATTGCTGCTTTCATAAATCGCATCGATAATGCTCGATACCTGAAGCGCTTCTTCGGGTTTGACCACAAGCTCATCCCGTCCAAGGCAGGCATCAATAAAGTTTTTCGCCTGTGGAAGGCCTGGATTGTCTTCACCTGGAAGCCATGCTGCTTCACTGTTTAACAGCATGCCGTTTTTAGTCGTGTAAAGCTCGAATGGAAATACGCTTAAACCGCCGTCAATCCCTGAAATACTCACATGTTCTTTATCGTCTTTAATATTTGCTGCCCACGATGTTTCAAGCAGTAGTGAAGCGCCGTTTTCAAATTTAATGTAAGCAGTGACATGATCATCTACATTAAACGTTTGATGATTGAAATCTCCCCATAGGTTCACCTGGCTCGGTACTTTACTCAACGAATTATACGTACTTCCGCTTACAGCAACATGTTTGGGATTTCCCATTAGCCAGATGGCTAAATCAAGAAGATGACACCCATAATCAATTAAGCTGCCGCCTCCTTGAAGTTCTTTATTTGTAAAAACTCCCCATCCCGGTACTTTTCGGCGTCTTAATGCTTCCACTCTTGCCACAAGCGGCGTCCCGACTTCCATCATCATCTTCTTTGCAGCCTGTGCTTCTTTCATAAAACGGTAGTGATAAGCAATGGCTAACACTTTATCCGCTTTTTTAGAAGCGGCAACCATGGCTTCACACTCTAGCGCACTCAGTGCCATTGGCTTTTCACAAAGAACATGGACGCCTGCTTCCAATGCGGCGATTGAAATTTCTGCATGAAATTTGTTTGGCGTACAAATGCAGACAGCATCCACTTCCGCTAACAAGTCATGATAGCTTTCAAACGCGTGTGGAATCGCAAATGTTTCTGATACCTCTTTTGCACGCTCAATATTCACATCGCTTACCGCTGTGATTTCACATCTATCACTCAATTGTAAAAAGGCAGGGATATGGCGGCTTTGTGCAATACCGCCTACCCCGATAATTCCGACTCGAAGCTTGCTCATAAGACACCCCGCTTAAACACGTGTGATTTGTTTTGTATCGTTCGATTTTAAAGCTGCCAAAATGACTGCTAATGATTTCATGCCCTCTTCGCCGCTGATTGGGGGCTCTTTATCGTTTAGCACACAATCCACAAACTGTTCAATCACATGAGAATTTTGCTGGCCGCCTTCTTCATTGGATTGAATTTTGCCAAGCTGATAATTAACCACTTCGCCATTTGCATATTGAATGACTAGTGAATAGTTCGGATCATCTTCTAAACGAAGAATTGCTTTTTCTCCGTAAATGATGGTAGAGTTATCTTCTTTTCCAACGTAAGCCCAGCTTGCGGCAAGCGTTCCTATGATGCCGCTTTCCGTTTTCAGTACACAAACGGCATGATCGTCCACATCGGCAAAATCTTTTGCGCTCGTTTCCACAAATGCGCCGACTTCCACGATTTCTTCTCCAAGCACGTAACGAAGCAAGTCTGTTTTGTGAACCCCCAAGTCACCCATTGCGCCAATGAACGCCTGTTCTTTTTTGAAGAACCAGCTTTCTTTTCCGTCTACACTCCAAGCCTCTGGTCCAGGATGTCCAAATGCTGTACGGAAACTGTAAATCTTGCCGATTTCACCGCTTTCGATCATCTGACGCGCTTTTTGATGCGATTTAACGAAACGCTGGTTATGGGCAATCATTAATTTTTTGCCGCTCTTTTCAGCCGCTTCAATCATCGCTTCCGCTTCTTCTTTGGATGTCGCCATCGGCTTTTCGCATAATGCGTGAACACCAGCGTTTAACGCCGCAATTGAGATCGGAGCATGCAGATAGTTTGGTGTACAAACGCTTACCACATCGACTTCGCCGCTTTGCAATAGCTCTTTGTAACTTGTATACGCTTTGACCCCATACTTTTCGGCTACTTGTTTGGCACGTTCTTCATTGATATCACAAACAGCTGCAAGCTCCACGTCTTTATTGAATGCATACTCCGGTAGATGGCGATGCTGAGCGATGCTGCCGCATCCGATTACTCCAACTTTTAATTTTTTCATGATTTCTTTCTCCTATGTTTGATTAGTTTGTTTTTGGTGAAATGTTTGCTAACAGCTTTGCATTTCCGTATACCGGGCGTTTGCGGTCAACCGGTCGCCCATTTGACGCCGTTGATGATGACACGCTGAATGTCATTATTGTGGTATGTCGGGAATGTTTCATGGCCCGGTCGGAAATAAAACACTTTTCCGTTACCGTGCTTAAATGTGCAACCGCTTCGGAATACTTCTCCGCCTTCAAACCAGCTTATAAAGATCACCTCATCCGGCGTAGGGATATCAAAATACTCCCCGTACATTTCTTCTTTTTCCAGCTCGATGTACTCACCGATTCCTTCAGTGATCGGATGGCTTGGGGATACGACCCAAAGACGTTCTTTTTCACCCTCTTCACGCCACTTCATGTCACAGCTCGTTCCCATTAACCATCTAAAGATTTTTGAGAATTGAGCTGAATGAAGAACGATAAGCCCCATTCCGTCATGAACACGCTGCTGCACTTTTTTGACGATTCTATCTTTCACTTTACCTTGTGCAATATGCCCCCACCAAATCAATACGTCTGTATTGTTTAATACATCGTCTGTTAAACCGTGTTTCGGCTCATCAAGCGTTGCCGTTCTTACTTCGAACCCTTCTTTTTTCAAAAATCCCGCAATCGTGCCATGAATGCCCTCCGGATAAATTTCCTTTACAACCGGATCATGTTGCTCATGACGATTTTCATTCCATACTGTTACCTTTATCACGTTTAACACCTGGCTTTCTTAATAATTTATTTATAATGATAATTCTATATAATATATTATTAATTGAAGTGGTTGACTCCACAAAAAAGCAGGTGACATGAAAAATGAGTTTATGTAATTTTAACCGGTTAACTTCGCAGCTCAACATGATAAAGGTGCATCGCCATCAATCTTTACCGCCGTTCACCCCCTTAAGGATGAGGGCTCCTTCATTATGGAAAACGGTCATTACAGGAGCCTTTTTTCATCCCTTCTATCACAAAGCTTACAGAGAAAGCCTTGCCGTTGACTCCCTCACTACTAATTCAACCGGGAGAGTCATCGCTGTCGGGTCAGTTTCTTTCAATTCAATTGCATCAATGAGCATCTGGGCCGACACGACGCCCTTATTAACAACATCTTGCCTAATCGTCGTTAAACTTGGTGAAGCATATCTGCTAATCATCAAATCATCAAACCCGACAATCGAATAATCATTGGGCACTTGTTTTCCATTTTCATTCAGGGCCTTAATGATGCCCATTGCTAAAATATCAGCCGTAGCAAAAATAGCGGTCATCTCAGTATTGATTTCTGCTATCTTTGTTCCTATACAATATCCGCTTTCGAACGAACCATTTTTACTCTCAAAGATCAGCTCTTCATTTATTGACAAATTGGCTTCCTGCATGGCCCTTTGAAAGCCCCGGAAACGTTTCTGGTCAATCTCGCCTTTCATTCTTGGAGCAATAAATCCAATGGATGTATGGCCCAATTCAATTAGATGCTTGGCGGCAAGATATCCTCCTAATTCATCATCAATTCGGATATGAGAATAAAAATCTTCGTACCCTTCATATGTATCGATTAACACAAGGGGGGTGGATAGCGTTTTCATTTCTTCATATAAATGTTCGGGAAAAGAATTTAAAAAAATAAGTCCATCCAAGTTGCGCTTCATGACCCAATTTTTGCAGTCCTCCGGCTTCCCGATACCTGAAATGAGAAAATCATACCCATTTTTTCGCGACACATATTCGATTCCGCTAATCAATTCACTGTAGTAATGATTTTCTTTAAAAATGGGAGCAAGCGAATCGCCGACTAAAGGAATCATGACACCTAGCATGTTCGATTTTTTTTTCGAAAGGCTGATTGCCGTAAAATCGGGTTGATAATTCAGGTCTTTAATGGCCTGTGAGACCCGATCCTTTGTTTCATCTGATACTTTTTTTACATCATTGATAACATATGAAACGGTTGCAGGAGATACCCCTGCATATTTTGCCACATCTCGGATCGTTACTTTTTGTTTCATGGTTCCTCCGGTTAAACGGTTAACTTGATTTGAGTTCATTATATATGAAAGCGGTTTATTGGTCAATTCACTTTCAAAAAAATTTATCCACCTTTTTCTATGTAAATTCACATAAATCATTGAACATGAGCAAAAAACGCCCATGTCCAATGTTTGGAGATGAATTGCAATTATCTTGAAGTTTTTCTTTTATCCCGCATTAACGGGCAGTAAGAGCCCCACTTCCAAACTTTGTGTAATCGGTGAAGCTTAAGTGTGGGATCACTGCCTTAATCTGGCTTGCACGAGCCAGCTCCTAGGGCCTCGCTTTTTGTATTATTCTCCGATGTTTAACACCGTTACTTTTTCACGCGTCATCGATTCGAGGCTCTTGCGGATTCCTTGCGCCCCCATACCGGATCCCTTTACGCCGATAAATGGAAAATGATCTGGGCCGCGTTCTGTACGTCCATTGATTTGGACAGAACCCGTTTCAATTTTGTCAGCCATCACAAAGGCCTTGTTGATATCCTTTGTAAAAATACTTGCTTGTAAGCCAAATTCAGATTCATTCGCGATTTTGATCGCTTCTTCATCAGATGACACACGAATAATCGGCAATACAGGTCCAAACGGTTCTTCCCAGGCTACGCGCATTTCCTCTGTCACGTAATCAAGAAGAGTTGGATAAATTAAATTATGTTCACGCTTGTTTCCTGTTATAACTGCAGCGCCTTTTCCAATCGCATCCGCAATCAAAATTTGAACAAAATCAGCGGATTGCTCATCAATTAAAGGAACGACCGTATTGCCGTTTTCAGGGGAACCAACAGACAATTTTTCCACTTCTTCTTTTAAAATTCCGACAAGTTCGTCTGCTACCTTTTCATGCACCAATACACGCTTGATAGCCGTACAGCGTTGGCCGGAATAGGAGAATGCACCGCTGATGATATGTTTTGCCGCTTCGTACAAATCGGCGTCTTCTCGCACAATGCCAGGGTCTTTTCCGCCAAGCTCAAGGACAAGCGGAACCATTGTTGCTTTTTTCGCTAAGTGAAGCCCTGTATTTGTACCGCCTGTAAAGGAAATCATGTCAATTCCTTTGTGCTCTACTAAATAATCGCCAATGACAGAACCCCGTCCTGTTACAAGGTTTACAAGACCTTTTGGCAATTCCGCTCTATGAAGGGCTTCTACCATTTTCGTACCACTAATAGCGCCTTGCGTGGCAGGTTTGAAGATGACGGCATTTCCCGCCATTAATGCCGGCGCTACTTTGGCTGCCGCCAGGTTTACAGGGTAGTTAAATGGAGGGATGGCCAACACTACACCGAGCGGCACACGCTGAATGATGGCAATTTTTGATTGAGAGCCGCCCGGAAAGCTGTCGCCCCTCATGCTTTCGCCATGCATATGAAGCGCTTCTTCAATCGTGTAACGAATAAAGTCTGCTGTGCGTGCCACTTCATTTTTTGCATCTTTATAACTTTTGCCGACTTCTTTCATAATGATTTCAGCAAGCTCGTCTTGCATATCGATTAATTCATCCGCCCATTTATATAAATATTTTGCACGATCTTGCAAGGAAGTCTCTGCCCAATCTTTTTGTGCTTCGCGTGCAAAGTAAATCGCTTCATCCACTTCTTCTTTCGTAATCGCTTGTACTCTTCCGATTACCTCATAAAGATATGGCGACTTGATATCAATGGTCTGCCCTGACTGGCTTTCTTTCCATTCCCCATTTATGTAAAACTCATAAGCTGATAAGGTTAATACGTTTGTCGTCATCATACATCCTCCTTTAATTATGAGTGGAAATAGATTATAATAGAATGAATTTTCGGTATTTTCAGATAATGAAAATTTGTTCAGGATTTACCCTGGACATAATTAGTCCCACCAAGACATATTATGTCCCGATTAATCCAAAAAAATTCACCCTTATGTTTTTTTATTCTAGCAGGAGTGTACTTTTTGCACAATACTTTTTTTAATATTTTTGAATATTTTTTATTTTTAGTTTATTTGTAATCGCTTTCATTGAAACCCTAGCATTATCAGCATTTTTTGGCAATTTTCCAAACAGAAAAAGGATATCTTGATGTTATCCGATGAATAACATCAAGATACCCTCTTGTGCCGGCAATCAAAGGTATATCAGTCTTTCTTGTTTCGAATCTATCACATATCTAAAAACGGTTAATGGACTTTTTTGGCCGTTTTGATCAATTCTCGATAGCCTATTCTTGTAAACTTGAAGTCTTCATCGATGTAATTGGATTCCTTAAGTGATTGGACGACTTCCGGAGACAGCTGATGTCTCATCATTTCAAACTTTTGATTAAGTTCTTCAAAAGAGCTGTCAATAATAAATTCAGGTTGCAGCAATCGTACCACTTGTTCCCTGTCATGGTCTCTTTTTAATAGCAGGTTGGTTTTTTCCTTTACAACCTGTTGAATCTCATTTTTCAAAACGAGTAATTCTTGTTTGATATGGGAAACTTCCGCTGCATCCCCTCTTATTACTTTTCTGTAGGCTTCTTTTTCCTCTTCTTTCAAGCGTGCTTTATCAAAAAGCTCCTCCAACACTTGTTTTTCATCAGTCTCGAATGGATGGAATGCCTCTCCCGTTGCTTCATGCTTCCGATCATATGCTATTTCCTGCCGGCTTTCATGATGGAAGCGGTCATGTGAATTTTGCGCTTCAAGTGCTTCATCATTTGCCTCATCCAGCGGAAATTTGTCGAGTAAGTGATTCACTCTTTTACATAACAAGAATACTAAAATGACTAAACTAAATGTAAATAACAATAACATAAAACGGAAAAATACAAGGTCCATCGCCGCGATATATAAAAATACAATGGCAACTGCTGCCGGAATTAAAACATTGATCCGGCCATTACCTGTTTTAGCTGATAAATCCGTAAAAGGATTTTTGAGTTTAATCAAGATATATCATTCTCCTTCCCTTGGCTTTCTCACCAAATGACAAAGACACTATAAAATTATAGCACAATCATAAAGGAAGAGCTTAAGAAGCCTAATACATAGATATTATATCTCATATTAGTATCTGGTGTAAAATCGTCACAAAAAAGGAATGCACTAAATTTCATTACAAGTAAAAAGAACCTATCCATCCAAACTCGTTTTCTTAACAAGTTGATGGAAAAGGTTCTTTTTATTTTGAAATAAACATTTGTGTCCAATACACTCCGTAGCTTCCGCCTTTCGAGTACCCAACACCGATATGAGTGAAGTTTTGATTTAAAATGTTGGCACGGTGTCCTGAACTGTTCATCCAAGCTTGAACGACCGCTTCAGGCGTCTGCTGTCCCGCCGCAATGTTTTCGCCGGCGCTGCGATATGTAATACGAAAGTTTTTCATCATATCAAACGGCGAACCGTATGTAGGACTAGTATGTGAAAAATAATTTTTGTTTCGCATATCATCTGACTTGAAACGAGCAACTCTAGAAAGCTCCCAATCTGCAACAAGCGGTTTTAACCCGTATTTTGCTCTCTCCTGATTCGTCAACTGAATCACTTTCTGTTCAAACTGTTTCGTTTGACTTAAATCAGGAATATTGATTGCTTGTCCAGGATAAATCATATCCGGATTCTTGATCTGCGGGTTGCTGCTTAAAATCTCTGATACTCCCACTTGATATCTAGCAGCAATTTTCCACATTGTATCTCCCCACTGAACAGTGTACTGAGTGGCAGCGCTTGCTGACTGAAGCGGGATGAATACAAATAAAGCTATTAAAATAGCAAGAAGCTTCTTCACTTTTGCACCCTCCTATGTAATGGATTATGAGAATTTTATTATGAAAGAATTTTCTCGAAAATGATAGGAGTAAATATTGGCTGTATTGCCATTCTTTCAAGCAATCTCTTTCATTCTTAATTTCTCCGTAATGATAACAAGGTACAGTTCCCAATCCTGTTCTTTCAATTCGAATCAAATAAGATTTCATGAGTTTCTTTTCTGTTATATAAGAATAGAGGTCCTTTTTTAATGTCAAAAACACCCGTTCCCTTTTTGGCACACAGGAAACGGGTGGTTCGCTTATGATTCGATCACGTACACTATTACACTATTCTTTACGATAACTGATTGTTGCACTATCTGACAACAATGCCAAGTTGCTTGTCACAATCATGTCGTTCTCGGAAAGACCTTCTTTCACCATGATGAAGGATCCTTCCCTTTTACCGATCTTGACTTCCCGGCGGCTTACTTTGTCGCCTCTTACTACATAAACATACGCTTTTCCCTTTTCACGTTCGAGTGCTTTCACGGGAACGAGGATACCTTGCTCTGCACCTTTTGGAATTAACCGAAGGTCAACAATCATTCCGGCCTTGAACTTAAAATTCGGATTTGGAACTTCGACTTCAACGGGATAGCCTTTTCCTTTTTCATCGAAAGGGCTGATCGTTTTTACTACCCCTTTGGTGGTAAAGTCAAAATCAATGGCATTGACTTGCACTTGACTTCCTTGTTCAATTTCGTTGATCTCGCTTGTCGGAATATATGTTAAAACTTTCACTTTATCGAAATTTGCCAATACAAGAACAGGAGCTTGGTTGGAAATCATTTCACCTTTTTCTGCATATTTGGCGCCGATCACTCCATTAATGGGAGAAGTCACGATTGCATCATCAAGAGCATCCTTTGCCGCTTTGACATTCACTTGCGCTTGCTTCAGCATTTGCTCACTTGCCTTAATACCCGATTCGCTTTTTGCGATTTCCGCCTGCTTTTGGGCACTCGCATACCCTTCAGATGCTGTATCGTAACCTTCTTTTGCCGTTTCATAGACTTCCTGGGCATTAGTGTAGCCTTCTTGGGCATTGGCGAAGCCCTCTTGTGCATTCGTATATGCTTCTTTTGCATTCGTATACGCTTCTTTTGCATTCGCATATGCCTCTTGTGCAGCTGTAAATGCCTTTTTCGCCGTTTCCAGTTTATTTTGAACCGTATGGCTCGCCACTTTTGCACTATCATAAGCTGCTTGTGCATTCACAAGCGCCGTTTCAGCTTGTTCGAGCTGTACTTTTGAAACGAGCGATTCTTCAAACAATCCTTTCATACGATCATGGTTCGTTTTGGCGTCTTTCAATGCCTGTTCCGCTTTTTTCAATGTGATGGCATTGTCTTTGACACCGTCTTCTGCCTGTATGACCGCACTTTGCGCTTTCGTGATGTTATCCTGCGCTTGAACCATGGCATTTTCCGATTGGATGATTCCACTTTTTGACTGGACCATACCGCCTTTTGATTGAACCATTCCGTTTTTTGATTGAACTATTCCATTTTTCGATTGAACCATACCGCTTTTTGACTGGACCATACCGCTTTTTGATTGTACAACCCCTGTGTCCGCCTGGGCGATGCTTGCTTCGCGTGCCGTTTTCGCCGATTCCACATTGGCTTCCGCTGCCGCTACTGCTGCATTCGCTTTATCCAAAGAATTTTGCAAATCTTTGTCCTCAAGCTTTAGCAGTACTTGACCGGCTTTAACCTTTGTTCCGACTTCTACCGGCATATCAACGACTTTTCCAGGTATTTTTGACATAATCTTCACTTCTTCGCTTGGAGTGACCGTACCGGCATATACTTTACCGTTTCCGATCAATCCCTCTTGCACCCCGCTCACCTCAACAGATACAGGTGAACTTGATTTGAATGTCTGCTGGGCACTTGCACCGCACCCCGAGACAACCAATAAGCCGCCAAGCGAAAGAATTCCCATGGCTTTTTTGATGCTGACTTCTTTCATTTCTTTCACCTTTCTATCCTTAAGATTCTGTTGCTTTCATTTCTTTTTTCCTCTTGAATAAGAATACGAGAGGAAGGCAAATAAACAGCGGAATAGCCGAAACGATAAATGTATCGACAATCCCCCGTGCTGTTGCCTCACGCTGCATCAATCCCGCCAATGTTGTTGACCATGAAGTTCCAAGCAATCCCTGCACAGATTGAGCGGAACTAGCTGGAATGGAGTCTGTCATATGCTGAAAATGCATGGCTGTCCGTTGCTGCATAATCACTGTAAACACGGCAATCGCCATCGAAGCGGCCACTTGCCGAATCAAATTGGACACAGCTGATGCTTTCCCGACAAGATGTGGTTCGACTGCATTCATTCCCGCAGTCGAAAAAGGCATCATACAAAGTCCAATACCGATTCCGCGTATCATTAACAACGGGATGAGCCATTCATGCGGCGTATCAGCTGTCAGCTGATGCATCTCATATGTCGTGACGCTCATAAGAGAGAGGCCCGTAAGCCCTAAAGGAACAACCCCTACTTTATCAAATAATTTTCCAGCAACCGGCATCATAAACGCCATGCAAATTGCCTGCGGCATGAGCAAAAGCCCCGTATTGATCGGGGTCACGCCTTGAATGTTTTGCAAGTAAATCGGCATGATGAACATCACACCATACAGCCCGACCATAACAAGACTTGAAACGATAATACTTAAAACAAAGACAAAATTTTTGAACAAAGATAGCTCAATGACCGGATTGTCCACTTGTTTTTCAACAAATAAAAGAAAAATGAGTGACCAGAACGAGACAAAAAGAAGGGCTACAATTTCAAAAGAAGTCCACCCTTTTGTCTGGCCGTTGCTCAATGCATATAGAAGAGTTCCTGCCGATATCGCCGCCAGCAAAAAACCAACAAAGTCAAACGGCTTTGGCTTCGTTTTGGCGGGCTCTTTCAATAAAATGGATACCATCATCATGGCAAAAAGCGCGACCGGAATACAAATAATGAACAAAAAGCGCCAATTGAACCACTCAATCAAGTACCCGCTCAATGTCGGTCCGACAGCGGGGGCCACCATGGCCGACACTCCCCATAAACCGAGAGCTGTTCCGATTTGCTCACGCGGCATCACCTTATAAATGATGGTCATGCTAAGAGGTCCGATGACTCCTCCTCCTATTCCTGCAATGACACGAGCGATAATCAGAGAGGTGTCGCTCCAAGCGACAGCGCAAAGGGCGGTTCCTCCTGTAAACACAGCCAGGGCGAGCAGGAGAAATTTTTTGTAGCCGATTCTCTCTTCCATATAACCCGTAATCGGGATAATGACCCCTGAGGCCAGCATATAGCCTGTCAGTACCCATTGAATACGGGACGTCGTCGATCCTAAGTCGCTTGTCAGCTTTGGAATGGCGACGTTAATTAAACTGTTATTTAAAATAGCCACAAACGCTCCTAAAATAATCGCAAGTAGCGCCAGCCAGCGTTCTCTTGACGATTCAGCGGAAGAAGGAGCGGCAACTGCAGTTGATGCCACATCTACCCCTCCTTTTATGAAATATGGATTTTAATTTCAACGTTTGTTCCGGGAACAAGTTTCATATCTTCCGGTTTGCTGATGGCGATTTCAATTGGAATACGCTGTTTCACCTTGTTGAAATTCCCGCTTGTGTTCACGGCCGGAACAAGGGCGAAAGCAGAATTGGACGCTTGGCCGATTTTTCGGACTTTTCCTTGAATCATCTGCCCATCCAGCGTATCGATTGTAATGTCAACTAGCTGGCCTTCTTTTACTTTTCCAATCTCCGTTTCTTCAATATTCGCTGACACATACAGCTCGTCCATATTGACCATTAAAGCGATCGCTTGCCCTGGTGCAACAGTCTCGTGTTCTTTTGAAAAAATTTTTATGACATTGCCGCTGATCGGTGCACGAATGATCGATTTGTTGATCATACTAGGATCGATATTCGCCAAATCCTGTTCGGCGATGACTTCATTTTGTTGAAGTAGATCGCCTTCCCCTACATCAATGCTCGTAATTTCCCCAGGAATTTGCGGCATCACCTTGTATTGATCTCCCTGAATGCGCGCATCCTCCGTTTTGACATAATGGGAACCTTGATACCAGTAATAATAACCGATGCTCCCCCCGCTTGCGATCATGACCGCAAATAAAATCATCAATACTATTTTTCGCTTCATCATTTCACCTCATCGTTGTTCTTGATTAACCCATCCGCTGAAAATCACAGAATTTCATTTTCCCATCACCAGCATTTCCCCCAAAATTTCACTCTCCCTTATTGAAACGGGCCACACTTATCTTTAAAATATAAATTTAGCACTATCAGATTAAGAGTTTTGCAGGAAGATTTTACTGGTTTATTTCGTTTGTAATTATATCTAAAGATGGAAAACAAACAACCGATAGTTTCGGCTTTATTGTTGGTTAACCAACGATAAAGGGTTGTTGTGTTGTTTAACTGTGAAATAAAGTACAAGGAGAGCCAAAATGTTGAATAAGACTGAAAATATTGATCGTCGTATTAAACGAACACGCCAATTATTAAAAGACGCTCTTATTTCTCTGATTATGGAAAAAGACTTTGAGCTCATCACGGTCCAAGACATTACATCACGAGCAGATGTAAATAGAGCCACTTTTTACTCCCACTATCATAGTAAACACGATTTACTGGAGCAAACCATCAATGAAATATTGGAGGAATTTTCGGAAGCCGTCCGTTACATACCTGAGGCAAAAAAATACAAACTGGATGAAACGACAAAACCATACTCCATCTTTGTTCGCATGTTCGAACAAATCAGCAAACATGCCGACTTTTATAAAACCATGCTCAGCAAACGGGGCCGGCCCGGTTTTTGGAGACGAATGGTGGAAATTCTTCGTGAATCCGTCTACCAGCGCCAGTTAAACTTGCAGCCGGATGATCGGCAACTCATCGTTCCTAAAGATCTTTTAAGTACATACGCTTCTTCTTCCTATTTAGGGTTAATCATTTATTGGTTAGAAAGCGGAATGAGTTATACGCCCGAATATATGGCTTCTCAATTGACTCAATTGACGAATCTGGGCATTTTTAAAGCAGCCGGGCTAGATAAAAGGAATGATGGAACCAACATGGCGTGATACTCTCGCTCACAAAGCTTACTTGAGGGGCTTAGAAATGATGTTAAAGTCTTCAAATGAAGAGAAAATACCTCATTTTGTATCCTATATGCAATCTTAGTTAACATCGCCGTTCTTATAAAAAACAAAAGGCGAGAAATCTTTGGTAAACCAAGGGTTCCCTCGCTTTTTGCATCTTACCGGATACGTACCATTTAGGCAACTTCCAATGATCTGTTCGGCTTAAGTCAATCTTCTCCCTATTTCCCCCTTTTCTTGCTCCATCATGTATTTATACTCCTCCTCCAGGTCTGTTAAATTACGATTTAACAGGTGACAATCTTTCCGTTCATACGCCCCCAAATGAATGAGCTTATGAATGAGGTATTGCTTTCTTCTTTCAACTGCTGTACGAAGAATGTTTTTCATGTCATCACTCCTCCATTACCATTTCATTCCATCATATTCTCTAAAAATCACGATTACGACCAAATAATTCGATCCAGTATCTGCCCTGCAATAGAAGAGAAATGATGTAGCCCCTTCTAGCTTTTGTTGGAAGTTGCTGAAGCTTCATTGGGGCCGGTTCCCTAAACTTCTCTCTATAAAAATGTTAAATTGCCTGCATCCCAACACAAACTATTCCAATAAACAAACACGGGATTTTGGCAAAAAAGTTTGAAAAAGAGTAAAAAATTGTCATCCTATCAAGATAATGAATTAATCTTGATCTGGCATAGTCTGATAAACGGCTCATAACACCGTCTGTTGATTGACTCCATACTTCAAAAGTGGTTCTTCTCTTCAATAAATCATCATAAGAGTGCGGTACCAAAAAAGCTAAATGGACGAACTCTATTGTTTTAGGACTAGGATACCCTACAAGATTTTTCTGTTTTGGCTCATCGAACATACTAAATAAGCGGGAGATTGTTGATAATGTACCAGTAAAGTTTTCGTCCGTCGCAACATCAACTTCTGTGCCATCCACCCAAACACTTCGTCCATCTTGCAGACTTTGAATAAATTGATTTTTTTTGCTTACCCATACAAGTCTCCTTCCAAACTATAATTCTTCCGATTTTTCTTAAATCTACAAATGAGTCAGGAATTGTCTACATTGGTTTTAATAGAGTCACCTCATTTTAGCTTGTTCTTTCTAATAGAATAATTGATTGCCAAGAACCATCCAATCAATATAAATGCATAAATAAAAGGTACCCAGGCTGCATCCGCTGACCATGTATTGATTAAAGTTCGGGCATTTGTCAGAATAATAAACCCTCCCACCAGGACACCTAAAAGGTAAGCAGGCAATTTTTTTACCAACCATGCTGCAATCGGGGCTGCAATTACACCTCCAATCATGAGTGCAATGACCCAGTACCAGTTCACTTCTTCCCAACCAAGGGAAACCAAAAAGCCCAGAGTGGCTGAAACCGCAATAGCAAACTCACTAGTATCAACTGTACCAACAACTTTTCTCGCTGTACTCCCTTTTTTAGATAAGAGAATCGGTGTAGCGATGGGTCCCCATCCACCTCCGCCGGTGGCATCGGCAAACCCTGCAATAAGTCCAAGAGGGATGGATTGCTTTCGGGTTAATTCAATTGACTTTTTCTGTATTCCGGATTCGAATGTAAACAAAAAACGTAAAAGTACGTAAAAACCAAGAAGCATAAGAAATAAAGCAATAAATGGCTTTGCCACATCTCCTGGTAAATTGCTCAAAAAGCACGCTCCCACAAATGCGCCAATTGAACCGGGAATAATGAGTTGATACACGGCTTGTTTGTCTACGTTACCAAACTTGATATGAGAAGCACCGGATGCTGCTGTAGTGACAACTTCTGCAAGATGAACCGATGCCGAAGCAACGGTGGGTGCAATTCCGAATGTAAGTAATAATGTGGTCGAAGTAACACCGTACGCCATTCCGAGTGAACCATCAATTAATTGTGCTAAAAACCCAATGAAAGCAAAAATGATTAATTTACGCATAAATGATCCCCCTGTTTTAAATATAAAATGCCTTTAACCACACCTCATTGTCCAGACCTTCAATTTTTTCAATCAGCCTTTGCAACAAAGTATTTCAATGTGTTAGCTATGGTTTAATCTCCTTTTCGTCATAAAATAAGATTCCAAAGTAACATGATTAAGTTTGTCGACTTTCTAAATTACATTATGAATTTTTTTATATAGATGTGCTTGTCCCATATTGTAAATGGACGAACTCCTATGTATATAATTTTTAAACATACAATAACATGGTATAAAGGTTGTTAATTTTGGGGTGACCATCATATGAAGATTTCAAGTAAAGGGGAATACGCACTAAGAGCTCTAATAACCTTAGCCAAAGATGAAAAAGAACTGATGCAGATTAAAGACATTGCACAAGAGACATTAGTGCCTCCACAATACCTGGAACAAATTTTGTTGCATTTAAAAAGCCACGGCTATGTTAAAAGTAAACGGGGGGTATATGGAGGATATACATTGAAGGAATCACCCGATAAGATCATCATCGGAAAAGTGATTCGTGACTTGGAAGGTCCACTTGCGCCTATGGGATGTGTAAGCATTACCTCATATGAATATTGTCCTCTTGAAGATAACGGCTGTTTATTAAAACCCCTATGGGCTCTAATTCGGGACGTTGTGGCAGATTTATTGGATCATACTACCTTAAAAGATCTTTTGGAGGGAAATATTTATAAAAATTAACCACCTTGGTCCTGGATTTAATGGGACTAAGGTGGCTACTTCAGACGGTTCAGAAGCAACCAACCTGCTAATCAGCCTTGCCATTCCGATTCCTGATGTCCAACCTGTGGTACGGTTAATATTTAATGAATTAAACCGTAAAAACCAGCTTTGCATTTCTTGATAGATTTCCTCTTTTTTCTCTCTTGAAATCACTAATGTTTTGCCATTAAGAGAAACGCGGCTGAAAATAGGAACTTGAGAACCTCCAAACAGACTTCTTCTATCTTTTGATCAAGTGAAAGAAGAAAACCCATCGTTGCCCCAAGCGTCCCTGCCCCTCCTATAATGGAAATTTTATTCATAATCTGCTCCTCCTAACCCTTATCAGACATAATGAATATTGGCCGCTTTCCCTTTACAGAGAAACCGGCCAACTCCCCCTAGACTCGATACTTCCTTATGTCGAACACATTTCCTGATTTAGGCCTGAATGGATTGCTTCTCAATGGACACTTCTTCATTCTCTTTATGAAGGGAAGAAGATTGAAGACCCTTGCTTGAAATTGCCATGACAAGCAAGCAGCTGGCGGCCATCAAGGCTCCATCCAGCAGCAATGGTGCTCCCCAGCTTTGCGTACTGTCACGTAAAAACCCTGATACAACTGGAGAAAGAACTGCGCCTACTTCTGCAATTAAATTCCACATCCCAAAGGCTGTCCCGCGTTTCCCCTCTGGTGCAAGTTCGGCCGTTAACGCATGTGCCACAGGCTGCAAGGCGAAAAAGAACAACCCGGAAACAAACAAAATCAGAGACATGATAACTGGATTATTGTTTCCAAGCTGTACATAAGCTGTAAAGATGAAAATGGAAACGGTTAAAAGGCCGGTCAAAATCGCTAGTATATTCCGGCGGCCATTCCTCCTATTCGCTACCTTATCAGAAATTCTCCCTCCCAGCGGGAACCCTATGATACCTGCAAGCCCATTAAATGAAGCAACCAATGCTGCCCCCATCAACGCTCCGCCGCCAAATTCCTGGACGATCGATACAGACCAAAACCCGTAAAACCAAAGGTGCCACATAATCGCAATGGCAGATAAGTAGAGAAAAATAAGGTTTCGATTCATAAGAACCGGGTATACGTCCGATTTTTTTGTTTTATAAAGATAAAGAATAAGCAACGGGGCTAGACCGGTCAGAATAAAGGCAATCATAACGGACGATATTCCTAATTTCGTAGAAGCAAAATAAATCGCCATAATGATCGATAGAAAAACGACGGAATACATACAAAGCTGCACCAAAGCTTTTCCATAGTACTCTTTCACACCTGGAGACTCAGAATCTACTGACTGTTTCAGCTTAGAATTCGGTCTCATAAATTTGAACATCAGGATTACAACGAGAAAACTAATACCACCCATTAGCAGAAATGGGAATCGCCATGCCTCTTTCCCCATCATCGGTTCTGCCAATCCAAGGAGCAACGGTGTTCCAATCGTTGCAACAGTAAGTCCCACAGACAATCCAGTAATAACAACCCCCATTCCTAAGCCTATCTTCTCAGGAGGGGTATTAAATACAATGTAGGAACGATCATTTGAATAAAGTATACCTTCACCAAGGCCAAGAAGCACACGTAACATGACAAACATGACAAGTCCGCCTGTCAAACCTGTCAATATCGTAGCTACGCCCGCCCAGACGATGCTTAAAATAATAACAGGCCGATATCCAAATTTATCTCCCAAATAACCTCCTGGAAACTGGTTGAGCATAAATCCGGCAAAAAACAAGCTTCCGATTAATCCCCCAAATTCATGCGGGTTAGGAATATTAGAGAAAAATGAAACTTTGTTTTCAATCATCCATGTGATAACGGGACCGGTCGCTGTTCGATCTATATAGGAAACAAACCAACCCAAAAACAACATTGTCCATATTGTATGATACCTTTGCCATCCTTTTTTTAACATTAACTATTCACTCCTTTTAATCGATTAAGGCTCCCTGAATCCGTCATTTTTTCTAAACAATTCTTCGTTGTTCTCCCCCCCAGGATGACAGCGGTTACAATTTTATTAAGAAATCATGCTACGCTTATACCAATCTAGTTCAAAAAGGATATTTTCTAGCTTCTGTTTGGATTGAAACCCATTTCACCGTTGTAAATTCTTCCAATGCCCATTCCCCATTGTAGCGTCCAAGACCCGAGCTTTTTTCCCCTCCAAACGGAACTTCCGGTTCATCATTCACCGTTTGATCGTTCACATGGGTCATTCCACTTTCTATCTTTTGGGCAAATTCTAATCCTTTCTCAAGGTCACTTGTAAACACGGCTGAACTTAAGCCGAATTCTGTATCGTTGGCTAATTCAAGAGCTTCCTCTTCAGAGTCATACGCAATAACAGAAACAGCCGGCCCAAATATTTCCCTTTGTGCAATGGTCGAATTGTTGGTCACGTTAGTCAGCACAAATGGTGTTAGAACATTGCCTACCCGTTTCCCTTCCAAGGCGACGGTCGCTCCTTCTTTCTTGGCAGTTTCTACTAAACTTAAGATTTCTTGAATATGCCCTTCATTAATAATAGGCCCGATAATAACCTCCGGCTTTTTGGGATCGCCGTAAGGAAGATTTGATAACTTAGATACTAACATGTCAACGAATTCATCATGAATGCTTCTATGCACTAGAATACGATTAATACTCATACAAATTTGCCCCTGATGTAAAAAGCCTCCAAAAGCCGCAGCATCGACGGCCTGTTTCAAATTTGCATCTTTTAACACAATAAACGGATTGTTTCCACCTAATTCAAGGGCCGCCCGCTTTAAGTTTTTACCGGCTAAAGAACCAACCTTGCGACCTGCGGGGGTGGATCCTGTAAATGAAATCACCCGTGGAATCGGATGTTCAATAAAACTGTCTCCGATTTCAGCTGACTTCGTGATTAACACGTTTAAAACACCTTTGGGGAGCCCCGCTAATTCAAAGATTTTGGCAATAATAGCTCCCCCTGAAATAGCAGTTTGTAAATCTGGTTTATGTACCACCGCATTACCGGCAGCAATGGCAGGTGCAATCGAACGCATCGATAAATGGAATGGGAAATTGAACGGTGCAATGATCCCTACTACACCGGCAGCCTTACGGTAAATGTGATTTTCTTTCCCCGGTATAGGAGATGGTACCCTTACAGGTTCCATTCGATAAGGAAATGTTTTGGCTTCATTCATAATTCCTAAAGCTGCTTGTACTTCGATATTTGCCTTGAGTGTAGAGCTCCCTGATTCACGAATCAATAAATCAATAACTTCTGTCTTATACTGTTCTAAAATACTCATCGCATTTTCGATAACTCTTACTTTTTCTTCTTTCGGTGTTGCTTCCCACTGTTTTTGAGCTTCCTTAGCAGTACGGTAAGCCTCATCAACATCTGTTTTGCTTGCTAATGCAACTTCTGTAAACACACTATTGTCAAACGGGTCTACAATGGCAGCTGTTTTCTTGGAACTCCCCTCTTTCCATACACCATTAATAAATTGTTTATTGACATCTCTAAATATTTGAGCAACCGTAATCAATGTTACCATTCCTTTCTTATTGGCATTTTCAACTTTTTTCCACTTTAATGGTCGGTATATTCATTTATTTAATCGCTATTTTAAATAGAAGAAAATTGAACATCCAGCATAGTAGACCGGCTTTCATTGGCGCTATTAATCGCCGGAAGGTAAACATCCAGCACAGCAGATCGACCTTCCTTAACGGCATGAATTGCGTTCTGTAATGCTTCTTTTAACTCACTTGGCTTTTTAACTGTTTGAGCAAAAGCACCACCAGCAGCTTCGGCAATCTTAGCTAGATCAGCAGGCGGATCAAAATCTACCCAGAATTGATTTGTCTCATTGGCAATTCCATTGGGATGAACGCCTAACGTGGATAGTTTTGGCGATTTCCACCCCCGATTGTTATAAATAATCGTTAAGAATGGAGCGTCATATTTACGCGCCACCCAGTGAACAGATGATGGTACGCTGAATAAATAGGAGCCATCACCTGTAAGACTAATGACTGTTTTATCTTTTGAAGATAATTTGGCTCCAATCGCAGCGCCGCCATTCCAACCTAAAGAGCCTCCACCGCTTCCGATAATAGAACCTGGCCTTTTCGCTTGAATGTGTTTGTAAATGGTTTCATAATTGGAAATTCCTTCGTTCATGATGATCGTGTTTTCATCAACGATCTCTCTCACACAAGCAGTCAAATACTCTGGCGTAATCCTATCTTCTCGATACTGTTCATGTTTGCGCCATTCCGCTCTTTGTTCATAATGAATGTTTGAAATAGTAGCGCGGCGCTTGACAATGGCCTTTTCGTCAAGAGCCGTGTGCCTTAAAAATTCGTTCAATTGTTGGAGGGCGATATGCGAATCAGCTGCAAAGAAACGCTTAGATGGAATATACCATAAAGGCATTTGTTGTTTTAAAGGATCTGCGTCAATGTAGTAAATGGTGCAATCTTCTGACGGCTTATTTTTCAACGGAATCCATGGAACATCACTATCTAAAACCAGCACAAAATCGGCAGCACCAAGTAGTTCGTTTTGTTCTGGCGTGTTCCACTGATAGCCGCAATGCATAGGATGATCGGCAGGAAAGTTCATATAATTGGGAACAGACTCAATTACCGGTATTGACAACCGCTCACTTAACTGTAAAAGCCCCTTCACCGCGTCCGGATTTCGTCCTAAATATGATGTAATAATCAACGGCTTTTCTGCTTTCACTAAATCTTCAACGATATCGTGAACCCCTTGGGGAGGAAGTGCAGCCGGCGCTATTGGTTGCCATAGCTCCGTGTTAATGGATACAGGTTCAGTCTCTTCTTCCATCACTTCCCGCGGTCCCATGAGATACACCGGTCCCTTCGGAGCACTCTGGGCAAACTGCAGGGCTCTGTGAACAATCTGTTTTACATTTTTACCGCTTCGAATCTCATTATCGTACTTTGTATATCCCCTAACAATGCCGCGCTGATCGGAAACATCTTGAATCCAATGGATGAACTCGTTGCGGCTGCCAGCCTGTTCACCTTCCTGCGTATATGGGGAAGCACCGGCAAATATAAGAACAGGCACTCTGCCCTTAGCGGCGTTATGAACGGCCCCGCCAAGATTTTGAGTTCCACATTCTACATGGACAACTACAGCTTGTGGTTTGCCGGTAACCTGGGCGTAACCATTTGCCGCACTTAAAGCGACCATTTCGTGAGGACAAATAATGACTTCGGGAAGCTTGATGTTTTTCTTACGCGCTTCCGCCAAACTTTCGATCATGGCAGGATGATCACTTCCTAGATTAGCAAAAATATAGGACACACCCGCTTCTTGAAGCGCTTCCAAAAATGCTGTGCTCGTTGTATATTTACTTAACAAAGTAAACTCCCCTTTCTAGATAACTGGACTCTTTAAGTAATTTCCCGAAACATATTCGTAATTTTCTTAAAATTCATGAATTTAAGTATGTACATATTGTAAGTTGAACGGTAACCATTTTACAATACTATTGTAACTATAGAAATCATAGTTAAAAACTATCATAGAGGTGAGCGTTATGGAATTACGTCTCCTAGAGTACTTTGTAGCCGTTTGCGAGGAACTTCATTTCACCAAAGCAGCTGAAAAATTGCATATCAGCCAGCCTACGCTAAGTCAACAAATCCGCATTTTAGAAAGCAATTTGGGAACCCCTCTTTTTCAGCGTATTGGAAAAAAGGTTTACATTACCCAAGCGGGGCAAATCCTGTTTCAGCACACACAGCGCATATTTTTTGAATTGAATCAAGTAAGGAATGAAATTAATGAGTTAAAGGACTTACAACGAGGAAAAATAACGATAGGCTGCTCGGGGAATTATTTGCTCCTTTCCTCCATCATATCATTTCACGAACGATACCCGGGAATCGAATTGTCCGTTATTGACACAACAACCGAAGAAACAATCGAAAAAATTTTAAATAATCAGTTTGATATGGGCATTGTTTTTTTACCGATAAAAGAGAATCAACTTGAAAGCAGACGATTATTTTGCACAGAACTTTCTCTTGCTGTTTCGGCCGAACACGAATTTGCGAACGCTCCTTTTATAAAACTAGAAAATTTGCAATCGATACCCATTTTCTTGTTACAAAAAAAGTATTTAATAAGACAAGACATCGACAACTACTGCAGGGAGTCCGGTTTCACATTAAAACCGATTGTCGAATTATCTGATATGCAATCCTTGCTGCAAATGACGCTGCTTAATAAGGGAGTCACCATCTTACCTACGCCATATTTAGCAAACATTGATGATGATCGAATTCGGCAAATCCCCATTATTGATCCACTCCCCAAAAAAGACGTGGGCGTTGTCTATCGAAAAGACACCTTTATGCCTTCAACGATAAAAACGTTTATTGAACATTTGCTGGAAGATTACAAAGTATAGATTTACAATGTTTTTCAGCCGCACCTTCTCTTCAGTTGTTTCTCAATCCGCGGTAAAAGACCTGTGACCACCCTAAAATAACAAATGATTCATGAAAAGATCATGAATCATTTGTTAAATACAACTTTATAAGGTCGTTTTATCCCATCGTTTATGATCGTTGATTAGATTGAATGCTTTTTAATGCATCCGCAAACCTTGAAATGCCTTCCTGAATCAAGTTTGCTTCCCCTCTGCCAAAAGTAAAGCGTACATACCCCTTTTTTGAACCAAAAACATTTCCCGGAACGAAGGTCACTCCCTTTTTCATGGATTCTTCAAGTAAATGATATTCATTAATGGAACCATTTACCTTGCACCACATATGGATTCCGCCTTCTGGAATAAAACATTCAATTTGGCCATTTAAAAATTCATCAAGACTGGAGATTATTTGGTCCCTTCGCTGCTTGAGCTGCTTTCGAAGCATACGGATATGTGTGTTAAAGTGCTTTGACTCCAAAAATTGATTGGCTACCCATTGAGGAAAAATACTGTGTCCAAAGTCCACTTGCTGTTTTGCGTCTGCCAGGCGTTGAATCACCTGCGGGGGGCCAATAATCCATCCGATTCGCAACCCCGATGCTACGATTTTCGATAAGGAGCTAATATATAGAATATTCCCGTTATGATCCATCGATTTTAGAGTTGAGTTTACTTCCCCATTGAAGGAAGTTAAACTATAAGGATCATCTTCTATAATCGGGATACCAAACTCAGATGATAATTCCAGAATTTTTTTACGGCGTGTAAAAGGAAGGGAAGTTCCCGTAGGGTTTTGATGATCTGGATTTAAAAAAACCATTCGGATTCGATGCTTCTTGTGTAGACATATAAGATCATCCGGATCTATTCCATGTTCGTCCACAGGCAAAAGGAAGGTTCTTAGCCCGGCAGACTGGAAAATCGGAAGGGAAAAACAATAAGACGGATCCTCAATGGCAACAGCATCTCCCGGCTTAAGCAAGCATTGAACAATGAGATGGAGAGCTTGTTGAGCACCGGACGTAATAAGAATAGAAGAAGAACTTGTATCTATATTCTTGTATTCTTTAATATGTGAGGATATCGTTTCCCTTAAGATCTCGTTCCCTTGTGGATGATCATAGCCAAGATGACCCATAAATGGCTGATCTGAGAGGATAGTACGAAATTGATCGATTGGAAACAAATCCGGCGACAATTCACCGCTAGCCAAATTAATCAGATCCTTCTTTTGAGTTTCCATGCGAATTCGCTGAACCAAAGGAAGATTAGGAAGAAAAGAACCGTCCTCTACATAGCGGTCCCAGTTTGGGATACGTTTATGTGATATCCCCCATATATCTGTGCTTACACGTGTTCCGCTTCCTTTTTTCCTCTCTACTATTCCAAGCGATTGCAGTTCCTCATATGCGGCTACTACCGTGCTGCGATTGACTTGCAGCTCTTTTGCTAAAGCACGTTCCGAGGGCAACAAACTGCCTGGGGAGAATGCTCCCGAAGAAATCTCACGTTCAATATAGTCTGCAATTTGTTTGTAAATAGGTTTTTTATCCGTACGATCGGGTTTCCATTCCATTTAAATTCCATCCCTACCATCATTTCTTTATTTATATCATTATAGTAAAGCGGATCATTAAAGTAAAATTTCGTTGAATGGCCTCTATAAGGTGACAATTGCATACCACGTGACTCCTATAAGAAGGCCTAAAAGAAGTACGATATAGATAGCGGATAAATTCGTTACATTCCGCTTAGTAGACTTACCATAGTTTGCCTCCACGTTTCTTGCAACGAATATCGTACTCAGGAGTGATACAACACCAATCGTAATGACTAGTAAAAAGGCAAATTTCATTGGCTTTCTCCTCTCTAAAAACAGCCTGTTTGAATAGAAAATGTAGTAGATAGGGACTACCTTTTCTTTCTATAATAAGGAACATAGAAAAAAAAGGACCATCCACTTTCACAATATTTTGCCCATCCACTTTATAAGTAAAAGATTCTGTTGCAAAAAATCTCGCCTTTGTTGTTCATAGCCATCTTGTAGATTATCCCAAGTGTCCCAAATTCCATATTTTTTGATTTCTAATCATACTTATTTCCACTATTCAATGTAATATCACTCACTCCTAAATTCTTTACATATTTAGGTATGAATAAGGAAACCATATATGTTGTTCCAATACATATAACAACTTAAAGACTACCTACGTCAGTAGGTAGCCTAAGCCATATTGGAATATTTCATTTTACTTGTTATGTTTAAACATTCGTTAGCGAGACGTACCAGCTGCGCCAGGTACTTGCCCTGATAATTGAGATTGGGCTGTCGCAACAAGACGCTTTGTGATCTCGCCACCTACTGAACCGTTTGCACGAGCTGTTTGGTCTGCTCCAAGCTGCACACCAAATTCAGTCGCGATTTCATATTTTAATTGCTCAATTGCTAGTTCTGCACCTTGTACTAATAAGCGGTTACGGCCGCCACTGCGGTTTGACATCTGTCTTCACCTCCTTGTACATCCTTAAGATTCCTTTTATCTAAACGGCCGATACCTTGAAAATTTTGGATGAATAGTAAAGAGGAAACCCTTCATAATGTAACAGTAAGAGGTTTCTTTATCTTCATAAATAGTACGTTGTTTTTAAATTTTTGTAATGTTTTGACATCATTTGTCATAACTATTTTCATTTTGTCTTATCTTACTCATAATATTCTTATAGTCTCTATCTTCATTATCGACCTACTGGACGCCCTAGGGACCGAAAAATTTCGATGAGGTGAGAAGAAACAATGTCAACCACATTCTTTGCAGCAGATCAAATAGAAGACTTACCAGATTATATTGTTAACAAAAGAAAAGAATTGATGGATCTAGGTATAAATTACGGATTTTTAGATGAAAAAACAATCAAGTGCAGTCAGGATCTCGACAAACTTATCAATTTGTATATGCGGGGGCCTAATGCGTGTAGTTTGCATTCGTATGCACTTTGTAAAACAAAAAAAACTCCTCGGTAATCAAAGGATTTTTGTACGAGTAACTTCTTCTAATGGGTGTTATGTCAACTAAACAGCTTCAAGAAGGTTTTTAACAACAATAAGCGATCTTATTCATTCTCTCTAGAATAACAAGATCGCTTACACTGTTTCCTTATTCATTTTTTTATCCTTTCACTTTACTTGTTAATCTATCGTTTTATCATCTTATCTTCCAACTGATCTGGAATGGAAAATATAGATAGAGGTGGTTTAGTGGAATAAGGCTATAATATTTATACCCGGTTTACCTATTGAAAAGGGTATTCCCATACTCGTTGAAAATACCCTTTGTTTGTTAGTTTTGTTATTGACCAGCATTTTGGCCCTTTTTAGCTGCTTCTTGAGCGTTTAATCGTTGCGTTACTGTTTCCTCACTTGCGAATTCTGTTCCAAAGTCATTAGGTGTAAATGCACCGCCTTGTTGTTCTACTTTATAGACGTTTGCTCCGGCTTCAGTTTTCTTTGGCTGTTGATTGGTTACCATTGTTATCACCTCCACGAAGATTAATATGTCCAAGAGGATTTGACATAAACGAGGTTATGAGAAAAAAAATCTTCTCCCGAATAACTTCCCTCCTTTTTGGGTAAAAACAAATAAACGAAGATAATCTAAAAGGAGGTAATCATTTATGTCATTCATATGGAGTTTAATTATTGGCGGCATTATTGGCTGGGTAGCAAGCCTGTTAACAGGGCGTGATATTCCAGGAGGTATTATTGGAAATATTATCGCTGGTTTTATTGGAGCATGGTTAGGAACAGCTATCCTTGGAGACTTTGGACCGGAAGTTGGCGGCTTTGAGCTTATCCCAGCCATCATTGGTGCCGTCCTTTTAGCTTTGATTGTAAGCTTTATTATGAGAAGAATGCGTGGCAACCGTAATCATCATGCGTAATAAACAAAAAGAAATTTAAGAGTGAGGAACGAGTGTAAGCGATCTTGTTTTTCTAATCAGGAGGAACAAGGTCGCTTACGGTCATTGCTTGAACCAGTGGCAATATTAAGTTCATCATATTCCAACACACGTCCTTTATCTGAAAGGACACGCTTTTCTTCGACATCGATTTTGATTGCTATTTCTCCTGTATATAACTGAATATCGTTTTCTTTGTACCAATCCCAATCGTTCATAATAATATCATTTAATGTTGTATCACCTTGAAGGACGGTTGATAACTGAATTCGGTTATAGTTTGGATAGGGCTCGTCACCCAAAATTGTAATATTAAATTGACCGGAAGAGATTTTTAATAGATTGATTAGTGCAATTTTCACAGTCGAAACCGAGTTATTACATTGACCTAAGTCAATGTAACGCGGGATGTCTGTCCCCGGTACGGTTCCGTAATCTACATCATTGAAACGGAATTTGCCGCAGGATGTCGTTAAAATAACCGTTTCAGGAGGCAAGGATGTTGCCAATGAACGATAATATTCTCCACCTTTGCCTGGAGCGTCACAGCCGGCAATCACAAAGAAACGTTTAATCTTTTTATCCTTTACAGCTTGGATAATTTCAGGAGCTAGACCGATGACGGTTTGATGATGAAAACCTGTAAGTAACGTTTCGTCAGATTCCATATTCGCTTCAGGAAGTTCCAATGCAAATAAATTATGTCCTGTTACAACAATCGCTTTTCCTTCAATTTTATTTTGCTAATTCTGATTGTACAGGCTGTAATTCTTGTTCCTCTTCCTTAGGCGTTCTAACAACCAGTACATCACATTTTGCATAACGCAATATGTGTTCAGACACACTGCCGATAAGGAAACGTTCTACTGCATTTAGTTCTGTGGCATCACATACAATTAAATCTACATCGTGTTCAGGTGCAGATTGACGGTCCCATTTTGCATAAAACATAAAACCCATCATTTTTTTGAACTTATGGGACACCTTCTTAACGTTAAAATGCGTTTCATGTCCCTTGAAACGGCATTTCTAACGTGATTTTTGTACCTTTTTCCGGGGCTGAATGGATTTGAAGAGTTCCTCCAACTGCACGCGCCCTTTCCTCCATACTGAACAGACCAACACCGCGGGAAACTTTCTTCGATTCAAAACCCTTTCCCTTGTCTTCAATCACGACCCGGACAACACTGTCCAATTCTCTAATTGTAACAGCAGCTTCATCTGTTTCTGCATATTTACGTATATTTGTAAGAGCTTCTTGAATAATCCGATAAATCGTAATTTCATCATTGATTCCGAGGCGTCGTTGCAAAACACAATCAAAGAAAACGTCGATCTTATAATAGTCAGAAAAACGGGAAAGAAAGGATCGGATGGCTGGCACCAATCCAAGGTCATCTAATACGGATGGACGAAGATCCCAGGATATTTCACGAACTTCTTCAATCAATTGGGTTGCTTCCTGCTGCATTTGTTCGAGCAATGGATGATCAATTTCGGCATTTAAGCGGCTAATGGTGATAAGATGACTGTATAAATTTTGACCTATTCCATCATGCAGGTTCCTGGATAGTCTCTTTCTCTCCTCTTCCTGTACGTCAATGATTCTTGTCATCATTCTCTGTAATTCTTCTTCTACTCGTTTTCTCTCCGTAATTTCATATCGTATCGCAAGATATTGATATGGTTTTCCCTTTTCGTTTAAAAAAGGAACAATGGTCGTATCCACCCAGTAAAACATACCATCCTTTGCCCTGTTTTTTATTTCACCCTTCCACACTTCACCAGAAGAAATCGTTCGCCACATTTCTTTAAAGAATTCTTTTGAATGAAAGCCTGAATTCACAATCCGATGATCCTGGCCTATTAGCTCTTCCCTTGTATACTTTGAAATTCGACAAAACTGGTCATTTACATAATTAATAATTCCTCTTTGATCCGTAATCGCTACAATCGATGAGGCATCAAGGGCAAACTTTAGATCGACCAATTCTTTTAAAGGCTGTGATAGTTCTTTCCGAAGCTTTGGATGATTTCTCACATTATAAAAGACAAGCAGAAAAAAAGTTGCCCCATTGAGCAAAAAAGAATTCATTCTTAAAAACAACGGAAAAGTCTTTCCTTTTCTAGGGGTTCCATACTGCTGAACTATCACTCCTTCTTCAAGCTCATCAAGGTTGAGTTTCGGGAGAAGGGCCTGAATCTTTAGTCCGACGGCAGAGTTATTTTTATACCCAAACCTTTTGCCGGCCCTCTTATTTATAAAAGAGATGGTACCTGATTCATTTACAAGAATGGTTTCATCAGTGGAATCAGGAGCAAGCCTATTCGCTTTATCCTGCTGCGTAAAACTGTCCATCGACATACCTCCTGCTCAAAGCTTCATTAGAGTCGTTACGATCCCTTCCAAATTTTTCGCAGACTGGTCCACATACAGCTGTTTCTTTTCTATAAACGGATACTTTGCTCTTCGTCCCACTAATAAAACACCTCTTGGGATACCATTACAAAATAGAGGCACAGCATACGCTGAAACAAGATTTTCAGCAAGCATGATCGGATATTCCAGCACTTTTCCTTGTATATGATTCGGGAAATCGTCCACGATTATCGATCTTCCGGTTGAGATCACTCTTCCAGCAATTCCTTTTCCGTACCGGACGGCGATTCTTTGATACTTATCATTACGGTTTCCTATAGCATAATGCCATCTTACATCAGGTCCCACTTTATTTTGGAAAGCAAGCCCGACAAAGTCACAGGAGACAAGATGCAACAGTTTATCACACTCTTCAACAACCTGTTGGTTTTTTATCAACTCATCCATAATTGTTCTTTTCCTTTACATCCCATAACCAAGCAGCCCCTTTTTTAAAGCATAAGCCACAAGCTCAGGTCTTGTTTTCATCTGAAGCTTCTCCATCAGATTTCCTTTTATTTCCTTGACAATATGCAATAACCCCCATTTAAAAGCGGAGGTAGAGAAAAGCCCCCGTTTAATGGGAGCTAAACTTATGTTAAGGGAAGGGAAATCTCAATCGAGGTCCCTTCTCCTAGTTTAGATGTTATCAAGCATTTCCCTCCAGCCAAATTCATTCTTTCTTTCATAGCTGCCAGGCCGGAAGATTTATTCAATGCTTTTTCAACGTCAAAGCCTTTCCCTGAATCCCTTATCTCCATTTTTACGCAGTTTTCTTCCCAGGTAAAGGTTATTTTCGCATAGGAAGTATCGGCATACTTGGCAATATTGGCCAACGATTCCTGGCATACGCGAAACAAAGCAATGTTGCTTTGGTTCGGAATCGTTTTTTGATTTCCGATTGCATCAATCTCTACCACGATTCCATATGTTGATGTATATAATTTGGCGTAGCTTTTTACGGCAGGCACCAAGCCGATCGTCGTGAGGGTAGGAGGGTGTAATTCAACGGATAACAACCTGATTTCCCGGATGGTTTTTTCCAGCAATTGCGCCATTTCCCTAATATGGCCTTTCGCAGCGAGCTGCTCAACTCCTGTTTCGATCAATTGCAGCCCGGTAAAAACGCTGTAAAGGGTTTGGCCGACGCCTTCATGAAGTTCCAATGCAATCCGTTTAATCTCCTCTTCTTGGGATTGAATAATATAGGAGCTTATATTATTTGCTGGCAAAGTCTCCATCCCCAACCCTCCTCGCATTTACACTTTTTGCTTTATGATCGGTAATGTCACTGAACATTCCCGCGTACGGGACAACTTCCCCTGCTTCATTTTTAATAGCGCTAATCGTGAGCCATTCAAGATAGTTCTTTCCATCCTTGCGGCGGTTCCATATATCCCCTTGCCAAAAACCTTTCTGTTCAATGGAAGTCCACATGTCGTTATAAAAAGCATTCGCCTGGATACCGGATTTTAGCAAGTTTGGGGTTTTCCCGAGGACTTCTTCACCTTGATATCCTGTAAGTTTCGTAAAAGCCGGGTTGACCGATATAATGTTTCCTTTTTTGTCCGTATCCATGATTCCTTCGACTGTACTATTAATCACCTGGCTGGAGAACCCAAGCTTATCTTGAAAATACATCCAAATGACAAGAATGAGGCTTGCCAGTGCTATCTCGGACAATGCCATGAAACCTATCGCATAATGGCCGGTAAGCTTAAATAATGTCGTTAAAATTAATGGCGGGAAAAAGCCTCCTAGACCGCCCATTGCGGAAACGATTCCGTTCACAACACCAGCCTGCTTATGAAAAAATGTTGGAACCAATTTAAATATAACACCATTTCCTATTCCTGCATAAAAGGCAATCGTTAAACAGCTCCAAATAAAATTGTATACAGCAAGATGATCGACCGATGTTTTCGGGGTAGACTTTCGAAATAGAAGCTTCAGCCTTTTTTTAATGAAAATTTTAGTTGGCGGTCTCTCCCCCCATGCGATAAACCGGTAAAAGAACCCTCCGATAAAGACAATCGTTCCGACCATATAGTCATAAAGGTTCAAATCAATATGAGTAAACATTCTCGTTCCGATGAAAGACAAGACAATGATGGCGCTAACGGTCAAAAACACCGATTTCGCAAAATCAGAAGCAAACGCATCATTTATGGACCGTCCCGTTTTTTGATTCATTGTTACTGTTTCCCGCATCTTAGCTCCTCCTCATAAATAAAAACACTATCTGTCTCTTATTGTAAGAAACCAATAGTGTTTTCCATATCGGGGAATTTCCCCATCCTGCGGGAGGAATTCCCTGATTACGATGCAAATTGGACATAAGTGTGCCTATTACGGTTCATTGATAACCAGTTGTCCCTTGTTCAATGACGGCTACAGGAGTATAAGGGTCCTTTCCACAGGATCGCAGTTGGTTACATATATAAGGAAGATGTTTGATTCCCATGTAAATAGCAAGCGTATCCACACCGTGAGCTAAATAGTCCCATCGTATGTTATCCGGCTTTCCGCTTATACAATGGCCGGTGACGAAGGCAAATGATCGTCCCATTTCGCGATGGGTAACAGGGATTCCAGCATAAGCCGGAGCGGCAATTCCAGACGTAATACCAGGAACAACCTCAAATTCGATTCCATGTCGGACCAGTACCTCAGCCTCTTCGCCGCCGCGCCCAAAAATAAACGGATCCCCTCCTTTTAAGCGAACGACTGTTTTGCCCGCCAACGCTTTTTCTACCATTAGCTGGTGAATGGCATCCTGGGATACACAGTGGTTTCCAGGTGCTTTACCGCAATATATGAAATCGGACTCTGTCTTTCCGTATTGCAGCAGCACCGGGTTGACCAGTCGATCATATAAAATCACATCCGCTTGTGCCAGGCATTTCGTCGCCTTGACCGTAATTAAATCCGGATCGCCGGGACCGGCACCGACAATATAGACTTTTCCCTTTTTTCGCCCCATACTTTGTCTTCTCTCCTTGCTGATGCTTACTCGGTCAGACCAATCCGGTTCTAGCTGGCCTGTCCCAAAAAGCCCGAAAATTCTATAGAATCATGATGAATCTGCAAAGGAATTTTCCGTTAAAATCAACCCGTTAACGCAAAAATTCCTCTGCAGGAGGATATCCAAATGCTCTGCTGTTCGGACCATTTGGATATCCCCTTACTTTCTATTCTTCAATCAGAAGATAAACTTCCTCTCCTTCTATTATTGTTTGATACGTTTTGACACATCCTGTATCCGGTTCTTGTACCTTCCCATCATCCAGGCAAATTTTCCAATCATGCATCGGGCAGAAAACAAACTCGCCGCTCACCATTCCTTCGGTCAGTACTCCACCTTTATGCGGACAGCGGTTTTCAATGGCACGAATGCTTCCGTTTGACAATCTGAATACGGCCACTTCTTTCTCTCCGACTCGAACCGTTTTCCCTAACCGCTCCGGCAGTTCATGAACAGAACCGACCAACACTTTTGTTATACTCCTGTTAACCATGCGATGCCTTCCTCCTTTAAATAAATAATGGTCCTAACGCCATTACGACGTGACAACATTCTCAAACAATTCTTTTTTCGTTTTTTTGTTTTCGATAATCTCTTTCCAAGGATCTTTGTATATGGATAAAGCTTCATCCATGCGAGCATTCAACTCTTTGCGCTTTTCCTTATCGTCCAGTATAGATTGGATATGTGCCAGGCCAACACGCTCCACCCATGCAGATGTACGTTCTAAATAATTGGCCGTTTCGCGATAATATTGCAAGTACGCACCTGTAATCTCCATCACTTCTTCTGCTGTTTTCACTTTGTATAATAAATCTCCACCACGCACATGCGTTCCGCCGTTTCCGCCGATATAAATTTCCCAGCCGCCGTCAATTCCGATAAATCCGATGTCTTTAAATCCGGACTCTGCACAGCTTCTCGGACAAGCGGATACCGCCATTTTCACTTTATGAGGAGTCTGTAATCCTTCAAATTTCTTTTCCAACGCGATACCAAGTCCCATGGAATCTTGAGTTCCGAAACGGCAGAACTGTTCACCCACGCATGTTTTGACCGTACGAAGCGATTTTCCGTAAGCATAGCCAGAAGGCATGTCTAACTCTTCCCATACTTTCGGCAAGTCTTCTTTTTTGACGCCGAATAAGTCAATGCGTTGCCCTCCTGTTACTTTTACTAACGGAATTTCATATTTATCAACAACGTCTGCCATGCGCCGTAAATCATGCGAGTTGGTCACACCGCCGTACATACGCGGCACAACGGAGTAAGTTCCGTCTTTTTGAATATTCGCGTGCATCCGTTCATTGACGAAGCGAGACTCTCTTTCATCCTCGTATTTAGTTGGATTGACCATTCCTAAATAGTAGTTCAGGGCCGGGCGGCATTTGGAACAGCCTTCCTCTGTGCTCCATCCAAGGACATTCATCACTTCTTTTGTATGGGTCAACCCTTTCACTCTAATTTCTTCTACTACTTCATCTCTCGATAATGTCGTGCAACCGCAAATCGCTTCTTTTTGAGCACTGGCATCAAATTCTGCTCCAAGCGTGTGCTGCAATACTTCCGCTACAAGCGGTTTACACCCTCCACAAGAACGGGAAGCGCTTGTGCATGCTTTAATTTCATCAACGGAAGAACAGCCTTGTTGCTGAATCGCATCCACGATGGCGCCTTTTGACACACCATTACATCCGCAAATGATTTCCTCAGCGCCCATGCTGGCAACTAAGCTGCCTCCTGCCTCCTGGTCAAGCGGTTGTAGAATGGATACCTTCGCCGTGTCGGAAATATCTGCTTTCTTTTGAATCATTGAAAACAGGCGGTTTCCATCACTGCTGTCACCGAACAACACGGCCCCGACGATTTGATTGCCGCGTAAAACCACTTTCTTATAGATTCCATCTTGCTCATCAAATACTTTGATTGCCTTTTTGTCGTCTCCCTCTGTAAAATCACCGGCAGAGAATACTTCTACACCGGATACTTTCAACTGAGTCGATACGACCGATCCTTGATAAGGAGCTGTTTCGATGCCACAGATGGCTTTTGCCAATACTTTTCCTTGTTCATACAATGGAGCTACTAATCCGTAAGCAATTCCATTATGTTCGGCACATTCACCCACAGCGTAAATATGAGGAATATCCGTTTGTAAATAGTCATTAACGACAATACCGCGATTCACCGTAAGGCCGCTGTCTTTCGCTAATTGTACATTTGGCCTGATGCCGACAGCCATTACGACTAAATCTGCTTCAAGTTCTGTCCCGTCTTTGAACTTCAAGCCTTCTACACGGTCGCCCCCGATGATCGCTTCGGTTTGTTTTTCCAACAGGAACTTCATTCCCTGGTTTTCCAATTCTTTTTGCAATAGTTTACCGGCGGTTTGATCTAATTGACGTTCCATTAAGTATGGAGAAAGGTGGATGGCAGAGACGTCCATTCCCAAATTTAACAAGCCCCGTGCTGCTTCTAATCCGAGCAATCCGCCCCCGATAACAGCTGCTTTTTTATATTTTTTGGAAGCATCAAGCATAATGTCCGTATCTTTAATATCGCGAAAAGCCGTTACACCTTTTTTATCCCCCCCTGGAATCGGAAGAATAAAGGGAAGAGACCCTGTGGCTAAGATCAATTCGTCATACGGCTCAACCCTTCCTGAGTCGGTTACGACCACTTTCTTCTCGGAATCAACCTTGATGACCGTTTCTCCAGTATATAACTGAATGTTGTTTTCTTTATACCAATCCCAGTCATTTAGCGTGATATCGATTACTTTCGTATCCCCTTGCAACACCTTTGACAGTAAAATTCTATTATAATTCGGATGCGGTTCTCTTCCGAAAATAGTAATCTCAAATTTTTCCTTTGATATGCTTAGTATTTCTTCAATGGCCCTAACACCAGCCATTCCATTTCCCACAAGAACCAGCTTCTTCTTCTCCACCTGACGTTCCTCCTCTTAGAAAACTTCCTTAGTTATATAAGTTTCCTAAACTATATCATAGCTGGCCAAAAACACGACTCTTCATGTTAGGTTTTCTAACATACTTTTGCGGAGCTTTGAAGTTCTTCGAAAAGAGCATCCTTCTGTTTCTGCCCTGCGATGGAAGTTAACCGTTTTCATGAACTAAATAGTCAATTTAAATGAATTTTTTAATTTTTTTATATTGTAATCCTTTATCAAAATTGTTATTATATTGAACATTTAAATTATCTGAATAATATTTTTTTTCAAACAGGAGGGTTTGGTGTGAAAGTAAAATTCGCAATTTTCTTATTAGTTTTATTACCTTTTGTTTCTCAGCTAGTCGCATTGCCTTTTGTAAATCGAATTGATCCAATTATTTTAGGATTGCCTTTTCTTCAATTCTGGCTATTTTTATGGATTATTTTAACCCTTTATGCACATGGGGAATTTACCGGATTCAAAAATCAGAGGGGAGCCTTGCCTTTTTTGCCATTCCGTATTCCGTCCTGGCTTTTCTTATCTCTTACTTTTTCCTTCCAAAGTTATGGAAAGTCGCAAATAATGCATTTAGACATGGATGAAGAGCATCCATGTCTAAATTTTTATGTGAGTTTTTTAAAATTCAACAACAGGGCTCACTTTAACCGCGCTTACTTTGAACCCCGGCATTCTGCATGTAGGGTCCAATTCTTTTGACACGAGGCGATTGACATTTTGGGAGCCATCCCAATGAAAGGGGACAAAAACCGTGTCGTGACGAATCGCTTCCGACCATTTGCTTCTGACAACAATGCTTCCTCGTCTAGATTCGATCTTCACTAACGAATGGTCTGGAATATGGTATTTCAACGCTGTTGTCGGATGAATTTCCATGAATGATTCAAAATTTCTGGCCGCTAATGACGGGCTTTTTCTTGTTTGTACGCCTGTTAAATAATGTGACATGACCCTTCCTGTCGTTAAATAGAGCGGAAACTCTTCACTCGGTTGTTCTTTTGGAACAGTCGGGTTATTTGAAACAACAACCATAGACGCCTTCCCATCAGGATGTGCAAAAGATGTTTCAAATAACCGTTTTGTCCCTTTATGGGCAAGGTCAGGACACGGCCACAATATGCCGCCTTCCTTTCTCAAGCGGTCATACGTAATGCCGTAGTAGTCAGCAATTCCTCCGCGGCTTGCCACCCTTAATTCATTAAAAATCTCTTCTGCAGATGAAAAGGAAAAGTACTCTCCTTTCCCAAGAACGCGTGCAATGTCACAAATAATCTGCCAATCATGTTTTGCTTCTCCCGGGCATGGATAACTCGCTTCCCTTAACGTAACTCGTCCTTCCAGGTTGGTCATCGTCCCCTCATCCTCCAAATAAGATGAAGTGGGTAAAATTAAATCTGCTAATCTCGCAGTTTCTGAGACAAACATATCGACCGCCACAAGAAACTTTAACTTTTTTAATGCCTCTTTGACAAAATTAGCATTGGGGTTGGAAACAACCGGATTGGAGCACATCAAAAGCATGCCCGTAATGTCGCCGTCGTGGATTTTCTCGATCATTTCGTAAGCTGATACACCTTTTCTTGGTAACGCATCTTTGCTGATTCCCCACACGCTCGCAATATATGCCCGGTGTTCTTCATTTTCAATCACCCGATATCCCGGGAGCTGGTCTGCCTTTTGGCCATGCTCTCTTGCCCCCTGGCCATTTCCCTGCCCTGTGATCGCCCCGTAACCAGAATAAGGCTTTCCGATTTTACCTGTAGCAATAAGAATATTCAGGAAATTCCGGACAGCAATCGAGCCGTCGGTTTGTTGCTCTACCCCTCTGGCTGTAAAAATCATTCCCGTTTCCTCCCGACCGAACATTACAGCCGCTTTGCGAATTTGCTCGACTGGAACACCGGTCATTTGTGCGATTTCTTCTAAATTTAAAGAAGAAACATGCTCTTTCACTTCCTCAAAGCCATTCGCTCTTTCCTGAATAAAGGCTTCATCAATATAGTTTTCTTCCACGATGACTTTTAACAACCCATTCGCTAAAGCCGCATCCGTTCCGGGTTTAACTTTTAAGTGTAAATCCGCCATTTTCGTCGTGGCCGTTTCACGGGGATCAATGGCAATAATATAAGCGCCGTTTTCCTTCGCTTTCTCAAAGTACGGCATAATGGTCGGCTGGCATTCAGCGATATTGGTGCCCGCCAAAATGATACAACGTGTGGACGGAATTTCCGACAAGCTGTTGGTAAATCCTCTATCCATCCCGAACGTTTGGCTTGCTGCTGAAGCGGCTGCAGACATACACAAACGGCCATTGTAATCAATATATTTTGTTTTTAAGGCTACTCGTGCAAACTTGCCCAGTAAATATGCTTCTTCATTGGTAATGGACGCACTGCCATAAACGGCTAAGGCATTCAGCCCATCTTCCATCTGAATTTTCGTAAAGTTTTCTTTAATATGGTTCAATGCTTGCTCCCAAGAAATGCGAACAAATTCACCATTCACTTTTAGCAATGGATATTTAATCCGGTCGCTGTGCAATGCATGCTGATGTGCGTTCATGCCTTTAATACATAAACGGCCCTCGGAAGTTGGATTATCCTTTCCAATCGTCATATATTTTTTTCTTGAGACAATTGATTGTTCAATCAATTGCATCTTACATTGCATGCTGCAATATGGGCATTGTGTATCATGAACTTTCTCCGATTGCACTTCCTGTTGCTTCGTACGGAAATATTTTAATAATAACTCAGTCAAGTTACCTCACCCTTTACTCACTTATTTCTTTAATCTGTTTTCACCCTCTACAAACATGTTCGTTTTACTGCATCACGTTTGTGGAGGACGTTCATTATGAGTAACGTTTCTCCCAAAAGCTCTTACGCAAAGACACATCCCCGTCCAAGTGCTCGAGTAATTGCTGGCGGAGTTCTTTATCAAACAACACTTCTCTTACATGTATTAAGCCAACCCGTTCAATCCATTGCCAAGTACGCTCCAAGTAATTGGCCGTCTCACGATAGTATTGGATAAAGCCGACGATGATCTCAATCGCTTCTTCATCCGTAGCAGCCACACATAATAATTCCCCAGCCCGTACATTACGCCCGCTGCTGCCGCCGACATAGATTTCCCATCCTCTGTCAATGCCTATAACTCCTATATCTTTCGTTGTTGATCCTGCGCCATTATGCATACAAGCAGATACTCCCATTTTTACACGATAGGGTGTTATTAGACATTCCGTTCTCTTTTCCAGGTTGACAGCTAACTTAAGAGATTGTTTCTTATCGCATTGACAAACATGTTCGCCGATACAGGTTTTGACGTTTTGAACAGTGTTCCCGTACGCAGAACTTAACCGCATGTTTAAATCAGCCCATACACCTGGAAGATTCTCTGTTTTCACACTCATTAAATGTATTCTTTGTTCACTCGTGACGGCAATATTTGATATATGGTACTTGTTTGCAACATCTGCAATTTTTCGTAATTGCTCCGCATTTGTTACGCCGCCGTACATTTGCGGGATAACAGAGTACGTACCGTCACTTTGCATAACGGCATTCATCTGTTCATTCATGAAAAGAGTTTCTTGTTTGCTCTCATACTCCGGATAAATCATTCCTAAATAATAGTGTAAGGCAGGGCGACATGTTGAACAGCCTTTCCTATTTCCCCAACCAAGCCCATCCATCACTTCCTGTACGGATGTCAAGCTTCGCAGCTGCATCTCATATACTACTTCATCTTCTGTTAATGCTGTACAGGAACACATGGACTTTTGTTCAATGACTTCATCAGACTCATCACTTTGAATATAAGATAAAAGCTCCGCAACTAATGGCTTGCAACCGCCGCAAGAACCTGAAGCTTTTGTACGCTTCTTCACTTGTTCAACGGTCTTTAATCCTTCCTTTTGGACCGCCTTAATAATGGCTCCTTTTGAAACGCCGTTGCAGTTACAAATCATTTCGCCATGTGCCATGGAAGCAATCGAATTACCGCTCCCATTTGATGATTGGAGCAAGATGACTTTTTCTACATCGGATAGGTCCTTTTGCTTAAGAATCATGTCTAGTAATCTTGTGCCATCCCTTGTGTCTCCAAACAACACAACGCCAATCATTTTATTTTCTTGAAAGACGAGCTTTTTATAAACACCATCTAGTTCATTATGGATTGTAATAGTCTTTGTCGTTTCGTCTCCAGTAAATCGGCCGGCTGAAAACACATCAACGCCCGATATTTTCAACTGTGTAGAAAGAACAGACCCTTCGTAACCCTTACAGTCGATGCCGCAAATATGTTTGGCCAATACTTGCCCTTGCTCATAAAGCGGCTTTACCAGCCCGTACACCATTCCCCTATGTTCTGCACATTCTCCAACCGCATAAATATTTGGTGTATTGGTTTCCAAATAGTCATTTACGAGAATCGCACGGTTTATATCAATTCCGCTTTCCTTGGCTAACTGGACATTTGGTCTAACCCCTGCCGCCATAACAACCAAATCGGCTTCTACTTCCGTTCCGTCCTTAAAACGCAAACCTTCTACACGACTGCTTCCGATAATCTCTTGTGTCTCTTTTTCTAAAAGAAAGTTCATACCTTGATTTTCCAGTTCCTTTTGCAGCATTTTGGATGCCGTCGGATCGAGCTGCCTCTCCATTAAATAGCTCGCAATATGAACAACATTCACTTCCATTCCAAGATTGAGCAGCCCTCTCGCCGCTTCTAGACCTAATAATCCGCCGCCAATCACGACCGCTTTTTTATATTGTTTCGATGTTTCAATCATTTTCCGGCAATCTTCAATTGTCCGAAATGCGATAACCCCTTCTTTATCAATACCGGGAAGCGGAAGAAGAAACGGAACGGAACCGGTCGCTAAAATGAGCTTGTCATACGAAACTTCTCGGTTTTTATCCGTTTTTAAAACCTTTTTCTCTTTATCGATGTTTATAACCGTTTCCCCTGTAAACAGTCGGATATGATGTGTATCGTACCAATCGCGGTCATTCATTATAATATCTTCAAATGATGTGCTGCCCTGCAGCACAGTCGACAATAGCATCCGATTATAGTTAACATGCGGTTCGCTTCCAAAAATAGTCATTTCAAAAGTATTCGCGTCATTCTTTAAAATTTCCTCAACGCAGCGCACACCTGCCATTCCGTTCCCGACTAATACTAGTTTTTGTTTATACATTCTAAAACCCCCAGCAAGTTATGAAAGATGGTAGCTAAGATCGTGCATAGCATTTATTGTGTCATAAAATTCACAACAGGTAACTAGCTATGTTATATGTTCTCACATAGAAATTACATAATATCCCTTTTGATGTCCTTATATCCATAAAATTGATTTCCCTAACAAATCTTTTTGTTTTGAAATCCACCTTCGCAATCAAAAAAGAAAGAAGCCAATGGTTTTATGAACCACACAACAAACACCTTGTTTAAAGCTGTATAGATCCCCCTTGGCTCGAGAGCTTCTAACACCCTTCAATCCCTCACAAAAAAACATGTTAGATTTCCTCACAAAAAAAGAGAAAGTAAACTTGTTCAATAGTACACTAACTAACAAGCAGAAATTAACTTCCCGGAAGGAGAAAAATATGATGAAATTATCTGAACTAAAAAAAAGCGGTCATGCCCCGTCATTACTCGCGTCGTTTTTGTACTTCGATGTTAGTTTTATGATCTGGGTCTTATTGGGGGCTCTTGGGGTATATATTACAAAAGATTTCGGCCTTTCACCCGCTCAAAAGGGGTTCATTGTTGCTGTTCCTATTCTCAGCGGTTCATTCTTCCGTCTTATCCTTGGTGTCTTAACTGACCGGATTGGGCCTCGAAAAACAGCAATCGGCGGTATGACAGTCACAATGGTCCCGCTTGCATGGGGATGGTTATTTGGACAGACATTAACAGAACTTTACTTCATCGGGATTCTTCTCGGTGTAGCAGGTGCAAGTTTTGCGGCAGCCATACCGATGGCGAGTCGTTGGTATCCGCCGCATTTACAAGGATTAGCGATGGGGATTGCAGGTGCGGGTAACAGCGGAACCTTGCTTGCTACGTTATTTGGTCCGCGTCTTGCAGAGAATATTGGCTGGCATGGTGTGATGGGACTGGCTCTTATTCCTCTTTTGTTGGTTTTTATCATTTATGTCCTTATTGCGAAAGATGCACCTTCACAGCCTCCAGCAAAACCAATCATTGAATATTTCAATGTATTTAAGCTAAAGGATACATGGTATTTCTGTTTGCTTTATAGTGTAACGTTCGGCGGATTTGTTGGTTTATCAAGTTTTTTAAGCATCTTTTTTGTCGATCAATATGATTTATCAAAAGTAACGGCAGGTGATTTTGTTACACTATGTGTGGCAGCAGGAAGCTTTTTCCGTCCAGTTGGCGGATTCATAGCTGATAAAATCGGCGGCGTTCGCTTACTCACCTTTTTGTTTATCGGGGTAGCACTAAGCATGTTTGGCGTGAGCCAACTTCCATCTTTAACAATTGTCACAACCTTATTATTTATCGGAATGCTTTGCCTTGGCATGGGAAATGGAGCTGTGTTTCAATTAGTTCCACGGCGATTCCAACAAGAAATCGGGATGATTACCGGTATTGTCGGAGCTGCCGGGGGAGTTGGCGGATTTTTTGTACCAAATATACTGGGAACACTTAAGCAAATTACCGGAACATATGCAACAGGCTTTATCGTTTATGCAGTGATCGGAATTGCGGCGCTTTTTGTGTTGATGATTGCACAAATTTCATGGCGGAAAACGTGGTCATCAAAGGAAGCCTCCATTAAAGTCTGACGAATGCTCTACAAAAACGAGTGTTTTCATGTTTCTCCAACATGAAAACACTCGTTTTTGATCTTCAACAAGGGCTTTTTCGAGAGGACCTGTTTTTTAGGATTAACGTTGTTACGGTTAACATTCCCCCCCTCCGTGAACGAAAGGAAGATATTCCGCTGATTACTGATTATTTTTTAAAGCAATTTGCCAAAAAGTACGGGAAGAATTCGCTTTCACTCGCGGAAGGTATCCGATCCTACTTTTTGGAGTACACCTGGCCGGGCAACATAAGGGAGCTGCAAAACGTCCTTGAGCATGCCGTCATTTTCAGTGATTCCCCTGTTATTGAATTAGAAAGCTTACCTACTTAATTGAAAATAAGATGCATCGCTCCACCAATAACCCGCAAATGGGCCTATCATTAATAGATGCCGAGGGGCACTATGTTTTCACTGACGGAGCCAAAACAATTCTACTAAAATCCAGGATGATTGGAGTGCTGGAAATGGTCTGCTTGCACCGTTTTATCGAACAGGTTTTGTCGGTTAGCTTCATTACACCAAAAACATCGGCTCCAACTACTACAAAGTATGAATATAGGGGGCATATAATAGTCAAATACCGTTCCAGTTCTTTCCTTGATGATTAATATAAGTAGTAATAATCGGTAAAGGAAGTGTAAAAATGGCACCTGAATTATATCAATTGGACCACTCTTTATTTGAGTTTAATCCTACGCCTCTTGATCTAGTTATTCCTGTATTAGAAAAGGACTTAGATGTCCTTCCTTATGTTGTTAATTCTGCTCGAAGTAAAATTCTTCATCCAATAGATGAAATATACATTGTATCTCCCAATAATAAATTGATAAGAGAATTTTGTTTACATCACTCCTGTAAATTTATCGATGAAGATACAATCCTTCCTATAACAAAGCATGATATCGATTACACTGTCCCTCCTGGCTGGAAATGGGAAGGTATCACTTATGATGAACCCAAAAATAGGTCTGGTTGGCTTTTTCAGCAATTTATTAAACTAAGCGGAGATCATTTATGTTCAAACAATTATTATTTAGTGCTGGACTCAGATACCGTTTTCTTGCAACCTCATGTTTTTATTTTTGATAATAAAGAAGTTTTGTATTGCCCAGATGTAAAAGGGACTCATCGACCAATATTTAAATTATTAAAATTACTGCTTGGACATAAAGCTGTTGCTCCAGTGTCTTTAATCTCTCATCACATGCTTTTTCATTCACCTAAAGTAAGGTTATTAAAGGAAAAAATAGAGAAGAGGTTCAATAAACCATGGTATCAAGTAATCCTAGATCATATTGATAAGACAGATATTTTTAGTTTCTCTGAATTTGAAACTTATGGGAATTTTTTATTAAAAGATTTTCCTCATTCTATTATCCTGGCTGATGGGAAAAACTCATATATGAAACAGTGGGAAATAGATGATATAGACAAGTTTGACTTGGACGAACTATCAAAAAAATATAAAACAATGTCTTTCCATAGTCATAGTAGAAAAAACTCAAGTATATTATTAGACGAATATCGACCCTATCCGCAATAATCTCTATCTCCGGCGGCATAGAGGTCAGGGGTTCGGTCTCTCTCTATGCTTTATTCTTTAAAAACATTGTCCTATTAATCATTCACAGCATAGTTTCTCAAATGGAAGCGGCCTCTTTCATTTCTTCCAATCATTCCATTACAATATGGTCCATCATCTCTAGATAGGATGGAGAAATGATTATCTATGGATTTTTACGTTCCATGCGGATCCATCCTTCCTTGGACTGCATTGTAAGGACTTAACTAAGATGTGTCCGTAAAACTATACGAACTCCAAGAGCATGATACTAAATCTATCTAAATATAATGGCATGTAGGGAATGATTCCTTCTTTTTCATCCTTGCACATAAAAACAAAATATTCTCCAATTTATTCATTAAACCTTCATTTTGATTCCCTCTTTTCGTTCTCTTTTTTGTCGAGAACGCTTTTAGATCTCTTAAATGAATGGGGTGGCATTTTTATGGATGCAATTAGCATAGAGCCTTATTTGCATGTTCATACTGTAAAAAATCCAGTTTACGCTCCAATTGGTCATAGGCTAAGCTTTATTGCCGATTATACTGGTTTACCACAGGTATGGGAACTTAATGAAGGTGAAGGGCGGCCTGCCCAAACTTCCTTTATAAAGGAAGGAATAACCTTTATTAAATATGTAAACGGCACACCCAATCTGATTATTGGGATGGATGTTGCTGGAAATGAAAAGCAGCAATTGTACTTACTAAAGAAGGATGGTGAACTGATTGCACTGACAAACTCTCCAGAACATATTCATCGGTACGGCGGAAGCTCTCCTGATGGAAAATGGATTGCCTGGTCCAGCAATCGCCGTAATCCAGCCTTTTTTGATATCTACATTCAAAATTTGGAGACATTGGATGTTCGCCTCGTATATTCCCAGGATGGGATATTTTCGGCTGTTAAATGGTCCCCTGGTGGGAAATCACTATTGGTTCAAAGGACCAATTCCCCCCTTGATAATGATTTGGGTGTACTTTATCTTTCAACAGGAGACCTGAACTGGGTAACAGAACATACAGGGGAAGCAAGCTTTAAAGATGCCCATTTTAATAAGGATGGAGATCATATTTATTTATTATCAAATAAAGACCGGGAATTCTTTGGACTCGCTCTTATTCATTTATCTACAAGAAATTTCACAAGGCTGGAGCTGGGAGAGTGGGATTTTGAAGGGCTGGCAATGAATAAGGATAAAAATAAGTTAGCTTTTACGATAAACGAAGGGGGAATTTCCAGGGGGGGATTTTTAGATTTGAATCGAAGTTACCTTTATACGTGGGAAACACCCATGGGAGTAATATCGGACCTCAAATTTTCGCCCGATAATCAAAAACTAGCCTATGTATTGAATGGCCCGGCACATCCGCCTGATATATGGGAGCTTGATCTTAAGACCATTCAAGCAGAACGGCTTACATACTTTTCCCGCTCACCGGTTCTGGAGCATACATTAATTGAGCCGGATCTTATATCCTTTCGATCTTTTGACAACCTTCAAGTTCCCGCCTTTTACTATAAGCCGAAACATACTTCCGGGAAACTTCCTGTTATCGTTTATATTCACGGTGGACCAGAGAGCCAAATTCGTGCTGTTTACCACCCGGTCCTGCAATATTTCCTAAATCTCGGCTATGCGGTGTGTACACCAAATGTTCGAGGCAGTACTGGTTATGGAAAAACGTACACCCATCTTGATGATGTCCGGAAAAGACTGGACCCCGTGAAGGATCTGGTCTATTTAGTTGAATGGCTAAAGGAAAATAGGAATATAGATCCTGAAAAGATAGCGATTATGGGAGGCAGCTACGGGGGGTTTATGGTTCTTGCTGCCATTAGCCACTATCCAAATTATTGGTCTGCCGCCATTGATATCGCTGGATTTTCAAGCTTTAGAACCTTCCTCAAAACAACAAGCCCCTGGCGCAGGAAGCATAGGGAGATTGAATATGGAACAATTGAAAGAGACGGAGAATTTTTTGATAGAGTTGATCCTTTGAATCATGCGAATAGAATCACCTCCCCGCTGATGGTTCTCCATGGAGCGAACGATTCGCGTGTTTCCATTGAAGAATCCGAGCAAATTGTGAATAAATTAAAGGAACGAGATCATCCAATTACGTATATTCGCTTCGAAGATGAAGGCCATTCGTTCGTAAAACTCAAAAATAAAATTAGTGCATATACCGCGGTGTCTGATTTTCTTGAACAAATTATTGGAAAGCAATATAAATATATAAGTCCCACTTAAATTTTTTAACCTCTGTCACCGGGCTTTCTTCTATTCGCGCCTTTCTGTTCTCTCATCTTGAATGAGTTAACAAAGGTTCTCGTATAAGGCTTCGGCAAGGGCCCGTAAGGGAAATGGGCGAAGCCTTATGCGTAAATCATGTAGCAAGGAGGAGAAGTTCCTCTTGACCCGAACAGTATTGATGAAAAAAATCCCGCGTGGGTCACTGCGGAAGAAGAACTGAAAAATACGGCTAAACTCAGCAAGGATGATGCAACAGGATTTGATGCGATTTTCCTTCCGGGAGGCCATGGGACGATGTTTGATTTTCCGGATAATGAAATATTACTGCACGTATTGCAGCAGTTTGCTGAAGATGGCAAGGTAATTGGCGCGGTTTGTCATGGACCGGCCGGGCTCGTCAATGTTACTTACAAAGATGGAACCCCGCTCGTGAAAGGCAAAAAAGTAACAGCTTTTACAGATGAAGAAGAAAGCGAAATGAAATTGGACGAGCATATGCCGTTTTTGCTTGAATCAACACTGCGTTTAAGAGGAGCGGATTTCGTTTCCGGAGAGAAATGGGCAGACTTTTCGGTACGTGATGGAAACTTAGTAACCGGACAAAACCCTCAGTCCAGCAAAAGCACGGCAGAAAAGCTGATCGATGCGATTGAACATCCTGCCTAAAACTCCAAGCTAAACGGGCTTTAATGTATACAAGAATGTGGACAAAGCTTTTAACAGCTTGTACGATATTTTTCACTTTTTCACAGCGTTCAAAGGATAATCATGATGTATTTTTTATATTTACTCACCATAGGAGAAGATTGTGTGCCATTATGTTTGCACTTATTGAGTCAGTCCCATGAAAACTCCCATCATTTTTATAAATGCCACGGGAGTTTTCCGTTGTCAATAAAGTTAGCTGTCGGGTTAGGGATGCAGAGTTCTCTTCTTAATTTATAGAAGATTCATCTCAAATAAACAAACAGTTTATTATAAATCGTTCCCTCAATTCATCAAAACATTCAGCAAGATGGCACCTATACACTTTTTTGTTTTAAACATTCATTTCCGAGACAATATTTTTCATTTTGCAATTCATTAGATCATGTTCTGTTTCCTGAAAACAGCAGCCTCTCCTGCTTTTTAACTTTCATAGTAATTCCCTTTCCGCTAACACCAATATATTCATGAAAGGAAAAGATAGATAACGAAGAACCTTTACCACAGGTTTCCCAGCTCTTCGAAATCAACTCAATATTCTTAGAGAGCTTTATTTTTAAATATCTTTCGTACAACAAGAGCAATCTAAGATTATAGAAGAGAAATGAAAGGAGCAGTAAAAATGGAAGCCAGTACAACACGTTATGCAGCCCAAAAACTAGGCATAACATTAGAACATGCATAAAAAGCATTCAAACGGAAGAGGCTGTCCCATAAGTCTCCAATCAATGACAAAAGTTGATTGTTACTGAAAGGACCCGTCACGGAATCCTCTGATTTTGCTGGATTTTCATGACGGGGCCTTTCGGGAGGATGACTCAAAAGGGATGTCTTTTTATCCCTTTTGAGTCATCCTCTTTAAGTTAAATAAGGTTATCCATCAACACGACTTAATCATCATTACATTACTTGCCATTTTTCTGTTTAATCATTAGTTAAAATGTTGTTCTATGTGTTCAATATGAGTATAGCATCGTTAAATTTTGACATCCTATAGTTAATCACCCCCTATGGTTCGTAAGGAAGGATAAGGATGATCCGAACTTTAGCTATTACAAAAGAATTAAAACGATTACATAATGTGCCTCTTGAACAATTATCCGATTCAAACATTGACTGGTATTGGGTCGATTTTGATGCTCCCACTGAACAGGAAGCCACGATGTTGGAACAGTATTTTCATTTTCATCCCCTGGCTATTGAAGACTGCTTTCATTTCTTACAGCGTTCTAAGCTTGATTACTATGAAGGATATAGTTTTTTTGTTCTTCATGCTTTGAATCAGAAAACGTTAGATTCTGAGGAACTCGATTTGTTTGTAGGAGAAAATTATATTGTTACATTTCATTTTAAGCACTTAAAAGGTGTTGAAACCGTTTGGCAACAGTTAATCTCTAATGAACCTCTGTGGGACAAGGGACCCAAACATGTTGCTTATATGCTAATAGATACGTTAGTGGATGAATACTTCCCTAGTTTGTATCAAATTGAAGATGGGCTGAACCAAATTGCAAGTAATGAACATCATCAATCCATTAGAACATTAATAGGCGAAGTGTTTACTATTCGAGGAGAATTACTGAAATTGAGGCGGACTATTATCCCCATGCGTGATTTACTTTATCGGATATTAAATTCGGAACGTTTAAACATTGTCAAAGATCAAAAATCTTATTTTACAGATGTATACGATCATCTGCTTAAACTCACCGAAATCGTGGAATCTAATCGAGATATGACATCAGATATGCGGGACAATTATCTCTCCCTTAACTCTAATCGTATGAATGCTATTATGACGACTTTAACCATTATTTCATCCATTTTTATTCCATTGACCTTTATTTCGGGAGTATATGGCATGAACTTTGAACATATGCCGGAACTTCAATGGAGATATGGCTATTTCGTAATATTAGGGTTGATGGCTGCGGTTGCTATAGGCATGCTTCGGTGGTTTAAGCGTAAAGGCTGGTTTAATATTTACAAATAGTAAAGGAATCACCTATTAGTCAGAAAAGGGCAGGTTCACCAACAGGTGAAGTCTGCCCGAACTCAAAGAACTCATCTCTAACCTGCTTGGGTGAGCTCATTAATTATTTAACAATCGCTCTTAATGGAACTTCATTCAATTTTACTTTCATGATGATTAGAACCCCTTTTATTTTCTGCTGTCTGCAACAATATGGATATCAATATTTGAGGTTTCTCTCATAATGGCATTTACAATCGAGCCTCTACGTATCTCTTCCCATCTTGTTCGTGCCGATTGCCCTAATAAAATCTGAGTAATATAATACTTTTTTGCCATTTCAATGATGACCTTTGCTGGTTTCCTATTGTGTTGTCTTTCCAGTAATTACATGACCGCTCTTGCAGGAACGAATTAATCATGATTTCTCAGAATTTGATTAACCATCGTTTTCATGGATAAAATCACCGTTTTCCTGTATCGCACCCCTAGAAGCAGCACTTTTATTTGTTGGGATCGGGATAAATTGCTAAAACGGGGCTCTTGCTTTAAAAAGGAACGAACGATGGACCAGCTTGTCGGCATCATTGGAAAATCATCCAGAGGCTGCTTGTTGCGTAAACGCTGAATCCACGATTTAATTCCGGAGGAAGTGCTGTCATCGACAATACAAGGTGCGTATATATTTTTTGTATGTTTTCGAAGGTACTCGAATCGCTCGAGTCCGCTCACGATGGTAAAGCTGCCGTCTTTCCTATTTTTTTTGACAACCAAAATATACATGCAGTCCCACAGCAAACTTTGAAGTTTCTTAATATGCTCCGTCATTTTCGACGGTAAATCAGGTTTGATCTTGCTCAGTGGTATATACTGTACCGTGAATTTCATAGACATCCTCTCCCTGTTTAATTGGATGTGTTAATCTCCCTTATATTTGGCAGGAGCTTCGGATTTCGCGGCAGGGTGGCGTGGTACAGATGAATGATCATTTCCGGGCGCTTCTCTAAGGTGGTATCAATAATCGTTGTCGAGTATCTATAGGCAAATGATTTTTTCTTAGCTCAAATCCCCTTTTGGCATTATATGAATGAAATGGGCTAATGGTACATATCGAAGTAGTGATGATAAGATCATGGCATTTACCATGTATTTACATTACTTTACTGCAGCACCGGTTCTTTGCTGGATTTTTTCACACGATTTGTTATCGTATCCTCTTTTGGTGAAGTCCGCCGAATGAAGAACGACAACATAAACGCGCCTACCGTTAACCATGTAGCTACCATGAACGCATCATTGATCCCCATTACAGCTCCTTGATTTACCGCCATTGGCATATGTGTCTTATCTGTTGGAAGAATATGATGTTGCATCAAGATTTCTTTTACGTGCTTCGCTCCCCTATTTGTCATGATTGATACAAAAAATGCCATCCCAACAGCACCTGCGATCATTCTTAATGTGTTTACCATGGCTGTTCCATACTTGTTTAAACTAAGTGCCAATTCGTTTAACCCTGCAGTAAAGATTGGCATCATCACTAATGACATTCCAAACATCCGTGGGTTCTCCAATCCTTTATCTTTCAGAATATGAAAAAGGCGCTCCACCTTGTTGCGCTGATCAAAAAGCAGGTCTCCTAATGCTGTTTCTAGAAAAGCTGGCATCACACGGGCGTACACGTCTTTTCTCGCCTCGTTCCGTTTGTTAATGGGCGTAATCATGTAGGAGCCTAATCGTCCTGCAGCTTTGCGCACATCTTTACTGTCATAGGCTGCATCTCCGAGAACAAACGCGATATCCAAATCTAGCTCCTTCTACGCCAATAACACGGTCGGGGCAATGATGCTGTCGTATCGGTTGGCAGAGACGAATGCATAAGACAAGACCACTCCCTCTGTGCTCATACAAAGGTGAAGTTTATACCCTTTATACCAAGAAAAACGCGTAGATTTTCCTTTAGCGATGAGTTTTGTGACACGCTGAATGTAATTTTGTAAATCTCCCTGTTGATCTACTGCCTCTACTACTATTACCATTGTTTTTTTCTCCCTCACAGAAATTTTCCAGTCATTAGTATATTTAGTAGTTCAATATTTGATAAACATTATGAACAAGAGGAGACAAAATAAAAATAGTTTCTGCAAAAGATATCATAACGTTACAAAATATGATTACTTATGACATAAGTCTGCATATTTAATTTAGATAAAATTATGATAGCAAAAGCATCTATTCTTGGCTTTAAGCAGTTCTGGAAAGATAAAGAGGTACATCAACTACTAGAAAAATGCTCGCATATTAAAAATAACCACATTGGAAATTTTCGTCTTTACTAACGAAAGATAACCTCCATTCCCCTCGTTTGTTAGATTCAGAAATAACAAATCCGGTAAGGAAAAGCAACACACTCAATGAAACGGCTAAACCAATCTTAAAAAAATCCTCCTGGATAGAAAAATAAAATTGCAAAAAAATAAATTTACTCTACCTTTTTTATAGGCCATTTCTAAACATATGAAGAAACATTGCAAAAATCGACATATATAATAGAAGAAACACATCAAAAAAAGGGGAATACATTATCTGCTTTATTAGTTTCTCAGATTTAGAAACCTAGCGAATGGCAGAACCTCCCGAATAGTGGATTTTTTCCCTATCCAATATTCGGGGGTGAGTTCACTGCCAGAGCACGGTTTTTATTTTATTCCATTCCAGTGTTTTGCGAATTTTTTAATGCATCTTCTAACTCTTTATCTTTGATGTTAATGTCAGCTTCTTTTTGAAGCTTGGAAATCACTTCGTTAATTGGCTTGGCTTTTTTAAATTTCAGTTCTTTTTCAATTCCATCTTTCTTGTCTTCGAACTTGTTTGTTTTCTTATCTGTTACTTTAATAATGTGATAACCGTATTGTGTTTTCACAGGGTCACTGACTTTATTGACTTCAAGTGAAAATACAACGTTATCGAATTCAGGAACCATGTTCCCTTTTATAAAGTACCCAAGGTCGCCGCCTTTGACTTTCGAACCAGGGTCGATTGAATATTCTTTAGCGAGTTTAGTAAAGTCCTCACCCTTATCAAGCCTTGACTTCACTTCTTTCGCCGTTTTTTCGTCCTTAACAAGAATGTGACTCGCTTTAATTTCTACTTTATACTTATCCTCGAATTCTTTTTTCACGTCTTCTTCGGAAACTTTAACTCCGTCTGTTGCAGCTTTTTCAGCCAACAGCTCTTGTTTAACAAGCTTTTTAAATACTTTTTCATCTTTAATTCCTTTTTGCTCAAGAGCCTGCTTTAAGCCATCTTTACCACCGAACTGCTTCTCATAATCCTTGATTTTCGCATCAATCTCTTTATCCGTCACTTTATATTCTTTTTCAAGAAGCATCGTATCAACCATTTGTTTTAAAACTTTGTCACCAGCCTGAGTTTTTAATTCGTTGTAAAACTCTTCCTTGGTAATTTCACCTGCTTTGGATTGAACAATTCTATCTGAATTGGCACCCGAACCCGAATTACAAGCAGAAAGAGAAAGAACTCCAGCTGCCATTCCAAGGGAAACTAACCATTTTTTCATTCAAAAACACTCCCACTGTATTCAATAATTTTTGACAATGTCTAACACTATGATTTCAGTTTGAAATTTTCCGTTTCAAAAGTTGAACAGACCTTAATATTGCAAATACCTTTGTGCCGTCCTTACTTCTACCCTTAATAATCCTCGATTCTTTTCCTCGTATGCTTTTATAATAATTGGATATCCCTTGTTATTCATAAATTTAAAATCTGACCCACCCCAAGACACCGTTGCGTCTCTTCCTTTTGGGACATATCCTACTTCTTTCGAATGGGATACTTTTGCAACAATCGTTACACCTATTTTGTCCACAGCATTAAACAATGTCGAAGAAGTTTGGCAAATTCCTCCTCCTATTCCCATTATTAACTCTCTATTTACAATTTCAGGAGCCCTCTTTCAGCAGTCCTAGGACCTACTGTTTGGTTATATGAAAAGTAATCTCCGGAACCCAGTACTACATTATTTATCGCTTGAACAGATAACTCTATGTTTCGGCTTCTTCCCGTATATTTTTTGTTAAATGTCGTTGAATAAGAAGCAATTACAACTTCATTGATTCCTTTTACACTTTCTGGTGTTACATTTGGTGCCGTTTCATAGATTGGGGCATTTACATCTAGCTGATCCGTCTTTAAATTTTTTGAATTTTCCACTAACTCTTCTTCTTTTAAAACAATTCTTTTTGTCCCGTCTATTACGTTTCCATTTGCATCTATCTTCATATTTTGCACGGGTATATCAATTTCCTTAGCCATTTCTCTAGCTAACTGTTTGATTTCTTTTTCATACACTTCTTTATTCTTAAAATGTAGAGGCTGATATTCTTTTATTACTTGGTCTGTTCTTGAATCCTTTATTTTATAAACTAAATCCTCTACCTTTATTTCTTCTTTTTCCTCTTCCTGCTCTTTTGCTGATTGTTCTTTTGATATTTGCGTTCCTTTAACTTTATCCACATTCACTTTGTCATTTCCACATCCCACTAACAATAAACTAAGTCCTACAACTGCCCACACATTCTTCATCTATTCTTTAATCCTTTTCTATTTAATTAATTGTTCATACTCGATCACGACCATATCCCAGTATTTAAGACTAGGGAGTGTGAAGGTGACATTATTATTTTCCTGTTTAAAGTTAAGAGATATCGGAACACCGTTATGCTTGTCTGGCGAAGCCACCCAAACTTTTTTAATGGGTCGATCCTCTTCAAGCTGAACGGTTAACTGCTTACGGTCTTGAGGCTCTGTTTGATTTGCGTTTGTATCACGCCACTCTAGCGTTGTGGCATCGAAGAAGTTAATAAAGTGAATGACTTTTTTATTCGCTTTTTGTTTCGCGAAACTCCATATTTTTCCTTGCTCTGGTTGAGAAGAGAAGTGCACCCAATCAGACGAACGAACAGTAATCGGCACCTCTTGTAGGTTATCGCGAAGCAAGTTTTCATAAGCGACAAGAAAATCATAATAATGTAAGAGCCTGCTTTGCAAAGATTTATTCATCTTTAAATTTTCATGTGGAAAATATTCTTTTGACAGCATGTGTTCACCCAGCTCTAAGTGAGCGCCCCCAGAAGCGAAGATCACGCTGTTCGCTAGTAAAACACCAGGTGTGTTAAATGTTCCCGGCTGATTGGAAAACTCATAATTCATATAAGCGGCTAAGACCGTGTTATATTTTCCTTTTGAGTATTGATTGTTCTCATCAATGATACGTTTTAAATCGCTATAATATTTGTATGAATCCCATACTTCCGTATATAAGAAATCAACAGGAGATTCACCAAGTTGTTTTTGTCCATATTGGTTTACGGCATTCATGACTAAACGTTTATCCGGCATCTTTGTTTTTGCATTTGCTATAAACGATTGGAAGGACTCGTCCAATGCTACTGGATTCCCATTATAGTCATACACATTTCCTCGTGGACCAAGTTGATCAATATGCCAGCCGTCAAAAGGAAGAGACTCGTACACTTTTTTTTGTTGATTAATTAAATATGTTTGCCATTCAGCATGAGCCGGATTGACTAGAAACACGTCACTTTTCCACTCATCAGGTAAAGGATGGTAGTCGTGAGCATTTTTCTGCCGATCTTTGAATAAACGCCATTCTGTTTTGACGCCATCTTTTTCAGCTTCCGCAATAGCGCCGTATAAGAGGTTATACGCCATCGTTTTCATGTTTCGTTCGTGGGCTAAATCGATATATGTTTTAATCGTCTGCAGCGAGGTAGGGCGATTGGAAATGTCCTCCCAATGGGCTGCAGGCTCATTGTTTTCTAATTTAATAGGTTGATGATGTTTATAATGCCAATCATAAAATTGCAATCCATTAATGTGATAACGATTCAGCCCAGAAATAACAGACTCCATGTCTTCGTTGGACATATCATGAAACTTTGATAAAAATCCATATCGCGGGAATTTGGACCAATCGCTTGAAACGTCTACTGCAATGGTTTGACGGTCTTGTTCGGTTTCAGATTCAAACTGTACACGAACTAAATATCCTTTGAAATCTTCTTTTGGTGGCTGCCATGTCCAATGTACCTCATTTTTTGTTATCTTCAACTTTTGCTGAGAAATGACATCATTTAAATGATAGTATGTGATTTTTAAGGTTCCCGTTGAATATGAATCTGGTAATTGAGTTGTGAAATAGACCATTTCACCGGGTTTATAGGAAGCTTTATCGGTTTCTATATGTTGAATAATTTTTTTCTGCTTGAGAGGAGCCTTTGTCTCTTCTTCTGTTGTTTCCTCTTTGGAAGAAGGAGAGAAGCGTTCTGCAATAACTACTGTCATCAACAACAACAAAAGAGAAAGCAATAATAATAGAATTTTCTTGTTGTATAACACAAAAATCTCACTCCTTACTGAGAAACAACTTGCTTATTTGAAAAGAAGGAACTAGCAACAATGCTAGTCCCTTCTTTATACTGTTTCATGTCTAACTTAACGAATTCGAACTTCTTTCTTCTCATCTGCCGGAATGCTTACATAAAGCACTTTTGTGTTTGCGTCGTAGAAGAATGTATTTGTTTTACCTTGAGTTTCTGCCAGTGAACCAACCCCTTGATACTTGTTGTTACCAGCTTGAACTTTAGATGGTTTTTCTACGTTATTTAATTTCAACGTATATTGCTGCAACTTAGAATCTTGGTAGCTGCGAATTTGTTGTTTTTGATTGAATGTAATAGCGTTTGGTTTACGTGTTACATCGAACTTCGTTAAGTTGTATTCACCTTTTTTGTAATCTTCTGTTGCACCGTCATCTTCATAGAATGTATATGAAGCTTTTTCGTCCAGATACGTATCTAAGACAAGGTTTGTTAATGGTTTTTCATTTGTATATTGTTGTACTTCACGAGTTGGAATAATTGATTCCTTTTTCACGAAAATTGGTAAGTGACCAAGCGGTGCGTCTACAGTAAGAGTTTGTCCACCTGTATATTCTTTGCCAGTCCAGTAATCTGTCCAATTCACATCTTTTGGTAAGTAAACTTGACGTGAAGTTTGACCTTGTTTTACAACCGGAGCAAGCATCATAGAATCACCGAACATGTATTGGTCGTTGATGTCATACGTTTTTTCATCATCTTGGAATTGATATACAAGCGGTTGTTGGACCGGTTTACCGCTGTCTGTTGCTTCCTTGAACTCATTGTATAAGTAAGGAAGTAATTGATAACGCATTTCAATATACTTCTTGCTGATTTTTTCAACTTCTGGACCGAATGCCCAGGGTTCTTGCCCTTGCTTGATTTCAGATTTTGCATCGCTATCATAATGGATACGAGAGAATGGATAGAATGCGCCTACTTCAATCCAGCGAGCAAATAGTTCTGCATCTGGTCGCTTAGCAAAGCCGCCAATATCTGTACCAACGAATGATACACCTGATAGTCCCGCATTTGAGATCATAGGTAGTGACATTTGCAAGTGTTCCCAGTTCGATACAGTGTCGCCTGTCCATAATGCAGCCCAGCGCTGTGTACCTGCATACATGTCACGCGTTAATACAAACGGACGAGTGCCAGGTTTGTGCTCTTTAAATGCTTGGTGAGTCGCATCTGCCTCATCATGGCCGTATAAGTTATGGTACTCAGTATGCATGATTTTGTTATCATCCGATCCGAAGTAGGCATCTAAAGGCATTGTATGATGCATGGTGTCGGTGTCGATAAATACAGCAGGTTCATTCATATCATTCCAGATACCGTCAATACCTTCATTGAGTAACGTATCATGGTTTTTAGCCCACCAATCGCGAACTTCTTGTTTAGAGAAGTCTGGGAAAGCAGAATCCCCAGGCCATACCGGACCAATGAACGGAGTGCCGTCTGCGTTTTTCGCCCAGTAGTCATTCTTAGTACCTTCTTGATACATGCGATAGTTTTCATCTTTTTTCACAGCCGGATCGTTAATCGCAATCGCATGGAATCCAGGCATTGATTTTAATTGTTTTAATGCGTCTTTGTATTTTTCGTTCCATGTAAATACACGGTAGCCATCCATATAGTCGATGTCGAAATGCATTGTGTCTAATGGAATTTGTTTTTCACGGTATGTTTTAGCCACATTTACGATTTCATCTGCTGTGTATTCCCATTTACTTTGGTGTAAACCTAATGACCACTCTGGAGGAGCCTCCATTTTACCTGTTAAATCCGTATAGCGGTCAACAACATCGCTGATTTCAGGACCATATGCAAAGTAATAAGTTAACTTGCCGCCGTTTGCATAGAAATAGTAGTAATCATCAGATTCGCTGGCCATTTCATAATATGAACGGTGTGTGTTATCAAAGAAAATACCATATGCTTTTTGATCTTTTAAACCGATAAAGAATGGGATTGTTGTATATACATATTTTGTATCTTTCGTATAGGAGTACGCATCTGTATTCCACATACCGATGCTGTCACCGCGTTTGTTGAACTCCAATCCAGCTTGCTCACCGAAGCCGTAGAAAGCTTCATTTTTATCTGTTTTCTTGAATACATAAGGTTTTCCGTTCTCATAGCCGGATGTTTGATCTTGATTTACATAATCCTCATTGATGACATTTCCTTGCTTGTCAAGGAAGCGTACACCAAATGGTTTCATTTTAATTTCAACCGTGATTTCATCTGTTTTTAACGTGTATGTATCTGCGCTAACGTTTGCACTAAAGGCCGGAGTTTTCCATTCGGACGCTTTTTTGGCAATTCCTCTTGATTCAAATTCTTTCTCACCTTTTTTTACTATCGAAACTTTTACTAGATCTTTGTCAAATAGACGGATATAGGCTTCATTTGTTCCTAAGTCTAACTTGACACCATTTGGAAGCTCCTCAAATCCTTGAACAGAAAGCTTTTGAAGATTTTCTTTCACTAAAGGAGTGTCTGCCTCGGGTTGAGTAACAGCTGCCAGAACATTAGGAGCTGTTGTAGTCAAACCGACAGTGGCTGCAAGTGAAAGACTCGCTAAAACTCGTAATGACTTTTTCGATAAGTTCATGTTTTCACCTCGTATAAAATTTTGATAAACACAGGGCAACTATACCGAACGAGAAAATACTCTGTCAACGAGATTTCCTGGAGTGGAGAAGGTAAGGAATAATACCTATCGACATTGATAGGACAAAGATGAAAGCGCTTTCTTTTTTATCGAAAGCACTTTCAACCGAGACGTAAAAATGAAACGTTCTATCTAGTTTATTGCATATTATATTCTTATCTAGTTAAAAAATCCTGACTTTTTAACTGTTTTTGTAACATAAAAATAGATTCCAGCACAAAAACATTCAAAAGAACATAGAGCCTTTTTTCTTTTGAATACGAATACTAAGAAGGTGAATTAAAAAAAGATGATCCTTTGATTTTTGAGTAGTAGAATAGTTGGTTTTTTTATTTTCCTTTTTCATTCAATAAAACGATTACATCCCATGTTTTGAAAGGATTTAACTCATTTCAAATGATAACCTGTCTTCTTTTTGTACAATTGACTCCGATGAAAAAATCTTTTAAATTTATCCATAAGTAGGTTAGAGCAAACGTTTGCGCAAAAAATGGAGGAGTTGGTTAACAAATGGTTCCACTCTCTGCATTAAGGAGTGCGGCATTCATTCTTAAGAATGCGCTCTATCCACTGCCATTATAGAATGATGAACATGAAAATTATCCTTACAATCTGCTTAAAATCATAGAAATGAGGGAGCAATCTGAAAAAGGGAAACAAAATTTCTACAGGTATCATAACTGCATCATTGCTGGCAATTCAATTTGTGCAACCTGCACATACAACATTGGCTGATCAACAAAGCATGAGCAAACTGAAAAAGCTAATCTCCAAAAGGGACAAAAACAACCCGGAGCACAAGAGCCATCAGCATGGGATAGAAGCTCATTATCATTTATCACAGAAAATGTAAATTCCGATGGCATTTTTGCGACGATAAAAAATGGTGAGGATTCTAGAGCCATGAAGGGGGAAGTGACGTATGAGGTTTTTGGGTCGGCAAAAGGCAATCCAAAAGATGGTGAGGTTGTTTCCACTGGAATTGTTAACGCGTTAACAACTGGCGAAACGCGGGAACTGATTTATGCACCAGATCGACTTCTGGCTGGCAATTATATGTTTAAAGCCTATCAGCGTCCTAACCACCCGGGAACGGGAGAGTTGTGGAGCGAGTCCATCACGGTAAAAGAAAATATCGAATTGAACGAACATGTTGACCCTCAGCGTCCGCTCGATCAATTTTTTAATTCCAGCATTAACAATGAAACAGCTACGTTTAAGGTTCCTGAAGGCATGGAGCCGGTCGAGATTAGTTTTACAAGCTATGTCATCCTGAAGGAACAGTACCTCAAGAAGACGGCAAACCATATGAGGGTCAGACTAGCTACGATAATGTCACAAAGGTTTATGGCCCAGGTACGTATACGATTGAGGTTGATTTGCCGGATGGATACTGGCAGACAGATCTTTATTTAGGACCTGAAATTGAAGAATTGACGGAAAGCGGACACCCGGCTGATAAGATTATTGATACAGATTACTTGCTTCATAGTCTAAAAGTTTGCACCAAAGCGGGTAATATTCATATTTGTATATGCTTTGGCTGTAATTTCCTCCCCTCCTTCGCGGAACAGTTGTCTCCCCTGTTCGTTTTACGGTGGAATATAAGTACTCCATAAGCCGATATCATCCTTGAATAAAAGGCGAAATAAAAAGACTCGAAAACCCGAGCCTTTTACGCAACCTCTCCTATATCCGATCCCTTTTCCTTCGGCTTTTCCCCTTTAATCAATAATGCAATAATGAGCATAATGACAACAAATATAATTGGGATATTGAAGCCAACAGAAGGCCCTAAAATATCAGAAAGAATTCCAACAAGCCAGCCTGCCATTGCTCCCCCAATACCAGCTGCTACATATACAAAACCCAAGGCAGAACCACCTTTGTCTGTCGTTTTGGTACCAATAGCCGTAGCCGTTGGAAACAAAACAGAAAATGCCAATCCTACAGACATAAATAAGTATACCCATTGAGCTGCAAGTAGTTTACTGGCAATTAGCGCGATAACAGAAAGAATAGAAAAGAGCACAAGCGTCTTTTTCTCTCCTAACCTATAATTTATAAATCCCCCTGCAAAACGGCCAATTGTAAACAATACAGAAAAACTTGCAATCACATAAGCTGCAATTTCACGCTTTTCTTCTAACGACATATTAGCAATATCCAAAGATGTATAATAAATTGGGAAGAAATTCATAAATGCGTTTTCCGTTGACACATAAAACATCAAGAATAAAACAATAAGTAAAAACTCTTTATTTTTAATCGTTCCTAAAAAATCCTTAATGTTCAATTCTTCCGCTGGAGGTTTTGGCAAACTAGAGAAAACAATAACCACCATTGTCAATGCAATAATCACAGCCAGTCCAATATAGAAGTAACGCCATGTTAAACTGTGGTCAAACATCATATTCATAATGATTGGCATAAAAATCATTCCAAGGCCAAAAATGCCGTTGGCAATATTAAACATCGATCCGGCACTTTCCTTATATAAAGCAGGAATGATGGCATTAATGGAAACCGTCATAGAGCCAATGCCAAGGCCAACAATTGAATAAAAACCTAAAAAGAATAAAGCACTTCCTGCAAAACCAGTCAAAAGCAAACCGGCTGTCATGCTCACGGCACCTACCAGCATCATAAAACGAAGCCCTTTTTTATCGGTTAGGTATCCCGTTACCATACTCGCAATAACAAAACCCCATTGGAAAACAAACAGGACGAGACCAATTTGGCTTAAGCTTAGTCCGATGTCTCCCTTTACTTGCTCAAGAATAATCCCTTTTGTGTTAGCAAGGCCACCTAGTACAAACATGGTGACAAACAAAAGAAATATTACTTGCATTTTTTGCTTGTTCATTTTTTTCCACTCCCTTTATTAAGTAAACGAATAATAGACAAGATTATATTATTCTAAAAAGCGAATTTCATTTTCAGCAGTGAAGACAGACTTTATATATATATTCCACTTAATAACTCGACACATCTTCATTCAATCAAGAGGCATCACAATCGGTAATCCAGACAACTTGAATTCACCCTCAAGGGTTCACCTATGCGGTTGGCGCCAACCCCGCAAGGGGGGTGCCAGCCGCTTAGGTCTAGAAAATTTGGCATGGCCGTTCTTTGGTCAGGTCGAATTTTCTAAATCGATCTATATAGATACAAACGGTTACACAAATTCTTATAAAATACTAAGCTTTATTCTATCTTTTTTCGTCATATTTTACAAATGGTCATTCTATAAAATATGAGCAAACAGTTAATAAGAGGGATTGTTAAAGTTCAAAAACAGCTAAAACAGTGTTATTGTACAGCCGCAATAAGAAGGAACTGCTAATATATATGGCCGCCTGTTTTAGTTTATTTAACTGTTTCCGGATTTTAGAGTTGCGATTTTAAAAATTGTAAAAATTTAATATTAATTTTTTATGGCAAATATAAAATGAAACTGTTCTCTACCCTTCAGTCCTTGATATAAAGGTCTTTCTTTATGAGGGTCGAAAAAGTCCCGTTTTTCAAATGGGTATTTATTCGTATTGTCGTTTAGTTGCGCAAACGTTAGCATAATAGAGATGGTGGGTAGATTTTGAAAAAGCGGTCCGTGAAGTTAACCCAAGTGCTTATCTTGTAGGAGAGGTATGGGATGAGAAAGAAACAGTTGCTCCTTACTATAAAGGAATGAACTCCTTATTTAACTTTGATCTCTCAGAAAAGATTGTTGAATCGGTCTTGCACGGTGAAAATCTTGACATTGCAGGAGCTCAGAGCGAAATGAATGAGTATTATGAGCAAATTTCAGGCCGGGGTGCACTGGATGCGGCATTTTTACGCAATCATGATGACACACGCATTATGTCAGAATTCGAAGGAGATACAGCAAAGGCAAAGCTTGCAGCCTCCATCTTGATGACATTGGCCGGTAACCCGTTCATTTATTACGGAGAAGAAATCGGCATGAAAGGCGACAAGCCTGATGAACATATCCGTGAACCGCTTGTCTGGGCACCGCACAAGACAGCTGAGCAAACAACCTGGATTGAATCTAAATACGATGAAGCCGGGGGATCCGTTGAAGAACAAAATGAAGAGCGAAATTCCTTACTGAATCATTACCGCAATCTTTCTCATCTTCGCCAAACCAATGATGTCTTAATGAAAGGTGACATCAAGCCTATCGAAACAAATAACGAACATATTTTGGCTTTTGAGCGCAGTTATGAGAACCAATCAAATATTGTTCTCCATAACTTATCAGAACAGCCTGTAAGCGTGAGTCTTGAAGATGTAGATGTAAAGAAAGTTCTTTACGAAACAAATAAAGTAAAAATAAAGAAAGCTCACAAGCAAATAACATTAACAATTCCCGCTCAAAGTTCTGTAATAGTAGAAAGTCCCTTTGTTGCTCCTTTCAACAGAGGGATTTTCTATTCTGTTCTGGTGCAAAAACTTCAAGATAATTGCAATCAATCTCTAAATTTTGGACATACTGATACTATTACATGATAATCTGGAATAGCGCAGGCCTTGTAGGCTCTACATCTCTATCAAATGCTTTCTGCACCAGAATCATTCAACTTATATAGAAAATAGGTAGTTACAACAAAACGGGGTGAGAGTTTTACTCTCACCCCATTTTGTCAACATCTCCAAAAGCTTTAGTTTCTTAATTAGTCTTGATTCAAGCAATTCACAGACGTTGACATGTCTGCCGCTTAATCAATTTATGCGGGACAATTACCCGTTTTGCCTCTTGGTCCGAATTTTCAATTTGATCCAATAGACACCCAGCCGCTTGATAACCGAGTTTAAAAATATCGATATCTATTGAAGTCAATGGCGGTTTAGCAAATTCGCCCAGCATCAAATTGTTAAAGCTGACGATTGAAATATCCTCAGGGACGGAAAGGCCCATTTCGTCGATGCTGCCCATGATGCCGAAGGACATTAAATCATCCGTTACTATAAGTGCTGTCGGTGGAGTTTGCAATGACATGAGACCCATGATTGCTTCTCTTCCGCCTTCCTTCAGAAATTCTTCTTGGACGATGTAATCATCCCGGTATAGAATATCCGCATCTCCTAATGCCTTCTTATAACCGAGCATCCGATCAATGGTAACAACAAGGTCTAAACTTCCGCCGACAAAGGCGATGCGTTCATGGCCAAGTTGGATGAGATAATCAGTCGCTTCCATCCCAGCTTTGAAATTGTCGTTATCCACATGAGTAATCTGCTCCGCGCCCTTGGACGGCTTGCCGATCACTGAAAACGGAAACTTCTTCTCTTGCAGCAAGGATATAATCCTGTCACCAACCCGCGAATAGAGAAGCAGGATACCGTCAACACGTCTTCCATGAATCATTGCGACGACACCGTCATAGATTTCTTGTTCGGTCTGCCCTGTTGACATATAAATAGCAAAATTCTTTTCATGTGCCTTTGTGCTGATTCCTCTAATGACTTCAGGGAAGAACGGGTTTTGAAATGCTTTATCGGCCGAACTCGGCATCACAAGACCAATTGCCTGAGTGTTTTTGTTTGCAAGGCTTCTGGCATTAAAATTCGGATGATATCCCAGATACTCCATTGCCTCTCTTACCCGTTTTTTCGTCCGTTCGCTAATACGCGGGCTGTTTGCAATTACCCTTGATACTGTTGAAGGTGCTACATTTGCGAGTTTCGCGACATCTTTTATTGTTACTGACATGATCATTCACTCCAAATCTTCTACTTACATGATACACTACATCCTTTGAAAATGCTAAAATTCAATTTTTAAGGTTGTTAATTTCTTTTCTGCTCTGTTGCCGTTCCTATTAGCCCCTAATGAATTGGCACATCTACTAAGATGTAAGGTTCAGGTGCAAAGAATTCAAGATAATTGCAATGAACCTCTAATAAAACCTTTTAAAGCCACACGAAAAAAGCCCCTTTCATCACGTATTGATAACGTGTACAAAAGAAGCCGTGAAACGGGAAAAAACGCAACACTTCAGCTAAAACTATCTCAACACTTCACAAAGAGCTATGTTAGATATTAGTTTATAAACGCCGTCATATTGCGTTTTTTTGCTAGTATGATTCCGACTGGGTTCGAACCAGCGACCTCTCCCCTGTCAAGGTAGAGGTGAGATTGATTGTTTTAAATTAATATTAGTTTTATTACACGCTCCAAATGTGCCGAATACTATCCAAATGCGGCATTCCATGTGTCATCTATAAGAGCATGATACCTACCATGTATTTACATTATTTTACTGCAGCGCCGGCTCTTTATTAGATTTTTTAATACGATTTGTTATCGTGTCCTCTTTTGGTGAAGTCCGCCGAATGAAGAACGACAACATAAACGCGCCTACCGTTAACCATGTAGCTACCATGAACGCATCATTGATCCCCATTACAGCTCCTTGATTTACCGCCATTGGCATATGTGTCTTATCTGTTGGAAGAATATGATGTTGCATCAAGATTTCTTTTACGTGCTTCGCTCCCCTATTTGTCATGATTGATACAAAAAATGCCATCCCAACAGCACCTGCGATCATTCTTAATGTGTTTACCATGGCTGTTCCATACTTGTTTAAACTAAGTGCCAATTCGTTTAACCCTGCCGTAAAGATCGGCATCATCACTAATGACATTCCAAACATTCGAAGTGTATACGCCACTACCACATATCTGAAAGTTGTATCAATTTCTAGACGTGTGAGCGCAAATGTAGTCACGATCGTTATAGCCAAACCGATAATGACAAGCCATTTGGCTCCGAATTTATCAAATATTCTTCCGGTAATAGGGGACATGATCCCCATTACAATACCGCCTGGCAAAAGCATTAATCCCGATTGTAACGGTGAGAATCCACGAACATTCTGCATATAAATAGGCATCAAGATCATTCCTGAGAACATGGCCATTGTCACAATGATGTTGATTATAGTGGTTAAGGTAAAGATCGGGTAGCGAAAAATACGAAACTCCAATATTGGATGTTCAACAACCAATTGACGCCATACAAATAAAATTAGACTGATGCCGCCAATGATAAACATAGTGATGACTTCAGCACTATCCCAACCTTTCGTTCCTGCTGTAGCAAAACCGTATAGAATTCCGCCAAATCCAATGGTAGACAACATTACACCAATCACATCGAGCTTTGGACGGCCCGTTTCCGTCACATTTTTGACCAGAAAAATCGCTGCTAAAAAGTCAATAAGAGCAATTGGGAAAATGATAAAGAACAGCACCCGCCAGGAATAGTGTTGGACAACCCATCCTGATAACGTTGGCCCTACAGCCGGGGCAAAGTTCATGGCAACACCGAAAATACCCATGGCAAAACCGCGGCGTTCGGGTGGAAATAACGTAAAAATGACATTCGTAATCAAAGGGAACAGAACCCCGGCTCCTGCAGCTTGCACAACTCGACCAATCAAGATAACCGAGAAGTTCGGAGCTATCCCGCAAATTAAGGTTCCTGCAGCGAAAAGTCCCATTGAAGTAAGATACAACTGTCTTGTCGTGAATCGGTCCATCAAGAAAGCGGTAATCGGAATGACGATCCCGTTGACCAGCATAAAAATGGTCGTTAACCAGTTTGCGGTTGCAGCCTCAATATGAAAATGCTTCATCATTTGGGGCAATGCAATATTTATCAGCGTTTGATTTAGAAATGCGACCAAGGCTCCGGCAAGCATTACACCGAAAATAGGACGCGTACGAACCGGACTGTCGGATGTTTTTTGAGTATTCATTTAATAACGTACCTCTCTATATTTTTTACATTTAATAAAATCTCCATTCTCATGTACTAATTGATCAAGTGTTGATGGATCCATCCATTCTAACGCAAAGCTTTGGAGCCGATGTCCGTTCTGTAATGAGCACCTTCAAACGATATCTTCTCTATCGCCCCGTAGGCTAAATCCCTCGCTTCTTGCAGCGTATCACCAATGGAAGTGATACCTAGGACACGACCGCCATAGGAGATGAGCTCGCCATCTTTTTTTGTTGTTCCGGCATGGAATACAATAGTGGGATAAGATATTTGATCCAACCCTTGAATCACGTTTCCTTTATCGTAGGGCCCAGGGTAACCAGCGGAAGACATAACGACACAAACGGCAGACTTGTCTTTCCATTTCACCTCCATATTTTCTAATCCCTTTGAAAGACCGGCGATAAAAATATCGAGCAGATCTGTTTCCAACAGGGGAAGAACGACTTGGGTTTCCGGATCGCCAAAACGAGCATTATATTCAATCACCTTCGGACCTTCCCTGGTCAGCATCAAACCGGTATAGAGAATCCCTTCAAAAGACCGGCCTTCTTCTACCATGGCTTTTGCCGTTGGCTCGACAATTTCGCGAACAATCCGCTCTACCATGGAAGGATTAACCTGAGGCAATGGTGCATAGGTTCCCATTCCACCCGTGTTAGGCCCCTGGTCGCCATTATATACCGGCTTATGATCCTGGGCGGGAACCATCGGCTTCACGGTAGTTCCATCCACAAAAGCGAGCAAGGTCATCTCTTCCCCTTCCAAAAATTCCTCCACGACCACCCTTGCCCCTGCCGAACCAAAGGCTGCCTCTTCCATCATGGTCTTAAGCGCTTCTTCAGCTTCTGTTACGGTTTGAGCCACAACAACACCTTTTCCCGCGGCCAAACCATCCGCTTTAATGACGATTGGTGCTCCTGTCGTACGAACATAGGCCAGCGCTTCCTCATAGTTGGTAAAAGAAGCATATTTAGCGGTAGGGATACGATATTTCATCATTAATTCCTTGGCGAACGCTTTACTGCCCTCAATCAGCGCCGCTTCCCTGGTAGGACCGAATATAGTCAATCCTTGCTGTTTAAAGTGATTCACAATGCCATGTAAGAGAGGCTCTTCTGGTCCTACAAACGTAAGTTCAATTTGTTCTTTTTTTGCAAACTCAGCTAATTTCTCGATATCTGAAATCGAAATAGATACGCATTCCGCTAATTCTGCTATACCCGGATTGCCAGGAGCGCAATAAATACGATCGATCTTAGGACTTTGAGACAGTTTCCAGACAATGGCATGCTCGCGACCGCCTCCACCAACAACTAACACCTTCATTTTTCTCTTCCCTCCCTAGTGTTTAAAATGTCTTATCCCTGTAAACACCATAGCAATTCCATATTTATTTGCTGCTTGGATGGATTCCTCGTCTCGAATGGACCCACCCGGCTGAATGATGGCCGTGATGCCTGCTTTTGCTGCTTCCTCGACCGTATCCGACATTGGGAAGAACGCATCGGAAGCAAGGGAAGACCCTTTTGCTTTGTCTCCCGCTTGCTCGATGGCGATTTTGGCAGCCCCTACCCGATTCATTTGACCAGCCCCTACCCCGATCGCTTGAAAGTCTTTAGTCAAAACAATGGCATTCGACTTTACATGTTTAACTACTTTCCAGGCAAAAATCAGCTGTTCCACTTCTTCTTTTGTAGGCTGCCTTTCTGTTACGACACGAAGGTCCGCTGAACTAATTTGCTTTACGTCTTCTTCTTGAACTAAAACGCCCCCTGCAATAGAAGAAAGTCGAAGTTCCGGTTCCGCCTCGATTTTTAACTCGCCTAATTTAAGTAAGCGAAGATTTTTCTTTTGGGTTAACACTTCCAACGCATCTTCATCAAAATCAGGTGCCATAATGATTTCAAGGAATATTTCTTTCATCTTGTCTGCCGTTGCTTTATCAATTTTACGATTTGCCGCGATAATACCGCCAAAAATTGATACCGGATCGGATTCATAAGCCTTTTGGTAGGCATCGAAGATCGTTTGCCCATTACCTACCCCGCATGGGTTCGTATGCTTTACGGCAACCACAGCCGGTTGATCGAATTCTTTTATCAATTGCAAGGCCGCATCTGCATCATTGATATTGTTGTAGGATAATTCTTTCCCGTGTAATTGTTCGGCTGTAGCCAGTGTTCCGGATTTAGCCAATGGCAGACGATAGAAAGCTGCTCTTTGATGGGGATTTTCTCCATATCGTAAGTCTTGGGCCTTTTCAAATGTAACGGTATATTGATCCGGCCATTCTTCGCCTGTTTGTTTGGTTAAATAATCAGAGATCAGGGCATCATAAGCGGCCGTGTGACGGAACACTTTCGCAGCTAAGCGTCTCTTCGTTTCCAGGGTGACGCCCCCATTTTTCATCTCATTCAAGATTACAGGATAATCCTCGGCATCGACCACAACGGTAACAAAGGCATGGTTTTTGGCTGCAGACCGCAGCATGGTGGGTCCGCCGATATCAATATTTTCAATGGCATCTTCATACGTGACATCCGGCTTCGCGATTGTTTCTCTAAATGGATATAAGTTCACCACGACTAAATCGATTGGCTGAATTCCCAATTCTTCCATTTGCTTTCGATGTTCTTCCTTATCCCGGATCGCTAAAAGACCACTATGGATATTAGGATGAAGAGTTTTCACCCGTCCATCTAAAATTTCCGGAAAACCTGTCACCTCTGAAATTCCTGTTACGTTGACACCATTCTCAGCGAGTAATTTTGCCGTACCACCTGTCGATATAATTTCAACACCAAGCGCTGTCAATTCTTTTGCCAATTCTAGAATCCCTGTTTTATCTGAAACGCTGATCAGTGCTCTTTTCATTGAACCGTCTCCTTATTCGCCAGGCTCTGTATCACCTGTGGTAATAACCTGTGCTCCTGCTCCTGAATTTTTTTCATCAATGTTTCTCTTGTCTCATCCTTATCTATTTTGACAACCCGTTGGGCAATAATCGGACCGGTATCCATTCCTTCATCAACAAAATGAACCGTGACGCCAGTCACTTTGACCCCATAGTCAAGAGCCTGGCCAATCGCATCTTTTCCTTTAAAGGCAGGTAACAAAGAAGGATGGACATTGATGATTTTTCCGCCGTAAGCCTGCAGCAAAACATCGCCAATCAGTCTCATATACCCCGCCAATACGATAACATCCACTCGTCTTTCTTTTAATTTTTCAAGAATCCTTTTTTCATAAGCTTGTTTGTCAGGATAATCCTTTGCCTTAAAGGCAAAAACCGGGATATGTTCATCCTTCGCTTTTTGGACCGCCAAAGCTTCAGGGTAATCACTGACTAATAAAACCACTTCCACATTCTTGATTTGCTCTGCTTTTATGGCCTGAAGAATCGCGGCAAAATTAGAACCTGTTCCAGAAGCAAAAACGGCGATATTCATGCTTCCCCCCTCTTAATAAAGACACCTTCGGTTCCTTTCTGCACCGTTCCGATCACACAGGCATCTTCACCCAACGTTTGAAGGCGTTCTACAATCGCCCGAGAATCCTCTGGATTGACAACTAAAATCATGCCAATTCCCATGTTAAACGTACGGAACATATCATAATCGGAAATATTCCCCACTTGTTGGATGTAAGAGAAAATTTTGGGAACGTTCCAAGATCCAGCCTCCACTTCGGCCTGCAGGCCTTCCGGAATAACACGTGGAATATTATCATGGAACCCCCCGCCTGTGACATGAACCAGCCCATGGACGGTAAACTCCTTTAGGATAGATAGGACGGATTTGACATAAATTTTGGTTGGTTCAAGTAACACTTCGCCCAATTGAGCCCCTAATTCATCCACATAGCTGTCTAATGAGAGTTTTGCGTCCTCCAATAGAATTTTGCGAACGAGGGAAAACCCGTTGCTATGTACACCGCTGGAAGCTAATCCGATTAATACGTGGCCTTCTTTCACCTCAGAGCCATCAATGAGATGCTTCCGGTCCACCATGCCTACGGTAAATCCGGCGATATCATATTCTCCGTCTTGATACATACCCGGCATCTCGGCGGTTTTCCCGCCAATTAGCGCACACCCGGCCGCAAATAATCCCCATAAGAAAAACCTCCGGGAACAAGGATGACATTATATTTTGATAAATCAGACTCTTGATGCCATACATACTCAACAGGCTGCCCTATCGTATCTACAACGGCTTTATACATATCTACATCACAATTTGAACCAGGAAATACAAGAACGGCAAAGTTCAACTTATTCCTCTCCCTTCCGTTCATACTTGTTCAGATCAAACCTATAGTCTTCAATCACCGTGTTGGCTAACAGTTTCTCGCACATGTCTTTGACACGTTCTTCAGCCTTCGGTTGATCATCAGCATTGATTTCAAGTTCCATATATTTGCCTATTCGAACTTCTCCAACCTCGTCAAATCCAAGAGCATGCAGCGATTCATGAACGGCACTTCCTTGCGGATCAAGAACGCTTTCTCTTAATGTCACATATACGGTTGCTTTAAACATCCACTTTCCCCCCAAGTCTGCGTAAGATTTCCTGATAGGCTTCTTCTACATTTCCTAAATCTCGTCTGAACCGATCTTTATCCAATTTTTCCTTTGTATGTGCATCCCAGAACCGACAAGTATCCGGAGAAATTTCATCGGCTAAGATGATTTGACCCTCTGGTGTTTGACCGAACTCCAATTTGAAATCAACCAAGATCAGATTTCTGGTCATAAGATATTCTTTCAAGATTTCATTGATTCGAAGAGCTTGTTTATGAATGTCCGCTAATTCCGATTCTGTCGCAAGTCCAAGAATTGCAACGTGATCATTGTTGATGAAGGGGTCACCTAACTCATCATTTTTGTAATAGAATTCTACTATCGCCTGTGGAAGCTCCGTTCCTTCTTCCCACCCTAACCTTTTGGCGAGTGAACCTGCCGCTATGTTTCGAACAACCACTTCAATCGGAATGATATCGACTTGTCGCACGATTTGTTCCCTCGAAGAGATTTTTTTAATGAAATGATTGTCCACCCCTTTTTCCTTCAATAAACTGAGAAAAATGGCACTAATCTCGTTGTTCAACATTCCTTTTCCGGCGATCTGTCCTTTTTTTTCTCCATTAAAGGCCGTGGCATCATCCTTATATTCGATCCAAACCATTCCAGGTTCTGATGTTTTGTACACTTTTTTAGCTTTACCTTCGTAAAGCTGTGCTAACTTCTCCATTATTTTTCTCTCCTTGGCTTACGTTTATCCCGGACCCAATCATATAAGAATCACTCCACGTGTTATAGATGCCCATGATAGCAGGAACAATCGCCAGGATTATCTTTGTTTAACACTCTTCATAATGTGGAAAAAGATAGTGTATATACATAACGCCTGCAGGAGTTCATCGAACATGCACCCGGTTCTTTTCCATGTGAAGTGTTTTGAAAGCAGTACGAGTGAATATGATCACGTCATATCCCGGTTCTTGTTCAATTTCATAAATACGGCTACTATCAAATAAAGCGTTCCGACATTTCTGAACGCCAATCATGTTGTCTCCTTCGAAGCTTACCTAAAACATTGACCATTACTACAGACGCCAAAAGTGAAGTATCTCCTAACGGAATTCCACATATTGCACGAATATGCTGTTCAAATTGAGAAGTCACGCATGCATCCATGGTATAGTGTCCAGAGTTATGAGGTCTTGGAGCTAGTTCATTAACCAAAATTTGACCGTCATTCGTGAGGAACATCTCTATGGCAATTACTCCGACTGCATGTAGGGCATCAGCAATCTTCAATGCGATGGATTCCGCCCGCTTCCCTGGGGAACAAAGGAAGTCCTTTCTAAAATGGACGCTACATCGGCATCTACATTTTCAAATTCTTAAGTGATGACATCAGAGGAGCCGGCCAATTCCCTGGCTGCTTCCAGATTGGAAAAGGAAGCAATGATTTGGCGATCGGCGACTTGTCCACACGGGGAGTCCGGTCCTGGATCCAATGTAATGAATCGGTACCCCATATTCCGTCCAGCTAACGCCATCATCCTTCCCAGCTGCCCTCCTCCTAAGATGCCGATGGTTGAGCCTGGTTTAATTACTTTCACGGGAGTTCTCCTCCTTTAAAACTGTCACAATGACCATGGATTTCCAGGTAGTTTAATGGTTTTAGATTACCCTGCATCCCAATTTTTTAGTTCCAAAAACAGAAAAATTTTTGGATGTCGACACCGTCAACGAATTTATGTACACAGCAAGTTATACCAGGATAGAAATGATCCTTCAACAGAAAATAGGGAAAATGGTATAAACGGGAGGGGACAAGAATGTCTTCAGAAATGAAGGAAAAATGCGGGGTATTTGGAGTTTTCAATCACCCCAAAGCAGCCGATTTAACATACTACGTACTTCACGCTCTTCAGCATCGCGGTCAGGAGAGTGCAGGAATCGTGGTGAGCGATGGTAAAACATTTAAGCATCACCGCGGAATGGGATTAGTGACCCAAGTATTTTCACGTGACATTCTCGATGGACTGTGCGGAAATATGGCAATTGGCCATGTTCGATATTCAACTTCCGGTGAAAGTTTATTGCAAAATGCACAGCCCCTCGTTTTTAAATATAGTGGGGGAGACTTGGCTGTCGCCCATAACGGCAATCTGGTAAATGCAAGAATAGAACGAAATGTGTTACAGCAGCAGGGAAGCATATTCCAAACAACAACCGATACAGAGATCATCGCCCACCTTATCGCCCGTTCCAGCAAAAACCGTTTTGAACAGGCCGCGCCTGATATTCTTACGCAAATCGATGGTTCGTTCGCTTTACTTATCATGACGGGAAAACAGATGCTGATTGCCCTGGACCGTCATGGTTTACGTCCCCTCACCCTTGGGAAAATCGGTGAAGCTGTCGTCGCTGCTTCAGAAACATGCGCCTTGAATGCGGTTGATGCGAAGTTTTGGCGGGATGTAGAACCGGGAGAATGGCTTCTTGTTGACGAAAATGGGATTCAAACGGGACGATTCGCTCCAAAGAGTGAGCTATCCCTTTGTTCTTTTGAATTTGTTTATTTTGCCCGGCCTGATAGTGTCATTCAAGGAAGATGCGTCTTATCGATTCGAAAAGAATTAGGCCAAATTTTGGCCAAGGAACATCCGACACAAGCGGATGTGGTGGTTGCCGTTCCCGAATCGAGCGTCCCGGCCGCTATTGGCTTCGCCCAACAATCAGGAATCCCTTATGAGATGGGGCTGATCAAAAATCCATATGTGGGCCGCTCATTCATTGAACCTACCCAAGAACTGCGCGAATTGGCCGTTCGCCTCAAATTGAGCACCGTTCAAGAAATTCTCGAAGGAAAAAGGGTCGTGCTTGTCGATGATTCGATTGTAAGGGGAACAACGAGCAAGCGAATTGTCCAATTGATTCGGCAGGCTGGCGCCAAAGAAGTCCATGTACGCATTAGTTCACCGATGGTTCGAAATCCTTGTTTTTATGGGATTGATATGCCGACAAAAGAAGAGTTATTTGCCAACAGGCTCGAACATGAACGAGCAATGGGAGAGGCTATCGGAGCGGATACATTGGCCTTTTTGAGCACCGAAGGATTGTTAGAAGCGGTAGATGTGAATCTTGCAGAAACCAGCAATCGATGTATAGCCTGTTTCAGCGGGGCTTATCGGACCAACCTGTACCTGAAGTGAGTAACTAACAAGGCGCGTTCCTATTGATCGCGCCCTGTTAGACTTTCAGCATAAAAATCGTTCGTCTGACTCTGCATATGATAAAACAGAGAGAAGTTATGACACTCATTTTATGTCTTTCTATTTCTTGTATAAAGATAAACGGTTTACATACTGCTTGCTCCCGGATAAAGATCGTCATATTGATCCAGCTTTTCGTATAACCTGTCGAGCAAATCATCCAGTTCATCCCGTTTATAGTTCCATTCCCGAATTCGATCTATTAATTCTTCAACTGCCGGGTCATCCAAATCTTGAACTAACCTTTGATCCACTTGTTCATATGTATCATCGATTAAATCATCCAGATCATCGCGCGCTTGTTTCAAATCATTAATTTGTTTCGTTAACTGTCGAAGAACAAAATCCATCATTCACACCTCGTTTTTATTTTTCTGCTTTTATCATTAACGTGGTGGAAATATTTCATTTTTATACCAATAATATCCATCATTTTTAAAAAGATTGAAACCGTTAACTGATTTCCATAAGAGTTTCTGCACATTTCGTTCTTACATTAAACCGCCTCATAAAATAGAAGAGGGTGTCCCAAAGTATGATACCCTCCTGCGATGAACCGTCATGAAAAATCCAGGATTTCAGTGACGGTTCATCGCAGAAAAATAGATAATTGCCATTCCCTGAAGGCTTTTGAGTCCGCCCCTCAACATTTTGATATAAAATTTATTCAACCAGCATAAGATGACTTTGTCTATTTTATCTACTAAAAAAAAGCTTTTTTAAAACAATCATTAAAAAAACCACTGCTTTTCATGTTAGCTTTTGTTGTTTTCATGACCAATCCTCCGCTAAACGTATTCCACTGAACTGCCAACGTTTTTCCGGCTGGAAGAAATTGCGGTACGTAGCACGAATATGGGAAGAAGGGGTAGCACATGAGCCTCCTCTTAGCACCACTTGATTACACATGAATTTAGCGTTATATTCTCCCAGTGCACCTTCTAACGGTTTGCTGCCCGGGTATGGTGAATAGGAACTTCTTGTCCATTCCCAAACATCTCCATACATTTTAAAAAGCGGTCCAGATTCCTCTAATACAGTAGACACCGGATGTAAGTAATGATTTTCAGCAAAATTACCTTTTGGAATGATTCCCTCTGCTGCATGCTCCCACTCTTGCTCTGTTGGAAGCCTTTTTCCTGCCCATCTTGCATAGGCATCTGCTTCATAAAAACTCACATGACAGACAGGCTCATCAAGATTCAACAATTTTTCTCCCGAGAGAGTGAATTGAGTCCATTCTTTCTTTTTCTTTCTCCAATATAGCGGTGAGTTCCAACCAAATTTCTTTACAGCTGCCCATCCGTCCGATAGCCAATATTTCGGTTCTTCATAACCTCCATCTTCCATAAAGGCCAAAAATTCACCATTCGTTACGGATCTGGTAGCCAACTTATATGGCTCTAGCCAAACTTTATGTCTAGGACACTCGTTATCGAAGGAAAAACCTTCGCCATGATGACCAATTTCTACTAAACCTCCTTGAAATTCTTTAAAAAGCGAAGGAGTATTTTCTTGTGGAGTTTCTTTAGAGGCTGCATACACAGGAGTTAATGGATTTTGAGAAAAATTGTATTTAATATCCGTTAGAAGTAATTCTTGATGCTGTTGCTCGTGCTGTAAACCTATTTCTAATAAGCCGTTGATCTCTTTTAACGTTTTATCATCGACATACTCCAGCAACTCAAAAATGTTTTCATCAATATATTTTCGATATGTATGCACTTCTTCAACAGTCGGTCTGGTTAATACACCTCTTTTATGACGAGGGTGAAAAGGTCCGATGGTCTCATAATAAGAGTTAAAAAGGTAATCAAAATGGGGGTTAAATTCTGTGTAATCTGTTTTAAATTCTTTCAATATAAATCGTTCAAAAAACCAAGTCGTGTGAGCCATATGCCACTTTGGAGGGCTTACATCCGCAGTGGCTTGAATGATAAAATCCTCTATTTCTAATGGTCGGACAATCTCTTCAGTGAATGCTCGTATTGCCTTATAATGAGATGATATTCTATCTTTCACACTATTATTAGCCATACATTTCTCCCTCTCCTTAGCATTTCAGTAAATTTAAAACCTTTTTTATCAATTTTAATCATGGTCAACGGAAAACATGTTATAAATCTTATAAGCTGACAAAAGTTTTTTTATAGGATTGTCCAACATCAAGACTTAGTTGTTAGTCACTCTTTACCACATTGCCTTCTGCAAGAACGGGATGCTCTTTCAAAAAGCGCGCAAAATGAATGAGATTACAGGCCATAATACGCGCATGCTGCATCGTGAACTCATTTTTATTTCCTTCCGCCTCAATAAAGGATGGTCCTGGTCCCGCTTCTCCCACCTAATACGGGTCAACATTCGGAAGAATGGTGAATCCTATATGGGATAAACCATTGAGCAGTACCAATCACTAAAATATCGGCTATTTTAATTTTACGAAATGGCTATATTAGAGTCTACTGTTGATATTGATAAAAATAAAAAATTTCCAGTGTAGGGAAGTTTTCATTGCGAAAATTAGAGGGTGTCGGTTCACTGGTAACGGCGAACCAAAGCCTTAACCCTTGCAAGAAGCTAAAGTTTTGGTCCTGGCTTTTGTGTGTTCCTAGGGCCTTGTGGACGGACTTCTCACTTTTTTACAAGCTTTAAATAGTTTATAATTATCAGATAATAGTAGATATTTTAATCTATAAATAATTATAATAGACTATGATATAGTTATAATTGAGACAGAAAAGGTGTGTTCCTAGGTCGCGCCTGGCTTTTTGTGGCATCTAAGCAGGAGCGCCTACATCCTTTCTGCAAACTTAGGGGATAAGGATGGGGAAAATGAGCGACAGACAGAAAAAAACAGACGTTATCTTAATTGGTGCC
>NZ_JBHRZT010000031.1:0-13326 GCF_042649685.1 Bacillus songklensis | reverse complement strand
TTTCCATACTGAATACCATCCCTTTTCTAGATTGATAGTATTAGTATGTCCAAGATTTAGAGATTAGTTTCAAGTCAGCTGAAATTTTTGCACCAGAACCCCTAAAAGCATTAAGCCATTCACAAACAACACAACACCTACATACATGAGGCTAATCGTGTTCATTTCCCATTCTCTTTAACTGTTAAGAGATTGACCTGTTTCTTTTAACAGTAATTCCGGGTCTTTACTGCTTTTCGGCTCCTCGATTGCTAGAAAATTTAGTTTACCATTTTGCATTCCCGCAACAAATAACAATGAAGTCTCTCCCTGTAATCGTTGACTAATTTGAGATGCTAAGGGAACCTCAATATATTTTCGGATTATACGCTTTAAGAATCTCGCTCCATATCGTTTATTCAATCCCTCTTTGATCAGGAATTTTCGAGCAGATTCATCGAGTCGAAGCTGACAGTTATACTTTTGAATTCTATGGTTAAGGGATTGGACATTCATATCAAGGATGTACCCTAACACCTCTTGATGGAGCCAGTTGAAAACAAAGATATCGTCAAATCGATTGATAAATTCAGGACTAAAACGTTTTTCTAATTGTTTAAGCGTAACGTCACGGAGAAAATCTTTTTCCCCCTTCCGCCAGTGTGAAGGCTGCAGAAACCATAAAAATTTACGAAGAGAATACTTGAAGCCGCCATCAGCATAATCGATAATTTCCTTAGCTCCAACGTTACTGGTCATAAAGATCAAAGTATTGCGAAAGTTAATCACTTTCTCTCCAGAAGTCATGACCATCAGGCCGTTGTCCATTACGTTAAGGAGAGAATAAATAACTTGATCATTCGCCTTCTCCAGCTCGTCAAAAAGGATAATTCCTGGTTTACTGTACGAACCTTCAATCTTCTCCATTTGAAAGAGAGAGGTTCCTTCCTTGCTTCCTACGTAACCGGGAGGTGCCCCGGTTAAGGCGGCGGCATAATGCTCCTGTGTTAATGTATTCATGTCGATTCGGCAGAACGCCTCCGGGCTTCCATGAATAGCTTCACTTAAAGCCCGAACTATTTCAGTTTTACCGACACCCGTGGGTCCCAAGAACAAAGCAACGTATAAAGGGCGATCAGGCTCTGTGATATCTGACCAAATAATATTTAACATTTCTTCCAATCGCCTAAGGGTTTCCTCCTGACCAAAAATTTTTGAGCGGACATGACTCATCACCTGCCTCACATCAAATCGAAAACGAGTCACTAGACGGTTTCCTTGATGGGCAGGCTGTTGCTGGCGATCATTCAAATCTTTTAACTTTGTTGTAATAAAGGTCATACAATTCTCCTTTAGCTACAAAGGAGGTCAGGCACTCCAACCTGACCCTACCTCCATATTTTCTATTACTTCTTACCGGCAACCTTTTCTATTTCCTCATGGGGAATTCCGGCAATTGGGCACTCAGACGTTCCTACTGTAGTACGAGTGATTTTTTCTACATCATTGCGGGCTTTTTCTGCATCGAGTACCCATGTACGATAGAAGTCAAATGGACAATCAGCAACCCCGCGGTCACCATCTCCAGAATTGATTAGTCCAGTATAGCCACGATGGAGCAATTTGAATAAATGGTTTTGAGACTGTGAATTTTGGCGGAAATCGCGAATTTGGGAAAGGGAAATCTCGGCATACTGAATTCCATTTTCCTCCGTTCCGCACTCTCCAAGTGTGCGGCCGTCAAAACCAACGATTGCTGAGTGGCCGAAGTAAGAATATACACCGTCAAAACCAGATGCATTCGCCACAGCTACGTACGTATTATTCGCCCAAGCCATTGCTTTGGCCATTGTAATTTGCTGTTCTTTAGCCGGATACATGTATCCTTGGCATCGGACAATAAGTTCGGCACCTTTCATCGCACAGTCACGCCAGATTTCCGGGTAGTTTCCATCATCACAGACGATTAAACTTACTTTGAGGCCTTTTGGTCCTTCCGCTACATAGGTAGCGTCGCCCGGATACCAGCCTTCAATTGGGCACCAAGGAATGATTTTTCGGTACTTTTGTACAATTTCTCCTTTATTATTCATTAAGATTAATGTGTTATAAGGAGCTTTGTTCGGATGATTCTCATGCCTTTCTCCTGTTAGAGAAAAAACTCCCCAAGTATTGGCTTTTCGGCAGGCTTCCGCAAAAATAGCAGTTTCTTCTCCCGGAATGGAAGAGGCCGTGTCATACATTTCTTGTTGATCATACATAATTCCGTGCGTGCTATATTCAGGGAATACAATTAAATCCATACCTGGAAGTCCCTGCTTAATTCCTACAATCATATCTGCGATTTTTCGGCAATTATCAAGTACCTGCGCTTTCGTGTGTAGACGCGGCATTTTATAATTGACCACCGCTACACCTACTGTGTCATGACTGCTTGAAATGTCTCCATGTCTCATCTTTCCATACCCCTTTCTTTATTGAACAGAATGTGAAATGGATGAAACGAAAAACTATCATTTTTCGTTTCATCTATCTGCCCTTATTTATTGCAAGAAGCGTGCCAAAAGGAAAATCCTGAAGAAACTTATGTAATTCTAAGTTGATTTTGAAAGTGTTTTCTTCATTTAGGACACTATAATCTAAATAAACGCTTAAAAAATTATGACTTATCAGTCAAAACGAGGGTACGTAGGAAATTGTTTCATTTTAGTACAATGTTTTAAATTTATACAAAGGAGCTTGAAAAAGACTTGGATTTTTCGTATGTTTTCAAACCTCGTGTGATAACAGTAGATAAGAATCCACCGTATAGCGATTCAACAATTAAAAGATGAAAAAAAGATGCCTGAAGGCATCCGAATAAAGCAAATACGATATCTTAACCATATTGTTGAACAAGAGCATTGTTTCATTAAGAAACAAGTACATTCTATTTTGGGATTGAAAACGTATGAAACAGCTATTTGCATATTGAGTGGCATTGAAGCCATGCATATGATGAAAAAAGGGCAAGTTCATTAAAGAGTAAAGTCTATCTAAAGTGAGGTGGCATTTATACATAGTTTGTTGGGAGTAGCATCATAATTCATAGATGAGAAGGATATTGAAGTTCTATTTTTCTAACAAATTATGTTTACACCAGAACCAGAATTTTATCCGCTTTAATAAATAGCTTTAGGGATATTCCATTGATTTATCTTCCGGTATAATGTACTTCTGGTAATACCGAGTTTTTTAGCAGCTTCTGTCACACTTGTTGATCCTTTGAGAGCTTGTTCAATCATCTGCTTTTCCATATCCTTTAGATTAATAACGGAAGACGGCGAATTCGCACTGTCAGCCTTTTTGAATTCCCCTGGCAAATGGAGTGGAAGTATTTTGGGTTCATCAATGGCCAGGAGAAACGCTCTTTCCATTACGTTTCGAAGCTCTCGAATGTTTCCCGGCCAATTATAAGACCGAAGCAGCTGTAAGGCAGAATTACATAGATTAAAAGGACCTTTTCCGTAATGCTGCTGAAACTGCCTTAGAAATTGCACGGATAATGTCTCGATGTCTTCGATCCGCTGGCGGAGCGGCGGTATATATATGGTAAACACGTTTAGCCGGTAATATAAATCAGAGCGAAAGGAACCTTGATAAGCGATTTCTTCCTTAAGATTACGATTGGTTGCCGCAATCACACGTACATTAATGGGACGCTCCTTATGGTCACCGATTCGAACTACCTTTCGCTCTTCTAGCACCCGAAGCAGGCTCACCTGAAGTTCCAGAGGCATATCTCCAATTTCGTCTAGAAATAAGGTTCCTCCATCTGCGACCTCAAATTTCCCCGGGCTTCCCCCTTTTCGCGATCCGGTAAAGGCTCCTTCCACATATCCAAATAATTCGCTGGCAATCAGCTCTCTAGGAATAGCCGCAGCATTGAGTGCAACAAATGGACCGCCGCTTCGAGGACTTTGTTCATGAATTGTTCGCGCTAAAACCTCCTTCCCTGAACCGGTTTCCCCTAGTATTAACACGCTGGCATCAGATTGTGAGGCAATTCTTGTAGCACGAAGCTCTTTTTGGAAGAATGGACTGTAGGTTACCACACGTCCAAACCGGTACTCCTCTTGATCAGGTTTTGTCGCAAGAAGAGGTCCCAGCTCCGCTCTTTTAAAAAATAAGAGCTGAAATCCATATTTGCCCGTATCTTTTTCAATCAACTGATGCGTAGAAGAAATTTTCTGCAACTGATCCTCCTTCAGAACATCGCCATGTTTGGCCTGAAGGATAGAGTAGGCAACTGGATTGGCATATAAAATAGTCCGGCCTTTATCAAGAACTACTACTCCATCAACTGTTTCCTCACCCATCGCTTCAACCATGTATTTCCAAATAGGTTCCTCATTCACAGAATCAAAAATTGTATTAGTCATTAGAGGCTTAGCGGGAATCGGCTGCTCAGAACTCCATACGATGTTAAATTGTCCATCTAAATTAGCTTGTCCAATTCTTACTTCCCTTGAGAGATGATGATTCGATTCAATCGTAATCTTGCCGCTTGGAGATGAGAAGGTTTTTTTATATAAATAGCTTAAAATCTTCTTTCTGTCGGTGGATTGAAGATGAACTAAAGCGTCCAAAATCATCTGGATACCGGAATATGTATTGGCCATCACAGAAGAAATAACCGTATCCTGGCCGTACCTCTTCTTCATCCCTTGTACAAATTGTAGATTCTCTGGAATATCTAACGATTGAAAATAACTAGAGCAGCTATAGTGCCCTGCTGCATATTTGGATCGCATCGATTGTATTTCGAGCTCTGTTGTAATAGGACTAAAAATCGGTAATTTCTCCGGGTTCAGTCCCAGTTCATAGTAGGCTTGATAAAAATGCAGTACACTTTCTCCAACGAGTGTTGAGAAGATAACAGAGGGAGAAGCCAGCTGAATGTCTTGTAAACAAGGCATGAACTGGGTATGTCCCAAAGGAACATATTGTTCGCCGACGACTTCACCGTTCAATTCGTAGAGTATTTCTCGAATTTGCTGATTCGTGTATCGGGGATAAATATAATCATTCCCAATTAAATAAACCCGCCTTCCGAAATGTTGCATCATAAATTTGAGAAGGGAAACGACCTGCTGATTCGGAACCTCTCCAATGTAGAAAACATTCGGGTGAATTTCCTGTCCTTCATACAGTGCCGGATACACTAAAAGGCAGTCGTATTGTTCAAGAACGGGTAAAACTGCTTTACGGCATGCTGAAGTGTAGCATCCTACAAAAATTTTCACTCCTGAGCGAGCCAAATCAAGTGCATGCCTGTAGCTCTCTCCTGGATCCGAGCAAATATCCCTGAGTTGATGGTAAAAAGTAAAGCCTGAATCACGATGATTCTCTTGAAATTGTTCAAGAGCATACAAAGCAGTTCGATATTGCCCAATTTCTGTAAAAGAAGTCGTTCCGGTTAAAGAAAATAGAAGACCAATACGAATAGAATCCATTTCTCGCCCTCCTTTGTATAAATTTAAAACAGTGTAACAAAATAAAACAATTTCCTATATATTCTTTATTTTAACTGATAAGTCTGAATTTTTTAAATAATTATTTGGGATACAGTGTCTTAAATTCAGAAAATGCTTTCGATGTTGGTTTAGAATTACATAAGTTTCTTAGGGATTTTCTCTTTGGCACGCTTCTTGCAATATAACAAGTTGAGGCCCTTGTTTAAATAAAATAATAAAAGGGGGAGGTAGAAAAAACATGAAGTAGGCTCAAAAGAATGGATGAAAAATTTTCAACATATATGAAGACAAACTGCGTTCCACCCTATACTTATAAGGATCCTCAACCCAAAACAGCCGTACGCTTTAACACTGAAGATTGAAACATTCAGTGACCTTAGTCTATTAAAAAATTAATTTAGGAGAAAAAATGAACAAAACAGACCCTATTCGAGAATTGCAAACAGGCTCTTTTAACTATGCTATCGGTCCCTATTCTAAACCCATTGCGGACATCGAGCCGGGGGAGACCTTTAAGGTTTATACGGAAGATGCTTTTGAGAGTCGAATAACAAAAACGACGGATGTACCGAGTGAAAAATTGAATATGCCTTATTTAAATCCGATGACTGGTCCTTTTTATGTAAAAGGGGCAGAAAAAGGGGATACCATTATCGTTGAAATCATTGATATTCAGCCTACCCGAGACTTTGCTGTTAGCGCACTGATTAAGGATTTTGGGGGGTTGACAGGAACAGGTGCAACAGCTCTTTTAAATGAACCACTTCCAGAAAAGGTTTGGGTTTATCCAATACGGGACGGAAAAGTTTGGTATAACGATCAAATCGGTATTCCATACAAACCGTTTTACGGAAGCATTGCAACTGCTCCTGAAATTGAACAAATTTCTGCATTAGCTCCTGGTAATTACGGGGGGAATATGGACTGTCCTGATGTTTGTGTTGGAAACAAAATTTGGTTACCGGTGAATGTTGAAGGTGCTTACTTTTACGTCGGAGATGCTCATGCAAATCAGGGAGACGGTGAACTTTGTGGAGTTGCTTTAGAGCACACAGCGGTTGGGACCTTTCGTATTGAATTAATCAAAGGGAAACGAGTGGCCTGGCCTCGTGTTGAATCGAAAGATGAGATTATGGTCATTGGTAGCGCTCGCCCAATGGAAGATGCAGCAAGAATAGCCTATAAAGAGTTGATCATATGGATGCAGGAGGATTATGGATTTGATCCTCTCGAGGCCTATCAGTTGTTAACTCAAGTAGGAAAGCTCCACGTTGCAAATATGGTAGATACTCTGTATTCATTAGTTGCTAAGTGTCCTAAAGAGTATTTGTTAACGTAAACAATTAAAGAAAAGCAAAAAACAAAACCATATCGCTTTGGGGTAGTTGTCTATCTAATTAGTTTAATAGGAGGGTGATAAAAATGAATGGTATCCACGATGTTGGAGGTATGGATGGATTTGGGAAAGTTATGTATGTAAAAGAAAAAGACGACCCTTACTTCACATATGATTGGGAAAGGATTACTTTCGGGCTTGTGGCTGGAACGATGGCACAAGGATTAGGGATGAAGGCCTTTGATGAATTTAGGATTGGCATTGAACTCATGCGCCCAGTGGACTATCTGACGTCATCATATTATGGCCACTGGATTGCGACCGTCGAATACAACTTATTAGAAACGGGAGTATTGGATGCCGAAAAACTCGAAGATCGAACACAAATGTTCCTCGAGAATCCGGATACAAAAATACCACGCCGGGAGGATCCGGAATTAGTACAGGTTGTTGAAAAAGCCCTGCTGGAAGGCTTGTCTCCGGAGCGCGAAATATCGGCTCTTCCACGGTTTGAGGTAGGACAGAGAGTTAAGACAAGGAACATTCATCCAACTGGCCATACAAGATTCCCGCGTTACGTTCGTGACAAGTATGGTGTCATCGATGAAGTTTATGGGGCTCATGTTTTCCCTGATGATGCCGCCCATCGGAGGGGAGAAAACCCGCAATATATCTATCGAGTGCGTTTTGAGGGCGAAGAATTGTGGGGAGTCAAACAGAAAGATTCAGTTTATGTCGATCTTTGGGAAGCTTATTTGGAACCGATTACAAATTAATCATTTTTAAGGAGGAGTTTAATATGGCTGAACACACACACACTAAACACAAGGTAGATTCCCGATTCCCTCATCACCATCCACGTCCGCAATCGTTTTGGGAGGCACGGGCAAACGCTATCGCATCACTACTTATCGAGAAAGGGCTCATTTCCTCTGACGCGATCGACAGGGTTGTACAACATTATGAACATGAGCTTGGACCGATGAACGGAGCCAAGGTCGTCGCTAAGGCCTGGACAGATCCCGTTTTCAAACAAAGATTGCTAGAGGAGCCAGAGACAGTATTAAAAGAACTCGGATATTATGGTCTGCAGGGAGAAATTATCCGGGTAGTGGAAAATACGGATACGGTACACAATGTAGTCGTTTGCACCCTATGTTCATGCTATCCTTGGCCGTTGCTTGGTTTACCGCCTTCGTGGTACAAAGAACCTGCCTACCGGGCTCGTGTTGTCAAAGAACCGAGACAGGTACTTCAAGAATTCGGTGTAGACTTGCCTGAATCAGTCGAAATTCGGGTATGGGACAGTAGTTCTGAAGTACGATTTATGGTATTACCGCAAAGACCTGCGGGTACGGAAGGAATGACCGAGGAAGAACTTGCAGAACTCGTTACTCGAGATGCCATGATTGGTGTCTCATTAGTAGAGCCGCCTGCGGCTACTATGCGATAGGAGGTAACCCATGAAAAGTTGTGAGACGAATTCTACTGAATCTATTATAGCATATATGCCCGAGGAAACCTCACCGCCCAGAAAAAACGGAGAATTAGACTTCCAAGAGCCTTGGGAAAGACTCTCTTTCGGTATGGCGCTTGCCATGTACGAGGAAAAGAATTTTACCTCATGGGAAGATTTCCGGTCTCGCCTGATCCAGCAGATTGCAGTATGGGAGAAGGAGAACGACGGACAAAGGGATAATCCTAACTGGAACTACTATGAGCATTGGATGAAAGCCCTTGAGCGGCTTGTTGTGGAAACGGGAATGCTGGACAAGCGCGAAGTCGAAGCCCGCGCCAGTGAATTTCGGACCGGGGAACGAGACGAGGTTTTTTATTAAAAATAAGTATGTAACAAATGGGACAACATTGCGTTGTCCTATTTGTTAAACAAGTACATATACACTTGTTCCCCACAGAAACATAATAGATGAGTGCTATACGTCACGAAGAAGCTTACCCCCTAAGAAAGCCTCTGTTTTGAGAGCACTTGTATTTCGCCTCTAGATCTTCGAGAAAAGAAAAAATGCGTGAAATCTAAAACGATAAATAATGCTCTACTCGCATGTCTTATATGGGTTGTGGTGCAAAAATCATTTGATAGAAACATAACTTGTATTTTAATTGTTATCTTGAGATTTATGAAGCAATTCAGATTGTTAGTATGGCATGCAATTATAAATAAAAAGGGGAGATATATGAATGGCAACTTGGAATTTTGATCATTTAAAACATCATATCCTTATTTGTAATGGTTCTTCTTGTATGAGAAATGAAGCAGAAGAAGTAACACAAAGTATCCGGCAGGAAATTAGTCAAAATGGACTTGAGAATATTATACATACAACGAGAACAAGATGTAATGGTCGATGCCAAGATACATGTGTTGTGGTGCAGTATCCAGAAGGAATATGGTATAAACAATTTCAACCTAGTGATGCTTCAGCTTTTGTTAAAGCATTGAGTGAAGGAGTACTATATGAACAAAAAGTTAGTCACTATTACGAGAATGCAAGATTTCACAGAACAGATCATACGGTAAAAGGTGTATTAAAAAAATAGGTTCATATGTAGCATTTATTATCTAATGAGATTTCATGAATTACATCATTTAAGGAGATAGAGAAATGAAAGGAGTAAAAATGAAAAAGAAAACCCTCATAATCATTTATTTTGCAGTTCTATTACTATATATTCCTAAACAGTCCTTCGCCATGCATATCATGGAAGGGTTCTTACCTATTGAATGGGCTATATTTTGGTGGGGGGTCACTTTACCATCTTTAATCATAGGTTTACGTTCCATTAAAAAGAAAGTAAAGGAACATCCAGAATTAAAAATGATGATCGGCCTATCTGGAGCATTTGCTTTTGTGCTATCTGCTTTAAAAATCCCTTCCGTTACTGGAAGTTGTTCTCATCCTACAGGGGTTGGACTTGGTACGGTTCTTTTCGGCCCTACAGCGATGAGTGTTGTTGGATTTATCGTTCTCCTTTTTCAATCTTTATTGCTGGCTCACGGTGGTTTAACAACTTTAGGAGCAAATGCTTTTTCAATGGCTGTTGTTGGTCCTATCATTGCTTATCTTGTTTATAAAGGCGCAACCAAAGTAGGTCTTTCTTTTTCTGTTGCTGTTTTTTTAGCTGCTGCTTTAGGTAATTTGGGTACTTATGTAGTGACATCTTTTCAATTAGCTTTAGCCTTTCCTTCCGAGGTTGGTGGTATGATGGCTTCTTTTGTTAAATTCTCTAGTATTTTTGCTATTACACAAATTCCTTTGGCAATCAGTGAAGGGCTGTTAACAGTCATTATTATGAATGTGTTAACAAAATATAATTTAAAAGAACTAAAGCTGTTACGTGTCTTATCCAAGGAGGGGCGTTAATATGAAGAAGAATATGATACTACTTTTAATTGTGATCATCCTTGCTGTTGTTCCCCTCTTCATCCAGCATGGAGCAGAGTTTGGGGGATCTGATGGTCAAGCGGAAGAAGCAATCGGTGAAATAGCACCTGACTATAAACCTTGGTTTCATACTCTTTGGGAGCCTCCAAGTGGGGAGATTGAAAGCTTGTTATTCGCTTTGCAAGCAGCAATCGGCGCGGGATTTATCGGATATTTTATTGGTTTCATGAGGGGAAAGAACAAGCAGGTCGGGGAAAAAGAGAAGAAGGTGTCAAATGTTACTAATTGATAAATATGCTTATTTCAATAGGTTGCAGAACGTTCATCCAGTGGAAAAGATGACACTTTCTCTTTGCTTGCTGTTGTTTGTGTTAATTGTCAAAGACCCCTTGGTGTCATTCATCGCTTTTATAGTAATGAGTGTTTTTACTGTTGTTATAGCAAGGATTCCACTTTCATATTATATAAAATTGCTTGTATTACCATTATTTTTTCTGTTTTCAGGAATGATCACGATCCTTATTTCTTTCGCCGATGGACACACTGTAATCTCGGAGGTTATTTGGTCTACATATATAGGTAATTGGCAGATTTGCATAAGCAAAGAAAGTCTAAAGCGAGCGGTAAACCTTGTCTTCGTAGTACTAAGCAGCGTGAGTTGTTTATACTTTTTGACTTTAACAACACCTTTGACAGCCATTCTCGATGTATTGCGAAAACTAAAATTACCACCACTATTTATTGAATTGATCACCTTAACGTACCGATTCATTTTTGTATTTTTGGAAGAATCAGTAAAAATTTATCAAGCACAGTCTTCCCGGATGGGGTACATAACCATTCGACAAGGAATGAAGTCTCTTGGACTGCTTATTTCTGTCCTGTTTTTAAAAGTGTTTGAACGTACGAAACAATTGTCGATGGCCATGAATTCCAGAGGCTATGAGGATGAGATTTTGCTTTTTAATCAATCTTATCGCTACTCATCTGTCAGTTGGTTCATCATCACAGTAATATTCGCAGGAATGGCAATCGTATATGTACAGTTTGGAGGAAGCTTATAGATGAAACCAATTCTTTTTGATATTGATCACTTATCTCATTGTTATGCTGATGGTACCATCGCTTTGAGAAACCTCTCCCTTACGATTAAGCAGGGAAAGAAAATAGCCTTATTAGGTAATAACGGTGCTGGGAAATCTACGTTATTTTTACACTTAAACGGTATTCTGCAACCAACAAATGGAACTATTCGTTTTAAAGGAAAAGAAGTAGCGTATGATCGAAAATCGCTGCTTTCACTACGTAAGCAGGTGGGAATTGTCTTTCAAGACCCGGATTCTCAATTGTTTTCGGCCAGTGTTATTCAAGATATTTCTTTTGGTCCACAAAATTTGGGTTTATTAAAGGAAGAAGTCTTGCGTAAAGTGGAGTGGGCCATGGAGCAGACAGAGACTACAAGATTTAGAGATAAGCCTACCCATTTTCTAAGCTTAGGCCAAAAAAAACGTGTCGCTATAGCAGGGGTATTAGCCATGGATCCTGAAGTCATTATTCTTGATGAACCGACAGCAGGACTCGATTCTTATTTTTCTAAACAAATCATGAAGGTATTAGATCACATACAAAAACAGGGAAAAACCATTATTTTATCTACCCATGATGTGAATCTTGCTTACCAGTGGGCTGATGAGATTATCGTGATGCATGATGGGGAAATACTGTGTCATGGAGATCCGGTCACAGTGTTCGAACGGGATAAATTGATAAAAAAAGCTCATTTAGATAAACCATGGGTTATGGAAACCTTTCAAACTCTCGTTCAAGAAAAGTTTCTCGCTTCAAGTCAAACGATACCTCAAAGTAAAGAAGAATTGTTTCAAAAGATTAGATATAGTATTGAAAAGATTCCTTACAGTTCGTAAAAGCACGCCTTTATAAACAAAAGAGGCTAAACCTCTCCTTATAAGCTCCTATTATGTCCTACTTGGCTTTGCCGATTTCTTTCCCCTTGCGCCCGCCCTTCCCGCTGTCATAAGCGAACTTGTTACAATGAGGAGAACGAAGGAAGGACGCACCTATGGCGACTGAAAACATGCCGCAAGGTAGGCAGCCGTTACTTTTAAAGCGATTTTTTCTGAACTGCCCTGGCAGGGCAGAAAAAGAAGCGCACTGTATTAGGCGATAGCCTGATACAGTCGGGTTCTAGGGGGCTCGATGCCCCCGTAAACCCGACATTTTTGCGTCGGAGATTGCCGAGAGCCTTTGGCGACGGCAAAACCGTAGTTGCCCTTATACGATTATCCATAAAAAGATATACTTTCCGATTGTATAAAAAACAGCGTCCGCTACTCCAGACGCTGTTTTCCCTATTGGAAGGCTATCCGCTTGTCTTATCGAGCTCTTCTCTTATAAGGGGAAAGAGTAGTTAGTGGATGAAATATCAGATACCTCTTCCCTGACAACGGTTGGCGACAAAGCCACTTCCTCCCTTCTTAGAGCAGCATTTCTTTTAGCAACATTTCATAGAATAGCATTGCTATGAGCAGCCTCTCTTTTAGTAGCGCTGAACATGATTGGCTTACCATTAACATACATGGTAAGCCATGTACAACCTCTTGGTGTGGGTTTAACAGTTGCTGTTAATTGGATTGGTTCTGGTGCAAAAACCATTTGATAGAGACATAGAACCTACATGGACTGTTCAATGACAGATTATGATGCAATTCCAAACAACTTATGTATGAATCCAACTTCATTTTGGGCAGACTTCACCTGTGGGGGAAGTTGTCCTTTTTTTATCATATGCATAGCTTCAACGCCACTCAATATAGAAGTAGCTGTTTCATACGACTTGAATCCCAACATAGAACGCACACGTTTCTTAATGAAACGGTGATCTTGTTCCACTATATTATTGAGATATCTAACTTGCCTTATTTGTATGCCTTCAGGCATACTTTTCTCTTCTTTTAACTCTTGAATCGCTACGGGATAGGCTGGGTTCTGATATGAACGAAACTGTCAAGTCTCCCTCTCGCAAATAATATTTATTTGATTTTTGTCCAACTCTAAGAAGAGAAGCTATTTT
>NZ_JBHRZT010000030.1:0-23872 GCF_042649685.1 Bacillus songklensis | reverse complement strand
GGTATTACGAGCAAGGGGCTAGTTTCGTTCATGATAACTTGTCTACTGTGATAACACGGGGCTTTGAAACATGAAAAGACCGCAAAGCTTTCTTGAAAAAATGCTTTGCAGCCTTATGATCTCTTGTTTTGCTTAAATAAAAATCAATCGTATTTCCTTCTGAATCAACGGCACGATATAGGTACATCCATTGACCTTTTACCTTTACATAGGTTTCGTCCACTCTCCACGAGTCATTTGTTTGCTTGAGATGACGCCGGATTCTTTTGTCTAATTCAGAGCCATACTGATGAACCCAACGCATGATGGTTGTATGAGCAATGGATAAGCCGCGTTCTTCCATCATTTCGACTACATCACGAAAACTGAGATTGTACCGTAGGTACCATCTAACCGTTAATAAAATAATGTCAGGCTGATCATGCTTCCATTTAAATAAATTTTGCTTTTCCATAACTGAATACCATCCCTTTTCTAGATTGATAGTATCAGTATGTCCAAGATTTAGAGATTAGTTTCAAGTCAACTGAAATTTTTGCACCAGAACCATAATTATCTTATTCCACTAAAGCGCCCATTTGTTTGAAGAAGTAGGAGTTTCCACAGATCCACCGTCCTTAAAAAAATGAAATAAAAACATCGTACTATTGTAAAAGAGTTCTAGATTCATTATATTATGTATATTGATACATATATTTCCAGTTTTTTTAAAAGCCGTTTTATTTATAAGGGAACTTTATATACTACTAATAAATTTTATAAGGAGCGTAACTATGGAATCATGTGAAAATTGCGGAATGCCTTTAAGGAAGGGCGAACAGGTTTGTGGACACTGCGGGGAAAGTCAGGGGCAACAATACGAAGGAATAAATAAAGAAAAATCAGTATCTTTTCCTTATAAGAAAATATTACAGAATGTTAAATGGAAGCCATTATCTAAAAAAGGTAAAATCCTCTTAGTTACAAGTTTGATCTTCTTAGCCATAATAATTGGGGTCCACTTGACTATATCTTCACTTATTAGCCCAATGTCAGTAGTAGAAGAATTTGAAAAAGCCGTCCTAGAAAAAGATGCAAAGCACCTTGCATCCATCATAAATAAGGGTCAAAAAACCTATTCTATCTCCGAAAAGGAAGCTGCCTCCTACATTTCATATCTCACAAAAGAAAACAATTTTACTACTATTGATAATCAGTTAAAAATGCAAGCAAATGAACTGGATAATTCTCAAGAATTTGTTCCTCTCCCTATTACAGATAAACACGGAAACCAGCTTGTCATGTTAAATAAAGATTATAAGAAAAAATGGTTGTTCTATGATCAATATTATCTTGAGTTCTATCCATTCAGTCTTACGGTATCTTCTAATTTACCCAATACTGAGGTCTTTGTGAATGATAAGAAAGCCACAAAGATAAAAGCAGCTGAAGAACCTGTATCCATAGGATTTGTATTTCCTGGAGAGTATCGTTTTAAGGGTACATTTAAAAGTGAATATGGGGATATTACAAAAGAGGAAAATATAAATTTGACTGAGGGTAATGGAAACTCATTCTCGGTTTATTTACAGCTTGACGGTCAATACGTCTCTATTTCTTCTAATTATGATGATGCTATTTTATTCGTAAATGGAAGGAGCACTGGATTAAAAGTAAATGAGATAGAAAGTTTTGGACCAGTTAGAACGGACGGTTCTATTAAACTTCATGCCGAAAGGAAGGTTAATGACAAGACTATCAAAACTGATGTGATTCCAGTAACGGATGAATCAGGGATTGACCTTGCCTTTGAAGAGGAAGAGGAATACGAGTACGTAGCAGCTTCAACGGATACAAAGTTTGATGAAGTTTCTCAGTTTATGAATGATTTCTATATCGCTGGAGTTCAAGCGATTAATAGTCGTAACATTTCTGTAGCTGAGGCATACCATGACCCAAGTGGTCCATCTTTAGGTGAAGCGAAAGAGTACCTTAAATCAATTGAAAAGAGAGGGATTACCGAAGAATTTATTAGTATGTCTTTAATTGATTTACAGGAAGCAGAAGGAGGCTACAAGGTTACAACTCAGGATGATTATAAAATCTTTTATGGAAATGGTGCTAAAAAATACAAAAAATTCCAAACCTCCTATTACCTAACTAAGGTAGATGGTAAACTAAAAGTACACTCCCTTCTAAAAACAGAAGAAATAGAAAGTAAAGATTTATAATGCCAAAGTGCTCGTGATTTGAACTCATTTAAAACAAGCAAAGAGAATTTCCTCTTTGCTTGTTTAATTATTATGAAGTTAATAGTTAAAGTGATTCGTTATCTTTTGAAGAATTCCCCCCTGCTGGCTTTTCTGCCGGCTTTTCTTCTGGTCCTTCTTCCGGTTCTTCTTCCCGTTCCTCTTCTGGTCCTTCTTCCGGTTCTTCCCGTTCTTCTTCCGGTTCTTCTTCCCGTTCTTCTTCTGGTCCTTCTTCCGGTTCTTCTGCCGGCTCTTCTGCTGGTTCTTCCCCTGGCTCTTCCCCTGGTTCTTCTGCTGGCTCTTCTGCTGGTTCTTCCCCTGGCTCTTCCCCTGGTTCTTCTGCTGGCTCTTCTGCTGGTTCCTCTGCCGGCTCTTCTGCTGGCTCTTCTGCTGGCTCTTCTGCTGGTTCCTCTGCCGGCTCTTCTGCTGGCTCTTCTGCTGGTTCTTCTGCCGGCTCTTCTGCTGGTTCTTCTGCCGGCTCTTCTGCCGGCTCTTCTGCTGGCTCTTCTGCTGGTTCTTCTGCCGGCTCTTCTGCCGGCTCTTCTGCCGGCTCTTCTGCCGGCTCTTCTGCTGGTTCTTCTGCCGGCTCTTCCCCTGGCTCTTCCCCTGGTTCTTCTGCTGGCTCTTCTGCTGGCTCTTCCCCTGGTTCTTCTGCTGGCTCTTCTGCCGGCTCTTCTGCTGGTTCTTCCCCTGGTTCTGTAGTTCCTTCCGATGGCGTTTTTTCTGCTGGTTCTGTTGGCACCTCTCCTCCTGATTCATCTGCTCCTTCCTTCTGCTTGTCCTCTTCTTCTTTTTTCTTCTTGTCAGGTTCTTCCTTAATCTTCTCTATATCTGGATCTTTCTCAAATCTATATTGTACTTGTTCTCCAAACCCATCATTAACTTTCATGGTTTCTGCAAGTAAAGTTGCTTCTGGTGATAGTTCTTTGTCTTTCTCATTCGCTTCGTTGTCATGATTGTCCGACAAATACACTTCACCATGCCTTCCTATATCGTCTCCATCACATGGTTTCTCATCGATTAATCCTTGCGCAATATCATCATACATCTGGTCCGTTTGCTTTGCGACAATATACTGGAAAGAATTCCACGCAAACGCCTTAAGCTCATCGGAACTAAGCCCACCTTTTTTGTAATTTTTAGCTGCATTTAGGCATTGTTGAGCAGTATATGCCAAATATTGATAAGACTTAAAATCTCCTATATCATAAAGCCCCGTAACTTTTCCAATTGATTCAACTATAGCACCCGCATATGACACATGTGGATGAAAGAAATCAATATTAGAAAATCTATCCCAAAAACTCATTAATGTTTCCTCTTAACATAATCACGTTTAGGGATTAAATGAATATTTGCTAAACCATACTCTAATAGAATCGGAATACTTTGGGACACTATCATTTCCGCTTCCCTATTAGACACGTTAAAAGTATTCGCTACTGCCTTCACAGTAACTCCTATGGGAACGAATCCGTGGCTATACATCCACACAAAGTATACGGGTTCTGGTAAAGTTTGATGTTTACCTATTACTAAATCTTTTATTTTATAATTATTTTCACTAGATAATCCAGTTGAAGTCCCTATAGCTGTTACAGCAATAAGATGATTTTCCCCACCATTCCACTCTTCTGGCCATAACATCAGCATTTTCTTTGCTAATAAATTTTTAACATGTTCTTTAACTTCCTCCTGTGTAACATCTAACATCTTACTTATCTTAAGGATAGTAGCACCCTTTTTCCTACACATCAGCCAGACAACAAACTCTTCATAATCTAAAGTAATCTTTTGATTACCTAAAATGACCTCTAATCCATTTTTTTTCTGTCCTAACTGCTCCCCTAATGCGATAACCTGTGAATCTCCTTTTATCCCATGCTTATTAAACCATTCTTGATTAACCGTCGATTTTATTTTTTCCTCTGTAGCATATATCTCTTCATAATCGCCACAGTATTCAATATTCCAAAGTCCCGCTTTATTAAATTTATGTAAATATTTGAGAAATGTTATGATGGCTTCTTCCATACCACAATTTCGAATGTTGATAAAGTGATTTATTGTGCTAAACATAGTGGAAACTCCAGTAGAAGAGCGCCACATATCATACTCTTCTTGTGACATGCCGATACCAGCACCCTCTGGGCTGCAACTGTTAACAATCCATTGCTGATATTTATCAGAGAAACCAGCTAATACGCCATTTTTTACAATCGTATACTGCTTTAGAACATCATCACCTATATCATTAATAACACAATCAATGAGAATATGTTCTCTTGTAAATCTCTCTCTATAAATTCTAAGTTCATCAATATCCCTAACTAGATTTTTATTTATGCAATTCTCTAACCACGCTTCCATTGATTTCGAATCACCTAATTGCAGCCAAATATGATATTCCTTTCTATTTAATTTAACTAAACTAAATAGATTTCCTACTGCATAATCTTTTTCAGTTTCAGCATTAGCTGCTTTGACTCTTCCCATAATTCTCCCGCATCCTAAAAAAAAGGAGTAATCAGCATTGACTTTTTGCTTAGCTATTAATCGACGTAAAAAATTCAAAGTTCCCTTCCTTTCTCTTTAAAAAATATCTAGTTATAGTAGTCTATCTTTCATATATTACTGGATAAAACATGAATGGCTCTCCTTGCGGAAAGGAGACAATACATTCTCCGACATTCAACTTGGTAATATCCCAATCTTCTATTACTTTCCCATCAACGAGAAGATCTTGGGTCCCCTTATGGATATTTGTTGAAACGAAACTGATAAACCTTTTGGCTGCCCCATGTCTTTGGGATACAAAAGAGCGACTTTCCTCATCAAACAATCGAAAAGCAAATATACTGCCAAAACCACTGAGGATACTGTAAGCAAGAGAATCTCCATACCGGTGTTTTACTTGACCGATGTTTTGGATTCCAGCTATCACCTTTACGCCGAGAGAACGTCCAAAATTCAAAGCATTATCCATATAATTTAATTTAGGAATCAGGGGAAACTCATCCAAAATAAAATAAACATTTCCATCTGTCTTTGAACGACCTAACACCTCTTTCATTGCTAAATCCAATAAAACAGTATATACAGGCTCTAAAATATTGCCACTGGACAGATCGTACTCCAAGAATATAGCTTTTCCACCTTTTTTGGTAACTGCTTCTCTGATTGAAAAATCCCCAGACTTCCCAAAAGCACCACTAAATATTTTGTATACAGTCTGATAAAGATGTACTAAAAAGCTTTGCGTTGTAGAGCCACCATCTTTTTGAATGTAGTTTCTTACCCATTTTAGATCGCCATGTTCAAGGAAGAGGTTGCGAAGGATTACATCATTTGACGATTGTAAAAAAGCTACTAGTTTACTGTGGTCCCATTGCTCTTTTCCATCTTCTATTTCCCTTACATGAATAGTCAGTAATGCTGCCAGCAAATCTCTCGCACCCATCCCAAAAACAGGAGCCTGGGAATTTTCAATATCTTCCTTAAATAAGGAACTTGCAATTTCCCTTATGGTTTCTTCCCTTTTTTCTTTCGGTGTATGAAGAATATCCTTATAAATGTTCCAGAATACAAGACCCCGAGGCGAGACAAGGCTGTTTGATATGACATAATCTCCTTCTTCATAAAATTCTTCCAGATAGTCACCTTTTGCATCAAAGAAAACTATTACATCATTCTGATCCATCTTTTGTCTAATCGCCCTTACGATGTGGTACATCGTGTTTGATTTACCACTTCCAATAGCTCCTAATGTCAAAATATGTTTAGAGAAAAGACCAGGATGCATTCCAATTCCTGTGCCGTCCTTTCCCAAAATTCCAACATCAGATTTTCCTTTTTCCATAACTGTTCCTGGAGTTAATTGGAGAAGACTCTGTCCTTCAAGAATTTTTGCATCTAAGTAACTCATTCCTAATAAAACCTCACTTTCGAAATAGTAAATTTAACCAGTAATTTATTCCTGTTATTTAAATTTATGGTAAATAATTCTATAAATTTATTATATAATTTTATGTATGATTTGTATGTTCCTTTTTGAATAACTTTAATAAGAGACAAACAGGAATTTATTTAAGGAGTGATCGTATATTGAGAGTAATTCAAGGAGTTTGCTTATCTGAAGATGAACAAGTAATTAAGAAATACAAAGCATCCGTTGTAGGTCCGCAACACTTTTTATCTATGTTGGCTCCAAATACACAATTGGGGAAACCAAAATCATCCACAATAGGATATTTAATCGTTACGACACATCGAATCATTTTTGTTGGTGAAACAAAGGTGAATGAATTTTTTACAATTAGGGATGTAAGTATCGATAAAGTGACCGGCGTTATTTCTTACATAGGTAAAAAAGTAAATATCTTCAAGGTTTTAGGAGGATTATTTCTATTGCCAATCGGATTAATTATCTCCTATCTTTTAACGACTGTGAGCGATTCTTTTATATCGATCCTTGCAACTATCCTATTCATTGGTTGGCCAGTTTATTTAATTTACTCTGGTATGGTGAAGAAATATACACAAATAGATTTAAGAATAATGGCAAGTAATGACGGAAATAGTGCTGTAGGAGTTTCTGCTGACATAAACTTAGGTCTTTTTGCGAGAATTTTGTATGCAATCTTTAAAGCTAACCGAGAGAAAGCTTGGATGGCAGTTGATGCAGCAAACACGGCTGCCGATACACAAAAGCTAATGAGGGAACTTGGTGCCCTTGTACGTGATGTTCAAAATTTAGGTCATCAAGCTGTTGCTAAATGGCAAGATAAAAATGTTCTTAAGGAAATTATTGATACAGATTTGGATCATTCAGAAAATCTAGATGCCAATCAATCAAATTATACGTTATCTGCTAATCCATCGGAGGCTTCAAATTCACAAAATATATTTCAGTAAAATCATTTAGGAACCATAAGGTTATGGTAAAAATATTAAGGGACAGAAAAATAGAACCGGATTATTCTTTTCCACTATGAAGGATAGTGCCACTTCAAATAGCTTATGTATGAACTCCCTTGGCTCCAAGGGGTTTTTTATTTATCAAAATGTTCAATTAGGGTATACCCTTATTAAACACCACAATAAAAAAAGACTTCAATAAACGTTCTTTTTTATATTATAAATCGAACAAACATTCGTATATAATAAAGGAAAAAGGAGTGATTGGAATGATTAGAGACAGAGGAATAAAGAAATGGACTGCATTTCTTTTGCCAGAGCACCGGGCTGGGCTCAAGAAATTAAAAGAGGAATCATTGAAGAAAGAAAAACCGGTGCTGGATGAACAGGAGTGGCAGCTGATTAATGAAACTATTTGTGAAGCAATGGCAGAAAATCGCGCATTGGAATTTACATATTTTAGCAACAGAGATTTCCACACATTAGAGGGTCATGTTCACTACATGGATATGATGAACAAGGAATTGCGAATTGTACATTCATTACATAAAGTATATAGGTTGAAGATGGATGATGTGATAAATGCTGAGATGAAATAAAAAAGCCCTATCCATTGATAGGGTCAAATCCTCTTCTTCATGCCACACTTACGACATTCTCTAATAAACTCAAAATTCTTTACCGTACTTTTAAATAACGCATGGCCACAATGATCACACCGCCCACCGATGCGATCCGGCAAATCTTTATAGTCATAAATTTTATTTAAATCGATGTTTGCGTACTTATCCTCGTTCATGAACTACACCTCATTTTAATTCTGCTTTTCTATAATAGCAGAAACACTGAGGAGTGGAACCGTTACTTTTTGCTAAATAAAAAGGCTCTGCTAAAAAATAATGCTGATACAAAATCCAAAAGCGTGTTTCCTTATTAAAGTAACCCGCCTCGTAGTTTAATAAGAAAATCAACAACATTGTCTAACAGAACTTTTATTTAAACAAACGTTTATTTACACTATTCGACAATAGATTTAACAAAAATTTACAATCAATTAACAAACCGTATTTATAATTATCGGAAAGGAGTGATTACCGATGGAAACGAAAATTGACCTCGTAATAGAACTACTCGAAGGAATTGAGGCAGACGCGAATACGTTGAAACAAAGGCTACGCTCGATACAATCCGAGATTGATGAATTAGATCAGCGCTTTTTCTCTAAGTAAAGATAAAATAGTGAACCAAATCAGTAACTATTCGTTAATTATATATTTTTCCCAGCCAATACTTTTAATCTCTTCGTATATTGGTTTAATTACTGGATTTTCACTAACTTCAGTTCTTGCTTTTGATGCCTTAATGTTTGTTGGATGATTCCATTCATTTTCGCACTCATTACACATTACAAAAAGTTCTTTGGTTTCAACGTCTTTTACTATCTCTATCCAACCTTGAGAGCATATTGGGCACCAAGCCACTTTAAAATCATAAGTTTCGAACATATATGTACCCCCGTTTTACCATGCTACAGATCTATAGTTTATTTACCTTGTTACCATAACACCCGAAGAAGTAGGAAGTTAGAACCTTGGATGAAATTTATCTCTATAGATTCCCCAGTATCTTCAATTCCGTTGAAAGTACAGTTGTGTAGTGATCTGCATAGCCTTCTACAGCAATTTGTTTAACAATTATGGGACTACTATCCTCAAGGAAAGTTTTTAATTGTAAATAATCAGCTAATGGAAATTCATGTCCCCAGCTCTGACGATAACCCACGATACCGTGATATTGTAGCAATTTAGTAGTTGTAGATAATATCATGTTCACAAAATCCTTTAATAAAACGGTTTCTTGAAGTAATAATTCTCGCTTACCCTCAAACTCATCTTCATATTCAATTCGAACCAACAATTGATTCTGATCAATTTTCTTTAATGTCCAGTAAGTTCCATTGGGTTCTTCTTCCCAATATATAGGGTTAGGATTAATATCTGGATCATCCGTTATAAGGTGTCTTAATCTTTCTATCAACTCACCTATACCAACACTTAAATAACTACAAGCAAACTCACATTTCTTTTCATTAATCTCAATATGGCCACTTGCCCAACCATGGCCGTGTAGTTCGTATACAAATTCCATATATGGCCCCCATATAAGTGATAATCAGTAGAAGTAATGCCTCATTTCCTAAGAATTTTATCATAAAAAAACAATGTATAATTTATACAATTCCAATTAACACAATAACTCCTCTCTGCAATCAAAAAAGCCTCAGATTCCTAGAAATTTGAGGCTTTTACGCAAAAACAGAGGTAAATTCTATAGACATGCAAAAACGCCTTATACACGAATATAAGGCGTTTAAAACCCATTTCAATGTTTAAATCAACATAACTCCGGATTATAGGAAATTAAATATCCAAATGTTGTTTGATGATAAGTTGAAAACGGGGCTTGAATTCAACTTGAATTGTTTGCATAATCTCTTCTTCTCTTAGCGTTAGCAGAATTCTTGATTTTTCTTTTCTATCTTCCAGAATTTCTAAAGATTCCACTCGTATAAATTGAAGGTAGGTAATAACCTCTTTGCTATGTAAGTCCTGTACTTCTAATATAAATTCTTCGAACGAAGGACTTAATTCCACTCTAAAATTCTCCCTCCCATTATTAAAACGATAGGTTGCCTTATTATAATAAAAAGGAGAATCCTTTTGCTTATCTAACAGCTCCGGTTCACATTCAAATACAGATAATAAATCAATTTCTGATGGAATTTCCACATTGGTCCCCTCCTCAATCGTTTAATACATAAGCTATATACTTGTTACCATAAGATCCGATATAGGAAGTTGATATTTATATCTTCATACCAATCCACGACCAAACAAACATTAGAATCCCAACTACGATAACCACTACAGGTCCTACAACAAACAGACCAAATGACAAAGATGTTATAGCCTCTACAAAGGTACGAACAGGGCCTACCTTCTCTTCTTTATTTGTTTTCTCAATTAAGTTTTCAAGATGAGCTACCCTTTGATTAAGCTCCCGCAACTCTTGAATAACCTTTGTATCTTGATCCATACCTTCTTTCCATCCCCCTTCTCGCATAACAAATTTTACCATAAAGAAGGGATATAGCAGATGTATATGTTATACAAAGTTAGTTAACATAATGACTCTTACCGGAACCCACACCAAATCAAACCACTTGGCGCCCAAGGGGTTTCAGTTTATCCGTTTTTATCGTTTATGCACGATTTTATACATCCTTGATAAATCAAGCGTTAGACGCACTAAAGCACGCTTAGAAATGCATAAAATCCTGCATATTTCATAACAAAAACAAAGAACCATTTCTTCATGAAATGGTTCCCTGGATGACATGTTACACAGCTAAGGAGTTGTTACCTCTGCACAAAGATAGCTTGTTCAGAAAAATGGATTTTATGCATGCAATGAAAACTGTGATCTTTCACTAACGCCCCCGTTCGTATTATAAGGTTGACCAGATTTTTCTGGTTGACCATTTTTATTTAGGATTTATCCTTAACGGTAGCCGGGGTAGAACGTCCGCCCCCGTGGGACTAGATCCTGTCAACTAAACAGTTCGCCCCCTACTTGTAGAAACATGATTGAGGCTGGTTGGGACTATGATCTCGTATAACAAGCGAAGCTATGATACTACAAGAAGGATTTAGGGGTACCGGTAATTTTATTTTGGGAGGAGATAAAAAATGAATCCAGTGGTTGGTCTGGATGTAGCAAAAGGTGAAAGTCAGGTTCAGGCTTTCTTGGATAAGAAGAAACCATATAAAAGAAGTTTTAAAGTGGCACATACCCTTGAGGGACTGGATAGCCTATACCAATTTCTTAGAGAAATAGAAAACGTAACAGGGATACGACCTCCGATCGTTTTAGAATCTACGGGGCATTATCATACTCCTGTTGTACAATATTTTGAGGACAGAAATTACTTACTAGTTATCGTTAACCCACTCATCTCTTATCGAGCAAAGAGCTCCAGTTTACGTAAAATAAAGACAGATGTAATCGATGCACACCACCTCTGCGAGCTGTACTATAAAGAGGATTTAGAGGCATATATGTACAAACGAAACTTCAATTTCAAGCAGTGCTTGATCAGGTATTCCCTGAGTATCGAGGGGTTTTGGGGGACTTATATTCCGTAGTTTCTTTACTTACCTTATTAGAATATCCCACATCTGAAGACGTGTTGGTAGCTGGTGAAGAAACGTTAGCCAATAAAATTGATGAATTATGTACAAGTCGTTCAAGAAAGCGGGCAAACACACAGGCATAGAAACTTTTAGCTGCCGCCACTCGGAATCCCTTTCAGAAAAACCTGTATCAGAGTCACATCTTAAGCCTAGAAATGTATATCAAAATGCTTCTAGAATACCAACAGCACCTATCCAAGTTTGAAGACGAGATAGATGCTTTGGCAAAAGAAATGGAAGAATATAAGATTATCCAATCCATCCCTGGTATCGGTGAAAAAATCGCTGCAACGATTATTTCTGAAATCGGAGAGATTGATCGGTTTAATCACCCCAAAAAACTCGTGGCATTTGCCGGAATTGATCCCAGTATCTTTGAATCGGGTAGATTCAAGGGGACAGTAAACCGGATAACCAAAAGAGGCTCGAGTAGATTACGGCATGCCCTGTATATGGCTGTTCGTTGTGCCATTCGTGATTGCCGCAAAAAGAAAACGACTGATGAAATCATCCCTCGTAACAAGAGATTACGTGAGTTCTATGATAAGAAACGTGAAGAAGGAAAGCCCTATAAAGTAGCTGTAATAGCATGTGCAAATAAACTCTTACAATGGATTTATGCACAATTAAAAAACAAAACGACTTTCCAAGATCTAGCCTAATCAACAAGCTTAACCAAATAATACAAAACCTTCCAATCATAGGTTGAAGGAAGGTTATTTAGCATGCCCATTTTTAGTATAGCATGTATATTTTAAGTTTTTTATTGAAAAATGTTGACAAACTATTAGCTGGTTTAGCTTAAGTATAATTATTCACATACTCCAACAAACCCACCTGAAACGAAAGATTGGCGACTGTTATATTGGATAGTTCTGAAACCGAATTCTAAACTAGAATAGTGTTTCGCGTTATGTTGCCAAAATTGTTAGGAATACGTTTATTGATGTTTGTTTTCCGATTTACAATATCTTCTATACGCTTATTTGGTATAACCCATTCCAAAATTGATACTGGAAGCAATGGCAATCAATATATTAAAGCATTAGATTTTATTAGATGAATCTTCCGTTTGTTTGCGAAACTTTAAACGAAGAAATATCCCTAAACATACCAAGCATGAGACTACGTTAAATATTTTCTCCCACAAATAAGGTGAATGAAAATATTTTGATATGGCACTCAATGCAAAAAGTAAAAACAAAAGAAACCAAAACCCCATCTTATATCGTTGGTAGTAAAATGAAAACAGTTTAATCTCCCCCTTTTGAGGCAACTATACAACAGCATTGTGAACTGAATATGAATTAAGTTAAAAAAATCCAGGCTTCAGTATTTTTTTGGTCAGATTCTTTATTTGAATTTAATTTAAATATAACCATCTCCTCTTCACAAGAAATGTGAAAGGAAGGAGTAAATAAAGTATTAGGAGCATCGTTAACCTATGTGGTCGCAGACTTAACTTCGGTTCTTGAATGAGCTAAATACATGATAATTTTCTTTTAGGGAAACAGTAAAGAAGAGTAAAAAGACAAATTATGAATCATTCATATTCTTCACTCAGCAGGAGGTGTTCCCTTATTCGTTTGGACGGAATAAGGGCATTCATTGGAAATTTTAAATTTACTCATATTCGCCATTTTAATCGCATTCACAGCTTTTTTCGTTTCTACGGAATTTGCCATCATAAGGGTAAGAAGCACACGTATTGACCAATTGATTGCAGAGGGGAATAAAAATGCACGGGCTGCGAAAAAAGTAATTTCCAACTTAGACGGATATCTATCGGCTTGTCAATTAGGGATTACCGTCACCGCGTTAGGTCTAGGATGGATAGGAGAACATACCGTTGCCCATTTATTAGAACCTTTATTTGAAAAGCTTGATATAGCGGAATCACTTTCTTCTATTCTTTCGTTTATTATTGCGTTCTCAGTCGTAACATTTATCCATGTCGTGGTGGGAGAACTGGCTCCCAAGACCGTCGCTATTCAGAAGGCGGAGAAAGTGGCGTTATTATTTTCTCGTCCTATCATTTTATTTTATAAGATACTGTATCCTTTTATATGGGCTTTAAACCATTCCGCACGCGGTGTAGCCGGTTTGTTCGGGCTAGAGCCTGCCCCTGAACATGAAGTGGCCCACAGTGAAGAAGAGCTTCGCATTATTTTATCAGAGAGTTACGAAAGCGGAAAAATCAATCAATCCGAATTCAAATATGTGAATAATATCTTTGAATTCGATGACCGTACCGCCAGGGAAATTATGGTCCCCCGAACAGAAATCGTCTGTGTTTCGAAGGACGACACCATCGAGGACTTTTTAAATATCGCAGGGGTGGAGAAACATACCCGTTATCCGGTTGTTGTAGAAGGCGATAAAGACCAGGTCATTGGTTTGGTTAATATTAAAGAAATCCTAACGGATTTTGTACATGAAAAAGAAACCCGTAAAAGAACGGTTGGATCTTATGTCAAACCCATTATTGAGGTCATCGAGTCGATTCCCATTTATGATTTGTTAATCCGCATGCAGAAAAATCGTATCCACATGGCCATTTTAATGGATGAATACGGGGGAACAGCCGGTCTTGTGACAGTAGAGGATATCTTGGAGGAAATCGTGGGTGAAATTCGGGATGAGTTCGACGTCGATGAAATACCTGAAATTCAAAAAATAAAGGAGAACCATTATATCTTTGACTCCAAAGTTTTAATTGACGAAGTCAATGATTTATTGGGAACCAAGATTGAAGAAGAAGATGTGAATACGCTCGGTGGTTGGATGCTTACTCGGAAATTTGATCTCAAGAAAGGCGAATCCCTGTCATTGGATGGATATGAATTCAGGGTTCTTGATATAAAAGAGCATCACATTAAACGAATAGAAGCCTTCCGAACAGCGGTATCTCCTTCTCCCTTAGAAGAAGCGGAACTGCCATCCTGATTCAGTGAAGAAAAGGCATGTACCTTTAATCTGTACATGCCTTTTCTATTGCCGATTTTAAGAAAACCAAGCAAGGCTGTATGGACTAACCTAGTCATTCCAAAAGATGTATCCCCTTTCTTAATCCATTCATGCCCCTGCCCCTTTTGCTCCCAAAATTCTCTTGAAAATAAACCGAGTCAGCCTCATAGCCATCCATCCCATTAATGCCCCAACAGAATTGAGAAAAATGTCATCTACATCGAACACCCGATTTGTAACTTTATATTGTAAGATCTCGATAATAGAACTAGCTAAAAACCCTGTTATAAACATTGGAATAAATCCATCTAACTTTCTGGCCAAAATCGAGATAAAGAAACCCATTGGGGCAAATAAAGCGATGTTTCCAAATACATTCATCAGTATTAAATAGGGACTGCCACTATTCCACATCAAAAGAATCGTACTAAATAAGTCAAAATTTGCTGCATTGCCGTAAACATAATCATTTTTATGAATTAACGTAACATAAATTAATATGCCGAGGTAGATGATAAAGACTCCTAAAGAAATTTTCTTTATATTTTTTTTCGTGATAAACTCCACCAAACTCCGTTTTCCTTTCCCTTCTTATGACGAAAGACACCAGGTTGAAGTCTTTCATCCTATTCTCTAGGCATTATTTAAACCATCAGCTTTTAGAGCTTCTGAGCGAGCTATGTAATTGAGCCCTCCGCTTCACTATTTTGTTATGCATTTCTTTTCCAACTAAATTATCCGATGGCATAAGAAAAAAGGTGATTATCTTATTAAGCAATTCCCTATATTCGGTGAAAAAGCGAATTGATCTTTACTTTAAACAAAGGATTGACTCGTTCATTTTTCCAAAAGATTAAGAAGAACCTTTTTGGCTAACGATAGAATGAATTTGAATTCTAAGTCGGTACCTTAAAACCACAACTTTGGATGAATCCTTAGATAACGTTTATACGTAGTAATACTAGGGGAACATTAAAAAAGGAATATAGACAACTATTTTGTGCATAATATTCCTGCCGAAAGAGAGGTTTCGCATATGAAAAAATTATTAAAGTCTCGTTCCGATCGAAAAGTTGCGGGTGTATTGGGAGGGCTTGCTCAGTCTCTCGGTATCAATTCTACCTTGCTGAGAATTATTTTTATTGTTTTATTGATTACTACAGGGTTCTTTCCAATGGGGTTAATTTATATAGCCATGGCTCTTTTACTTCCAAAGGGCTACTAAATAGGTAGCCACATAAATTTATTTTTTCCTTTGCAGACAATCAAATAAGATGTATGAATCCAGGATTGACATTTGTTCTTTTCTCCCAAATAATATCAATCATAGATACAGAGCAAGTCCGCTATCTGGCATTATTATAAATTCTATGACGTTCTATATGCTTTCAACATTTTCAGTTAACATATAAATAAATAGGAAAAAGCCTGGATTTTAGTATAAAATCCAGGCTTTTTCAGAGCGTTAAAAAATAAAGGGATTTTCTCCTTTATTTTTTAAGTAGATGAATCATCTATATTCTTAGTCCTCATCATCCGAAAAATCACCAAAATCCATACCTGCCAAATCAAAATCCTCTTCATCCAAACCTATGGACTCCGCTGCATCTTCCACCATCTCATCTACACCAAAGCTATCCATCATTTCATTTAATACCATACCACCTAAAACACCCATCGCTAATCCTCCAACCATACTTCCAATACCGCCTGCTATACCGCCTTGATGATGAGGCTCATAAGCATGATAGGAAAAAGGCTGTCTATACAATTCCGGTTGCTGGACTGTTTCTACAATATACTCTTCGAGACGGGCCACCAACTTATCTTCATTCTCTAGTAGTTCTTTTGTTAAAATAAACTCTCGTTTCGCTTCGATTTCTCCGTAGCCAGACCGACAATCCACTTCCATCCAAACTTGGATTCCTGTTTCTACATAAGCAAAACGGATTTCTAATTCATTGATTTGGTTCGCAAGTAGTTGTGTGGAAAAGAACTCAAACTCTTGGCCATATGTATCAAGCTTTCCTGAAGTAGCTTTTTCTCGGAAACCTAAACGGGAAAGAGCATTAAAAATGGATTGGACCTCTTTTGACGCTCCAATGGTGACATAATCCACATCTGTACGGTCTACGCCTCCCTCAATATCAAGATGCGTATCAAAATAATAAGAAACAGGTCCTCTAGACAAAGGAAGGATTGGTGGAATACGATAATGAAATGGAATGCGTTTTTCTTCCTTTTTTGAAATAACAAACGATCCGGTTAAAGGAATCATGTCAACTTTACGTGAAATAGACTGGCTATTCTGTATGGTGACAGTCATCATAAACTTAACGGCAAGCTGGTTGATCTGTTGATCCACTTCTCCTCCCTTTAAGACAACCTCTCCATGTATAACTTCATCAATTTGATAAGGGCGATTTTCAAACTGTAAATCTACTGTGGCTGCTCCCTTACCTAATTTCGCTAAGAATTTCTTGAACATTCTCTGGTCTCCCTTCCGTTCATTCATTCTTTTCATCATCCAATCAGGAACTAATAACTGGATATCTCAAATTTGTTTATATTGTCATTCCAACTCCCCCATTTTAAATTTTATGATGTCTGTATGCAAGAGATGTACGCCGCCCATTACATGCAAACTGAAAGGGTAACGTAAAAAAGGCTTTTACCTTCATTAACTCTAATTATGGTACTTCAAAATATCTCTTCCTATTTGGAAATAAAGTACTCCATGAATAAAGTGTATAAACTTCATTCAGAGAGCTTTACTTGATTGGGTAATGGGTTAAAGCCATTTTATTTTAACTTCGTCTTACTCTCACAACTCTAACAATATTAAATACAATCGTTTTGGTTACAGCATAAGTTGGGATAGCCAGAATCATACCTAATATTCCCGCGATATTCCCTGCTACGAGCAACAAAATAATAATCGTTAATGGATGCGTGTTTAATTTTTTCCCGATAACAAGTGGCGAGATGACATTCCCATCCAGTTGTTGAACAATCACGATGACTAGAAGCACGAACAAGGGCTTAGTAGGAGAGTAGAGCAAACCTACGATTAACGCTGGAGCTGCCCCAATAAAGGGTCCTACATACGGAATAATATTCGTGATGGCCCCTATAATAGCCAAAATCAAGGCGTAAGGAAGGTCAATAATGAGATATCCGATAAATGTAGTGATACCGACAAATAAACAAACCAATACTTGTCCTTGAATATAAGTCGCTAACGTATTAGCTGTTTCCTTCATCATTCTTAGAGCTTCTTTCCGATAGGAAGACGGAACAAACGGTAAAATCCTTTTCGGTAGCTTCTGTCCATCTTTTAACATATAAAACAACACAAACGGAACCGTTACAATGATCAGTGTAATATTAGTGACAACACTAAACACAGAGGAAATACTATTTTTTAGATTAGTAGGCAGAGTTGAAGCATAGTTTAAAATCGAATCCTCTAGTTGATCCAAGGATACATACTCTTGTTCCACAATCCATGTAAAACCTCTAGAGTGAGATAAACGGTCAATAAACTGTCTAGCTTCTTCTACATAGGAAGGGATATTATGAACCAAATCAGTGATCTGCCTTGACAACGCCGGACCCACCACTCCGATAATGGCAGCAATTAATCCGATAAATACTACGTATAACGTCAGAATAGCCAAGCCCTTGGGCACTTTTCGATTCACTAAGAACGAGACAATCGGTTGGAATAAAAAATAAAGAAAACCTGAAACGAAAATCGGAAAAAATAAGGTTGAAATAAACACGGCGACCGGTTCAAAGACAAACGAAATTTTTGTACATACATAAATGAATAAGGCAATCATTAAAAGTTCGAATGTCCAAAATTGAAGCTTTGACTTAAACAAAATACTTCCTCCACTCCAGATATGGCATTATTATCTAACATTCAATAATGTATGATTACATCATAAATAATCTTTCTATCAACTTCTTGTGTAATCATAAAAGTTCATCAATTTGTCACTTTAATTCATATTCCAAAATCAAATTTCCGGTATAATTTATCGTAATATTTATAGGAATGTAGATTTTTTGAAGCCTTTTTTATGGCCTACCGTATATGTATACTAGATAGGTTTTATTTTTCTTCAAACCATCACGTTATACTTTGTTTAAAGGAGGTGGTTCAATGGGGCTGAAATGTATCGCATTGGCGAACTTGCAGAAGTAGCACATGTAACAAAGCGTACCATCGATTATTATACAAATTTAGGACTACTCAAAGCAGAACGTAATGCTTCTAATTATCGTTGCTACTCTCAGGAAGCATTAGAAGATTTGAGATTTATAGAAACCTGTAAACAACAACAGTTATCCTTGCAGGAGATCAAAGAAGCACTTGCAAGAAAAAAACAAGAGAAACAGCCTGATATTGTCCACCAAGCAAATGATGTGGCAGATCAAATTAAATATTTAAAAGAAAACGTCGAGGATTTATTGCCTCTGATTGAGAAGCTTGAGGACCACGAAAAAAGGTTGATCCTCAAACGCCTTTCTCCTGAGAGTGTGACCTTAATTCATTCATTACTGATGCTGTTAGGTTAAAAAGGAGGAACCATTCATGTTTTTTCATCCAATGGATTTTTTAATTCTTATCGCTTTTGGATTATCCATTTGGGCACAGTTCAAAGTAAAAGGAAATTTCAATAAGTGGGTAGAGGTCCCAACACGTACTGGATTAACAGGTGCTGAGGTGGCCAGACGCATTCTCGACAGTAAGGGATTGCATCACGTACCTGTTGAAGTAGTTCCAGGTACTTTATCAGACCATTACGATCCGCTGAGCCGTGTTGTACGCTTGTCGGAATCGGTATATTACGGGGCTTCTATCGCTTCAATTTCTGTTGCGGCTCACGAAGTCGGTCATGCGATTCAACATCAGCAGTCCTACGGAGCATTGGTACTTCGTCATCGTATGTTTCCGTTAGTGAACTTAACATCCGGGGTTGCTCCATTTTTGTTATTAGGAGGATTTTTATTCCATAGTCTTTCTCTAATTGGGATTGGAATCATCTTCTTCTCCGCAGCTGTAGCCTTCCAAGTGATTACATTACCTGTTGAGTTTAATGCCAGCTCAAGGGCTAAAAAATTAATGCTGGCTGAGGGAATTATGTATAACGAAGAAGAGAATGGTGTTAAGAAAGTGTTAAATGCAGCTGCGTTAACTTATGTAGCCGCTGCCCTCATTTCTGTATTAGAGCTCATTAAATATGTGATGATTTTCTTCCAGGGGCAAGAAGAAGAGTAAAAAAGATGTTCCCCATTTTTCATTTAGTAGGAGGTGTTCCCTTATCCGTCTTGACGGAATAAGGACATTCATTGGAAATTTTAAATTTAATCATATTTGCTATTTTAATTGTCCTAACAGCCTTTTTCGTTGCAACAGAATTTGCTGTTATCAGGGTACGAAGTACACGTCTTGATCAATTGATTGCAGAGGGAAATAAAAAGGCTGTAGCTGCGAAAAAAGTAGTGACCAACTTAGATGAATACCTGTCAGCCTGTCAATTAGGAATTACGGTTACTGCATTAGGACTGGGGTGGATAGGAGAACCTACCGTTGCTCATTTATTAGAACCTGTGTTTGAAAAATTTCATGTAGGAGAATCACTTTCTCATATTCTTGCATTTATTATCGCATTCTCAGTTGTGACATTCATCCATGTCGTAGTGGGTGAATTGGCTCCAAAGACCGTGGCTATTCAGAAGTCTGAGCAAATCACTTTGCTGTTTGCTCGTCCTATTATTCTATTTTATCGTGTCATGTACCCATTCATTTGGGCACTTAACGGCTCTGCTCGTACCGTAACAAAATTATTTGGCTTACAACCTGCTTCTGAACATGACATGGCTCACAGTGAAGAAGAACTGCGTATTATTCTGTCCGAGAGTTACCAGAGTGGTGAAATTAATCAGTCCGAATTCAAATATGTGAATAACATTTTTGAATTTGATGACCGACTTGCCAAAGAGATTATGGTGCCTCGTCCGGAAATTGTAAGTGTATCGAAAGATGATACGGTCGAAGACTTTTTAAATATGGCAAGGGTCGAAAAGTATACCCGTTACCCTGTTCTATTAGAAGGAGACAAAGATCAAGTCATTGGATTGATCAATATAAAGGAAGTCTTAACAGACTATGTCCAAGGAACGGATATGAAACAAAAAACTGTGGAGTCCTACACAAAACCAATCATTCAAGTGATTGAATCCATTCCCATCCATGACTTATTGCTTAAAATCCAGAAAGAACGCATCCATATGGCCATTTTAATGGATGAGTACGGCGGAACAGCGGGTCTTGTGACCGTTGAAGATATCTTGGAAGAAATCGTGGGTGAAATCCGTGATGAATTCGACGCCGATGAAGTGCCTGAAGTTCAAAAGATAAAGGAAAACCACTATATCATTGACTCCAAAGTCTTAATTGACGAAGTCAATGATTTATTAGGAACCAACATTGAAGAGGAAGACATGGATACGATTGGCGGCTGGATGCTCACCCAGAACTTCGATCTTGAAAAGGGTGAATCTCTGGTCTTTGGCGGCTATGAGTTTAAGGTGCTGGAAATAGAAGAGCATCATATTAAACGAATTGAAGTTTTTCCCGCTAAAATTGACTCTGCTGCCTTGCAAGAAGCAGAAATAACACCATAACCATATAAAAAAGGCATGTACAAATGAAAATGTACATGCCTTTTTTCCATTATCTCTTATAATAATCTATGAATAGTTTGCTTCCTCTTAGGGTAAAAACAAATAGAATGATGTTAATCTAAAAGGAGGTTCTAATTTATGTCATTTATATGGAGTTTAATTATTGGCGGCATTATTGGTTGGGCAGCAAGCCTGCTAACAGGTCGTGATATTCCAGGAGGTATTATTGGAAATATTATTGCTGGTTTCATTGGAGCATGGTTAGGAACAGCTATCTTTGGAGAATGGGGACCTGAGGTTGGTGGCTTTGATCTTATCCCAGCCATTATTGGTGCAGTTCTTTTAGCTTTGATTGTAAGCTTTATTATGAGAAGAATGGGTAATAATCGTGGTCATGCATAACAAATAAGATTAAGAAAAAGTCTAAAAATGAAAGAATATTGTAAGAGACCTTGTCACTCTAATAAGGAGGAACAAGGTCGTTTACTTTGGTTGTAAATTCTTCTTCAACTCCCCGATAGTTTCTGTAATACTTTAACGGATTTATACCCTAATTTAATTCACTACATACTTGTGTAAGTCCAAGTGCTTTAAATCCATTGCAAGAAAAATATATGCAATATTTGCACAATTGATTATAATAAAAATATCAATGTACCTTTGACTTAAACGTGGGATCACTATATAAGTGGAACTCTACCGTTAGTTTGAGGACATTGTTTTTTTATTGCTAAAAGTGCTGTAAAATATAATTGTGCAGTGACCTTTAGGGTGGTTCTATTCCTTAACTAGAAATGGGGCTAGAATGTCTAGACCTCTTATATTGATGTGAGGCACTCCACATTTTCAATGGCACTGCACTTTAATTAAATTGACCATAGAAATCCTGTCATTTTTTGCAGGATTTTTTGTGTTTTTAGGAGGAATTTTTGATTTCTTGTCGTATTTTTCATTTGGTTTATAGACTATATTGAGCAAAACCAAAAAACAATATCATATTAAGCAGTTGAAACTCTACCGTTTGGTTGGAGCTAGGAAACTAGACTCTTGTGTTAAATTTGAGATTTAATATCTGGCGATATAATCCTGACATACTACACTGGGCTTAAAGCTCTAACAGAAACTTGGATAGTCAGATATGTCATACTGCATCAAGGAGGAGAAATGATGAACGATACCATTACTCCATTTAGTTATGGGATTGACACACATAACGACCATCAAGTAAAGCGTAAGTTTTATCAGTTTTATGTTGGTATTGATATTGGAGCGAGTTTTCACGTTGCATCCTGTATTCCATTTGATGCGTTCTTAGATCCAAAAGACGTTGCCTGGAAACGAACGAAGACAATGAAGTTCAACTCTGATAGTGCAGGAATAGCCGAATTTTTGGAAGCCCTAGGAAAGATTGAAAAACGATTTTCTCTTACCAAAAAAGACTTTTTAATTCTATTAGAACCCACAGGTGGACACTATTCTTACTTAATTCAGCAAGTATTATTAAACGAAGGTTATGATTTGTTTCAAGTTGAGAACAAGGCTGTTGGTGAATTTCGTAAAAATAATCTAGGTATCTCTGAAAAGACGGATTCGATGGATTCTAAAATAATGTCATATATGGGGTGACATAAGCAATTACATCCCCATATGCAAGGTGTTTCGCTTATTGACCACAATCCGTACTTCAATCCTTATTTCGAACAGTGATGCGTGACCGTTGGTATTTAAATGTTCAACTAACACGTAGAAAAAATCAGGTGCAACAACTTTTAAAAGTAACTCACCCCGATTTAAATAAGGCGTTTAAAAGTTTATCGAGTCCCTCTGTGATGAAACTAGTCTTAAAGTATCCTACTGGACTTGATATGAAGGAAGCTACGGCTGAAGAGATATATGCGACTTTAATAAAAGCTGGTGCAAAGGGAATAGCCAAAAAAGCAGCAAATACTCTGGCTAAAGTTATGCCTAATACTATTGCGGTTCCCGCTGAACACCTTGTAGAAAGGCAAAAATGGATTATAGAAGAAGCCTTACGGCTTGAAGAAAGCTTAAAACTGATCGATCAAGAGATTCATACACTTCTATGGGGGAATCCTGAAAAGGGAATGGAGCCGCATCCATATACTGAAATTCTTATGTCGCTTCCTTTCATAAGTGAAAATATCGGTTGTACGTTAATTGGGGTTATTGGAGACATTGAACGATTTAGTACATATAAAGAGTTCAAAAAATATCTTGGAGTATCTGCGGAAAATAAGCAATCAGGCACATCTGTAACTGGAACAAGGCAAACGTATGGTGGTGTACGAGATGCTAGAAGAGTTCTTTATCAAATAGCTTTAATCGTCTTAGCAAATGGTCAAAAACACCCTACCGTCTCTAAAGCTTATTATGACCGCAAGGTTAACGAAGGAATGAACAAGAAAAAAGCAATCGGACATCTTTGCGGTAAAATAGCAGCTCTTATATACACGGTTCTGAAAAACAAAATGAAATACGATCCGATAATCCACGCTAAGGCTTGTGGAATTGAATTGGATAACCTTTATTTAAAAAATATAGTAAAAGAACCCCAGCTTTTAATAGACAATAAAAAATAGACTTATGGAATTTAATCAAAACTCCTAAGTATATTAAAAAACACAAAACCACCTATTTTTTGTTAAAAATTAGGTGGTTTTTTATATTTTAAAACCTTTATTAATTTCCAGCGTGTCGCAAAACTCATTTTTATACAAAGATTGTGAATAAAAAAGCCGCCTTCCTTGCACCCTATGATAGACTCTACTCAACCATAGGAAGGAAGAC
>NZ_JBHRZT010000029.1:0-511 GCF_042649685.1 Bacillus songklensis | reverse complement strand
GGCTTCATGCTTAGATGCTTTCAGCACTTATCCCGTCCGCACATAGCTACCCAGCGATGCCTTTGGCAAGACAACTGGTACACCAGCGGTGCGTCCATCCCGGTCCTCTCGTACTAAGGACAGCTCCTCTCAAATTTCCTGCGCCCACGACGGATAGGGACCGAACTGTCTCACGACGTTCTGAACCCAGCTCGCGTACCGCTTTAATGGGCGAACAGCCCAACCCTTGGGACCGACTACAGCCCCAGGATGCGATGAGCCGACATCGAGGTGCCAAACCTCCCCGTCGATGTGGACTCTTGGGGGAGATAAGCCTGTTATCCCCGGGGTAGCTTTTATCCGTTGAGCGATGGCCCTTCCATGCGGAACCACCGGATCACTAAGCCCGACTTTCGTCCCTGCTCGACTTGTAGGTCTCGCAGTCAAGCTCCCTTGTGCCTTTACACTCTACGAATGATTTCCAACCATTCTGAGGGAACCTTTGGGCGCCTCCGTTACATTTTAGGAGGCG
>NZ_JBHRZT010000028.1:0-15499 GCF_042649685.1 Bacillus songklensis | reverse complement strand
GAGGTCACACCCGTTCCCATGCCGAACACGGAAGTTAAGCTCTTCAGCGCCGATGGTAGTTGGGGGTCTCCCCCTGTGAGAGTAGGACGTCGCCAGGCAACAAAAAAAGACTAGTCAAATGACTAGTCTTTTTTTGTTTTCAAGAAAATCACTAAGAAGATAAGGAATTTTCTCACCGGAAATAGATAAAAACTTTGATATAAATGGAAAATCATTGGATGTATAAGTATGAAGTAACTCATACCACCACTCTGTTTCGTAGCGAGAAATCATGCTTAAATTATATAAAAGAAGATAATGACTAAGTATTTCAGGGAAATAATCAATCCGTTCCCGGTTAAAGGGAAAATAATATCCCTGGTCATAAAGATGATACATAAGCGGAGAACAAAAATTGAGGTCTATTTGTTGATCTAAGTAAAACATTAGGCAATCTCCTTCATTTCTTAGATGTTTGAAAGGAAGCCCCGTTTTCTCCTGTAAATATGTACAAAAACGATCTTGACTCATATGATATTGGTCTAAAACGAAATTTGGAAATTGAAAAGTGTCCTCTAAGCAAGTACTGATTTTAAAACATGTTGGCTCCTTTTGATATTCCATGAATAAAGAAGAAAGCTCTGGAATAAGGCTTAACAAATGAAACATAGAGTATTTATTCCCCTCTAATTGTTCCACGTGAAACATTACTTGGCCGATATGAGAAAATAAACCATGTTTTTGAACCTTTACTTCATCGTCTAAAAAGTCATAACTTTGTTTTTTTCTTTTTCTCGTCGAAACACCATGCGCAAGTACTGATGTGTTATGGGGATAATCACAATCAATTGTTAGCAGACAAGCCTTTAATAATTGAGTCATACCATAAAATAAAAGCATGGGTTTAATTGCTAAAGGAGCGTTAAATCCCACATTATAATAATTTTGACTGTGCTCCAGATAATATATAAATGGGTAACAATTTTCGAAACTTTTCTTTTCGGCTTCCGGCAAATCTTTTTCACGATAACAGTGATACAAATACTCTTGTGTGTAAGTTGCTGAATAGAAAGTGGAAAAAGAATCTTTTATATGGGGGATATTAAACAAATAGGAACACCTCTCAATTTTTCTAAATTGTCTAAATAATTAATGGTTATTGACATATAGCTGAATCAATTGTTAATCTACTAATAATATTTTGTCGCCTAGAGGAGGATTATATAATGTGGGAAACTAAATTTGCTAAAGAAGCTTTAACATTTGATGATGTATTACTCGTTCCTGCTAAATCAGAGGTATTGCCCAAGGATGTTGATTTAAGTGTTCAATTAACAGAAACATTAAAGCTAAACATTCCGCTTATTAGTGCAGGGATGGATACTGTAACAGAAGCAGACATGGCTATTTCTATGGCGAGGCAGGGCGGCTTAGGAATCATTCATAAAAACATGTCTATCGAGCAGCAAGCAGAACAGGTTGATAAAGTAAAACGTTCTGAGAGCGGGGTTATTACAGATCCATTTTTCCTCACTCCTCAACATCAAGTATTTGATGCGGAGCATTTAATGGGAAAATACCGTATCTCAGGGGTGCCAATTGTTAACAACGAAGAAGAACAAAAACTGGTAGGTATTATTACAAATCGTGATATGCGTTTTATTCAGGATTACTCAATTTCAATCTCTGATGTCATGACTAAAGAAAACCTTGTCACTGCAAAAGTTGGTACTACATTAGAAGAAGCTGAACAAATTCTTCAAAAACATAAAATCGAAAAGCTTCCTTTAGTCGATGAGCAAGGTGTATTAAAAGGACTTATTACGATTAAGGATATTGAAAAAGTCATTGAGTTTCCTCATTCAGCCAAAGATAAACAAGGCCGTTTACTTGTAGGGGCTGCAGTCGGGGTAACAAAAGATACAATGGTTCGTGTAGAAAAACTAGTCAAAGCTGGAGTGGATGCCATTGTAGTGGACACAGCGCATGGGCATTCACAAGGGGTTTTAGATACTGTTCGTAAGATTCGCGAGACTTATCCAAACTTAAACATTATCGCTGGGAATGTAGCAACAGGTGAGGGAACAAAAGCTTTAATTGAAGCAGGTGCTAATGTTGTTAAAGTAGGAATCGGGCCAGGCTCCATTTGTACAACCCGCGTAGTAGCCGGAGTTGGGGTTCCTCAAATTACTGCAGTATATGACTGTGCAACAGAGGCAAGAAAACATGGAGTGCCAATTATTGCAGATGGCGGAATCAAGTATTCAGGTGATATTGTAAAAGCATTGGCTGCAGGTGGACATGTAGTAATGCTTGGAAGCCTATTAGCAGGAACAACAGAAAGCCCAGGCGAAACAGAAATCTTCCAAGGCAGACGTTTTAAAGTATACCGTGGAATGGGATCTGTAGGAGCAATGGAACAAGGAAGTAAAGACCGTTATTTCCAAGAAGACAATAAAAAGTTTGTTCCAGAAGGAATTGAAGGCCGTGTTCCATACAAAGGGCCATTAGCTGATACCATTTACCAATTAATTGGTGGCTTGAGATCTGGTATGGGTTACTGTGGGACACAAAATTTAGAGGAGTTACGTGAAAAAGCACAATTCGTTCGTATGACAGGTGCAGGACTAAGAGAGAGTCACCCACATGATGTTCAAATTACAAAAGAGTCACCAAACTATTCAATGAGTTAATCTTCTATTACCAAGCATCTTTTACACTGTGTAAAAGATGCTTTTTTGTTTATTTTATCCATGTTTTCACAGAAAGGAACATTACTTCTTCATCTATTTTTTTATATTCCTATGTGTTAAAATAGCATTTATGTGAGTCTAATTATGGAGGGTTTAGGAGTGAAGAATCAGTTACGAAAACTATTAATCTTCAGTGTGTTATCTGCTGTACTGGTTGTGAGCTTGTTCACTTACACGCCACAGGCAAAAGCTGAAGAGAACTTTTTGAACATTGAATCGGACGCTGCCATCTTAGTTGAAGCAAAAACGGGAAAAATTCTTTTTGAGAAAAATGCGGATACGGTTTTAGGTATTGCCAGCATGACTAAAATGATGACAGAGTATCTGTTATTAGAAGCAATTAAGGAAAAACGAGTAAGTTGGGATCAAGAGTATACAGTGAGTGATTATGTATATAAGATTTCCCAGGATCGAGATTTATCAAACGTTCCTTTGCTTAAAGGCGAAAAGTACAGTGTTAAAGAGCTTTATGAAGCAATGGCTATTTATTCTGCGAATGGAGCAACAATTGCTGTTGCGGAAATACTAGCAGGTTCTGAAACAAATTTTATAAAGATGATGAATAAAAAAGCTGAGGAACTTGGTTTAGAAGATTACAAGTTTGTAAACTCAACTGGTTTGACCAACACATTATTAAAAGGCATGCATCCAAAAGGGACAGGTGCCAACGATGAAAACTTATTATCAGCGAGAGCAACAGCAAAATTAGCTTATCACTTGGTTAATGATTTTCCTGAAGTACTGGAAACTGCAAAAATTCCCAAAAAAATATTCAGAGAAGGAACCAAGTATGAAATTCAAATGGATAACTGGAATTGGATGCTGCCTAGTCTTGTTTATGGGTATGAAGGAGTAGACGGTTTAAAAACAGGTCATACGGATTTTGCCGGTTACTGTTTTACAGGAACTGCAAAGCGCGATGGAGTGCGCTATATTACAGTGGTGATGAATGCTAAGTCTAACGGCAAAAAATCATTTGAAGCTCGTTTTGAAGAAACAAGAAAATTACTAGACTATGCTTTTAGTAATTATCGTATGAAAGAGATTTTACCAGCTCATTATACATTTAAAAAACAATCGACAGTACCTGTTGTAAAAGGAAAAGAGAAAGAAGTGAAAATTTACACAGAAAAGCCGTTAAAGGTGCTAGTGAAACGTGGTGAGCAGAAGAGGTTCACTCCTTATCTAGAGCTGGATAAAAAAGCGTTGGATGAAAACGGCAAGTTAGCGGCTCCTTTTAAAGAGGGTACAAAAGTTGGTTCTGTTGGTGTCAAATATAAAGGCGAAGACCAGCTTGGCTACTTAACTAAAGAAGGAGAACAAGCAGCCGAAGTGGCTCTCGTTACAAAAGATGAAGTAGAAAAGGCAAATTGGTTTATTTTATCTATTCGCAGTATCGGCGGCTTTTTTGCCGATGTTTGGACAAGCGCTGCCAAGACGGTCAAAGGATGGTTTTAGGCTCTCTATCTAATAGAGAGCTCTTTTTTACACATTTTTAGGCATTATTTTGAATGAATTAAGCTATAAAAATGAATATTAAATATAGAAATAGGTTTTAGAAAACGCTAATTAAGCATATCTATATTCTTTTTTATAGGATTTGTTCAGAAAATAAGGTAAAATAAAAAAATGAAAAACATATAGAGCGAATTTTTTGCTCATATAAACACATCAATGAGGGGAGTACGAAAATGAATACAGGTACTGATCGCGTTAAACGTGGAATGGCAGAAATGCAAAAAGGCGGCGTTATTATGGACGTTGTCAATGCAGAACAAGCAAAGATTGCAGAAGAAGCAGGGGCGGTAGCCGTTATGGCATTAGAACGTGTTCCAGCTGACATTCGTGCAGCAGGCGGTGTTGCTCGTATGGCGGACCCGACAATCGTGGAAGAAGTTATGAATGCTGTTTCTATTCCTGTAATGGCTAAAGCACGTATTGGACATATCGTAGAAGCGCGTGTATTAGAAGCGCTTGGCGTTGACTATATTGATGAAAGTGAAGTATTAACTCCAGCGGATGAAGAATACCATCTTAATAAAAGCGTATTTACTGTACCATTTGTTTGTGGCTGCCGTGATTTAGGAGAAGCCGCTCGTCGTATTGGGGAGGGAGCATCTATGCTTCGCACTAAAGGGGAGCCGGGTACAGGTAACATTGTAGAAGCTGTTCGTCATATGAGAAAAGTCAACGCTCAAGTTCGTAAATTAGTAAGCATGAGTGAAGACGAAATCATGACAGAAGCAAAATTGTTAGGTGCACCTTATGAAATTTTGCTTCAAATCAAACGTGAAGGCCGTTTACCAGTTGTTAACTTTGCAGCAGGCGGCGTAGCTACACCAGCTGATGCAGCATTAATGATGCAATTAGGTGCTGATGGTGTATTCGTAGGCTCCGGTATCTTCAAATCAGAAAATCCTGCGAAATTTGCCCGCGCTATTGTAGAAGCGACAACTCATTATGAAGACTATGAGTTAATCGCTCAGCTTTCTAAAGGCTTAGGAACAGCTATGAAAGGAATTGAAATTTCAACTTTACTTCCAGAACACCGTATGCAAGAGCGCGGTTGGTAATTGAAAGGGTTGTACAAATGGTGAAGGTTGGAGTTCTTGGATTACAAGGAGCAGTTCGTGAGCATATATGGGCTGTAGAAGCTGCTGGTGCAGAAGCTGTTGTCATAAAAAAAGTGGAACAATTAGAGAACCTCGATGGTTTGATTCTCCCAGGTGGGGAAAGTACTACGATGCGCCGATTAATTGATAAATACAACTTTATGCAGCCACTACGTGATTTTGCGGCAGCTGGCAAGCCTATGTTTGGGACATGCGCAGGTCTTATTTTATTGGCAAATAATCTCGTCGGATATGAAGAACCACACCTTGGTGTTATGGACATTACAGTTGAGCGAAATTCATTCGGACGCCAGCGAGAAAGCTTTGAAGCAAAACTCGCTATTAAAGGTGTAGCCGATGACTTTATCGGTGTGTTCATCCGAGCTCCTCACATTGTTAGTGTGGGAGATGGTGTCGAGGTTCTCTCAGAGCATGATGGACGCATTGTAGCAGCGAGACAAGGTCAATTTTTAGGGTGCTCATTCCATCCTGAATTAACAGAAGACCATCGTATGGCTCAATATTTTGTGAATATGGTCAAAGAATTAAAGGCATAAAACGGTTGCATCTTGTAAAAACTTATAGTAAATTATGTAGTATTAAAATATATGTAAAAGCGATGAGAGGAACTAGTAGCAAGATATCTTTCCTGTAGAGAGTCGATGGCTGGTGAGAATCGATGGCAAGATCTTGTGAATCCATCCTCGAGCAAGTTGCTGAACAACAGCCGTTTAGTAGGCAATTTCGGTGTAAAACCGTTATCAGTGTAAGCTGGAAAGCAATCAAGGATTGTTTTCAATTAGGGTGGCAACGCGGGTAAACTCTCGTCCCTATCTATAGGGATGGGGGTTTTTTTATTTGCCCTTATACATATGTTCAAGGAGGTATAGTATGCTGGATTTGAAATTTTTGCGTGCCAATTTTGCTGAAGTAAAAGAAAAAATGAAATTTAGAGGAGAAGATTTAACGGATTTAGGTCAATTTGAAGAGCTAGATCAAAAAAGAAGAGAGCTTATTACCCAAACAGAAGAGTTAAAAAGCAAACGTAATGAAGTTTCTCAACAAGTAGCCATGTTAAAAAGGGAAAAAAAAGATGCTGATCACCTTATTTCAGAAATGAGACAAGTGGGAGATCGTATTAAAGTGTTGGATGAGGAGCTTCGCACAGTAGAAGAAGCCTTAGAAAAACTGTTATTATCTATCCCTAACATTCCTCATGAAAGTGTACCCGTTGGAGAGACTGAAGATGATAATGTAGAAGTTCGCAAATGGGGAGAAGTACGCCAGTTTGAATTCGAACCAAAACCACATTGGGACATTGCAACAGACCTCGATATTTTGGATTTTGAACGCGCTGGAAAAGTGACAGGAAGCCGCTTTGTATTTTATAAAGGATTAGGAGCAAGATTAGAACGGGCATTGATTAATTTTATGTTAGACCTTCATGTAGAAGAGCATGGATATGAGGAAGTATTACCTCCTTATATGGTAAATCGCACAAGCATGACGGGGACAGGCCAGCTTCCAAAATTTGAGGAAGATGCGTTTCGAATCGAATCTGAAGATTATTTCTTGATTCCAACAGCGGAAGTGCCTGTTACTAATTTACATCGTGACGAAATTTTAAATGGAGATCAGCTTCCAATTACTTATGCTGCTTACAGTGCATGCTTCCGTTCAGAAGCTGGTTCAGCTGGCCGTGATACGAGAGGGCTTATCCGTCAGCATCAATTCAACAAGGTAGAGTTAGTTCGTTTTGTTAAACCTGAAGACTCTTACGATGAATTAGAAAAATTAACGGGGCATGCAGAAAAAGTATTACAGCTATTGGGATTACCTTATCGTGTCATGAGCATGTGCACAGGAGATTTAGGCTTTACTGCCGCCAAGAAATATGACATCGAAGTATGGATTCCAAGCTATAACACATATCGTGAAATTTCCTCTTGTTCAAATTTTGAAGGATTCCAGGCACGTCGTGCGAACATCCGTTTTAGAAGAGAAATAAATGCAAAGCCAGAGCATGTGCATACTTTAAATGGCTCAGGTTTGGCAATTGGTCGTACGGTTGCTGCTATCTTAGAAAATTATCAGCAAGAAGATGGTTCTGTGGTAATTCCAGAAGTTCTTCGACCATATATGAGGAATAAAGAAGTATTGAAAGGGAAATAATAAAATGGGGTCTTCATGACCCTTTTTTATTATTTCAAAAATGTTAGATAAAAACTTTGATAAAATACACATAGATGTTGACATGTATTTTTTTATATGATATATTTTTATTTGTCGATACGGAGGAATACCCAAGTCCGGCTGAAGGGATCGGTCTTGAAAACCGACAGGGGTGTCAAAGCCCGCGGGGGTTCGAATCCCTCTTCCTCCGCCATACAAATGACATTAATTAACCTAGCGCAAATAAAATTGGAGATTGAAAAATCGTTACTGAAAAGTAACGATTTTTTATTTAAAAAACCTTCCCACGGGAAGGTTTTTTGTTTATCTTCTTCTTTTTAATTTCTCACTATGCTCGAGAAAACGTGATACTTTCTCAACGATTGGTTCAATGGAGGATTTATCCTGTATAATATCATATTCATTGATATTTAAACGTAATACAGGGCAGGCATTGAAGCTGTTAATCCAATTTTCATATCGTTCATGCATCTCTCTCCAATACTCGATGGGGGTTTGCTGCTCCATCGGTCTTCCGCGTTCTCGAATGCGATCTAAAATATCGTCAAAGCTTCCTTCCAGGTAAATCAATAAATCCGGATGTGGGAAATAGGGGGTCATAACCATGGCTTGAAACAGACTTGTATATGTTTCATAATCAACTGGGGACATTGTACCCTTTTCGAAGTGCATTTTGGCAAAAATGCCTGTATCTTCATAAATAGAACGGTCCTGTACGAAGCCGCCGCCGTATTCAAAAATCTTCTTTTGTTCTTTAAAGCGTTCTGCTAAAAAATAAATTTGCAAATGAAAGCTCCAGCGTTCAAAATCAGCATAAAATTGATCCAAATATGGATTCGTTTCTACTTTTTCAAACGAAGTTCGAAATCCAAGCGCCTCTGCCAGTGCGTTAGTCATAGTGGATTTTCCTACGCCGACTGTTCCTGCAATGGTCAGGACAGCATCGCTTGGAATGTTATATTTCTTGCGTAAGTCCATTAGTGTTAGCTCCTTCTGTGGATAATATCATATACTTTACTTAAAATAAGATCTAAGTGGTGGGGATTTTGAACAAAGTCAAGTTCATCTCCATTAAAGCGTAATACTTTAACGTCCGGATTCATCTTTTCAAACTGTTCCATTGCCATTTCATAATCATTCTTCAGTTGAAGCAAATAGGCTGGATCCATGTTCTTTTCAATTTCCCTGCCCCGCAACTCAATTCTCTTTAATAAAGTTTCCAAGCTTGCATTTAAATAAATAACTAGATTAGGAGCAGGCATGCCTTCTGTTAGGATATGATAGATTTTTACGTATTTTCCGTATTGATCGCTTTTTAAGGTGCGTTCTGCAAAGATCATATTTTTCATGATATGGTAATCCGCAACGACCGACTTTTGTTGTTTTAAATATAAATGATGAATGTCCTCCAATTGCTTATAACGGTTGCATAAGAAAAACATCTCCGTTTGGAAGCTCCACTCTTCGATATCTGTATAAAATTTACCGAGAAACGGATTCTCATCTACAATTTCTTTTAATAAGTGAAATTGAAAATGTGAAGCAATCGCTTTTGCCAGTGAGGTTTTGCCAACACCGATTGGTCCTTCTACCGCAATAAAAGGGGTTTCTCCCACTTTGTGTTCCTCCTTTATGACACATTTCACGTCCCAGAACAGACAGAGATTATTTTAACACAATCAAAAGGAAAAGGGAGATGTTCAGTAAAAAAGAAATATGCATATATGTTTTAATATGGAAAAAAGAGATAGCCCGTTAGAAATGGGCTATCTCTTTTTAATGACATTGAAGTTATCTTGGATTAAAAGCCAGTTTTGAGGAAAAGGGAGTCCTAATTTCCAATACGCCATTCCTCTTAAATTCAGCTCTTTTAAGAGGTTGAATTTTGCTTGGATCGAGCGGGCATCTTCAAACCAGACAACATGTTCTTTCCCGTTTTCATCGCGGTAATTGAAATGGGGGGCTTGAGCCTTCGAATCATATTCAATAGGGACATTATAGCGATAAGCGAGCTCAATGGACCGTTGGGGACTTAATGCCTTGGCATATTGCCCTCCCGGAACATAAGGTAATGTCCAGTCATAGCCGTATAGATTTTGCCCCATCATAATTTTAGTGCTCGGAATCTCGGTAACAGCGTATTCCAGGACTTTACGAACAGGACCTATCGGGGAAACAGCCATTGGGGGACCCCCGCTATATCCCCATTCATATGTCATAATGACGACAAAATCGGCTATCTCTCCAATGCCTCGATAATCATGGGCCTCATACCATCTTCCTTTTTGTCCTCTGCTTGTTTTAGGAGCTAACGCAACAGACATGAAATATCCTTCCTGTTTGAGCCTTGCTTTTGCTCTTCTAAGGAAATTAAGATAGGCTTCCTGGTCTTCAGGCCTTAAGTATTCGAAATCAAACGCAATTTCGGTGAAGTTATTTCTTTTAGCGGTAGAGATAATGTTATTTAATAAATTATTCTCAATGATAGGCTCGTTTAAAATGATTCTTCCAAGTTCATCACTGAAAGCCCCATTCTCAATATTTGTTACAACCATTGAAAAGCTGACATTATTTTGATCGGAGATTTGCTGCAAGTTGTTGAGATTTGGTTCTTTTAGGGAGCCATCCCTTCTTACTTCAAAATTTGCAGCTCCCAAGTAAGTTAAGTATTTAGCGTTTTTTCTAATTAAATTTTCTACTGACGGGGTAATAGTTCTGGCGCTTGCTTCTACATATCCATAAAATTCAGCGTTTCTTTTAGGGCTTGGAGGGATATATAATCTCGTTCCCGGTGTAAGCCGCTGAGTAACTGAGATATTATTAACAGTAGCCAGCTTCTGGTAGCTTATATTAAATTTTCGTCCAATTTCCCATAAGGTATCACCAGGCTGTACAAAATAATATCTGCCTTCAATAGGGATGACAAGCGCCTGGCCTATTACGAGTCGATTGGGATCAGGGAGCTCGTTGGCTTGGGCGATAAGCTGCGGTGTAGTGTTATAGGCCTGCGCTATCCCGTAAATGCTTTGTCCCGGCCTTACCACGTGGATTTGCATAAAATTTAAATCCTCCTGTCATAAAACACTTATTCACTTTACCATTCTATGACGAGAGAAAAAACACATGAATTAATTTATATAATATGTATAGGAGGAGGTTTTAGCTTGTAAAACATTCCTCATCATTCTTAAAGTAAATTCATTATCTTCTCTGACATTGGATGCAATATAATCAGATGGGATGATCAATTGATATTCATGCTATTACCTAAGAAAGGGACAGATTATTTTCGGGAAATATTTGGATAGATAGGATTGAGATAAAATGAATGAACAAGATCATTATTATATGAGTATGGCAATAGAAGAAGCGAAAAAAGCAGAAGCCATAATGGAAGTACCTATTGGGGCTATCATTGTACAAAATGGTGAGGTCATAGCAAGGGGACATAATATGAGAGAAACGGAACAGAGGTCTATTGCTCATGCGGAACTGTTGGCCATTGATAAAGCTTGTAAAAAACTGGGGACATGGCGTTTAGAGGAGTCAACTTTATATGTGACACTAGAACCGTGCCCGATGTGTGCAGGTGCTATTGTTTTATCAAGAGTAAAACGGGTAGTTTTTGGTGCTTATGACCCTAAAGGCGGATGTGCGGGTACTCTGATGAACCTCCTGACTGAAGAAAAATTTAATCACCAAGCAGAGGTAGAAGGAGGGGTATTAGAGGAGGAATGCGGAGAATTACTAACTAATTTTTTTAGGAAAATTAGAGCAGAGAAAAAGAAGAAAAAACAAGCATCACAGGACTTACAGTAATTTACAGTTAATATCCGTTGCATTTTAGGACAAAAACCCTTATACTTGAAAATGCATCGACTGAGATGCACAATTAAATTAGGTTTCAACTTTGCCGTGCTAAGTGGGGAGGTAGCGGTGCCCTGTACTCGCAATCCGCTCTAGCGAGACCGAATCCCTTCTAGAGGCTAGTATACTGTAGGGCCTGACCTAAGTAAGTGGTGTTGACGTCTGGGTCCTGCGCAATGGGAATCTGTGAACCCTGTCAGGTCCGGAAGGAAGCAGCAGTAAGCAGAAGCTCTCATGTGCCGCAGGGCAGCCTAGACCGAGCTAACTGCTTGGGTAACGCCTAGGGTAGCTAATCGACGGAAGGTGCACGGCAGTTTATTTATACATATATGCACGCTAAGCCTGCTCAAATGAGTGGGTTTTTTGTTTAGGTGCCATTTTTCAAACATGATATAATACATTTTTGGAAAAGCCTTATGGTTTAAGATATAATAAAACTATTAGCGAATTGAAGATGAAGGAGGGTGTAGGATGGCTTATCAGGCCTTGTATCGCGTTTATCGACCTCAAAAATTTGAAGATGTAGTAGGCCAAACCCATATCATCAAGACATTGCAAAATGCCCTGCTTCAAGAAAAGTTCTCCCACGCTTATCTTTTTTCAGGTCCAAGGGGTACAGGGAAAACGACCGCTGCCAAGATTTTATCTAAAGCAGTAAACTGCGAAAAAGCTCCTACAGCTGAACCTTGTAATGAATGTGCCGCTTGTCGTGGGATTATGGACGGGTCAATATCGGATGTCATTGAAATCGATGCCGCTTCTAACAACGGTGTAGATGAAATTCGGGATATAAGAGATAAAGTAAAGTATGCACCTAGTGCCGTGAAATACAAAGTATATATTATTGATGAGGTTCACATGCTTTCAATTGGCGCTTTTAATGCTTTATTAAAGACCTTAGAAGAGCCGCCGGGACATGTTATTTTTATTTTAGCGACAACTGAACCTCATAAAATCCCTTTAACGATCATCTCAAGATGTCAACGTTTTGACTTCAAACGTATTGCTCCGGATGATATGGTACCCCGTATGAAAAACATTCTTTCCTCTCAGCAAGTATCTGCCCAGGAAGAAGCGCTATATGCGGTTGCTAAAGTGGCAGAAGGTGGGATGAGGGATGCGCTGAGCTTATTAGACCAAGCTATTTCATACAGCGAAGAAACTGTAATGTTAGAAGATGTTTTATCCATCACGGGGGCTGTTTCCCAAGAGTTTTTATTACAAGCAGCAAGAGCAGTATATGAACAAAACGTTGTGGGGGCACTTGATGCGGTGGACAATTTAATTCGCAACGGTAAAGATCCTTTGAGGTTTGTAGAGGACTTAATTTTCTACTATCGGGACTTACTTCTTTATCAGTCGGGTGTCCACAATCCCGATTTATTGGAACGCGCAATCGTCAATGAGGAGTTCAAGCAGTTGAGTGAGAAGATTTCAGCCGATTTTATTCATGAAGTGATTCACAAACTCAACCAGGCCCAGCAAGAAATGAAATGGACCAATCACCCAAGAGTGTTATTAGAAGTTGCTTTAGTGAAACTTTGTCAACATCAGGTGAAACAAGAGAATGCCAATATAGCTCCCTTGATGCAAAAAATTGCGGATTTAGAGAATCAACTCCAAAAGATTAAAGAGAACGGGATAATACTTGAAAGAGGGGGAGCAGGCGATTCGGCAACGCCGGAGAAAAAAGCCTCCCGACAAATAAGGAACGCTTATAAAGTTCCAACGGGAAAAATTCATGAAATCCTAAAAGTTGCAAAAAGAAAAGATTTGGAGAATATAAAAAGAGCCTGGCCGGAGCTTTTAGAAGCGTTAAAGCAACAAAACAAGGCTTCTCATGCTGCACTCTTGTTAAACAGTGAACCGGTTGCTTCTTCCGATAAGGATTTTATCTTAAAGTTTAAATATGAAATTCATTGTAAGATGGCAGCGGAAAATAATAATAATGTACGTGATAACTTGGAAAATATTTTATATACTTTAATTGGCAAGAGACTAGAGATGACTGCCATCCCGGATAGTGAATGGGAAAAGGTTAGAGAAGAGTTTCTTGTTGGGCAACGTGGTGATGAAACACAGCAAAAAGAAGAGGAACCTTTAATTGCTGAGGCAAAAAAGCTATTTGGCACGGAGCTCATTGAGATACAAGAGTAAAAATTAAGGAGGAAAAAACAATGATGCGTGGAATGGGAAATATGCAAAAAATGATGAAGCAAATGCAAAAAATGCAAAAGGATATGCAAAAAGCTCAAGAGGAATTAGCGGCAAAAACAGTTGAAGGTACAGCTGGCGGCGGTATGGTTACTGTTCTTGTAAATGGAAACAAAGAAGTGCTAGAAGTGAAAATTAAAGAAGAGGTAGTGGACCCGGAAGATATCGAAATGCTGCAAGACCTTGTCTTGGCTGCTACAAATGATGCATTGAAGAAAATGGATGAAATCACAAACGATACGATGGGGAAATTCACTCAAGGGTTGAATATTCCAGGCCTCTAATAGGAGGAAATTTGCATGCGTTATCCTGAACCTATATCTAAACTGATAGAAAGTTTCATGAAATTGCCAGGAATCGGTCCAAAAACAGCCGTTCGTCTGGCTTTTTTTGTATTGACCATGAAAGAAGATACGGTGTTGGACTTTGCAAAGGCACTTGTTAATGCGAAACGAAATTTAACATATTGTTCTGTTTGCGGACATATTACAGATCAAGATCCTTGTTATATTTGTGATGATCCTAGAAGGGATGGCAGTGTTATCTGTGTGGTGCAAGATCCAAAAGATGTTATTGCCATGGAAAAGATGAAGGAATACCGAGGGGTGTATCATGTGCTGCATGGAGCGATTTCTCCAATGGATGGAATTGGACCGGAGGACATCAAAATACCTGATTTGTTAAAAAGGCTGCAGGATGATACAGTTCAAGAAGTAATTTTGGCAACCAACCCGAATATTGAGGGAGAAGCTACGGCTATGTATATATCAAGATTGCTCAAACCAACTGGAATTACTATTACAAGAATTGCCCATGGACTTCCGGTGGGGGGAGATCTAGAATATGCAGACGAAGTAACTTTGTCTAAAGCATTAGAAGGCAGAAGAAAGCTATAAAGATGATGAGGTTAAATGAAGATGCTTTTTAAAAGAAAAGGATGGCTAAAAAAAGAGTTCGATGAACAACTGCTAACAACATTTATCAATGTAAAAAATGATTGGCTAAAACAAACAAATCTTATTGAAAAAAGTGTGGATCCTTCTGACGAAGTGTTATTGAGCGTAAAAGTAGCGAAGGCGAAGTATCTATATTTGTTGAAGGAAGCTAAAAAAAGAAACATCTCAATTGGAAAGATATAAAGAGGATAAGAAAAGAGGAGGCGGTCCCCATACCGTCTCCTCTTTTTAAAGTTCTTTTTTTTAAAAGGAAAGCATAAGCTTGTATTAGTTAAAGCCAAAAGGGTGGGAGAGAAAAGTGGAGCCTATTTTTGTGGTTTTGTTAATAAGCGGATTGATTGTTTTCTTGTTATTAGCTGGAGGAGGAAATATGATTCGATTTATAGGACAAGGGATGATTAAAATGGTAATAGGAGCCCTTCTTTTATTTTTTGTGAATGCGTTTGGAGGGCAGTTAGATATTCATGTACCTATCAATATTATTACAGCTGGAGTTTCGGGCTTTTTAGGAGTATTTGGAGTAGCAGCATTAGTCATTATCGATTTCTTTATTCTGTGAAGACAAGCTATAAAGTTTGTCTTTTTTATTGTAGAGAGAAAAGGGTTTACTTGTAGAAAAATTGTATTAAACTAATTAAAGGATATGGTGAATCCTTTTCGAAACTTTTTTCAAAAAGTTATTGACCGTATATGTTTATCATGGTATATTTATATTCGTCGCTGAGATGAAAGCGAAAAACGAAGTAAGAGAAGAAAAAAATAAAAAAAGTGTTGACAAGTGATTGGTGTATTGATAAAATAAAAAAGTCGCTTTGAGACAAAGAGGTTCTTTGAAAACTGAACAAACAAACGTCAACGTTAATTCTTTTTATTAGAGTAAGGAACATCGACTAAGAACGTCACGTCCTGTGACAACGTCGATGTC
>NZ_JBHRZT010000027.1:0-19623 GCF_042649685.1 Bacillus songklensis | reverse complement strand
ACTCTCCGAAGAAATGTTTGAACTAGCACATGGATGTGCTGACATCGACGTTGTCACAGGACGTGACGTTCTTAGTCGATGTTCCTTACTCTAATAAAAAAAATTAACGTTGACGTTTGTTCGTTTGTTCAGTTTTCAAAGTTCACTGTTGATTTGAAGCATCCTTATTATCATATCATTCATCTTTTTTTACGTCAACAACTTTTTTCGAATTTTCTTCGAACAATTTAAATTGTCGGCGTCAGTGATTAATATCATATCAGCTTTTATTCTAACAGTCAATACTTTTTATAAAAAGAAAACCTGCACGTCTCTTATACGGGCAGGCTTTGAAACTTACGAAAGAAAGCTTATTCTCTTATGAAGATAAAGTATAAAATAAAGATAACAAATAAAACGTAAGAGATAGGATGTACTTCTTTTGCACGTCCCTTTAAAACCATCGTAATTGGATAAAACATAAAACCAATTGCTATTCCAGTTGCAATACTATAACTTAAAGGCATTGTTACCATTGTGAAGAACGCCGGTACAGCTACTTCGAATTTCTTCCAATCAATTTCTCCGATTGAAGAAGCCATCAGCACACCTACAATAATAAGAGCGGGTGCGGTAACAGGAGCTGTAATGACTCCTAAAAGCGGAGAAAAGAATAAAGCAAGCAAAAATAAGACTCCTGTTACAACAGCGGAAAAGCCTGAACGTCCTCCGGCCGCAACTCCAGCTGTAGACTCAATATATGAAGTAGTAGTAGAGGTACCAAAAACAGCTCCAACCATAACAGCCGTTGCATCCACCATTAAAGCTTTTCCTGCTCTAGGAAGTTTATTATTCTTTAATAATCCCGCCTGGTTCGCAACAGCAAGTAAAGTACCTGTCGCATCGAAGAAATCGACAATAAAGAAAGTAAGAATAACACCGAGCATTTTAAGCGTAAAAACTTGATCTAAATTTTCAAAAGCCGCTCCAAAAGTCGGCGAGACATCAGGAACACTACTTACGATTTTAGTCGGCACTTCAATTAATCCGAAAATCATTCCTGCAACAGCGGTGATTAACATCCCGTAAAAGATACCGCCGTTCACTTTTTTAACCATTAAAATAATTGTTACGACTAAACCGAATATTGCTAAAAGCACGTTTCCATCTTTAAAGTCCGTCAACCCAACAAGAGTAGCCGGATTATCAACAATAATTTTCGCATTTTGCAAACCTACAAAGGTAATAAAAATACCGATACCTGCTCCGACAGCATATTTTAATTCGATAGGAATAGCATCTATTATCTTCTCACGTACCCCTGTAAGGGTTAAAATCGTAAAGATAATTCCTGATATAAACACACCCGCTAATGCTGTTTGCCATGGCACTCCCATTGTTAATATAACAGTATAAGCAAAGAAAGCATTCAGCCCCATCCCCGGAGCTAAAGCAATGGGATACTTCGCTAAAATCCCCATTAATATCGAACCATATGCGGCAGCAAGAGCCGTTGCTACGAACACAGCCTCTGGATCCATCCGAAGCTCATCCGGAAAATCTTGTACTGATCCTAAAGAGAGTGTAAACGGGTTAACAAAAAGAATATAGGCCATTGATAGAAAAGTTGTAATACCAGCGATAATCTCTGTACGATAGTTAGTGCCGAGTTCATTAAACTGAAAATACTTTCTCATGATGATTTCAACCTCCTGCATAGTTTAGAAAATCCATAAATGTCCTAACGTATAATTTCAAAAATCAAGTTTGGAAATTAATAATGGAATTTTACCCCTCTATGTCCTTTCTTTCCATTAACTTGTCAAAAGAATTGACCCATAAAGTCATTTTTTCCTATTTTTAAATTTACACACTCAAGAAATTTTGTTCCGCAAATAAACAGAAAAAGCTTTTTACATCATAAAAAAACGCTTCTAGTAAACTACCAGAAGTGTTGACCGACCAGGATCATGACTATAGAGAAAGTATTTTCAAAGAGAAATGAGCTCTCTGTATCATCACACCTCGTAGTCAAGCCATTTACGGTAGCTCGGTAGAAACTCTCGGGCCATATCCCCAACATTATACGACGTATCTTTTTCCTATTTATTTTTCAGTAAGATTGTATCATTGCTTTTTTATCCAGTCAACAAAAAGCGAACATTATTTAAATAATGTTCGCTTTTTGTTCGTTTATTCCCATTCGATTGTGGCAGGCGGCTTACTTGTAATGTCATAAACAACACGATTAATATGATTCACTTCATTTACAATACGAGTTGAGATCACCTCAAGTACATCCCAAGGAATTCTTGCCCAATCTGAAGTCATACCATCAATAGAAGTAACGGCACGAATACCGATTGTATAGTCATACGTACGTGCATCTCCCATTACCCCTACACTTCTGATATCCGGCAAAACGGTGAAATATTGCCAAATATCACGTTCTAAGCCTGCATTTTTAATTTCTTCACGCAAAATGGCATCTGATTCACGAACAATTTCCAGTTTTTCTTCGGTAACTTCGCCTAAAACACGGATACCAAGTCCTGGACCCGGGAAAGGCTGGCGCCACACAATCTCATCAGGAAGACCTAATTCTTTTCCAAGGGCGCGAACTTCATCTTTAAATAATGTATTTAACGGCTCAATTAACTCAAACTGCATATCTTCTGGCAATCCGCCTACGTTATGATGAGATTTAATCGTTTGGGCTGTAGCCGTACCACTTTCAATAATATCTGTATAAAGGGTTCCCTGTGCCAAAAACTCGATTCCTTGCTCATGAAACTTTGTTGCTTCCTCATCAAACACATAAATAAATTCATTACCGATGATTTTACGTTTTTGTTCTGGATCAGAAACACCTTTTAACTTCCCTAAGAAACGGTCTTTAGCATCGATTTTAATAACATTCATGTTGAAACCTTCAGAGAAAGTCTTCATTACGCTCTCTGCTTCACCTTTGCGAAGTAAACCATGGTCTACAAACATACATACTAATTGATCACCAATTGCTTTATGGATTAACGCTGCTACTACGGAAGAGTCTACACCGCCGCTCAGAGCACATAACACTTTTTTATCGCCCACTGTTTCACGAATCTTTTTCATTTCCATTTCGATGAAGCTTTCCATGGACCAATCCGCTTCGCTCTTACAAATTTCAAACACGAAGTTTTTAAGGATATCATTACCGTATACAGAATGGCGAACTTCTGGATGGAATTGCACACCGTACATTTGCTTCTCTTCATTGCTCATCGCTGCAATCGGACAAGATGGGCTTGTTGCATCCACTTCAAAGCCTTCCGGTGTTTGAACCACTAAATCACCATGACTCATCCACACGACTTGCTCCTTTGGAAGGTTGTGATAGATTTTTGAGTCATTTTGTACAGCGATTGAGGCTTTCCCGTATTCACGATGGCTTGCCGCTTCAACTTTACCACCTAAATGATGTGTCATTAACTGCATGCCGTAGCAAATACCAAGAATGGGAATATTAAGGCTAAAAATATCAGGGTCGCATGTAAATGCTGTTTCCCCATATACACTGTTCGGACCACCGGAAAAAATAATACCCTTTGGATTCATTGTTTTAATTTCCGCCGCTGTGATTGTATGCGGATGTAATTCACTATAGACACCAAACTCACGAATACGACGAGTAATTAACTGGTTATACTGACTTCCAAAGTCTAATACAACAATCATGCCTTCCATTCAGTTCACCTCTTCATCAACTTTACATTATAAACAGTATTATGCCCCAAAATAAAAAAAACTAGAATTCGCCTCTCGTTTTATAAAGGCAGAATTCTAGTTGTGCATCCTCTTATACAAACAGAATATACTGCCTTCATAGTCGGGAAATTTACGGTAACCCGGTAGAGACTCTCGAACCCTATTATCGAGGATATACGAAGGATACATAAAAACTATTTAATTTAATGAACTTATTCTATCAATCCGTTATTTGAAGGTCAAGAACTTGCTTTTTTGATTAAATTTTCCCATAATTCTTTCGATTCAACCCATTGTCTTTTTGCTTCATCTTTCCGATACAACACTCGTTCGTATCGCTCCGTTAATGCGCTCATTTCCCTGGTTTCAAAATAGCGGTCCACATATTTGGCATATTGACTCAATGTTAGTTCTTTCTCTCTTTTTAACCCATGGTTTTCTAGTTGTTTCAACAAACTTAAGTAAGCATCTTCAAATACTTTGTCATCTTTTCTCTTTTTATACATAATGATCAAAAAGCGATAAAACCATCTATTTTTTATGAAATAAATAAGCCCAATAATTCCAATTAAACCTAAAATCAGCAACAAGATGTCCACCCACGAAATCTTTGCTTGCTCTTTTGTTTTCGTATCTGTTTGTTCTTTTTTCTCGCTTGTTTTTATTTCCGGCTTCACAGCAGCAGGTGCTTGTATCTCCTGATTAGAACCCGCACTAGAGTTACTGTTTGATGACAGGTTGTACGTGAATTCATAAGGGTTATTGAAGCTTTTGGTTGGCTCGAACGGGACCCAGCCTACGTTCGGAAAATATACTTCTACCCATGAATGAGCATCATTTTGAGTGATTTCATAACGGGTATGACCATCATACATGGTATTAACAGCTTTCCCGTACGTATAGCCCTTCACCCATCTTGCCGGTATATCGAGAGTTCTTAGCATAACCACCATGGAAGTAGAAAAGTTATCGCAGTACCCCCTCTTTGTTTCAAATAAGAACTGATCAACATAATCTTCACCATCACCAGGCACCGCAACATTTTGTGTATCATATGCATAAGGGTTCACTTCGAAGTAGCGTTCAATAGCCTTGGCCTGATCATAACGGTTAAAAGCACCTTTTGTAATATCACGGGCCAAATCACGAATGCGATCGGGTAAAGAGGAGGGGAGTTGTGTATACCTTTTCTTAAATTGCGGATCACCCTCAATACGATCAACTGCTGCACCTTGCAATGTCTCGACCTGAAAAGAAGGATACGTATAGGTAACTTCATATCCTGAAACTTCCTCCATTCCTTCCCCTCGATAAGGATAAAACTTCTCGGTTAATGGATTTACTTTTAATGTTATCTCTTCATTCAGCTTTAAGGCCTTTATAGATAATGGGTACATAAGATGAATCGATGGCCGGACCAATTCAACGTGTGAGGTTAAAGACCTAGCTGAAACATTCTCTCCATATTGGAAAAGGTTGATTTCTTTTTTATTCACGGGAACAGCATTTCTTTTCTCAGACACTTCCCACCCTTTTCCCGAATATACATCTTTTGTTTCAATACGCCAATAATGCTTTTCAGCTGCTTCTGCATAAAACACAACCGTAGCGTCCGCTAAAAACGGGCCTCCCAATTGTGAATCGTTAACACCATACCCTACCTTCCGAATATTCGATGCTCCTTCACGCCCTGCTGCACGATCTGCATATCCTTTCAAAAATGGGACAGGATCGGGCCACTGAGGACTGGCCTTAGGAAGAAAATAAGCTATTGTCGTTGTTAAAAGAACAATAAACGGAACAATAATCAACAATTTCTTATTTATGATTTTTTGGTGCGCATGAAATTCTTTTATTTTTATCCTCTCTAAAGCAAGCAAGCTAATAAAAATAAACCCAACGGTCACTACTCGGATAATAGCGTATTTAGCATCATAAGGTGAAAAGGTATCTAGTACCGTAATATAAATAACAGTCACACCAACGAATAAAAGAATTTTTTTTTGAAAAAAGACCCAATAGTATACTAGATAACACAATAACCAAAGAAGAATAAAAAACAGTAAACTTCTAAATTCCGAAGACAGCTGATAAATATCTATCATCCAAAAATGCTGAATATCTTTTCCCGCTTGGCTGAAGAGCTCCAAGAGCCAATTCCCGCTGAAAAAGGGAGCATCATAATATAAAGAATGAATAGAGAACAAAATATAGATGCATTTGAGCAATAGACTCGGCAATAAACGTACCTTAAGCGCATAATGGCATAAGCTTAAAGCGATAAAAAAGATAAAAACCCCGATCTTTTCTGTGTCAGTTATATATTTTAAAGGATTTAACCATTCGTACAGAAGCAAGAAAGAGGCAACGTAAAAAAATAGGATAAATGGTTCCTCTCGAATACGGGATATGACTTTCATTGACTATTCACCCCCGCTATCGCATCGAGAAATTCGCTTTCTGTTGTTACTTTAATTTGGACACGCTTTGATTTTAACCGTTTAACCAAGGCTTGCTCCTTTGGGCTCAACGTTCTTTCGTTTTCTTTCACCATCATAATGAATAAATGGCACTGTTGACGAACCATAGCTTCCATCATAAACATGAGTTGTTCATTCATCTCTGACACAATGAGAAGGATATTGGTTTTCAATTGCCATTTTCCCCATTCTCGGGCTAACATCTCCGAAAACTGTCCCTGCTTTTCACCTTGAATAAAGGCTAAATGATAAAGCGCTTGGCGAAGATGATACTCCGGATTTTGTAACGGTTGCACAAATACGTTTTTTCCTAATGAGATAAATTGAATATCTCCTCCAGCCTTCACATAAGCTGACAAAATAGAAGCAGTAAGGGTAATCCGCGGCTCAAGGCCATAAGGGGTGAGCCCATCTAACACAACAGTCAGGTGACTTGTTTTCTTTTGTTCAAATTCTTTGGATATGAGTGTGTTTCTCTTCGCCGATGATTTCCAGTCAATCCACGAGAAGCGGTCCCCTGCCTGATACTCCCTTATGCCCGAAACAAATCCTCCTTCTTGGCGTAAAAACGAATGAGAAGAGAGCTCCCCCTGTTCATAATCAGTGAATAAATCGGACACTCTCACCTTTATCATCTTTGGATACACTAAATAATTGACTTTATTTTCATAATAAGTCTCTTTTTCCACTATTCCTAAGAAATCCCCTGTCTTAAGGCGAACATAGTCAAAGGAATGTTCTCCCCTCGGAAGATGCAAGAGAGAGTATTGGATTTGAATCTCTTTACGAAAAAAAGGAAAGATCATAATTTTAGAAGCATTTTGACCGTAATGAGTTTCCAGATGGGCTGGAAGGTCATCTTGGATGATTAAATACAAGAGCGGAAAATGTCCTTTACGTTTAATAATAATGGTTGCGACGAAATCATCACCAGCTTGATACGTTTGTTTAGTCAGTTCTCTTTCGACATGCAGATGATGAAGAGGATACACACAAACCATCAAAGAATATACCGCAAACGGCATAAAGCTATAAAATAAAAACCAACTGACAAATCCTCCTTGAAACATCGCATATGCAAAAGTAATGGCGGCTAGAACCAGGATGACGGTAATATGTATCACTTGAATCCATATCTTCTTTTTCATCATGTGCTACCTTTTGATCGGGACATACACTTTTTGGATGATTTGTTTTATAATTTCTTCTGGTGTGTGCCCCCCAAATTTTGCTTCTGATTTTAAAATGAGACGATGAGCTAATACATAAGGGGCCAGCTCTTGAATATCGTCCGGTAAACAATAGTCTCTTCCATGCAGCAGAGCCAACGCTTGTGCTGCCTTCATTAAAGCAATAGAGCCTCTCGGGCTGACACCTAAGTGAATAAGCTCGTGCTGCCTTGTTCTATGCGTGAGTTCAACAATATAACGTTTAATGGTTTCATCAACATATACTTCTTTCACCCGCTTTTGAATTTCTAATAAATCTTCCACATTCATCACAGGGTGTAATCTTTCAATGGGCTCATCCATCCCTAATCGATTTAAAATTTCCACTTCCTCATTGATGGTCGGATAACCCATATTTAACTTCAGCAAAAAACGATCAAGCTGCGCTTCAGGCAATGTATAAGTTCCTTCGAATTCAATTGGATTTTGTGTTGCCATTACAAAAAAAGGTGCAGGTAATTTTCTTGTCACCCCGTCTACTGTTACTCTTCCTTCCTCCATTCCCTCTAACAGCGCTGACTGTGTTTTGGGAGACGTACGATTGATCTCATCTCCTAACACAATATGGCTCATAATTGGGCCGGGACGGTACTGAAACTCTGCTTCCTTTGGATTATATATAGATACCCCAACAACATCGGACGGCAGTAAATCAGGAGTAAATTGAATACGTTTAAAATCAACATTAATAGATTTAGCCAGCGCTTTAACCATCATGGTTTTCCCTACCCCAGGGACATCTTCCAACAGCACATGTCCTTCAGCAATTAAAGCGACAAGGCTTAACAATACGGCTTCCTGTTTCCCTACAATGACCTGCTCGATATTTTCAATCACCCGCTGCAGTTTATCTTGAACAGACGATATATTTTGCATTGAAGTGCCCCCCTCTAGGTTGAATATAATTTCATCCTTAATCATTTCTTCATCTCTTGTCCCATTCCTTTTTTGAAATCAAAAAAACTCATGCTCTAAAGAGCATGAGTTTTTTTTCGGAAAGGATATGATTACATCATACCGCCCATTCCGCCCATATCCGGCATTGCCGGCATTTTATTTTCTTCCGGTTTATCAGCAACTACAGCTTCAGTTGTTAAGAACATTGCTGCAACGGATGCTGCATTTTGAAGTGCAGAACGAGTTACTTTTGTTGGGTCTACGATACCGGCTTCGATCATGTTTACCCACTCGCCAGTTGCTGCGTTGAAACCTGTGCCAACTTCTACGCCTTTTAAGCGCTCAACGATAACAGATCCTTCTAAACCAGCATTGTGAGCGATTTGACGAACTGGTTCTTCCATCGCACGTAATACGATGTTAATACCTGTTGCTTCATCGCCTTCTGCTTGAATTTGAGACACTTTATTGTAGATATTTACTAACGCAGTACCACCACCAGCTACGATACCTTCTTCAACTGCAGCACGAGTAGAGTTTAATGCGTCTTCAATACGTAATTTACGTTCTTTTAATTCAGTTTCAGTAGCAGCACCTACTTTAATTACTGCTACACCGCCAGCTAATTTCGCTAAACGCTCTTGTAATTTTTCACGGTCGAACTCAGACGTTGTTTCTTCCAGCTGAGCTTTGATTTGATTTACGCGAGCTTGGATTTCTGCAGACTCACCAGCACCGTTAACAACTGTCGTGTTTTCTTTTGTTACCACAACTTTTGCAGCGCGTCCTAATTGTGAGATGTTTGCAGATTTAAGATCTAAGCCAAGCTCTTCAGTGATCACTTCACCACCAGTTAAGATAGCGATGTCTTGAAGCATTGCTTTACGGCGATCACCGAAGCCAGGGGCTTTAACCGCTACAGCTGTAAATGTACCGCGAAGTTTGTTCACTACTAATGTAGCTAATGCTTCACCTTCCACATCTTCAGCAATTAATAATAACGGCTTGCCTTGTTGTACTACTTGTTCTAATACTGGTAAGATTTCTTGAATGCTTGAAATCTTTTTGTCTGTAATTAAGATATATGGATTGTCAAGAACAGCTTCCATTTTGTCAGAGTCTGTTACCATATATGGAGAAGCATACCCACGGTCAAATTGCATACCTTCTACAACTTCTAATTCAGTTGTGAAACCTTTGGATTCTTCAAGTGTAATAACGCCATCGTTACCAACACGCTCCATTGCTTCTGCAATTAATTGACCTACTTCTTCATCAGCTGCAGAAATGGCTGCAACTTGAGCGATAGAAGCTTTGCCTTCGATTGGTTTAGAAATAGCTTTTAATTCTTCAACTGCTACAGCTACCGCTTTTTCAATCCCTTTACGGACACCCATAGGGTTAGCGCCAGCTGTTACATTTTTAAGTCCTTCGCGAATCATCGCTTGTGCTAAAACAGTTGCAGTTGTTGTACCGTCACCAGCTACATCATTTGTTTTGCTGGCAACTTCCGCTACTAATTTTGCACCCATGTTTTCAAATGCATCTTCTAATTCGATTTCTTTTGCGATCGTTACACCGTCATTTGTAATTAATGGAGAACCGAATTTTTTCTCTAAAACCACGTTACGTCCTTTTGGTCCAAGAGTTACTTTTACCGCATCTGCCAATTGATCTACACCGCGAAGCATTGCACGACGTGCTTCTTCGCTAAACATAATCTCTTTTGCCATATTGCTAGACCTCCTCAAAAATAATGATATATTTTTAACTTCTTATGTTATTTTCCCGCTCAGTTAAGTATGTGCTAATTAGCTAATTACAGCTAAAATATCGCTTTCACGTAAAATTAAATATTCTTTTCCTTCGTATTTTACTTCAGTACCAGCGTATTTTGAGAAGATAATGCGATCGCCTGCAGCTACTTCAAGAGCAACGCGCTCGCCGTTGTCTAATACGCGACCAGTTCCTACTGCTACCACTTTACCTTCTTGAGGCTTTTCTTTCGCAGTATCTGGTAATACAATACCGCTTGCCGTTTTTTCTTCAGATTGCACAAGCTCAATTACTACGCGATCACCTAATGGCTTTAACAAGTGAAACAACCTCCTCAAATATATACAAATCTTTTCGTTTTTGTTAGCACTCATTATCTTTGAGTGCTAACACAACTATTATATTAAATAAATTGCCTTTTTTTTGCAAGTAAAATTATAAAAAATTTTTCAATTAACCTTCTTCAGCTTGAAAGACTGTCTTACTTTCTCACTTTCTGATTCCTTATCCATCTAACGAGCCGGAGATTTTTTGCTGAGAGAAATACTGAATAGAAGAAACCTTGCTTTTAAATAACAATCATTAAACCGTTTACTAGTAAGGTTACAAGGGAATGGAATTCCGTCCACTTTTTAATCACATTTTACATTATTTCTCTTTTGATAAATTCTAAACCTTTATCATAAAAATAAGTGATAGGGGCTTCAAACATTATCTCCTATGTTTTCTGTTGTACTATGATACAATACAGTGTAGTGTATATGAATTACTGCTGAAAAGGAGTATGAAGGTTGAAAAAACAATACTGGCTTATTATCTTGACATATGTCATTATGCAATTTTCCGGCATTATAGGAGTTGGCCTGCTGCTTTCCCTGGGTGTTGGCGGAAACGAATCTGCAGAGGTCTCAAGGCAAGTAGCTGCGAGTTACTGGACCATTATCAGTTTTTCTGCCGCTTTGATCATTGTCCTCTTTTTGTTAAGAAAAGAGATGAATATGCGGAATCATCATCAACCGGCTAAAACGTTCATTTGGTCTATTTTTGGTGTATTTCTTGCTTTAGCTGCCCAATCTATTGCAGCAATGATTGAAATGAAATTGTTCGGAATTGATCCTGGATCTCAAAATACAAAAGTGATTGTAGACCTGGTTAAGCTTACACCATTTCTTATTATTGTCACTTCGGTGATAGGGCCGATTTTAGAGGAGATCATTTTCCGTAAAATCATATTTAGAACACTGACTCCAAGACTTGGTTTTTTCCTGTCAGCTATTATTAGCGCCTTTATTTTCGGTGTTGTTCATTTAGATTTCAGTCACCTTTTGATCTATACAGCCATGGGGCTGGTCTTTGCCTATTTATATGCAAAAACCGACCAGATTCTTGTTCCGATTTTTGCTCATGTGATGATGAATACCATTGTCGTCCTTAGCCAAACTATTTTTGCAGATCGCCTCGAAGAAATGCAAAAACAAGCGGAGCAAATGCAATTTATTTTTGGAGGCTTTTTATGATGAGAACGACCCCTCTTGTTATGGGATTAATTTATACCTTTATGGGCATTTTATTTACGTACCTTGCCATCGGAAGTGCCGAAAAAGGAATTTGGGATTTTACGACCATTGTGTTAATGATTGTGGCCACCTTCGATTTTGGCGTGGCAATTCGTGTATTTATCCTGCATTATAAAATCAAAAAAATTCAAAAAAACAAAAAATAACCTCCCGCCATCAGCGGGAGGTTATTTTTTGTTCCATCTGTGCTTCTTGTCCTGCTTTTAATACTTTTCGGTAGGCTGATTTTGAAATCAGGATACTTACTTCATAAAGCAGCAGCAATGGCAGTGTCACCATCATATGTGAAACAACATCCGGCGGGGTAATAAGAGCTGCAATCACCAGTAAAACAAAATAAGCATATCTTCTGATATTTGCCAGAAACATGGGTGTCACAATGCCTAATCTCGTTAAAAACATGATGACGACGGGTAATTGAAACAAAAGCCCAAATGGGAGCGTCAATTTTAATAAAAATTGGAAGTACTCATTGATCCCGATTACTTGTTGGATATTTAAATCATCTGCCAATTCGGTCATAAAATGAACGACAAACGGAAACAGGACAAAATAAGCAAACGAAATGCCGCCCAAAAATAAAAAGAGCGAAACGGGAATGTAGCTCAATGTAACTTTTCGTTCCTTTTCATAGAGACCAGGGCTAATAAATGCCCATAGTTGATAAAGAACGACAGGTGACGAAAGAATACAGCCAATAATAAAAGCGAACTGCATATAAATTTTAATTGGATCGGTTAGGCGGAACGCATTCATCGTCAGCTCTTGTGCCTCATCAGCTTGTTGCAAATAAAGGATAATCGGCTTGACCAAAAAGAAACCACCAATCGTCGCTGCCAAAAAGAAGACTATAGTCATGATAATTCGCTTGCGTAATTCCTCCAGATGATCATAAACCGACATTTCTTGTTCATTCATAAAGTTCATTCCTTACTTCCCATTACGCTTTTTATCATCGTCATCATCGGCTAACCCTTTTGTGGCATCCTTAAACTCTTTTAACGTATGGCCTGCTGCTTTCCCTAACTCAGGCAGCTTTTTCGGTCCAAAAATGAGTAAAGCAACTAGAGCAATCAATAGAAAACTGCCGAATCCAATACCCATGAAAAATTCCCCCTCTCCTTTTGAGTAACATCCTGTTACCTTAAGGTGACTTCGGATAATTTTTTAGAAAATAAATTAGTGATTGTAACTCAACTGCTAGGTCAATGTGATGGATTCGAATGGAATCGGGTACATTGATGCGTGCAGGAGTAAAGTTTAAAATCCCTTTAATCCCGCTTTTTACTAAACGATCTGTAATTTGCTGTGCTACGCTGGCAGGTACGGTTAAGATGGCCACTGAAATTCCCTCTGTAATTCTATCTTCCAGCTCATCTAAGTGATAAATTGGCACATCTCCAATAGTCGTTCCGACCTTGCTTTCATCTACATCAAAAGAGAACTCTATTTTTGTATTGTTATTCTTGATAAAATTATAATTTAAAAAAGCAGTCCCGAGATTTCCCACCCCGATTAACGCTACTTTCGTAATCTCATCTTGATCTAATGTTTTTCTAAAAAAGGATAACAAATAATTGACATTGTATCCATAACCTTTTTTCCCTAGTGCTCCAAAATAGGAGAAATCTCTGCGAATAGTTGCTGAATCCACTTTTACAGCTTCACTCAATTCAGCTGAAGAAACACGCTGCTTTCCTGAAGAATGCAGATTTTTTAAAAAGCGATAATAAAGAGGCAATCGCTTCGCAGTTGCTTGTGGTATTTTTAATTGCTCAGTATTCATCATTTATCCCCCACAATCCAAAAGCCTTTACATTATAGGTTCTCTCGTTTGTAATCCCCGCTTTTCCCACCGGTTTTTTCTATTAAATAGGTTGGTCCAATGATCATTGATTTATCAATAGCTTTACACATATCATAGACGGTTAATGCACAAATAGAAGCAGCCGTTAACGCTTCCATTTCCACTCCTGTACTTCCTTTTGTTTTTGCTTCCACTTTGATAAGAAGTGAGTAGCTTGTCTCTTTTTGCTCCCATGAAAAAGAAATGTTCACACCTTTTAATGGAATGGGATGACACATAGGAATAACATCAGCTGTTTTCTTTGCAGCCATAATTCCAGCCACTTGTGAAACCGCTAACACATCTCCTTTTCCAACCTCATGGCTAACAATTTTCCGATAGATTTCTTCACTTACTTGTACACTGGACACAGCAACCGCTGTACGTACTGTTTCATGTTTTTCTGAGATGTCGACCATTTTAGCTCGACCCTGGTCGTTAAAATGAGTAAAACCCACATTTTCTCCTCCTTTAATTACGACTATACACTATTTTAACAAATCTGTCTCTTGAAGTTATAGGAACATTTCTTATAATTACAGAGTGTTAATTGAACTTATCAGGCTCCTATGGGCAGTTATCCACTGCTTAATGCTTAAAATAGGATCCTACTGTCCGTTAGAACCGATAGATAATATTGGATAGTTGCCCATTCTCAATACATTAAGATACACTAAACCTATACTAGTAGAGGTGAAACATATGATTCTTTTACAATTAAACGGGATCTCCAAATTTTTTGGAGCTGAACCGATTTTAACGAATATAAAATTAGAAGTACAATGTAAAGATCGAATTGGTCTAGTTGGCCGCAACGGAGCGGGAAAATCCACTCTATTGAAAATCATTGCCGGCCTTCATTCTTATGACCAGGGAGAAATGATTAAACCAAAAGATGTCACAATTGACTATATGGGACAAAGCACCATTTTGGAATCTGAATTATCCATCTGGGATGAAATGATGACTGTATTCCAACCCTTAAAACAAATGGAACATCAGTTAAGGCATTTGGAACAACAAATGGGTGATCCTGCTTTGTTAAACAATGAGACACAATATGAAAAGCTGCTTCATGAATATGATGAACTGCAAGTTAAATTCAAAGACCAGGGCGGTTATCAATATGAGGCGGACACTCGCTCCATTTTACATGGCTTTCGTTTTTCTGATTATGACTATACTACGCCCATTTCCACACTAAGCGGTGGACAAAAAACAAGATTGGCCCTTGCTAAGCTCCTTCTGACAAAGCCGGACTTATTGATTTTGGACGAGCCTACCAACCACTTGGATATCGAGACGTTATCATGGTTAGAACAATTTTTGCAAAACTATTCAGGGGCTATTTTAATCGTCTCCCATGATCGCTATTTCCTAGATAAAGTGGTCACACAAATTTATGAGGTGTCTCGAACTACTGTTACTAAATATACAGGCAACTACTCAAACTACTTAATTCAAAAAGCAGAGCAGTACGAACGTGACTTGAAACAATACGAGAAACAGCAAGATGAAATTGCCAAATTAAATGACTTTATTCAACGAAACATCGCTCGTGCTTCTACAACCAAACGAGCCCAAAGCAGGAGAAAACAGTTAGATAGGATGGAACTGTTTCCCAAACCTTCCGGCTACGAAAAATCGGCTTCTTTTATGTTCGACATTGAGCGTCAAAGCGGAAATGAAGTATTGAGGCTTGAAGATGTAGCGGTGGCTTATCAGCAAGATGAATCTCCTGTTATCCAAAATATTAATCTTCGCATTACACGCGGAGAAAGCATTGCTTTAGTGGGACCAAACGGAATCGGAAAGTCTACTTTACTAAAAGCAATAACCGATCAACTTCCTATACGAAAAGGAAAGATAGCATTCGGTTCTAATGTCACACTTGGATATTATGATCAAGAGCAAGCCAACCTGCTATCCAATAAAACTGTATTGCAAGAGTTGTGGGATGATTACCCAACGAAAACGGAAAAAGAAATCCGCACCACCCTGGGGAACTTCTTGTTCTCCGGAGAAGACGTATTAAAAACGGTTTCCACTTTAAGTGGTGGTGAAAAAGCCCGCCTTGCCTTGGCCAAACTTATGATGCAAAAAGCGAATTTCCTAATTTTAGACGAACCTACTAACCATCTTGACTTAGATAGTAAGCAAGTGTTAGAAAATGCTTTAGTTGATTACCCGGGGACATTATTATTCGTCTCCCATGACCGTTATTTTATTAATCGTATTGCTAGTAAAGTAATTGAGCTCTCAGCCAATCACGCGGAAGAATATTTAGGGGATTATGATTATTTTGTCCAGAAAAAAGCGGAGCTTCTAGAACTCGAACAGTTAGCCGCTCAAGAAACTCAGCTCGGAGACAAACCAAAAAATGAAGCAGTCCCTGAAAAAAAATCCTATACTCAAGACAAAGAGGCAAAAAAGCTTGTTCGTCAACGAAAGCGCAGAGTAGAAGAAATTGAAATCCAAATTCATGAGATGGAAGAAAAAATCGCCCAGAATGAGGAAAGACTCTGTGATCCGGATGTCTATCAAAATCATGAGGAAGTTCATAAAATTAATATTGAGAAAGAATCATGTGAACAAGCATTAGCAGAATTAATGGAAGAGTGGGAAACCCTTCAGTTATTGCTTGAAGAATAAAAAAAGCCAGTGCTATACACTGGCTTTTTTTATTCACATGCTATCTGCACTATAACATCTTCAACCCTGCTTTTAAATCATGATCCACAAAATCTGTTCTTATTATTAACACTCTAAGTCTAAGCCAGGGTTTGCGTTTAATGCCATTGTGGATAATTTTCCTTTTTCGAACAAGATACTGCCGGCCGCCCCAATCATAGCCGCATTATCTGTACATAACGAAAGAGGTGGAATAACTAGCCGGACACCTTCCAAGGAAGAAAAAGCCTCTTCTAGTTCTGCCCTTAACCCTTTATTAGCCGCTACTCCACCCGCTAACAATACTTGTTTTACGTCGTACTCTCTTGCCGCCCGCACTGTCTTGGTGACGAGTACCTCAATGACACTTTGCTGAAAGCTGGCTGCCATATCGTTCGCATTAATCTCCTCACCTTTTTGCTTTGCATTATGAATTGTATTAATGACAGCTGATTTTAAGCCACTAAAACTAAAATCATAAGAACCCTCTTCCAGCCAGGCTCGTGGTAAATTGTAAGAAGGGCTGCCTTCATGTGCTAAACGATCGATATGAGGGCCTCCTGGATATGGAAGATTTAACGTTCTTGCCACTTTATCGTAAGCCTCTCCCGCTGCATCATCTCTTGTTTCGCCAATGACTTTAAACACTCCATGCTCAGGCATATACACAAGTTCAGTATGCCCGCCCGAAACGACTAAAGATAAAAGAGGGAACTTCATTTCTGTTACTAAACGATTAGCATAAATATGACCTGCAATGTGATGGACCCCAACAACCGGTTTACTATGTGCGAAGGCCAATGCTTTGGCCGCATTTACCCCGATTAACAGCGCTCCTACTAATCCCGGTCCTTCTGTTACGGCAACAGCAGCAATATCTTCAAATGTTATACTCGCTTGCTTTAACGCTTCTTCTACTACGATGGTTATCTGCTCAACATGATGGCGGGAAGCAATTTCTGGAACAACACCGCCGAACCTTTTATGACTTTCAATTTGTGAGGCTACTACATTTGATACAATGTCCGTTCCATTCTTGATAACAGCAGCAGCCGTTTCATCACAACTTGTTTCAATCGCTAAAATTAATTGTTTTTTATCACTCATAATCTCACCCACATTACTAAAGCGTCTTCTTGATTGTCAGAATAATAATTTTTTCGAATACCGCCATTTTCAAACCCTAACTTTCGATAAAGGGATTGAGCAACATGATTGGATACTCTCACTTCAAGGGTCATCGTATTTGCTCCTAGTTCTTTTGCTTCTGTCATCGTCTTTCTTAGCAACTCTGTTCCCAAACCTTGCCCGCGATATTCAGGCAGTAAAGCGATATTTGTAATATGTGCTTCATCTATAACAATCCACAGGCCGCAATAACCGATAATTTGTCCTTCATCTTCCATGACTAAATAACGAGCATACTGATTATGGATCAGCTCATTATAAAAGGCCTCTCGACTCCAGGGAACAGTGAAGGATGATCTTTCTATAAGCAGAATTTGATCAATATCTTTCATTTCCATGAATCGAAAAGTAGTCGTTGACTTCATTTCCTTGTTTCTCCTTAACTTTTAGGTTTTTGCGCCGCCAGCCAATTTGCCTCTGCTTCAGCTAGACGAAGATAATTGGGAACAAAAGAGTGCACATTCTCGACGAATTGTTTATTCATTCCGAGAAGGCCAAGCTCACCTGGACGGGGATTATACTGAGTAATCACAGAGAAGACCGCCTTCTCCCCTAATCTCTCGGAGAATATTTGCCTATGAAGATGAAGATCATTCCCTAAAAACAGAATGGGTTTGTTATACTCTTTGATCTGTTTTACCCATTCATCATTTATAATAAGGCGGTCTTCTAGAACCGTTGTTAATTCCTCATTCTTATATTCATAAAGCCCGGTATAAATTTGACCACGACGCGCATCAAAAAGAGGGCAAATATAACCGTTAAAATAACGGCCATTTACCGCTAATACTTCCAGGCTTGAGACCCCGGCTAAAGGAATGTTCAATGTCCACGCCAGTGTTTTCGCAATGGTCACCCCAATTCGCACTCCTGTATATGATCCCGGTCCCTCTGCTACCACAATGCGTTCTAGCTGCTCAGGCTTCACACCGCAATCTTCTAACAAAGATTGAATAGCAGGCATGACCCGTAAAGAATGGTTCTTTTTTATGTTTGTTATCATTTCACCAATCACAATATTATTATCGAGAATAGCGATTCCCATCACAAAATTTGATGTATCAATTGCCAAAGTTTTCATCTTTTAAAAGCTCCTTACAAAGATCAATATAGTGCCGGCCATAAGCGTTCAGCTCGAGACGGCGTTTTTCTTCTGCCTCATGATATATATTAATTTGTAATAATTGTACAGGTAGCTGTTCTTGGATGAGATGCGCCCACTCTACCACAGTAACACCGTTCCCTTCAAAATATTCATCGAACCCTAAATCTTCAAAGCTATCATCTAACCGATAAACATCCATATGGAACAAAGGTAAACGTCCTCCATGATACTCCTTGATAATAGTAAAAGTGGGACTATTGACGTTTCTTGTAATTCCAAGGCCTTTGGCTAACCCTTTTGTAAAAGTAGTTTTACCAGCTCCTAAATCTCCTTCTAATAATAAAACATCTCCAGGTTGTAGTAAATGAGCAAGCTTTTCTGCAGCCTTCATCGTTTCTTCGGGAGAATATGTAAATAACACAAATGTTTCTTGTTCTATCATAGTATGACATGCCTCTTTTCAAGCTTGTTTTAAACAATGGCCTTCCTTTATTGTAAGCTCTCTATCATCATGATATCCAATAAAGCAAAACTTCACTCGGCTGAGAGATTCTCCCCTGCCACCAATTGTCAATTGATGTTATCAGGCTCTTAGGAGCAATGGATTACGTCGCTTTGTATGTATAGAGCGAAATAAGGGGATAAGGCTATGTATCAAAATATAAAAAAGTCCCTAGGATTTGTAATCCTAAGGATGCAAAGACGGTATAAATGGTTTAACAGAACGGTAATCGGTAATCAAATAAAAAAACGAAACATTCTGTTTCGTTGCTGCTAAATACATTATGGCGGTCCCGACGGGACTCGAACCCGCGATCTCCTGCGTGACAGGCAGGCATGTTAACCACTACACCACGGGACCACACATTTTGCTTGAAATATCTTATGATATTTCGCACAAACTCCCAAAGATGAAATTCAAAGAAGTTAGAGTTGGTTGCGGGGACAGGATTTGAACCTGCGACCTTCGGGTTATGAGCCCGACGAGCTACCAGACTGCTCCACCCCGCGATAATAAAATAATAAGCCTGGCGACGTCCTACTCTCACAGGGGGAGACCCCCAACTACCATCGGCGCTGAAGAGCTTAACTTCCGTGTTCGGCATGGGAACGGGTGTGACCTCTT
>NZ_JBHRZT010000026.1:13562-96946 GCF_042649685.1 Bacillus songklensis | reverse complement strand
TTTCGTTGTTTCCTCGTCATCTAAAATATGAATGGTTACTCCATGACTATTAAAATACTCTTCTAAATAACCATACCCAAAACGAGTTAAACGGTCTTTGGAACGAACCGCCACATCGGTTATTTCTTGTTTTTTTGCTAACTTCATCAGTTTCAAAAGACCTTTTCTTTGGTCATCTAAGCCTGAACCCACATCTGAGATGGTTTCTACCAATAAAAAACCAGGGGCTATCTTCTCTTTCAAAAAATCGATTTGTCTATTTAAATCGCCTTTTTGTTTTTGTTCATTAGAAGATACTCTGGCATATATAGCTATTTTACGCTGGGATAATCTATTGTTTCCTTGTAATCTTTCAATCTCACTTAATGGGATTCTTCTGCGCCCTCCTGGGGTACGCACAATTTGTATTTTCCCATCTTTATCCCAGTTTTGAATTGTTCTTGTTGATACACCCAATAATTGTCGTGCTTCTTTCATATTTAATAATTTTTCCATATCCATATATTTATTATGTAGTTAAATTATTCCTTTGTCAAAACTTAAATCTATTTATTTCTATTTATTTCTATATAAATGAGGAACTGTTGTTGACCCTTTTTCTGCATCGGTTAGTTGTTGGATTTCCTGGACAATTGTTCCATTATCTTCTACTGCGGCTACACGTATATTTGTTCCGCCGAGGTCAACGCCAATCCATATATTTTTCTCATTCATTGTCATGCGCTCCTTTGTTTCAGTCTATTAACATTGTAATATAGCAAAATTCCAATATATACAAAAAAGTAAGTTTATGATAGAATTCGATTAAAAATGACATTTATAGGTTTAAAAGAGTCGAAAAAGGGAAAAGCGCAATAGAGTAAATAAATGAAACTATGATCAGGAGGATTTTGATTGTCATGAGCACCAAAGTAGAACAGCCATCCATCTCCCAACAAGACTTTCTTCAATTACTGCAACAATGCTGTGATGAGGGAAAAGAGGCAAAAGAATTAAAAGTCGAAGCGTTTGTAAAAGGAATTTCAGAAAAACTGCAAGTGTTTTATAGCCGGAAGATGAACGAATAGATCAATCTCATAAATGGTCATCCCTGTTGGCAAGAGAGAAGCTGACAGGGATGATTTATTGCATGTTGAATGAAAGCGCTAACGTAACCTATATAAATGGAAGAAACTCGTCAAAATCCTGCGTCCATTTCTAGTTGTTTAGGATTCATAAGTACTGTAAATAGCATCTTGAATTGTGAAGTTTTTCTAAAAATCCTTCTAAATTATGAAAATATGTAGATATATGTCAATTGGTCTATTATAATGAAACATGTAATTTTAAGGAGAATACTTGGAGGTCATCATGGAAGAGACAATCAGTCTGCGCGAGTTATTTCATACGTTAAAAAAGCGTATGTGGCTTATTGCGCTTATTACGGTTATTGCCACAATGATTAGCGGAATTGTTAGTTACTTTTTCCTAACACCCATTTATCAAAGTTCCACACAAATTCTTGTCAATCAGGCAAAATCCGAACAACAATTGTACAACCCTGCTGAAGTACAAACGAACTTGCAGTTAATTAATACGTACAATGTCATCATTAAAAGTCCGGCCATTTTGGATTTAGTGAAAAAGGACTTGAACCTCGACCGGACAATCGGTGAGTTAACAGAACAAATCCAAGTAAGCAGCGAGAAGGATTCACAAGTTGTATTGATTACCGTGCAAGATCCGGATTCGGCCATGGCGGCAAAAATTGCGAACACGACTGCGGATGTATTCAAGGATGAAATTGTGAAAATCATGAACGTGGATAACGTAAGCATTTTATCGACAGCAGAAGTACCGGAGCATCCAAGCCCGGTTAAACCGCGTCCATTCTTAAACATGGCCATTGCCCTCGTTGTCGGGGCCATGACTGGAATCGGTCTCGCTTTCTTGCTTGAGTATCTTGATAATACGGTTAAAAATGAGCAGGATGTGGAGCGCCTTCTTGGACTGCCTGTCATTGGTGCCATTACAACCATTGATCAAAACAGCACCTTAAAAGGAAATGCTAAAACTCCATCAGTCAGAGTGAGCCATGCGAAAGGGGAGTCCACACATGCTTAAAAGAAAAAAAAATGCACCGGCCCCGACTGCCCAACGTTCTTTGATTTCGCACACACAGCCAAAATCACCGATTTCAGAACAATATCGTACGCTTCGTACAAACATTCAATTTTCAAATGTGGACGGGAGTTTACAATCTTTAATGGTGACCTCTTCCGGCCCGGGAGAAGGAAAGTCTACAACCGTTGCCAATCTGGCTGTCGTGTTTGCGCAACAAGGGAAAAAAGTATTGCTTGTGGATGCGGATCTGCGTAAACCAACTGTTCATTACACATTCCGTTTAGAAAACCATATTGGTTTAACGAATGTATTAACGAAACAAACGCCTTTGCTTTTTGCTGTTCATTCGACAGATATTGAAAACTTATCGGTACTAACAAGCGGACCGATTCCTCCTAATCCGGCTGAATTATTGGCATCCGCTGCCATGAAGGAAATATTAGAAGAAATGTACGGGGAGTTTGATATCATTCTGTTTGATACACCTCCGGTTTTAGCGGTAACAGATGCCCAAATCTTGGCGAACCTTTGTGACGGCTCTGTTCTTGTCATACGCAGCGCTGGAACAGTCGTTGATGCAGCTCAAAAATCAAAAGAGTTACTTGAGGCGGCCCAGGGTAAGTTGCTTGGCGTTGTACTAAATCAAAAACAGCAAGAAAAAGGCGACTACTTTTATTATTACGGCACGAACTAAAAGGCGGCTTAAAGCTGCTTTTTTTTTCATCATGTCATTGAAATATTTAACAGTACAGGGATTATTTGATACCATTTATATGAATCCACATAAATCATTTGACGTGGATAAAAAACATCCACGCAAATGATTTACGCATAAGCGGCCGCCAATCTCCCTTTCGGGTTCTTGTCAGCCGCTTATACGAAGACCTTTGTAAGCTTGTTCAAGATGAAAAAACAGAAAAGCGCACTTAGAAGAAAGTCCGGTGACAGAGGTTCAAAAATTAAATTGGACTTATATATAAATCCAACTTAATCTTTCGACATAATCATAAGGAGGGACTGTTGATGAAAAAGATGTTGATTATCTTAGGTTCTGCCGCAGTTGTATTGGGAGCGGGCGGGTATGCAGCGTATCAATACGCAATGAATCTAGCGGCAGATAAAATTTCAGAGGAATTGACAAACGATAAAGAATTGATGAAACAAATCGACGAAGAGTTAAAAAAGAACGAAGAAGAGGTTACAAAGATGGGAGAAGGTGTGAAAGATCAGGGGGATGCAGCAAAAGAGGGAACTAGCGATAGCAAAGGTTCGTCTGAGCAGAATGGTTCGACTGCAAGTAATGAAGATGCTGTAAGCAATGGGACTTCTTCAGCTTCAGTTGAGGGAAGTGGGACAAGCCATGAAACTTCATCTTCCACTCCCGCTGAAAAACCGAGCACGTCTTCTCCTAAAGAGGAATCATCCAACAATACAAGTAAACCTTCGGGAAGTTCCGGAGGGGAAGAATTTGCAAGCCGCAATGAAGCTGTTCGTTTTGCGATGAGCCGCTTTTCAGCGTCAGAAATTAATGACATGAGAAAGATGGCAGCAGATGGTTTAACGTCGGAAGAAAAAGCGGAGTTAAAAGCAAAAGCATTCTCTAATTTCACGCCTGAAGAAATCGCGGCTGTACAGCGGGCATTATCAAATGAATAAGTATTTTTGTTTTTTTTCTTAAACTTTGGATGAATACGCCGAAAATAAGATAGAAAACAAGGATAAAGTGAAGGTGAAAGAATTATGCGTGCAATGAAAGAGGTTTGGACACCGCTGAAGCTGTTCGGTATCCGCTATTATAAAGAGCGTGATCGGAATGTTTACTATAAAAAAGTGAGAAACAACAGCCGTGTCGAAACGAAGCCTTTTTGGAAGTATAAGAGCTTTGTTTTGGTTATGACCTTGTTGCTGCTGGCAATCCCCGGGGGTTATGCAGGATATCAGATCGTTTTGGATCAAGCGTCTGATAAGCTTGTGAACGAGGTCGCCGGCCAAGTAACGAAAGAGGATATGAATAAGCTTTTACAAGATCCATCCGTTCAGCAGGTGCTGGAGAAGGAGCTTGGAACGAAAAAAGCATCAGAGCTTTTGCAGAAAAATAATATTGCTCCATCGGCTATCGCTACTGCCCGTATTACAAGCGACGATTTGACATTCGGGCAAAATGCAGCAGCAAACAAAGCGGTTTTAACAAAAGGGCAAGAACAAGGTAAGGAAGAATCGAACAATCAAGAGGAAAGCAAGCCAGAAACCGCTGGTCAACAGGAAAATAAGGAAGCAGCCGAAGGACCATCTGCAACGCAGCCTGGGAACACGACATCTTCCACTGATGCGGCATCTGGTGGAAAAGAACAACAGCCAAAACTTGCGTTCAAATCAAGACAAGAAGCAACTCAGTTTGTGATGGGGAAATTTTCCATGTCTGAAATTTCCGATTTCGCAAAAGCAGCTCAGGGCGGTTTGACGGAAGAAGAAAAAAACGAAATCAAATCAAAAGTCACATCCCGCTTAACAGCAGAAGAATATGAAGCATTGAAATTATTCGGGATCATTGAATTAAGTAAACAACAATAATCTTGAAGGTCAAAAGCAAACGCAAATCCCCCCTTTTCGACATTCTATTAAAATGTAAAATAATTTTTTAGAAAATGTAAACAAAATTGTAAAAAAATATAAAACTATTGAATATTGTGTAATAGTAGTATAATATATGAATATCTTCCTACTATTTCCTGATAGTGGGATTACTTATGGTTTAGCTAAGCCCTTTAAGTAAGGTTTTATACATATTTTATATAAAGCTATGTTAAAACAAAAAAATCCAAGAGGTGACAAAAGGTATGAAGAAATACCCATTTAGCAAAAAAGCTGTTAAAGCTATTTTAGCAGCGTCTATCGCACTATCTCCGTTTGCTGGTGTTGCTACTAATGCAGCAGCTACTACACAAACAACGAACCAACAAACATTATCTCCGTTCGAGCAATTGTTAGACCGTTTTAAAGCGGGATATGTAAAACTTGAAGTTACTGAAAAACAACAATTAACAACTTTTCAAAATAGTTTTAATCAATTAGATCAAACAGATTGGGAAAGAATAGTAACTAATGCAAATGTGACGCTTAAAAGTCATAAGCCTACCGATACTGTCGAGGTAGCAGAAGCTGCCCAAATAATTGAGGCTTTAACTTCAATTATGTATTTAGCAACTCCTGATTCTTTAGATGATGCAGCTACTAAAATCCAAACCGAATATGATAATACAATTGAAGACGTTTTAGGTGTTGATGCCCAATCACTAGTAAATTACCTCTCAGCAGTTGAGCTAAACCTATTCGACAGTGGTTTAAGCGCAACCGATTTAGCTAGTTCTGAGGCTTTTGGTATTAAATTATTAGCTTCAATGGAAACTGTAGGTTCTACTCCTACTCACAAGCCAGTTTATGATGCTATCAAATATTCATTTGATACTAATAGTACTAGTGGTACGGTAAGATTAATTACTAACCTTTTAGCGATTAAAGATCAATTAAAGACAGAGCTTGAAGGTGAGGAAAATGTCAGAAGCATTTTAATCAAAGCCTTTGTTCCAACAAATGATGATGATGATAACGATGATGGCAATGGCAATGGTAATGGCAATGGCAATGGTAATGGCAATGGCAATGGTAATGGCAATGGTACTGGTACTGGTTCTGAAAACGGTAAAGGCAACGTAAAAGTTGGTTCTGGTGACGTTGGCAAAATCGCTGATCTAGTGAAAAATGCGAAAGAGTTCAAGTCACTTGACATCACGTTAAGCAACAACGGTAAAGACGTTTCATTACCACCAGCCGCTTTAAAAGCGATGATTGCTAAAAACAAAGATGCCGTGATCAACGTTGTTTCTTCAACTGGTTCTTACAACTTGCCAGTTAGTGAGATTGATTTAGATGCTCTTGCCAAAGATTTAGCCACTAACGCTGATAATGTCCAAATCAAAATCACGGTGACTGTCGGTAAAGATGCGAATAAAGTCGTTGAGAAAAACAAATTAAATGTTGTTTCTCCAATCGTCGAGTTCAAAGTTGAAGCCGTTGGAAATGGTAAAACCAAAGAACTTAAAGTGTTCAAACAATACGTAGACCGTGCCATCAGCGGCACAAAAGACTTCGATGCGAACAACTCTGTCGCGGTTCGCCTGGAAGCAGATGGCGACTTCACTGCATTGCCAACTAAATTTGATGGTAAGACAGCAAAAGTGAAGTCATTCACCAACTCTGAGTATGTCGTTGTTGAAAACAGCAAAACCTTCAAGGATGTTCCAGCTAACTTCTGGAATAAAGATCAAATCGAAAAATTGGCTTCTAAATACATCGTCCAAGGCCGTGAAGATGGTACATTCATGCCGGAAGCTTCCACTTCCCGTGTACAATTGGCGGTTCTGTTAACTCGTGCATTAGGTTTATCGACCGATGTGAAATACGATGGCCGCTTTAAAGACGTGAAAGGTAACGAATGGTTCGTACCTGAGCTAATGGCTGCCGTTAATGCCGGCATCATCAATGGTAAAGAGAACGGAACATTCGATCCAAGCAGCCCTGTTTCCCGTGCTCAGGCAGCGGCTATGATCAACCGTGCGTTGAACTTCGTGAAATACGATGCAAGCAAATTAAATAAAACGAAAACGGTTAGCCAATATAAAGATGCTTCGGCTCTATTGGATTGGTCTAAGAAAGATATCGAAACCTTGTTGCAAGCTAACATCATGACTGGTAAAACAACTGGCCTTCAAGCTGGTAAGTTTGATCCAAACGCACCGACTACTCGTGCGCAAATGGTCAAAGTGTTAGATGAAACGTTGAAATTCGTCGATTTCATCAACTAAAAAAATAGGGAGTTCCTCATTCGAGGAGCTCCCTATTTCTTTTAGATAGAATCCTTTGGGATTCTATCTAAAAGAAGAGGAAGAGGAAAGCACATCATCTCTTTGATAAAACTGTATGTAAAAAAGAAAGATCACATGATTAGAAAGTATAAGTGCGAATCGATCCCTGAAACCTCATTTGTTTTTTCAAGGCCATCAATTTAGTATGGGTTCTGCCGGTTTAATGGTGGGACAAATCCTCGGACAGTTGCCTGCTTGTCTTTTGCTCTTTAGGGATATATGGAAAAAGGAAAAAAATTTGATTAAAAAAAGCGTCCATTTTGGTTCGATTAAGCGGCTGTTGATCAGGTATAAGAAATTCCCTCTTTTCTCCACCTGGTCCAGTCTGATGAATACTAGTTCTGTGCACCTGCCGGTTTTATTGTTAGCGGTCTTCTTTAGTCCCGCTGCAGTCGGGCAGTACACATTAGCAAACCGTGTACTGATGGCCCCTGTATCTATTATAGGATCAGCCATCTCCCAGGCATTTTTGCAAAAAGCCATTGAGGAAAACCGGAAGGAAAGGCTGGGGGAATTTAGCCTGCTGGTATTTAGAAAATTGTTGGCTTTTGGCTTTATTCCTCTCATTTTGCTTTCAATCGCGGCACCTGAATTATTCAATGTGGCCTTTGGCCCCGAGTGGGAAAAAGCGGGCCTATATGTACAATTTCTATCTGTTTGGGTATTGTTTGTTTTTATATCGTCCCCATTATCGAGCATTTTTAATATTTTAGAGCTGCAAAAGGAAAACTTGTTCTTTAACTCTTTACTGTTTCTTAGCCGTTTGATCGTGCTTTTAATAGGGGGATTCCTTGGAAACGATGTTTTAACGATCGCGCTGTTTGGGATTACAGGGGCAATCCTTTGGTTTTATCATGTTATCTGGCTATTGAAGCTCGCTGGAGTTCATTTTAAAGTGACCATCACCTCGCTGTTAACAGAAGCGGGAGTCGGATTGCCATTCTTTTTAGCGGCGGCCGCATTGAAGTTTTTGATCAAAAGCGATGTTCTGCTTATCGTGTTGTTGATGGCAGTATTAATGGTTTTTGTTCTGTATCGTTTTAAGGAGTTCGTTATAAACACAGGGAAGCGAAAGGGGGTTACGATGTGAACCGATTGAAATTCAAAATGGGTTATATGCTAAAACGCCCGGAAGTTCTGAGAGCATATCAAGAAATAAAAAGCAATGAATCAAAAGGAATGGATTTTTTACAAGAGTTTCAGAATAGACAGCTGCAAAAAATGGTGAAGTTCGCGGTTGAGAATGTTCCCTATTATACCGAGCTTTTCTCTCATTTACATTTGAACTGGCAAGACATTAAAACGGTGAAGGATTTAGAAAAGATCCCCATTTTAACAAAAGATGAAATGAAAAGAAATCCGGAAAGCTTCATTCCTAAAAATCAAAGCATTCCATACGTGGACGGTTCAACAGGGGGATCAACGGGTGTACCCCTCAAATACCGAATGAGCAAGGAGGATTATGCAAGAGGTGTTGCCCTTTTATTAAGGGGATTTGGATTTGCCGGATATCATTTAGGCGACAAAATGTCTATTATTGCGGGCTCTTCATTAGTGTCAAAATCTAAATCCTTAAAAAGCAGGGTTCAGGACTACATGTTAAATTTTCATCGATATTTATCATACGGAATGGATGAAAAAGATTTACAGATGTATTTGATCAATATCCAAAAGAATAAACCTCTTTTTTTGAGGGGATATGCGAGTTCTATTTATATTTTTGCCAAGTATTTGGAAGAAAATCAGCTATCATTGGACCATCAAATAAAGGCCATTTTTTCTACTTCAGAAATGCTGTTTCCCCAGCAAAGAAGGTTAATAGAAAAAGTGTTCAAAACGAAAGTGAAGTGGCCGAGCTGCGAAAGTTCGCCTGGACAAAGGGCATTTATTACATCGACCATTGGAAAGCATGGCCGGCCTCAAATTCACCCGAGCTAGTAAACTACCTCGCAGAAGACCGGCGCTCTCCGAATGAAAAGGGTCATGAGCTATGGGCCCAAACGGTCACCCGTACCTTTATCCCCCAACCTGCCAACTAACAAAAAGAGGCTGACCCATAAGTTCAAAAAAATGATGGGTTTTATGTTTTATGCAAAATGGACCGTCAATCAAAACCCTTGGTATTAATGGATTTATATAACGGTCCATTTTGCGTGGGGTGACTCAAAAGGAGCGATTTTCCTCCTTTTGAGTCACCCCCTTTTTTAGTTTTCTTTTCCGGTTTGCTGCAGCTCCTAGCTCCTTCTGCGTTTCACTCCTTCCTACAGAAGCCAAAAGCGCTTCTTCCTCAGAAGCAAAGAGCGCTTCTGGTGAAGAAGCTTCCAGCGCGTGTCGTCCCTGAACGAGCCGCTTCCGCTTTTCATAAATTATGAAAGGGGGGCGAAAGAGTCGGTTTTGCTCAGTTTGTCGGCGATTAAATAAAGGGCGATATAGATGGGAAACGAATAGAAGTACTCCCAGTGAATTCTCGTATATAAACCGAGCTTCATGAAAATCGGTTCTCCGACAAACGCTGTAAGGCCACTGAAGAAAAGCGCCTTTTTCCATGGAGCGATATGTGGCTTGAACTGAATTAATAAGGTGATGATAACGGGAATCAAGGAAAAATCCCATGGGATGTAAGAAGGGATAATCGGCACAATTTTTCCGGGATAATACCACAATCCTAAAATGACTCCGAGAAAATCAAGCCCCGCAGTGACGATAATTAAAAAGAAAATAACGTAGAGGAGCCGGCCCCTGCTTTCTTTTCGGTGTACTTTAACCCAGATGAGCCAAGGAATGACGGCAAGCGCCACGGACAGCCACCAGTCCCAATGAAAGAGGATATGCTCTTTCCAAAACGCATAATATTCTTTATGTACCTCAACAATATGATCATAAAAACCTTGTATTATTTTTACATTCTCTTTCTGCTTCATGGGACCAATCCCTCTTTTCTTACCTATAGGTTGTACGAATTGCCTATTCTTATGCGAAGGGGGCCGATTGGTACGAAAAAATCCCCGCTTGTCGAATGGAATTTCAATGCAGCACTTTTTTGTAGTCCGTGTACGTTGTTTTCCATTAAAGGAGCCAGTCGGTAAGAGCTCCGTTTAGGTTTTTCATTGGGAGAAAAAATCTTCCTTCTTTTCTTGATTGTCCAGCTGCACGAGCCAGCTCCTACGGTCATTTCCCTCCTTCCTACAGAAGCCAAAAGCGCTTCTTTGTCAGGAGTTCCAATGCCCTATGGAGAAGAGCCATGGATGGCGAAGGTTACAGCGTTGCTCACAGGACGTGAGCGTTTTTAGCTGTAACTTGGCTCGTTCCGCTTTTCTTGATTGTCCAGCTGCGGCTCCTAATCTTTCGGTCGTTTCACGTCTGCCCATGAAACCAAAGAACGGTTTCCCGGTCAGACGCTCCAACGCCTCTCAAGATTGGGCAGTCGCCTTCGCTTTTCTTGATTAAACAGTTTTTTGGTTGCGGGGAGAAGAAAACTGTACTTTAATCATAATATGTCATTCATTTGAAACAGAAATGGGGAAAAGCTATGAATATTGAACGCATTCATCATGCGGCGATTATTTGCTCGGATTATGCGAAATCGAAACGTTTTTATACGGAGCTGCTCGGGTTCCGGATCATCGAGGAAACATACCGGGCCGAACGGGATTCGTATAAGCTCGATTTGGAAGTGGCACCAGGCCATCAAATTGAACTCTTTTCGTTTCCGAACTCCCCGGAGCGACCTTCGTATCCGGAGGCGCTTGGGCTTCGCCATTTGGCGTTTGCCGTAAAGAATGTGGAAAAATCCGTCAGGGAACTGCAGGAAAAAGGGATTGAAGTGGAAGACATTCGCATCGATCCGTTGACTGGCAAGAAGTTTACGTTTTTCACGGATCCGGACGGTTTGCCGCTTGAATTATATGAAGAAGGGAAGTAACACATGAACCAACCTCTTGTATCGGTAGTCATTGCTACCTATCATCGTCTGTATGTCCTTGCCGGGCTGATGGAATCATTATCAAGGCAAATGCATAAATATCTTGATATCATCATTGTGAACGAGGGAGGGCCTTCACCGGACATTTTACCAACTGATTATCCGGAATTGCCGATGAAAAATTTCCGGGGGCTGCTTGAGGAACCGGAAGTAAAAGAACGGGAAGCGAAAAGTGAAATCGTATGGGACGGAAAGCCGTTTGTTTCACGTCTTGATGGGGAGAGAGAAGGATGATACTCTGGCAGCTTTTTATTAGCTTTGCCCGTGCCACTATGCTTGGGTATGGTGGAGGGCCATCCACGATTCCTTTATACGAAAATGAAGTGGTCGATCGTTATGGCTGGATGACGACAAAAGAGTTCGGGGAAGCTTTAGCATTTGCCAATGCCTTGCCCGGCCCCATTGCAACAAAGCTGGCGGCTTATATTGGGTTTCAAGTGGCAGGATGGCTCGGCGCATCGATCGCCTTGATGGCGGTCGTCATGCCGACTGCGATCTTAATGGTCGTCTTATTTTCGGTTTTGCATAAGTTTCAAAACAATCCAATCATTAAAGGCATGATTAAAGGCGTGCAGCCGGTGATTTTCGTGATGCTGGCGATGCTGGCATACGACTTTGCGAAATACGCGTTTACGCCAAGCAGCGGTTCCATCCTCTCATTCTTACCGTTTGCGATGGCGGCCGTCTTTTTTGTCATGGTGCAGTATCTTGGCATCAACCCGGCATGGGGAGTGCTTGGATCGCTCATCATCGGGGCAGTGGCATTAAGATAGAGAATGAAGGGGGGAGAAAAAACGATGACGGTTGTGTTTGTATATGGAACATTGCGTCAGGGAGAAGAAAACCATTTTTTATTGAAGGATGCGGCCTGTCTGGCGAGACAGGCAAGAACGAAGGGACGTCTATATGATACGAAGCTCGGATACCCGGCGGTTGAAGCAGGAGACGATGGCTGGGTGTACGGTGAGCTGTATGAAGTGACAGGCGAGCAGTTTTCCAAACTGGATGAACTTGAAGGGTACGAAGAAGGCTACTATGATCGGATCGTTCAAACGGTATATACCGATAGAGGAGAAATGGAAGCATGGGTCTACATCGCCGGTGACAACAAAGAATTGCTGAAAGAGCTTATACCAAATGGTGACTGGTGTGTTCACCGCTTGTATGACAATTGCAAGGATGTCTATTATTTTGCGTACGGGTCGTGCATGGATATGGAGCGCTTTGAGCTTGCCGGGGTGGCCTCTCATTTTCAGCAAATGGTCGGACTGGCGAAGCTGCCTGACCATAAAGTCCGCTTTACACATCTTTTACATGACGGAAGCCGGGCTGACATTGTCGAAGAAGACGGTGTGGTAGAAGGGAAGTTGTACCGCCTGCCGCTTGAAGCAATCGAGTATTTGTATAAACGTGAAGGCGTCGGCAGCGGTCATTATCGTCCCGCTGTCGTGTCAGTCGAGCATAATGGGAGGCTCGTTGACCGGGTATTGACGTTTATCGTTGTCAATAAAGGAGAAGAAGCGGCACCACCCGACCATTATGCAACAGAAATTCTCCGCGGCGGAGCGAACGTGTTAAGCGACGACTATTTGGATGAGCTAAAAAAGCATATCACGTCACTTCCGGGAGCGTGCAGAACATCATAGGCTTATTCATCCTCTCACATTTGAAAAGCTGTTCCATCATTTAAAAGGCCCTTCTTGTTTCAGCAACAAGAAGGGCCTTTTTTCGTATACAAGAAAGTATAAATTGCACGTTGAAATTGCCCGGCTGCGGCTCCTAGCCTTTCGGTCATTTCGCTTCTTCCGACGGAACTAAAAAGCAGCTCCTCTGTCAGAAGCTCCAACATCCTATCGGTTTAAACGGGCTTTCTCCGCTTTTCTTGGTGTCCAGCTGCGAAAGCCAAACCGTACGGCTGTTTCGCTTCTTCCTGCGGAACCAAAAAAACGGTTCCTTCTCAGAAGCTCCAACATCCTATCGGTTTAAACGGGCTTTCTCCGCTTTTCTTAGTTCTTAGTTCATAAACGCCACTTCCTTGATCGGCCAGTAGCGCATATTCACTTCGCCGACGACGCTGTCGATTTTGATTAATCCAAAATGACGCCCATCCCGGCTGATGCGGCGGTTGTCGCCCAACACGAGAACATAGCCTTCCGGAATTCTCGATTCATCGGTAATGTCTTTTAAGGTGAAATCTTCGGTGAGTTTCTCGAATGGCAGCAAATGTTGTTTATATTGATCCAAATATGGTTCTTTTTGGGGCTTATGGTTGATGAACAATACATCGTCCTGATATTCAACGGTTTCGCCCGGTAACCCGATAATGCGTTTCACTAAAAACTCGTCGCTGTATGGCGCCTTTAAGACGACCATATCAAAGCGTTCGGGCTTGCTGTAATGGTAATTCATTTTGTTGATGATGATTTTGTTGCCTTCCTCCAGGTTCGGCATCATCGATTGCCCTTTGACCGTGTACGGTTGAAATAAAAATTGCTGAATCAAAAAAGATAAAATAAGAGCGATCACAAGCGTTTTGACATACGACCAAATTTCTCCCTTTACTGCTGGCTCCATCTTTTCACCCCTTTTTAAGTCAAACCTCTTTCTATGACAAGTGTAGCATAATTTGTTAGAAGATGTATATGCGCTTGCTGTTGTTTATCCTCGTCAATCTGAAAGGACCTTTCCATTCATTCTGGAAAGGTCCTTTGTGTATTTTAATGGACGGAATCCAGCTCCTCCATTAAAATACGACTAGTGTGTTATCTTCTAACCATTGCTGGCGTTCCGCCGCGTCTTCAAACAGTTCTGCTGCCCCTGTTTGCTTGGCGATTTCACGCGCCAGTACAAGTTCGATTGTGCTCATTGGAGCCGTCAGTAAGCGCCAGTTTAAGACAATCGTTCCATCAGCTTTCACGCGGCTCGCTTCATTTTGTAAATCTTCCCATTCGATTTGGCCCGGTACTCCGTCCATTTGTTTCGCAAGTGATTTTAAACACTCTTGAAACTTATCTTCCGCTCGAGTTATGTACCAATCCGTTAAAAGAGCTTGCAGCCCTTCGTTTGTTTGCTGCTCATTCCAAGATGCCGGCACTGTTGCAAGGAATTTGGCGCGGAATGTTAATTCAGCCTCCGTTTTATCTTCTTTCACGATGTTTAAGCGATATTGACGACCTAAGTAAGGAATTTTATCCCCGTCCTGGAAAGAAGGAACGAAAGCGGCTTGTGTCACGTTATGAATCTCTTCGTTTTGTCGTTCAGCGGTTTCTTCCTTTGCCTCTGTCGGTGTTTCCCCTAATTGTTCTAAAATCCATTTTGCTTTTTTCGCGATAATAAAATGAAGATTACTTTGGTTTAAGCCTCGGGGAACAACAAGTTTCACTCCACCGTTCGGACAAACGTTTACCGTGATTTCTTGTATATTCGGAACAGCTTCCACCGTATAGTCAATCGTTATATTTCCAGCTTGATAACTAAACATGTGTCTTTTCGAACTCCCTTCTACAAAACTTCATTTTATAGGGAATGTGACATAATATCAAATGAAAAAATTGTAAATCCGCCTAACTCGGGGGCATGGATGCTGTTTTATCCATGTCCAATGATCTATGTGAATGTAGATATGCATTGAAATGATGCATTTTTTTTAATCAGTCTATCAAAAGTCCCGCTTCCTGCCGATATAAAAATAGGAAGAAACTTTTCCGTTGATGAAAAATGGTAGTAAAATAGTCTTGACATTCACATAATTAAAAATTGATGCTTTAACTTGGAGGGACATCATGAAAACCAAATTTGTTCACAGTCTGAGATTTAAGATGTTAGCCCTTATTGTCGCCGTCATTGTAGCGGCTACTTCAACCCTTGGCATCGCCAGCTATTTTGTGGCGAAGCAGCAGCTTGTCGAGGCGGGAAAACTAGATTTAAGAAATACGGTCGAAGGAGCGTTAACGGTTGTCGAGCGGCTTCACCAGCAAGAAAAATTCCAGATCATCAGTAAGGAAGAAGCGCAGCAGCAAGCGGCCGAACTGCTGGCCGGGCCGAAAATCAATGATAATAAGCGGGACTTTAAGCAATCCGGTTTTTTATATAAAGACAACGGCTATATTTTTGTGTATGACAGCAAGTATGTCGCACAAGTTCACCCGGTAGGCTTTGAAGGCAAGAATATGGCCGATTTGAAAGATCATAACGGGGAATCGGTCGTCCCTAATTTAATGAAAGCAGCCAAACAAAAAGATGAGAGCAAACGTTTCTATACATATTCCTGGAAAAATGAAGGGGAAGCAAAAGCGCGCAATAAAATCGCCTATTCCGTTTATTTTGAACCGTGGGATTGGATGATTGGAATCGGGGCATATGAGGATGAGTTTTATGAGCAGTTAAGTAAATTAAAGCTAATGACATTCATCTTTACACTTGCCGCTGTCGTCATCGCAAGTGTGGTGATGTACATTTTTACGCGCAGATACATCGTTTCGATTGAAAAAATCAGCAATGCGACCGATGAAATCGCAAATGGAAACTTACAAGTGGACGTACCGGTTTTAAAAGCGAAAGATGAGATCGGGATGCTGACAAACAGATATCAGCATATGATTGATAATATGAAGGAACTGATCACAAAAGTGAGCGAAACAGGACAAGCTGTTGCTGCGTCGTCCGAGGAATTGACAGCCAGTGCCGATGAAACGAAGTCGGCGGTAAATGAAGTGACAGTGTCCATCCAGGAAGTGGCAGCGGGGGCGGAAGGCCAGCTCGTGAATGTCGAGCAAACGAACCGCTCCATTCAAGAAATGGATCACCTTATCCAAGAGATGACCGTCCGTTCAAAAGAAGTGGAGCGTTCTGCTGAGGATACGTCCAAAGAGGCGGAAATCGGGAATGAGTCGCTGAACAAAGTAAAAGAACAAATGCAGCGCATCACGGATACGGTGACTCAATCAACGAACGTGGTGAAAACATTGGAAAGCCGCTCCACTGAAATCGGAAAAATTATTGAAGTGATTACCGGCATTTCCGATCAGACGAATTTGCTTGCCTTGAATGCTGCCATTGAAGCGGCGCGTGCAGGCGAGCACGGCCGGGGATTTGCGGTTGTAGCGGACGAAGTACGTAAGCTTGCAGAAGAATCGAAGCGCTCGGCCGATCAAATCGGAGCCTTAATCAAGGAGATTCAAGTCGATACGAAATCCGCCTATATGGTCATGCAGGAAAGCAATGAAAGCGTGGCGGTCGGCATGGATGTGGTCACCGAAGCAGGGCAAAACTTCTCGAAAATATTAGAGGACATTTTCCGCATCCAGCAGGAAATCAAGGAAATCGCGGGAGCAACATCGAACATCCGGCAGCATTCGGCTGAAATCACGAAAGCTACCCACATTCTGGAGGAAACGGCTCAAGTATCGGCAGCCAGCGCTGAAAGTGTGGCCTCAGCTTCCGAAGAAGAACTGGCTGCGATGGAGGAAATCTCAAGCGCCGCTTATTCATTGAGTCAATTGGCCCAAGATTTGCAGGATTTGTTGGTGAAATTCAAGGTTTAAGAAGAAGCTGATAGGTCTTCTTTTCCCTTTACAAGTATTTGGATATTTGGTAAATTAGTTGTTAACTGAATAGTTATCCAGAGTGACTGAGAGATCTGGCTCGATGACGTCACAGCAACCTGCATTGCGCAAGGTGCTCCGACCAGCAAAGCGCGTGCTTTGGATGATAAGACGGAAAACGGAACTCTTTTCGCATCTAAAGCGGAAAGAGTTTTTTGTTTGGGTCTGGTTCTCCTAAGCGAATGAAATAAAAGAGAGGATGGGGACCATGAGTTTAAGTGGATTAGTGAGAGGATATCTTTGTAAGAAGGATTTAACGGATGAGTTGGTGCGCCATGTGGCAGAAAGTTTAGAGAGGCGTTTACAGTCAGAAGACGAGCGATGTCGGGTGAAAGTTCAAAAACTTGAAAACTTTTATGAAATCGTCGTGTATCACACCCAGCATGTCCATGCGGTAGCATTGGATGTAAAAAAGGCAGGGGAGCTGCAGAAAAAACATCCTTATGCTCTTGATGAACAGCTTCTCGTTCAGTTGAAGAAAGTAGGACTTCGTCTCAGTGAAAACGTATATGTGTAAAAAAAGATGGTTCCTGCGTGAGTTCATGCGGGAACCTTTCTTATTCCATGGATTTACATCACACCTCTTATTTTTACAAATTTTAACAAATACTTTACACCTGCTTTATAAAAAAAGGACTAAATACCTATATAATGTAAATGTATTTTTACTAAAACATTTGAGGAGGAAAAACGATGAAATTAAACGAAAAGTATCGTATTTCAGCGACGACAATGGCCATTACAGCATATGCCCATCCTTCTTATCAGACAAAGATTTTTGATTTCTTCGGAGGATATTATACATCGATGCAACCGCTTGAACTCATCGAGGAAGCATGCATAAGGAGCGGCTCTACTTATGAGGGGAGGCGGAAATCCATTGTCTATTTGTTTCATTATGAGAAACGAACGCCTATTCCGATTTCTCCCTTACATAACATTTTTGCTTTTCCTACCACATCTACGAATCACTTTCATTGTACTTGGCTGTTTTTGCATCATATCCTTCAGATTGTGCCCCATCCAACGAAGACGAATCAATCCATCGTGACCTTTCGCAACAATGCCCAGCTTATCGTTCATGCTACACCCGAATTTTTGAAAAGTCAGCGACAAAAAACGGCCGCTTGTATGACGATCTTTCAATTTCCGATTCCGCCGCGGGATGATCAGGCCCTATTTTTATCATAAATAGGCGAGAAGACCCCCACCTGAAGGAATGAGAAGGGCGTAGCCCAATGAGTAGGTGGGGGATGAATCGCTTTCGGACAAGGGAAACGAATAAAGCAGCAGAGGAAATGAAACGAACAACGGCGATTTCTGCGAAACAAGGAGAAGCCGTAGCTGATACAGAAACGGCATTCCAGCAGATTGAAACAAACATCTCCAAAATGGTTTCCTCCATTCGTGATGTAACCGGCAGCATGAAGGAAATGGATCATTTAAAACAAGAGGTAGCAGAGGCCATCGAAAGCATTGCAGCCATTGCCCAGCAATCTGCGGCAGGGGCTGAAGAAATTACCGCTTCAGCGGAAGAACAAGTACGGGCAGTCAGTACGCTTTCCCATTCTGCAGAGGAGCTTCTTCAATTGAGCGAGCAATTAACTGACATCATCCATCAGTTTAAATTATAATGAAAATCCTCTCCCTTATGATGGGGAGAGGATTTTTGCGCAATGTGAATAATTTGTCAAAAAATTTACAAAAAATTTAAGTTCTAAATCGGAAAAAATGTGTTATCTTATACAACAAGAAGAGATGAAAGGAGCGTTTTCATGGAAGTGTCCATCGATCACGGAAATGAATTAAACAGCAAAGAGCTAATCGATCAAGTGATTGACTTTTTGGAAGAAGAACAACAAAGATAATAGAAGGAACGGAATGGGAAACCGTTTTTCATTTGGCCGCGGGCTGAGTGAAAGACGGTTTTTTTATTGGAGAGGAACGTATAAGCTCCGCTTTTCTTTAGGCCATATTCTCAATTGACTTGTCCAAATAAGCCAGGCACATCTCAGGTGAATAAGCTATAAATACATACAGTCAGCGAATGAGGGAGTGAATACGAATGCCGGCTATCTCAGGCAAGCAATATATAGACCGAATTAATGCCATGCAGCCGAACGTATGGATTCATGGCAAAAAAGTAGAAGGAAATATTTCATCACACCCCGCTTTTTCAGGTGTGATGAAAAGTCAGGCAGCTTTATATGACATGCAAGTCAACCCGGCCTTAAAGGATTTGATGACATATGCTTCTCCTAAAACTGGAGAACGTGTGGGAACGTCTTTTATGCAGCCGCTAACGAAAGAGGATTTGGAAAAGCGGCGATTGGCGACCTGGCATTGGGCGAACGCAACAGCAGGGATGATGGGGCGGTCCCCTGATTATATGAACACGGCGCTGATGGGCTTTGCCTCCGCTGCGGATGTGTTAAGAGGAAAGGAGCGGGCGTTTGCAGACAATTTACGCCTTTTTTATGAAAAGGCGAGGGAGGAAGATCTATCGTTTACCCATACGTATGTGAATCCGCAGGTGAATCGTTCCGGATGTTATGCAGAAAAAGAAGACAACATTGTTGCGGCACGGATCGTCGATGAAACAGACGACGGGATCGTCATCCAGGGGGCTCGCTTGCTGGCCACCCAAGGCGGCATTACGGATGAAATGATCGTGTATTCGACAGGCGGGAAAATGTTTGATGACACTTATGCATTTGCGTTTTCGGTTCCGAGCAATGCCGAAGGGTTGACATTCATTTGCCGCGAATCCTTTTCGTATGATTCATCTACCTTCAATCACCCTCTTGGTTCAAGATTTGAAGAGATGGATGCGATCGTGGTGTTTAATCGGGTAACCGTCCCATGGGATCGCGTTTTCTTTTACCATAACCTTGAAGCGGCCAATCAGATTTTTTTAAACAGCAGTTATACGCCGCTTGTGCTTCATCAAGTAGTCTCTCGTCAGGTGGTGAAAACGGAGTTTGTGTTAGGTGTTGCTCAGCTGATGGTTGATATGATTGAAATTAGCCGCTATCAGCACGTACAGGAAAAAATGAGTGAGATCATCATTGGATTAGAATCAATAAGAGCCTTGTTGCTGGCATCTGAATGGGAGGCGAAACAAGACCGATGGGGAACGATGGCGCCGAACGTTCAACCTCTGTATGTCGCAATCAATACGTATCCAAGGCTTTACCCGAGACTGATGGAAATTTTGCAGCTTCTTGGGGCGAGCGGACTTGTGTCGATTCCGACAGAGGCCGATTTTTCATCCGCCATTCAGGAGGATGTGGAGCATTATCTCCAGGGTGCCGCAAAGGGAGGAAAAGAGCGCGTGAAGCTGTTCCGTCTTGCGTGGGACATGTGCATGAGCGCGTTCGGAACGAGGCAAACCTTGTATGAGCGCTTCTTCTTCGGAGATCCTGTGCGATTGGCGGGAGATCTATATTGGGGATATGATCGAAAAGAGTGCAAACGGAAGGTAGAGGAGTTTTTGAACATGAAAAAAGAGAATGAAACGTCATGAAACAGGCAGGGAAATGAAAGGATTGCTGGATGTTTCCTTTCAATGTGAAAGGTCAACCTTTTATGAGCTTTTCACCGTTCCATACTGAAAATCTCCGTTCCCAAGAGGAAACGGAGATTTTTTAATGAGGTAAAAACGTCAATTGGTAGAAGAACAAGACAGCAAATATATAGACAAGCGGATGCACTTCTTTTGCTTTTCCTTTAATGATTTTCAATAATGGATAAGAAATGAAGCCCAATGCGATTCCTGTTGCGATGCTTGATGTAAGCGGCATGCTTAATACTACAAGGAAGGCAGGGAATGCTTCATCGAGCTCCGACCAGTTGATTTGAGCGATGGCTCCCATCATTAAGCTCCCGACGATAATCAGTGCTGGAGCTGTAATGGCTGAAATCCCGGATACCGCACCGACCAGCGGGCCGAAAAAGGCAGCGGCAGCGAAGAGAATGGCAACCGTTAATCCTGTTAATCCCGTGCGCCCGCCTGCTGCTACACCGGCAGATGATTCAATATAAGCTGTTGTCGGGCTTGTCCCGAACATGGCTCCAATCGACGTGCCGAATGAATCTGCCAGCAATGCCTGGCGGGCACGAGGCATGGATTTGCCTTTCATCAATCCGGCTTGTTGGGCCACACCGATCATTGTCCCTGTTGTATCGAAAATCGTGACAAGCAAGAATGAAAAGACGACAGCATATAAGCTGTGCTGAAACACATCGCCAAATGCCGTAAGCGGGTTGGCGATCATTAATCCTTCCGGAAGGTGAGGCGTCGCCACAAATCCTTCTTTAAATGAAAGGAGGCCCATAAAGTAGGCGAAGATTCCTGTGATGATCATTCCGAAAAACAACGCTCCGTTCACGTTTAAGGCCATTAATACAAGCGTGACAGCCAAACCGATCAAGGCTAAGACTACAGGACGGGAATGAAGATCGCCCAGTGCGACCAGGTTGGTCGGATGGGGGACGATGATCTTTGTTAAACGCAGACCGATAAAGGCGATAAATAAACCAATTCCGGCTGTAATCCCGTGTTTTAAGTTTTCTGGGATGGCTTCAATTAATTTTTCACGAAAAGGCGTTAATGACAAAATAACAAAAATAATACCGGCTACGAATACAGCGGCGAACGCCGTTTGGTAGTCAATGCCGCCGTGAGAACCGACTACAGAATAAGCAAAGTAAGCATTTAATCCCATTCCCGGGGCAATGGCAATCGGGTAGTTCGCTCCAAGCGCCATCCATAATGTACCGACAATCGATGCGATGATAGTTGCGGTAAAGACTTGCTCGAATGGAACACCTGCATCCGATAAGATGACAGGGTTCACAATCACAATGTATACCATCGTTAAAAACGTTGTAATCCCGGCTACAAATTCCGTTTTTATATTCGTATTGTTTTCTTTAAGTTTAAACATAATAACCTCCGAATAACGAACATTTAAAAAAGCCTTTACTATAATATTCGTATTTCACATGATTTGCAAGAGAAATACTGATTTTTCCCCCAAAAAATATGAGTCAATTTAAAGGATGTGCCTAAAAAGTTCGGTTTTTGTTGGTCTTTTTGCGCTTGAGAAAAGGGGAATAATGGTTTTTTCCTCCTATTGCTCAGTATCTTTTATCTTGCTTCTTTTCATGAACAGGTTCGAACATATGTCACTTTCTTCCCTTTCTGCAAACTTTGCAGAAAGGTTTCCCCCAAGATACTTCCCGTCCGGGAAGTATCTTGGGGGAAATCAACTGAGTTTGTTGAATAACGACTAGTTTTGTCATTTGTGAAGGAATCCATCTTTTTTCCGCGAAATGTGACAGTATCATAATGGGGATGGAGTGAGGAAAATGATGAAAACAAGCGATGTGGCGAAACAGCTTGGGGTCAATCCAAAAACCGTCTTGAAATGGATTAAACAGCACGACATTCCATGCGAAAAAAATGAACTCGGACATTTTGAATTTACAGAGGAACATGTGGAACAGCTAAAACAAATACAGACACAACCGCCGCGTGCGCAATTGCCTGCGGATAAACGTCAGGGGACGGTTTCTATATCCGTTGAAGAACCAAAAAAATGGCAGGAGATGCAAAAACAAATCGATTTACTTTTAAGGCGGCTCATCGAAAATGAACGTCGTACCGAAGAGAAAGCGGGAGACGTTGTCACTTTTCAAATTCTTGAACACCGCTCTGAAATTGATGAACTCCAAAAGCAAATCCAAAAGTTGGAATCCCGCATTCAAGAACTAGAAGAAAAAAAACAAACGGAAGCTTCTCTTTCTGACCCTCATGAAAAACGCGTCCCCAGATGGAAAGCATTCCTGGCAAATCTTCTCTAAAACGCCTGAAACGGGCGTTTTTTCTATATTACATAAATTCGTTACGCATAAGTCTTCGCCCATTTCCCTTGCGGGCCCTGGTCGAAGGCTTATTTTTGTGTTTTGAGTAGAGCTTTCTCTTGACAAAAACTGTTTTTATTTGGTAAAAATTATTTAGTTAATGAAGTGAAATACTTTGTTTCTTATCTTTTACTAACCGAATAAAATAGGAACATCATCGTTAAGGGCTCTACTGCCTGATTCGTGATAAGTAAATAAACAGAAAGGACCTATCGTTTCAATGAATCGACACGATATGATGGTAGATCTTGAAAAACTGCTTCGGATTGTCTTTCGTCAGCTTCGCAGTGAGGTTGGAGAACTCTTTGGAAGGGAGTTAACAGGTAATGAATTCAGGATTTTAGCCATGCTAATGGAAGAGGGATCGATGCGTGCAACAGATGTTGCCAAACATTTAGAAGTGTCAGCCAGTCATGTGACTGCCCTCACTGATGATTTGTTATCAAAAGGATATATTGAGCGACATAAATCCGAAATGGATCGTCGTATTGTAGAAATTGTTGTGACAAAAGAGGGAAAAGAAGCATTTACACAATTTGAGCAACAAAAGAGCGATTATTTCCGCGAGCGTTTCAGCCATTTTACAAATGAAGAATTGCTTATTTTAAACACATTATTCCGAAAAATGGATAAAACTTCGATAGATGAATGACTGATTTTTCACTTACTTCACAAAGTGAAATATTAATGAACATAAAAGGGAGTGACAGAATGGAACATTTAGAACATAAGCGAAAAATCATGATCATGCTGGCTATTATGGCGGCGATGCTGTTTGCGGCTCTCAACCAGACGATTGTGGGAACGGCACTGCCGCGTATTATTGCCGAGCTGGGCGGCATCGAGTATTTCAGCTGGGTATTTACCATTTTCATGCTGGCATCTAGTATTACAGCCGTGTTAGTCGGAAAGCTGTCTGATATTTACGGGCGAAAGCCGTTCATTTTGACAGGGATTGCGGTCTTTTCAGTCGGGTCACTAATGGCCGGTTTCTCGAATGGAATGATTGAATTAATCATTTATCGAGGTGTTCAGGGACTTGGCGGCGGTCTCATTATGTCAACAGCGTTTACCGCTGTCGCGGATTTATTCTCACCGCGTGAGCGCGGTCGCTGGCAAGGATTGATGGGCTCTGTCTTCGGGTTGGCGAGTGTCTTTGGTCCGACGCTTGGTGGCTGGATTGTCGATAATGCAGATTGGCATTGGGTATTCTGGGTATTTCTACCATTCGGTGTTTTGGCCTTTATTTTGATTTTAACGTTATTTCCAAGTGTTGAGAAAAAGCCGGGAGAAAAAGTCGATTATTCGGGATCGTTATTTTTAACAACTACCATCGTTCCGTTGCTGCTGGCATTTTCATGGGCAGGTTCTAAATACGATTGGAGTTCAAGCCAGATTATAGGGTTGTTTGCAGCCGCCGTCGTTTCGCTGATCATTTTCATTTTAATTGAACGGAAGGCGAAAAGCCCGGTATTGCCGCTTCATTTATTCAAAAACAACGTGTTCACCTTATCGAATTTGATTGGTTTTATCATGGGAGCGGGCATGTTCGGTGCGGCGATGTATATCCCGTTTTTCATTCAAGGGGTTATCGGCCGTTCTGCTACATCTTCAGGTCTTATCATGATGCCGATGACGTTGTCCATGGTCGCTGCAAGTACGCTTGGCGGTCAATTCATCACAAAGACCGGAAAATATAAAGCACTTGCCATTACCGGTCTTTTGATCATGGCAGGCGGCATGTTTTCATTGTCCTTCATGGATGTAAACAGTTCAGCGACGGTTGTGATCCTTAATAATATTTTAATCGGAACGGGTCTTGGGATGAGTTTCCCTGTCTTCACGCTAACCATTCAAAACGCGGTGGACCATCGTTATTTAGGGGTTGCGACCGCATCTGCCCAGTTATTCCGCCAAATTGGCGGAACGGTTGGAGTAGCTGTTATGGGAACCATCATGAACCTTAGAATGAGTGATAAAATAGCAGAAGCAGGGAAAGAACCGGGGGCACAGCTGGCTCAAAATCCTCAGCTGGTTGCACAGCTAAAAGACTTGGATCCCCAGGTGTTGATGGATCCGGCTCGTTTGGCCAGTATTCAAGCCAAAATTCCAGCTGAGTTTCAGCCGGTATTCGAACGTTTAGTGGGCATGCTGCGCGATTCACTGGGGTACGCGCTGACAGGTGTGTACTGGATTGCTGCCTTCATCGTGTTAACAGGATTCGTACTAACCTTCTTCCTAAAAGAAATTCCGCTTCGTCAAAGTCAAAAACCTGGACAGGGTGATGAAACAAAAGAAAAAGCAATTTAATTTTTTACCAAAGGGGAGTTAACCATAAGCCCTTAAGAGAAAACGATTATGTTTAAACTGAAACGAACCATCAGGAAGTCTCCTGATTTTAAAGGATTTTTCATGAGGCTGGCTCAAAAGTACATTATACTTTTGAACCAGCCTTTTTTATTAATTGGAAAGTATAAATTGCACACTGGAATTGTCCAGCTTGTTTCGTCCCTAAGCGAGCCGCTTCTCCGCTTTTCTTATATGCAAATCGTTTGGTAGAATGCTTTAACATACGTATAATAAGGGCAAGCAAAAAGAAAAAGGAGATGGTTTTCGTGACAGGGCAATCGAAACAGTATGATCTGGCTACTTTCGCAGGTGGATGTTTTTGGTGTATGGTCAAGCCGTTTGATGAACAGCCGGGAATCCAAAAAGTTGTATCGGGCTATACAGGAGGGCATAAAGAAAATCCGACTTATGAGGAGGTATGTTCGGATACGACCGGTCATTATGAAGCGGTGCAAATCACCTTTGATCCATCCGTTTTTCCGTATGAACGTTTATTGGAATTGTATTGGCAGCAAATTGACCCAACAGATGAAGGGGGCCAATTTGCTGACCGTGGCGACTCTTACCGTACCGCCATTTTTTATCATAACGAAGAACAGAAGCGTTTAGCTGAGCAATCGAAACAACAGCTGGCTGAAAGCGGCCGTTTTTCCGAACCGATCGTAACACCGATTTTACCGGCCGCTCCCTTTTACGAAGCGGAAGAATACCATCAGCATTATTACAAAAAGAATCCGATTCGCTATAAAATGTACCGTGTTGGTTCAGGCCGCGAAACGTTTTTGAAAGAGCATTGGTCAAAGGTCAATAAAGAGGAATTAAAAAAACGGCTGACCCCGATCCAGTATGAAGTGACACAAAATAATGGAACGGAACCCCCGTTTCGCAACGAATTTTGGAACCATAGAGAGGAAGGCATTTATGTGGATATCGTATCTGGCGAGCCGCTTTTCAGTTCATTGGACAAATTTGATTCCAACTGCGGCTGGCCTTCATTTACGAAACCGCTCAAGGAAGAACAAGTAACCGAGCATATGGATATTAGCCATAATATGATCCGTACCGAGGTTCGCAGCAAAGAGGCGGATTCCCATCTTGGCCATGTCTTTGAAGATGGACCTGGACCAAACGGTTTACGCTATTGCATCAACTCAGCCGCTCTTCGTTTCATCCCGAAAGCCGATCTTGAAAAAGAAGGATACGGTGAATATAAATATTTATTTGAAAAATAATGAGAAGAAGCCGAGTTTCCTGCAGGGAATCTCGGCTTTTTCTTTGTCATCCTTTCATACAATCACCCAAACGTTCATTCTCCATACAATTATTTGTGATTTTTCAAGATTGTGTGATAGAGTGATAAGGACAAGTGTTAGGTGGTGAAGCAGGATCGATGGAACAACTAATTCTTGAATTTGTTCAGTTTTTGAAGGGATTATCCTATTTGGGGATTGTCATTGCCCTTACGTTTGAATTCGTCCCGGCTGAGCTCGTTTTACCGCTTGCGGGGTACTGGGTGTATGAAGGCGACATGAATCTATGGCTTGTGGTACTGGCTGGAACGGTTGGCGGAACATTTGGACCGTTGACTTTATATTTCTTGGGGCGATGGGGCGGCAGACCTTTTCTTGAGAAGTATGGAAAATACTTTTTTATTAAAGAAAAACAATTGGAAGCAGCCGATCGCTTCTTTCAGAGACACGGAGCCATTGTGGCATTCACGGCGAGATTCCTGCCGGGACTGCGAACGATTATTTCAATCCCGTGCGGCATGTCGAAAATGAATGTGTGGACGTTTAGCATTTATACGTTTATGGCAATGTTTCCGATTACCTTTTTATATGTTTATTTAGGATATAAGCTTGGACCTCGCTGGAAAGATGTAGGTCATTTAGCCGATCAATATTTGCTTCCGATTTTAATCGGCATGCTCGTCTTGCTGGCCATTTATATGTGGATTAAAAAACGGCTGAAAACATCGGTTTATTCTGTAAAGGAATTTACAACAAAAAAACGTTAATGCAATTATCCTACTAGAACGATTTATACGATGAAAGTTTAGTTTTTCACTAAAAGATGTGAACGTGTTAGAAACAATACACGCAGATTGCATATTGGATGACCCTACTTTTTCTTTCTCATAAAGGGGAGTAGCGTCAAGGGACTTGAAAAAAGCGAGACCTTTGGCCATATTTTTAATATGGCCAAAGGTTTTTATTATATAAGAAAGCACATAGATTGCGCGTTGAAGTTGTCCACCAGGGACTCGCGTCGCTTTCGAAGAATAGGATGTTCAAGCGGCGACGTTAGTCACAGGGCGTGACCGTTCTTAGTCGACGAACTTTTAAACGAAGTAAAGAGAGCTTCTGGTAAAGAAGCTTCCAGCTTGTTTCGTCCCCAAGCGAGCCGCTTCCTTTTTTCATTCTTATCTCATGAATAATGCTTGTGAATTATAGTCAAAATAGAGGGATTTGCGTTATAATAAATAGTCGCTAATATAAAGGGGACTATTTTTTCATTCGATTACACCCGTAAAGAAAAACGGCATAACGAATGATGTATAGACAAGAGGTGAAACCATTGCTTAGTGTACTGTTTAAGATCGGCCGAACAAAAACGCTCGAAGATACGGTACTGAAAATTCAACAAGGGGATCAGCAGCTGCAAAATGAGCTCATTGATCAATACAAGCCGTTTGTCGCTAAAACGGTGTCGAGCGTTTGCAAAAAATATATACAAGAAACAGATGACGAATTTAGCATTGGTCTCATCGCTTTTAATGAAGCTATAGAGAAATACACAAAGGAAAAAGGGAGTTCATTACTTGCTTTTGCAGAACTCATTATTAAACGCCGCGTCATTGACTATATTCGTAAAGAAGCACGCGCGCAAACGCTGCATTTTCAAGCGAATGATGAGGAGAACGAGGATTTTTCCCAGACAAAGCTCGAGGCGGATTTATCACTTGACGAATACATACGGCAAGTTGAACAAGAGTTGCGCAAAGACGAGATTGTTCATTTTCATCAAGTACTTCAGCAGTTTGGTTTGACTTTATCTGAGATCGTGGAACAGTCTCCAAAACATGCGGATGCCCGTGTTAATGCAATAGAAGTGGCGCAGTTTATTGTCAAACACAAGGAGCTCCGTGAAAAGCTGTTCAAAAAGAAACAAATACCCATTCGATTAGTAGAAAAACATGTAGCAGTGAGCCGTAAAACGATTGAGCGCAACCGCAAGTATATTATTGCCATCGCCATTGTTTTAGCAGGGGATTACGTTTATTTAAAAGATTATATAAAAGGGGTGCTCGGGTCTTGAAAAAGGGCATTGTCATGGAAATCACAGAAGATTATGTAACGATGTTAACCCCTGAAGGCGAGTTTTTACGAGCCAGACATGAACAGCGTCCATACGAATTGGGTGAGGAAACCCTTTTTTTTCCGCTGATGCATGAACAAACGCTGACCTCTCCAGCAAAGATAAAGAGACGTTCCTGGAGATTGCCAATGGTCAGTTTTGTTGCTGCAGCCGCACTTTTGCTTTCTTTCATTCCATATTACATGCAGCAGCAAGTTTATGCATACATGTCTATCGATATTAACCCGAGTTTAGAATTGGGGGTCAATCGTCAGCTTGAAGTAGTGGAAGTCCAGACCTTTAATGAAGAGGCAAAGGCCCTGATAAAAAGCATAAAAGATTGGGATCACAAGCCTGTTCAAGAGGTGACTTCGCAAATCTTAAAAGCGAGTGAACAGCAAGGATACTTAAAAAGAGAGAAAGAAGTATTCGTTGCAACGGTTTTTAAAAGAGAGAAAAGAGAATATAAAGAACAATTACTAGCGGATATCCAAACTGTTACAAAAGAATGGGGACAAAAAGATTATAAAATCGAGATTGTGAAAAGCTCTTTAGACGTAAGAGGGAAAGCGGAAAAAATGGGTGTGTCAACAGGTACATGGTTGAAGAGAGAAGAAAGTAAACGACATCCACATGTAAAACCGGCCGAAACGTCCCAGCCTATTAAGCCGAAAGTGTCTCAGCAAGTCAAATCAAAAGAATATGTTTCATCGTTTCCTCCGAAAAAGGAGGAACAACATAAGACTGTTGTGCGGGTTCTTGCCTCTAAACAAGCAGAGGAACAAAAGAAAAACAACGTTCCTCCGGCAAAACAACAGGTAAAGTCGAAACCGGCGCCAAAGCCGGACCATAGCAAAAAGATTGGGCCAAAAGGCGAGCAAAAGGAGAAGAGGCCTAAGCCTCCTCATCCTGTGCCGCCAAGTCAGAGTAAGGAAAAACCAAACGGCGGGCAAAAGGAGAAGGTATCTACCGCTCCTAAACCTGTGCCGCCAGGTCAGAATAAGGAAAAACCAAACGGCGGGCAAAAGGCAAAGGATCCTAACCCTCCTAAACCTGTGCCGCCAGGTCAGAATAAGGAAAAACCAAACGGCGGGCAAAAGGCAAAGGATCCTGACCCTCCTAAACCTGTGCCGCCAGGCCAGAATAAGGAAAAACCAAACGGTGCACAAAAGGCAAAGGATCCTGACCCTTCTAAACCTGTGCCGTGGGGACAAGATAAAGAAAAACCAAAAGTAGGTCCAAAGAAAAAAGAGGATGAGCGTTATTACCCTGACCCCTCATGTAATATAGGTGAAGAGAAGCAAGATTCCACGGAAGCTTTACCAACTAAAAGTGAAGAAGTTCCGTCCGCGTCACCTGGTTCTGTCAACGAAAATCGACAACCCGTAGAGATACAGATATGGATCAACGTTTCATTACATACGTCGTCCTAAAGGGACGGTTTTTTAGATTTAAGAAAGCCGAAGCTTGCATGCTTCGGCTTTTGCCATGTATTATTCAGTTTTACCGCTTAATTCAGATTGTGCTTGGGCGACAAGACGTTTTGTAATTTCGCCCCCTATTGAACCATTGCCGCGGGCAGCTGTGTCAGCGCTGAGATTTACTCCAAATTCTTGAGCGATTTCATATTTATATTGATCTAAAAATTGCTCCACACCAGGAACGAGCAATTTGTTTCTGTTTCTTGCCATTAATATGTTCATCTCCTTTGCTCGTTTATGCAACGATTTCTCGTTGTACCTATATTATTTGAGGCATAATTGATTCCATACTGGTAATCCGTTTCATATTTTGCAAATTATATGAATCCACGTATAGCCTGCTCAAGGTGAGAGAACAGAAAAGCGCAGATAGAAGAAGGCTCGATGACAGAGGTTAAAAACTTAAGTTGAACTTATATACACAAAAAAGCCGTATCTCCATTGCCAGGAGGTACGGCTTTTTTGTTGCGATGAAATGAAGCAGCTTCCGCTTACTTTCCCTCTATTTCCAAGCGAGGGGGTACTTGAAAATAAAATTTTATTCTTTTCGGTGTCCGTATTGCTAAATGGCTTGACGTTTCTTTATTATTTTACAAGAGAGTATTGTTCAACAGATTGTAAAAATGATTTTTGAAATCCTTTTAATTGTTCAATGTAAGCATCGGATACATTCTGGAATTCCTCGCGGGCTTTTTGTTGCTCTTCTAGTAGCTGAGAAATTGCTTGTTGATATTGCTCATGAGCTTGTTGCACAAAATTGCAGCTGGCTTTGTTTTGATCAACAGAAACTTGCTGAAGTTTTTGCATCGCTTCATGAACGCGGTTTGACCATTCCTCATAAGAATCAGCAACAACGTTGCCCGCTGTTTTACGTAAATTTTCTGTTACCTTTGTTTGAAGCTGTTCTACTTCTTGCTTCCATTGTTGATCAACGTGCTGAACTTGTTCCATGGCTTTGTTGACGAATTCTTTTTGCTGATCAAGAGCTTTTAAAGTCCAATTCTCCATTTGTTTGTTGTTTTCTAAAAGATTATTAAAACCTTTTGTCCATTGTTCCCACATAGCATCGATTACAGAATCATACTTAACAGCTGTCATAAAATAATTCCTCCTTTGATTTTCTACCCAATTTTGCTAGGCAGCCTGTTCTTTTATATTGGAAACACAGTCGCAAATACTGTGCAAATCCCTATTTGTTATCTTTTGAGGGCTCATCCTTTTGCTTTCTGGATGAGGAGCTGAAAGGAAATAACATGTCAGTGTACATTGTGAAAAAGGAATTCAACAAGTTTTGATATTGCTCAAGCGAGGATGCCCACATGTTTAAGTATTGTTCACCCGCTTCAGTGATGGAATAAATCCGGCGTGCCGGACCATCTGATGATGTATCCCATTCCGATTTAATCAGGTTGTCTTTTTCAAGCTGTCTCAATGTACGATAAACGTTTCCTTGATCAATGGAAGTAAACCCAAAGTTCATCAGTTGCTGAATCAGTTTGTAGCCATGTAAATTCCAGTTGCGCAAACATAACAGCAAAAAAGGGATCATAAAATTTTTAGGAGCACCGCTTATCGTTTTTTCTAAATTATTTGGCGTTCCGTTTTTTTCCTTTTGGTTGTCTGACAAGATGGATCATCCCCCCCGTTTTTGTGCATCCAATCATTATGGAGCTTTTATTTCGTCTATGTGTAATTTACACCTATATGGATGGAAAGTCAAGCCATGTAATAGCGTTTACAAAAAATTCATAATTTATTAATGAAATTCGACAGGATTCTACAAAACTTATCAAAATCTCTCAAATTTTTGGAATTGTCTAAAGTGGCAACCCGCTTTATAATAAGTATGTATCATCGAAACAAGGAAAATTATGAACATGATTCTTGTTGGTTCTTTCATAAAAGTGAAAAGGAAGCTTTGCTGCTATCATTTAAAAAATGGTAAAACGTATAAGAGTTGAGGCAAGCCATCACTTTTACATCAAACGAAAGGAGATGGAATTTTTGGAGCAACAAAAAGTATTTGATCCATTTTTAGCATGGAAGGAAATGTACGATAAGACAGAAGCTTATTGGGGCAAAGTACTTGGCGAAAACATGAATAAAGAAGAATTTTCTCAATGGATGGGCAAAGTACTGAACTTAAACCTCCAATATCATCAAGCGTTAAATGAAACAACAGACCGTTACTTTCAGCAGGTGAACATTCCGACAAAAGATGACGTAGCCAATGTCGCATCTTTAGTGATCAATGTCGAAGAAAAAGTGGAAGCGCTTGAGGACCGTTTTGATGAATTGCAAGGTGTCGAAGATAACAGCGCTCTTTATAAACGTGAATTGAGCAAAATCAAATCTGACGTCAAGTCTTTAGAGAAAAAGCTTGATAAAGTATTAGAGGCTATTACACAGCAGAATGATTTCCAATCACAACTTCAAGCAGAACTTCAAGAATCCATTCAAGAGCAGCTTCAACGAAAGCTGCAACAGCAAAATGAGGAGCTTCAACAATCGATTCAAGAACAATTAAAACTTCAAGAACAAGCGGCCGCAAAAGAACCGAAAGATTCAAAAGGGCCGAAAGAAACAAAGGGACAAAAACCATCGTAAAAAGATATGGGATCGTTAGTACCTGCTCTTAGATGCAGAACTATATATTGAAAAATTACTAGCTGAAGCAAGGGGGATGTCGTTATGACAACATTAGAGGGAAAAGTAGCAATCGTAACAGGCGGATCAAAAGGAATCGGAGCAACTATCGCAAAAGAGCTTGCTTCTCACGGGGTAAAGGTTGCCGTTAACTACAACAGCAGCAAAGAAGCAGCAGAGAAAGTTGTAAACGAAATCAAAGAAAATGGCGGGGAATGCATCGCTATCCAGGCAGACGTTTCTTATCCGGAACAGGCAAAAAGTCTTGTTGATCAAACGAAGGAAGTATTCGGCCAGGTTGATATTCTTGTCAATAACGCAGGTATTACACGCGATCGTTCATTTAAAAAGTTGTCTCATGAAGATTGGACAAAAGTAATCGACGTAAACTTAAACAGTGTTTATAACACAACAACGGCTGCTCTTACTTATTTACTTGAATCTGAAGCGGGCCGCGTTATCAATATTTCTTCTATCATCGGTCAAGCAGGCGGCTTTGGCCAAACAAACTATTCTGCTGCAAAAGCGGGTATGATCGGCTTTACAAAATCGTTAGCGCTTGAGCTTGCGAAAACAGGTGTCACAGTAAATGCCATTTGCCCGGGATTCATCGAAACAGAAATGGTTATGGCAATTCCAGAAGACATTCGCCAGCAAATCATTTCTAAAATCCCGGTCCGCCGCCTTGGTCAAGCAGAAGAAATTGCTCGCGGAATTGTTTTCTTATGCCGAGACGGTGCTTATATCACGGGTCAGCAATTAAACATTAACGGCGGATTATACATGTAATTACCCATAAGTTAGGGAAAATCAACACCACCCAGGTACAGTGCTTCGCTTTCGTGCTTCTTCTTCCTCTGAAGGGAGGGGAGGTGCGGACATGGGCGGCGCTGATTGTTTCCCTGACTTTTTTCACGGTTATGTATGTGTAATTTACATGTATCCGTTTTTTTTTTGACAAAAGCACACCATTTTAACGAAAGGTTGTGGAGAAATATGGCAGTATCGTATGTACAAGAGTGGGAAAAGATCCTTCAATCCATGCCAAAGGAATACAAAAGCTCTGCACGCCGCTTTAAACGCGCATTCGAAATTTTAACGGCAGAAGCAGAACCCGAAGTTGGCTTAACACCAAAAGAAGTAATCTGGAAGAAAAATAAAGCGCAATTGTATCGTTATATTCCAAAACAAAAAAATCTTCATCGCACGCCTCTGTTAATGGTCTATGCCCTTATTAATAAACCATACATTTTAGATTTATCACCAGGCAACAGCTTAATCGAATACTTAGTGGACCGCGGATTTGATGTTTATTTACTGGACTGGGGTACACCGGGCCTTGAAGATGCGAACATGAAGCTTGATGATTACATTTTGGATTACATTCCAAGAGCGGCCAAAAAAGTATTGCGCACATCAGGTGCAGATGAATTATCTGTACTCGGTTATTGCATGGGTGGTACGATGACATCCATTTTCGCCGCTTTAAATGAAGAGCTTCCGATTAAGAATTTAGTTTTCATGACAAGTCCGTTTGATTTCTCGGACACAGGTTTGTACGGTTCATTTTTAGATGAACGTTATTTTAACATTGATAAGGTTGTGGATACGTTAGGTAACGTGCCGCCTGAAATGATTGACTTTGGAAACAAGATGCTAAAGCCAATCACAAACTTCTACGGCCCATATGTTACACTGGTGGACCGCTCTGAAAACCAGCGTTTCGTTGAGAGCTGGAAGTTGATGCAAAAATGGGTAGGGGACGGAATCCCATTCCCTGGTGAAGCATATCGCCAATGGATTCGTGAATTTTATCAACAAAACAAACTTATTAATGGCCAGCTGACAGTCCGCGGGCGCAAAGTAGATTTATCCAACATTAAAGCGAACGTCTTAAATATTGCGGCAAGCCGTGATCACATTGCCGCGCCGCATCAGGTAGAAGCTTTAATGAATGTCATTTCAAGCAAAGACAAAGAATTTAAGCTGCTGCAAACAGGACACGTATCAGTTGTATTCGGTCCAAAAGCAGTGAAAGAAACATATCCGTCAATTGGCGATTGGTTAGAAACACGTTCAAAATAAGGAGAAAAAGAAAGAGGGAGCACAGGCTTCCTCTTTCTTTTTTAGTCTAGTGTTGATTTGGGCTTATTCAATTGAGACAAAAATAATAAAAGTTACGAGCGCTCTTTAACACAGTCAAATTTAGAGAACGAAAAGAAAGGAGGATGTCTCAAAAGTATAAAAAACATACTTTTGGGACAACCTGCCAATTGGATAAAAGGTTATAGAGGGGAGTTACGCTTTTTGGGCGTATTCTGCCGCTTCTAATAATAGGTCTACAATATGCACAGCACGCATTTTGTGCGATAAGCCTTCACGTTCAATGCCAAGCTTCATTTGCAATAAACAGCCCGGATTTGCTGTGACAATGGTTGTTGCATGGGTTGCTTTCGCATGCTCCATTTTATTGTCTAAAATTTGCATTGACATTTCGGATTCTACGACGTTGTAAATACCCGCTGAACCGCAGCAGCGATCCGCTCCCTGCATTTCACGAAACTCGATGCCTTCAATGGCATTCAATAGGCGGCGCGGTTCGTTTGATGTACGCATTACATTGCGCAAGTGACAAGAATCCTGATAAGTAATCACTTGTGCAGGTAAGCGAAGCGGTTGTTTATCAAACTCAAGTTCCATAAGGATGGCTGAAATGTCTTTTAGTTTGTCCACAAATGCTTTGGCGCGGTCTTTCCACTCCGGATCATTTTTTAGCAAATGGTCGTATTCAATTAAGAATCCGCCGCAGCCACCCGCGTTTGTAATAATGTAATCGACATTTAAATCCTCGAACGCTTGGATATTTCGTTTTGCCAATTCTTTTGCCCCGTCTTTTTCTCCGCTGTGGCCATGAAGAGCACCGCAGCACGCCTGGTTTTGGGGGATGACGATTTCACATCCGGCCGTTTGCAGCAGCTTCATGGTTGCGTTGTTTGTTTCCAGGAACATCGTATCCATTAAACAGCCTGAGAAGAAGGCCACACGTTTTTTCTGCATCCCTTCAGCTTGAAGATGGGTAGGGCGATTTTTCATTTCTTTCATTGTCGGTACTTTTGGAAGGACTTTTTCCATCGATGTTAAATTATCGGGCAAAATGTTGATTACACCTGTTTTATGAGCGATCGCCTGCAAACCGGAACGCTGATAAAAACCGATTAAGCCGGTTAAGGTACGCATCCGGTTCTGGTGAGGGAAAAGTCCTTCAAATACGGCTTTGCGTACAGCCCTTACAGGGAGGGAATGCTTTTTGTTTTGGTTAATAATATCGCGCGCTTCTTCAAGCAAATGTCCGTATTTTACACCGGATGGACAAACCGGCTCACAGGCCCGGCAGCCTAGGCATAGCTCCAATGTGCGTTCCACGTCTTCATCCGGCTCGATTAATCCGTCGACGACCGCCTTCATTAAGGCAATACGGCCGCGGGGGGAGTGGGACTCTTTAAAACCTGATTCGATATAAGTCGGGCAAGATGGTAAACAGAAGCCGCATCGCATACAGTTAAGAAGCTGATCTTCATCTATGCGCTCCTGAAATTGCTGTTGAATTGTTTCACGTTCCGTCACTGTAGTCATCTTGTCACCACCACACGTTTACGAGAGTCTTTGGCAAACACTTTGCCAGGGTTCATGATGTTATTTGGATCAAATGAATTTTTTATGGCTTTCATCGCTGCGATTCCTTCTTGGCCAAGCTTTAACTCCAGGTAAGGCGCTTTCATCATACCAACGCCGTGTTCCCCTGTAATCGTACCTCCAAGCTCGATTGCTGTTTCGAAAATTTCAGCGAACGCTTTTTCTACACGCTCAATTTCGTCATGATTGCGTGAATCGGTCGGACAGGTCGGGTGCAGGTTTCCATCGCCCGCATGGCCGAACGTACAAATCTTCACATCGTATTTTTCAGCGATTTCATTAATCGCACGCACCATCTTCGCGATTTCAGAACGAGGGACTGTGGCATCTTCTAAAATCGTCGTCGGTTTTAAGCGGGCAAGTGCCGATAAAGCAGAGCGGCGAGCCGTACGCAATGCCATTGCATGCTCCTCGGATTGGGCTACTTGTACAGAAACGGCCTGCTCGGCTGTACAAATTTCCGCAATCTTTTTAATATCACGGTCTACGACTTCTTCAGGACCATCTTGTTCGATTAATAGAACGGCTTGCACATTCGTCGGCAAGCCGATTTTTGCAAAGTCTTCAACAACTTGAAGTGTTGGCTGATCTAAAAATTCAAGTGTTGTCGGGATTATTTTATTGGCAATAATCTTGGAAACGGAGCGGGCGGCCGCTTCAATATCCTGATAAAGAGCTAAAATCGTTTTCTTTGTTTCCGGCATCGGCACAAGCTTTAATATTGCTTCCGTAATGATTCCTAAGGTGCCTTCAGATCCGACGAATAAACGGGTTAAATCATAGCCGGCTACATCTTTGGCTAATTTGCCGCCTGTTCGGATGATGTCACCGTTTGCCAGAACGATTTCCAATCCGATGACATAATCACGTGTTACGCCGTACTTTAATCCGCGAAGTCCGCCGGAATTTTCATTGATATTGCCGCCGATGGTCGAGATTTTCATCGAACTTGGGTCTGGCGGATAAAACAAGCCTTTTGCCTCAATCGTATTGATCATGTCAAGGGTAATAACGCCTGGCTGGAGGGTTACCGTCAAATTTTCCTCGTCCACTTCTAAGATTTGGTTCATATGCTTGAAAAGCAATACCAGCCCGCCTTCAGTCGGGCATGTGCCAGCGCATAGGTTTGTACCGGATCCACGGGGGACAATCGGGATTTTATGCTCGTTGCACACTTTTACAATCTCAGATACTTCTTTTGTGTTGCGAGGTGCAATAACGGCATCCGGCATGGATTGAAATTGAGGAGTGGCATCATATGAATAAACAAGCCGGCCCGCTTTTGAATCATCATAGTTTTCAGCGCCGACGATTTGAATGAATGTTGTTTTTATATCTGCTGTAATCATACATTTTTCATCCTTTACTTAAGACGTAGAATAAGTGACCTAACAGCTTGGGGAACTGTTAGGCCATGGTGGTTGTCTTTCCATCATGGGAGAAAGACGTTGGGTTTTCTCTCTGTATCATCATAAAGGATAAATTCAGCTAGTTCTATAGATGAATGTACAAAAGTTATCCGTTTTCATGATTATTTTTTAGATGATTATCCAAAAAATAAAGGGATAAATAAAGGCTTACCACATCCGGGAAGGACTTTAAGTTCAATTCCGTTAATTCTTCCAGTTTTTTGATTCGGTAATGTAAGGTATTAATATGAATATGAAGGGCTTCTGCCGTTTGTTTAAGGGACATATTCTGCTGGAAAAAGACACGGAATGTTTCAATCAGTTCTTCATTTTCCAAGACGGAATTCAATATACGTGCTGTAAACTCTTTGCGTGTAGGAATAGAGATTTCTTCTAAACACATATCAAGGCGTAAATCGGTATCAAATACGATGCCGTTTTTTCTTATGGCGACGGTTAACGCACGTTCAGCTTGTTCATACGATTTTTTAAGCTGGTCTCCTTCCACAACCTGTCCGATGCCAAAGGAAGCAGATGTATTCCATGTTTCTTCTATAAATGTTTTGAGCTGCTTCACTTTTTGTAATGTTGTCTCCTTTTGCGCTTCATCATGAACATGACGAATAATCAGAAAACGATCGTTTCCCCAACGTACGAACAAGTCATGCTGGTGCTGCTCGTTCCAAACATGGGTGAGCTGCCAAATGTCTTCGTTCAAAAAGGTTTGATGGTTGTCGATATAGGCTAATATTAATTGCCGACGCGCCTGTAAATCGACTTTCAGAAGGTTGGCCCTTTCGATGAATGGCTTGGACCAGTCTTTCAACTGAAGCCAGTCGAATACGAATGCTTCAAGCATGCGGGAGCGCCATTGGATTTGTTCGGAATAATAGCTGTCTTGAATAAGCAGCTCAGTCATTTTTCGAAGGAGCTCCCCATATGGCAAGATACGATCAGGATCCCCTGTAATTCCAACCACTCCAATGACATCATGAGAGAAAAAAATCGGTAAATTAAGCCCGGATTTCACTCCCTCCAGTCGGCTTTCATCTTCCTTCGTAATGATCACTTTTCGCTTTTCTTTCACACTAAGAAGGGCACCTTCGTGGAACGTGCCGAGACGTTTTTCATCTGTACTCGCTATAATCGTACCGTCTACATTGACGATAATAATATCTTCATCAATGAGTTTTTTGACTTCATAAATGATTTTTTTGGCTAAAGAAGGTAAAAGTAACAATAATATACCTCCCTGATTTCTTTTTCCTTATTATACCCTATCGAAAAAGTGGGAGAGAAACCTTTAAATGTTTGTCCGGTCTTGTCAATTTAATGAGACATATTTTCATGATTATTTTGATTATAGAATTGGCAGGAGCCGTTGTGTTGGGATTCTACCGTTTATTTTTATGCTTGGAAGGCCGCAAACACAACCGAAATACCGTTATCCAAAAGAGCGGATCATCATAGGCTAACGGGCAAAAAATCGGGCTCCCTTAAAAAAGGGGCCCGTTTTTGACTATATAAGAAAGTATACCTCAATCAGTTCCGTAACTCACATCTTTGTCTGGATGCATAAACGGGACACCTTGAGGTTTCTTTTGCCTTTCCACAAGGTCGCGGTTTTCGGCTGTGTTCCATCCGATATCATTTGTTGGATGGACCCATTCATCACCGGACATAATGGCAGGATCGATTTCATCGCTCCAATTGTTTAACGGTGATTGTTCAGAGTTATACTGACTGTCTCCAATAACGACCCCATATGGATTTACGAATGGTTTTTGGATTTGAATGCCTGTGTCCTTAAAAGAAGGAGCATCTGCTTGATGAGGCATGGTGCCGTCAATCATGGGAGATTTAAGTGTTTCATCTTTTTTATTCAAGATTCATTTCCTCCTTTATTTATTCATTATGTCTCCTTGACCCTCATCAGTCGTTTCATTAGTCACAGATACAAACGGCCGGAGGTTCCGGTAAATATGGGGTAAGGCGCTTCGCATCTTCGCCTATTTTTTCCCATTCAGGCGTTGCGGTCGTGTGAAGCAGTTCATCCAGGCTTTCAAATTCAAGCTCCACAATCAGGTAGAAGGGTTGATTAGGGTTTACGTTCTGCACGACTTTGTTCACAAAAGTGTTGGTGACGCCCTTTAGTTGCTTAGTAAGAGGAACGTGTTCTTCAAAATAAAGTTTATCAAATTGTTCCTTGTTGGTTGGAATAGGGTACATAATCATGATTTTGGCCATGCGATGAGCCTCCTTTAAAAGTCGCGGAAGGTGAGAAGGATTTTTGTTAGTGTGCCCTGATTGATTAGGAAAATTGCTTCGTCAAAACGGGATTTTACAGGAACCAAAAACAGGGGATGAGGAAAGACAGTCAATTTTTTCAAAGCATGACCCGGTCGTTTTTCTTTGATACTAATGAAGAGCGGTTATGCTCAAACCATTTGGATAGGGAGATGGTTATGATGGCAAAGCGCAAAGTGAAGAATGATGCAGCCAGAAATACGAATTTCACCCCGACAGAAAGCATGCCTAATGCCAGATACTCAGAGGAATTTGGCGAAGAAAACGTCATGAAAGGCGCTAATCGCAATTCGAAAAAAGGCCGTCAGGGTAAAGGCAAAGTACAAGGAGCATACCCTCATGAATAAAAAAGAATTTAAAAAAGCGCGTAAAGCAAATGGAAATTTAATGGACGAAAAAGCGGATGTGAGAAAGCTGCTCCAAGAAGAGTTTGGTCATGAATTAGGTGACGTGAACGCAAGTAAAATATATGAGGCGGCTGCTGAAGCCGCTTCACGTAAAAATAATAAGAAAAAGTAAAAAGAGGATGTCTCCAAAGTACAAAAACGTACTTTGGGGACACCCCCTGCGATGAACCGTCATTAAAAATCCTGGAAAATCAATCATTTCGGTGACAGTTTATCTTAGAAAATTAAATGATTACCATTTTTTGAGGCTTTCGAGTCAGCTCTTTTATTAGTTCGCGACTGGAAGTTCAAATGCTTCAAGCGGTCTTGTATATACTTTTGTTTTCAATTCTTTTGGATCGAAGTACACAAGCATTAATGATGGTTTCTGCACGACTTTACCCGTTTGTTGATAATGATTGTAATCGAATGGAAGAAACTCAAGTACTGTATGTTTGTATAGTTCTTTTTCTGCTAATCCTTCTTGAACAAACGTTTCCCCCATTAAAGCTGGTTGTTCTAAAATCTGCTGGTAGTAGTGAGAACGGACTTGTTTTTGGACCGCATCATCCCACCAAGGCTTACGCGGCTTATATTTTTGATTTTGCAAATAATCGATTTTCATGAAGCCCTCGATTACATGTTGGTCCTTAAAATTTTCAGTTGTTAAATATTCTTTTAGTCGGCGGAATAAGTCTTCGAGCTGATGGCCGATGCGTACCCATCCTTGATTATCCCAGTATGTTCCGAAGTTTTGGAAGAAATCAAACGGCGTTTCATATACATGGGATACGAGGTATTCAATCGTTTCATCCATGCGGTGATCATTCCAGTACTTTTCTAAAATATCTTCTACTTGTTTAATGCGAATCACATCATCAAAGGATAAGACATTGTTGCTTAAAATTTCATACGGCGCATGGTCCATATATACATAATCATGTTGATCGGCACGTAAACGGACACCTGTACCGCGCAGCATTTTCAAGAAACCGAGCTGCAGTTCTTCGGGACGAAGAGCAAATACGTCATTGAATGTTTTCTTGAATGAGTTATAATCCTCATCAGGAAGACCGGCGATCAAGTCAAGATGCTGATCGATTTTGCGTCCTTCTTTCACCATCGTGACCGTACGAGTCAGCTTTTCAAAGTTTTGTTTACGCATCACAAGCTCATTGACCGCATCATTTGTTGATTGAACCCCAATCTCAAAACGGAACAATCCTGCAGGAGCATTTTCGTTTAAAAACTGAATAACTTCCGGGCGCATAATGTCGGCCGTGATTTCAAACTGGAACACGACACCCGGAACATGTTCGTCAATTAAAAACTGAAACATATCCATCGCGTAGCTGCGGCTAATGTTAAATGTGCGGTCGACAAATTTGATGGTGCGAGCGCCGTTTTTCATTAAATAGCGTATATCTTCTTTCACTTTTTCGCGGTCAAAATAGCGAACTCCGACTTCGATGGATGACAAGCAAAATTGGCAGCTAAACGGACAGCCGCGGCTCGTCTCGATATAAACGACACGTTTGGACAGGTGAGGAATGTCCTCTTCAAAGCGAAACGGTGACGGCATTTCTTTTAAATCGACTTTGTTGCGCTGGGCGTTAATGATTTTCTCCCCATTTTTCCGGAATGCAAGGCCGCTCACCTCTTCAAACTTTCCTTCACCGTCAAGCTCGTCCAATAAATGTTTGAATGTGACTTCACCTTCACCGATGACGATAAAGTCCGCCTCTGGAATGCGGTCGAGCCAGTCGCTTACATCATATGTCACTTCAGGGCCGCCAAGCACGATTTTAACGTCAGGCATGATTTTTTTCATCATTTTAATGACCTTAATCGTTTCTTCGATGTTCCAGATATAACAGCTGAATCCCAGCACATCCGGCTGCTTATTATATAAATCTGTCACGATATTCAAAGAGGGGTCTTTGATGGTGTATTCGGCCATCTCCACATCATACTCAGGAGCGGCATAAGCTTTTAAATAACGAATCGCTAAATTTGTATGAATGTACTTCGCATTCAACGTCGCACAAATAATTTTCATTTATTTATTCGAACTCCTTTAGTCTATCATCTATAAAAATATAAACGGTGTTTCTTCTGTTTGATGTTTCTCAAGCATTTCAGAACGAAATGCCTCAATCAGAGGAACCCTTTACGGATTCCTCTGATTGAGAACAACTTATTATTTTATCACATTCTCGCCAATATCGCTGAGGAAAATTCAAGGAGGTTTACTTTTTTAATGTACGAAGAGAAGTGGAGGATTCACATTTGTTTCATCGTCGTTGCACTAGAAAAACGTTAGATAAACGTGATACAGTATAGATAAGATCATATAAAGCGAGGGATTTTGGATGTTTGAGATTGGACGAATCGAGATGGATCACTCCTTTATTTTGATTGAGCCGTGTACCCCTTTAATGGAAATAAAAAGCAAGCTTTTACAATATCATTTTGTTGTTGTCAGAGGAAAAGCGTGCTATACCATTGCAAACAATGAGTACAAGATGGTCGAGTTAGGTGAGGATTCATTGTCAGCAATCCAGTGGCTTGAAGAAATGCAATGGCTTCCATCTGCTGTTTTTTCCATGAAAGAAATGTTTGAAGGAGAAGCGGATTGGAGACGGCCAATCCTGATAGAGAATGAAGAAAAAAATATTATTGGAGTTATAACTGCCGATTCATGGATCAAAAATTTACATACGGAGAATAAAAAGCTGGCCGCTTACTTTCATACGCTAGCTGAAACGGTTAATGACGCGGTTACGGCTGTAAATCACGAAGGGAAAGTCATATGTTGGAACACTGCAGCTGAAAGAACATACAGGATTAAGAGGGAAGACATCCTCGGTCGAAAGATTGGCGATCATTTCCATGCTGAATCGGTGATGTTGCACCGGATTTTAAATGAGGGGCGCCCGGTTCGGGGAGAGTATCATCACCCTGCCAAAGATACTCATGTACTAATCAATGCTTCACCGATTATACAAGATAATAAAATTATTGGCGGAGTTGCAACCGAGCATGATATTACCCCGATTGTTCGCCTAAATGAAGAAATTGATGCATCGTCCCCTTTGCTTATTCATCAAGACAGACCTTTTTCCTCTATGATTGGTGATAGCCCGGAAATCCAACAGGCAGTCAAGATTGCCCAGAAAACAGCCTATGCCGATATTTCAGTCCTATTAGTGGGGGAACACGGGTCAGGGAAGGAAATGCTGGCACAAGCCATTCATTATGGCGGCCCAAGAAGCAATAAGCCTTTTGTGTCCGTTAACTGTTCAGCTATTCCTTCAGGCCTTTTAGAAGCAGAATTATTCGGTTATCAAGGAGGAGCTTTTACAGAAGAAGAGCAAGCCGGTCAGCCGGGTAAAATTGAACAGGCCAAAGAGGGGACTTTGTTCATTGCGGAAATTGATCAAATGCCTCTTGATATCCAAGTGAAGTTTTTGAACTATCTACAGAACCAATCCTTCTACCATGTAGGCGGAACGGAATTAGTGACAACACGTATACGTGTCATTGCGACTGCTTCTCCTGAGTTAGAAGAATTGGTGCAAGAAGGAAAGTTCCATAAGGATCTTTATTATCATCTAACCGTGATAAAGATTGATATTCCTCCATTGCGTCAAAGAAAAGAAGATATTATGGAGTTAGTCCAAAAGTTCTTAAAAGAATTTACGATCAAATATAGAAAGTCAATGCCGGTCGTGAGTCCGGAAGTCGGGGCTGCCTTAATGAACTATGATTGGCCGGGAAATGTGCGGGAGCTTCGGAACGTAGTGGAAGGATTTGTTCTTCTCAACGACGGAAACGTCATTACGCTTGAGCACATTCCCCAAAACATCACTACCGATAACTTGGTGAGAGGTGATGGCGCATCCATGCCCAAAGAGGCGGTATCGAAAGGGAAGGAATATCAAAAGGGAGAAGCGTTAAGAATTGAAGAAGCGCTGAATAAAACATACGGAAACAAGAGCGCAGCTGCTAAGCTACTCGGTATATCAAGGGGAACATTATACAATAAAATGAAAGAATACAATATGGATTCACATAAATCATAGGGCATGGATAAAAAACATCCATGCCCTATGATTTAATCTTGTTAGCCTATTCGAGTTGATGGGGCGAGAAACATGAAGAGGGCGGGAGGCAAGGTTGATGTCAAAAAGATTAAATCGGATTTATATATTAGATCCACGTAAATAATTTTATATTCTTTATCCTTAAGCATCATGAGTAAGCGAAAAGGTTTTTACAAAAGGACGGGAATGTTTTTATTCCCGTCCTTTTGGCAAAGTGAATTTATTAAGCTGATTGTTTGTATTCGTCAAATTGTTTCTGAGTATCCTTAGAAGGGATAGGGGTTAATAGACTAACCACATAGATGGCAATCAAGCTCATCGCAAACCCTGGTATCATCTCGTAAAGGCCAGTATCTTTGAAAAAGTCGATTTTTGTCCAAACAATAACGGTAACCGCACCTGCAATCATTCCTGCAATAGCTCCCCACTTGTTCATTCGTTTCCAATAAAGACTGAGAAGAATCACAGGTCCAAAGGAAGCCCCGAAACCAGCCCATGCATAGCCTACCAGAGATAATATAGAAGCATTTTTATTATAAGCAAGAAGTACACTGACAATGGAGACCAACAATACGGAAAGACGACCAATTAGCACGAGCTCTTTATCCGTTGCTGAACGGCGGAAAAATGTTTTGTACAAATCCTCTGTTAATGAACTTGAGGTTACAAGAAGCTGCGAAGAAATGGTACTCATGATCGCAGCGAGAATAGCCGCTAACAAAAACCCGGTAATGATAGGATGAAACAAAATATTACCTAATTCAATAAAAATAGTTTCGGGATCAGCCAGCTTCATTCCTTGCTTGGAATAGTAGGCAAGTCCCACGAATCCTGTAAACATGGCACCAACGACTGAAAAAATCATCCAGCCCATTCCAATGTGACGCGCTTTTTTGATTTCCTTTACAGAAGAAATGGCCATAAAGCGCACGATGATATGCGGTTGACCGAAGTAACCTAGTCCCCATGCAAACAAAGAAATGATTCCTAGAAGGCTTGTACCTTTAAATAAATCAAACAGTTTAGGGTCAATGGACTTGATTTCACTGAATGCCGGCCCAATACCCCCTACATGCATGATGGTAACGATCGGAACAAGAACGAGAGCTATAAACATGATGAGCCCTTGAACAAAATCGGTCCAACTTACAGCAAGAAAGCCCCCAAAAAGCGTATAAGCTATCACCACCCCTGCGACGACCCATAGGCCTGTGTGATAATCCAGGTTAAATGTGTTTTCAAAAAGAACACCGCCGGACACCATTCCAGAAGATACATAAAAAGTAAAGAAAATAATAATTACAAATCCAGAAATTAAACGCAGAATCTTTGATTGGTCATCAAAGCGATTCTCTAAAAAAGCAGGAATGGTAATGGAGTTGTTAGCCATTTCGGAATATGTCCTTAGGCGAGGAGCGACATAAAGCCAATTGGCATATGCGCCCAGCGTAAGCCCAATTACAATCCAGGAAGCACTAAGTCCTTGAGCAAACATGGCGCCAGGCAAGCCCATCAGCAGCCATCCGCTCATATCGGACGCCCCGGCACTGAGCGCGGTGACGGCAGGACCAAGTGTCCTTCCTCCTAACATATAATCAGATAAGTTGGACGTTCGTTTGTACGCATAATACCCTATAAAAAGCATCCCCACCATGTAAACGGCGATTGAAATAAGAAGCTGTATGTCCATTATTACATCTCCCTTCTAGTTTGTTTTCGAGGAAAATAATATTTTATCTCATTTTATAGAATATATCGACTATTTTGGAGAATTTATTTTATGAAAGCGGATACATACGACGTTTTTTTTAAAGCTCCCGTTATTAGGGAGCTTTTAAGCTTCTATAATTTTCTGGATGTTAGCTTTGCTTGTGTGAATAATAGTAAATAATCATAACCGCCGGCTTTGGAATCTGTACCGGACATATTGAATCCGCCAAACGGATGCACTCCAACTAGAGCCCCTGTACATTTTCTATTAATATAAAGATTTCCGCAATGAATAGTTTCCAAGGCGTATTGGATTCGTTCCTCATCTTGTGAAAAATAGGAGCCTGTTAGACCATATTCCGTATCGTTATAAACTTCCATTCCTTCTTTCCAATCTTTCACTTTCGCTAAAGCTAGGACAGGGCCGAAAATTTCCTCCTGCATAATACGGGCTTTCGGATCAACATCCGCAAACACAGTAGGTTCGATATAAAATCCGTTTCCTTTCGCTTTTACTCCGCCTGTCAGCAGTCGTCCTTCTTGTTTTCCAATTTCAATATACTCCAAAATTTTGTTTAAAGAGTTTTGATCAATTACTGGACCGATAGGGGCATTTTCTTCAGGCTTTCCTACGCGTAATTGCTTTGTCAATTCTGTTACCTTATTTGCCACTTCATCATAAACCGATTCGACGATTATCGCTCTGGATCCCGCAGAACATTTTTGTCCTTGAAACCCGAAGGCAGAGGCAACAATGGCAGCGGCAGCAGCGTCCAAATCGGCTGTTTCATCAACAACAATACCATCTTTACCACCCATTTCCGCTATGACACGCTTTAACCAAATTTGTCCGTTTGCCGTTTCGGCCGCTAAACGATTGATACGGAGGCCTATTTCTTTAGAGCCTGTAAAACTAATAAAACGAGTTTTCGGATGTGTGGTTAAGTAATCACCGACTTCGGCTCCACTTCCCGGAATAAAGTTAATGACACCTGATGGAAGGCCAACTTCTTCCATTAAAGCCACAAACTTATGAGCGATAACCGGAGTAGTAGAAGCCGGTTTTAAGAGAACCGTATTTCCTGATACAATGGCCGCTGTAGTCATGCCCACACAAATCGCCAGCGGGAAATTCCATGGCGGGATAATGACACCTACTCCAAGAGGAATGTACGTCAATATATTCTCTTCACCTTCGATTTTTGTAAGAGGTTGATGGATATTTGTCTCGCTGAGACGGAGCATTTCTCGAGCATAGAATTCCATGAAATCAATTGCTTCCGCTGTGTCGGCGTCAGCTTCTGCCCAGTTTTTCCCTGACTCGTAAACAAGTAAAGCCGAAAACTCATGCTTGCGTTCACGCATTAAGCGGGCTGCTTTAAACAAATACTCGGCGCGTTCTGCAGGGGAAACCTTCTTCCATGATTCAAACGTTTTTAAAGCTTCCTGCATGGCTTCTTCTGCAAGTTGTTTTGTTGCCTTGCTTACAAGACCGATTACTTCATCCACATTCCCTGGATTAATCGACTTGATTTTATCTTCTGTTACTACCTTTTTGCTCCCAATATGAAGGGGAAACTCCCTGCCAAGTTCATTCTTTACTTTTGAAAGAGCGAGCTCCATTGCTTTTTTGTTCTCTTCAATCGTGAAATCTGTAAAAGGCTCGTTTTTGAAAGGGGAAATCTTCGTAATAGTTGTCATCTTCTCCACTCCTTGATATATATACAAGTTTTATTTTAATAGGTTTTTCAATACGAACCAAACATTGGCAGGACGCTCCGCCAAACGTCTCATGAAATATCCAAACCAATCGACTCCATATGGCACATAAACTCGTACTCTATAACCTTCTTGGACTAGCTTTTGCTGAAGTTCCACGCAAATGCCGTATAACATTTGGAATTCAAACTGATCTTTTGAAATCCGGTGTTCTTGAACCATTTTCTTTGTGTATTCGATGATTGCTTCATCATGACTGGCCACAGCCGTATAGTTTCCGTTCAGCAGGTGTGTCTTAATGATTTTTTTATAGTTTTCATCGACATCTTTCTTATCCGGAAATGCCACTTCCGGCGATTCTTTGTAAGCGCCTTTTACTAGTCTAAGATTTGCTTTGTACTCATTCAGGTCTTGCATGTCCTGTTCTGTTCGGTATAAATAAGCTTGGATGACAATGCCCACATTATCGTAATCTTTGCGCAACTCTCGATAAATGTCCAAGGAAACTTGGCAGTGGGCATAGTCTTCCATATCAATCCTTACAAAGTTGCCATACATCTTTGCTCGGTCGAGAATTCTACGCATATTTTTCATGCATAAATCCTTGCTGATGTCCAAGCCCAGAGACGTCATCTTGAGTGAAAGATTAGATTGCACACCCGCTTTTGCGATGGCATCCAGTGTTTGAATACACATTGCCGACGACTCGTTTGCTTCTTCTTCCGTGAAGACAAATTCGCCTAAATGATCAAGTGTAACCACTTTCCCAGACCGATTTAATTCTTTCACAGAATTGATAGCGTTTTCAATTGTTTCCCCGGCAACAAAGCGTGCTGCACCGAAACGCAAACCGTATTTTTTTGCCAGCTTATTAGCTGCTTGGTTTTTCCCTAAAGTTTGAAACATATTTCTCATCAAAACTTCCATAATGGAATGCCCCTTTCGAATGAAGGTTTCGAAAATTGGTTAAATAAAAAACAGTCTGTTTTTTCATCACATTCATTATATAAACTTTTATACAATTTTGTAAACGCTTTTATACAATTTTGTTTAAGTCTCATGTATTTTTTTTAAGTTGTGTTATTTTGAACACTTTTGTTCAATGTTGATACTTAGTTATGCTGGATCAATCCAATTGGATGAGAGAGGGGAAGGAGGAAATGAAAAAACAGTTACCATTTTCTGTTTTATAGAGAATGGTAACTGTTTTTTGAATAAAAGAAGTATGAAGGAGCTGTCCCATAAGTTTAAAATAGATAACCAGAAACATTTTTACTAAAAGGACCCGGCAGAAAAATTCTTGATTTTTTGGATTTTATGTACCGAGTCCTCCCCTTTGTTATAACTCCCGCCATGAAGAGGGGAGAGAAAGTTTTCATTTTATTAAAGCCCAAATTGGTTCGACTAACCATCAGCGGGAGTGCCCATCTCCCACTGATGGAAGTTTCACTTTATGGAATCATCCAAGATAATACGTTAGACTGTAAGAACGTTAAGATACACACGATAAGAATTAAGAATAAACTATGTTTCACTGTAAAGCGGAATAAGTCAGATTCTTTACCCGCCAAACCTACAGCTGCACAAGCAACGGCAATGGATTGCGGTGAAATCATCTTCCCTGTTACACCGCCTGAAGAGTTGGCCGCAAGTGCAAGAAGCGGATCCATTCCAACAGATGTCGCTGTAATTTTTTGCAAGTTCCCGAACAGCAAGTTTGCTGACGTATCAGAACCTGTAATGAATACACCCAACCAACCCAATACAGGTGAGAAGAATGGGAATAGAGATCCTGTTTTCGCCAATAGCATTCCCAGTGTTGTACTCATGCCTGAAGAGTTCGTTACATAAGCAAAACCGACAACAGCTGCAATCGTTAGGATTGGAAATTTTAATTCATTACATGTTTCGGCGAATGTTTTCACCCATTCTTTCCAGGAAATGTTCACAATGAATTTTGTCACAACTGCCGCTAAAAGAATGGCTGTACCGGCAGCGCCTAACACTTCTAATTTATAAACGGCCGGAATCGGATCACCATTTCCGTTTAAAATCAGGTTGTTTAAACCCGGAACTTCAGGCATAAACGTTAGATTGTGGCCGATTGAATTAATCGCTTTTAATAAGCCGTTTGTTCCTTCGTAGTGTCCCGTTAAAGCTGCTTTGATTTGTGGAACGCCCCAAATAGAGATGAACGCCGTTAAAATTAAGAATGGAGACCATGCTTTAAAGATTTCGCCGCTTGTATGCTTCGCGTGAGAAACGACAGTTGTAGCTGCAACTTGAGCTTCCGCTTCGGATTGGAAACGGAAAATGGTTTTCGGTTTCCAGAACTTTAAGAAAATTGCCAATGTAAATAAAGATACTAACGCTGATAAAATATCTGGAAGCTCAGGTCCTATGAAGTTCGAGCTTAAATATTGAGTTAAGGCAAAAGATACACCTGAAACTAAAATGGCGGGTAAAACTTCGAAGGCTCTTTTGAAACCAGCCATAATAATGATCAAATACAATGGAATAAATACAGATATGAATGGTAATTGACGGCCGACCATTTTTGAAATTTCCATGGCCGGAATGCCGGTGGGCCCTTCCATTGCTGTAATGGGGATACCGATTGCGCCAAAGGCAACAGGAGCTGTGTTTGCCAATAAACAAAGGCCTGCTGCATATAAAGGATTAAACCCGAGCCCCACAAGCAATGCGGCTGAAATGGCTACCGGCGCACCGAAGCCTGCGGCCCCTTCCAGGAAGGCTCCGAATGAGAAGGCCACTAAAAGCGCTTGTAAGCGGCGGTCTTCCGTGATGGACAATACGGAGTTTCGGATTATATCAAATTGACCTGTTTTAACGGTCAATTTATATAAAAATACAGATGTGACGATAATCCATCCGATCGGCAATATACCGTATACGGCTCCTTGGCTTGCTGACATGAGAGCCATGCTTGCCGGCATTTTATATGCAAGTACAGCGACAACCAATGATACTGCCAATGTTGTAATCCCGGCTACATACCCTTTCATTCGCTTGACTGCTAATGCCCAAAAGAAATACAAAATAGGGATTAAGGCTACGACAGCAGACCATAATAGACTATCCCCGATAGGCGTAAAGTTTTGTGCCCATGTCATGAATAACACCCCGTTTTCAAAATAGTTTGACCATTGATACAACATGAATCCCCTTACCCATTCAAAAAAGAGAAATCGCTTTCAAGATGACTTAAAAAAGAGAGAAAACCCGACATTCATAAAATTAGGTGATTAGGTCATCTGATGATAGTACCAATAAAATGAATACGCTCACATTATAGTCTATTAATTTAGTAGTAAGCAAGTGGTACTGGAAAACTTTTTGATATTTTTTTAGAAAAGTAGAGTTTACTTTTGTAGAATCTAACAAAGACGTATTGATATAATAAAACATATACTATTTGGAAGTTTCAGGCTAGAGGTGAATGTTTTTGACGTATAGACATATAAAACCGAAGAAGATATATGAGGAAGTGGCAGAGGCGCTTTTAAGTATGATTAAGAGCGGCGATTTAAAGCCGGGCGATAAACTGGATTCTGTCCAGCAGCTCGCTGAAAATTTTCAGGTAGGGCGCTCTGCCATCCGTGAAGCGCTTAGCGCGTTAAGAGCGATGGGGCTTGTTGAGATGAAGCAGGGAGAAGGTACATATGTCCGCCAGTTTGATGCAGAGCTCATTTCTCTTCCGGTTACGGCAGCTGTTCTAATGAAAAAGGAAGATATCATTCATTTACTTGAAGTCCGTAAAGTATTAGAAGTCGGAACGGTCGTAGCCGCTGCGACAAAACGGACATTGGACGATTTACAAAAAATGAAAGAAGCACTTGAGGCGATGAAGGCTGCAGCAGGAAATGAAGAATTGGGGGAAAGAGCGGACTTTGAATTTCATATGGCCATTGCCGCAGCTTCTAAAAATCCATTGTTAGTAAACTTAATGAATAACGTATCTGAAATGATGATTGAAACGATGAGGGAAACAAGGCGTCTCTGGTTATACTCGAAACAAACGACGTCCGAACGTTTATATCAGGAACATATGCAGATTTATGAGGCCATCGTGGAGCAAAATCCGTCCAAGGCCCAGGAATTAATGCTAACGCATTTAGTAGCGGTCGAACAAGTATTGATGAAATATATTGAGCTGTAGAAACAAAGGGATTTCCCAAATCCGCGAAAACATATGGATGGGGGAAACCCCTTCAAATGAATCGTCATGGAGAATTCAGTAAAATGAAAGGTTCTCGTGACGATTCATTTGTTTAAAAGACTTTTTATGATGTGGATGGTTGACCTTTTGAGCCAGCCCCTTTTATTAACGCTTATATTTTCTTTAAAAGTTGGAAACTTGAAAGAAAGCAGCCGGAAATGTTTATATTAAGAAAAAGAGCCGATGAGGGATGAAAAGGGGAAATGACGAATGAGTGATGATAACTTAACACTCCATACTGATAAGTATCAAATCAATATGATTTATGCGCATTGGAAACTGAACCGTCACCATAATATTCGTGTTTTTGATGCTTATTTTCGCAAAATTCCATTTGGGAACGGATATGCCGTATTTGCGGGACTTGAACGAATCGTCAATTATATTAACCATCTCAAGTTTTCACAAGAGGATCTTGAGTATTTAAGAAAGCAGCCGGAAAATTATGAAGAGGACTTTCTTCAAGAGTTACAAAACTTCCGTTTTACAGGAAATCTATATACCGTTCCAGAAGGGACGCTTGTGTTCCCTAACGAGCCGATTATTCGGGTGGAAGGGCGCATTTTTGAAGTGCAGCTTATTGAGACGGCACTTTTAAACTTTATGAACTACCAAACATTGATTGCCACAAAGGCTTCCCGCATCCGTCAAGTGGCTCCGGATGACACGTTATTTGAGTTTGGAACAAGACGTGCACAAGAAGCGGACGCGGCAATTTGGGGAGCGCGGGCAGCTTATATAGCGGGCTTTGACGGCACAAGCAATATGGAGTCAGGAAAGATGTTTGGTATTCCTTCTATCGGGACACATGCCCATGCATGGGTGATGGATTTTGATTCGGAGCTGGATGCGTTTATGGCATATGCACAAGTTCATCCAGATAATACGGTGTTGCTTGTCGATACATATGACACGTTAAAATCAGGTGTACCCAACGCCATTAAAGTCGGAAAGTGGCTTGAAGAAAAGGGGCATCGCTTAAAAGGAATCCGATTGGACAGCGGTGATTTGGCTTATTTGTCACAAGCAGCACGCAAAATGTTCGATAATGCAGGTCTTGATTATGTCAACATCATAGCGAGCAACGATTTAGATGAAAATGTGATTTTTAACTTAAAAGCACAGGGAGCCAAAATCAACGGCTGGGGAGTGGGAACACAGCTGATCACAGCAGCGGACAACCCGGCATTAGGCGGAGTTTACAAGTTAGTCGCTAAAAAAGAAGGAAACGAATATGAGCCCGTTATCAAAATATCGGGTAATCCGGAAAAAATTACGACACCGGGATTTAAAAGTGTGTACCGAATTCTTAACGCCAATAATAAAGCAGAAGGCGACTATATCGCATTCGTCCATGAGAAAGTTACAGCAAAACATAAAATTAAGCTGTTCGATCCTGTCCATACGTATTTGCATAAATTTGTGACCAATTTCAAAGCAGTTGAATTACTCGTTCCTGTTTTTGTGAACGGAGAACAAAAATATACACTCCCTGATCTTCATCAAATCCGCGCTTATCACCAGGAACAATTAACGCTTTTTTGGGATGAATACTTACGCAAGCTAAATCCAGAACGCTATCCTGTTGATTTAAGCGAAGAAGTATGGAAAACGAAAATGGAGTTAATCAATCAACACAAGCTAAAGAGATAAAGAACATGTTTACACTTGTCCGCGTTGTGTAAATAAAATAATATCAAACGAAAACGAAGCTTTTGCCAAAAATATCACTTTTCGTGTAATATTTAGTTACAAACCATGTTAATTTCTGGTGATAATAAGTTGAAATACTTTGTTAAAAATGTCAGCTTTTGAAGGGAGCAAAAACGATGGGAGATTTACAACGCCAAATTATAGAAGAATTGAAAGTAAAACCGGACATTGATCCAAAGGAAGAAATTCGCCGCAGTGTGGACTTTTTAAAAGCATATTTGAAAAAGCACCCGTTTTTACAATCAATGGTTCTCGGTATTTCAGGAGGCCAGGATTCAACTTTAACAGGAAAACTCGCACAAATAGCGGTGGGCGAGTTAAACGAAGAAGCAGGAGAGGAAAAATATCAATTTATCGCTGTTCGCCTTCCATACGGAGTACAAGCAGATGAAGACGATTGTCAGGACGCCCTTGATTTTATTCAACCGAGTAAAAGTTTAAGGGTCAACATTAAAGAAGCGGTCGATAAAAGTGTAGCTGCTGTAGAAGAAGCAACAGGCGGGAAATTGACCGACTTTGCAAAAGGAAATGTAAAAGCCCGTGAGCGCATGGTGGCTCAATACAGCATTGCCGCAATGTATAACGGGGTTGTATTGGGAACGGATCATGCAGCTGAAGCGGTTACCGGGTTTTTTACGAAATATGGTGACGGCGGTGTAGATTTAGTGCCAATTTTTCGTTTAAATAAGCGTCAAGGTAAGATGTTATTAAAAGAATTAGGGTGTCCTGAACATTTATATACAAAAACACCAACAGCTGATCTTGAAGAAAACCGCCCGCAGCTGCCGGATGAGACAGCACTAGGTGTGACATACGATGAAATCGACGATTATTTGGAAGGAAAGGAAGTGAATGAGGAATCACGCAAGAAGATTGAATCACATTATTTGAAATCTGAGCATAAGCGTCACCTTCCAATTACGGTTTTTGATGACTTCTGGAAATAAGCCTTTCCCTTTTCAGGAAAGGCTTATTTCCAGAAAGCCCGGTGAGAACATTGCACTCACCAGGCTTTTTTATTGAAATTAAAATCGAAATGAATATTTACATAATAATTAATAAAGTAGTACTGAAGAAAAAGAATGAAGACATATTCATAAAACTTACAATAAACGGCCTATGAATTGTGAAGACTTTTTGACAAAAAATCCTTGAATAATGAAAGCGTTTCACAATATAATGATGTTATCAAATCTTCAACAGCATGACAATTGCTTAACAGAAAATCATTCTACAATGTGGGACTGTTATTATTGGCTTGAGTTTGTTTTTGATAGTTTTTTATTATTTGAATTTATATAAAGCTTTGAAAAATTTGTTAATAGGAGTATAATTAATCAAGTCATCAGATGACCTGTTGATAGGTTATCCTGTGCGTGAATAGTATATTGAATAGGCTTGTCTGTGTATGGAGGGAAAAGAGATGAAGGTTTCATTATTCGTTACTTGTTTAGTTGATATGTTTCAATCCGGTGTAGGGAAAGCAACTGTAGAATTACTAGAGCGTCTTGGCTGTGACATTGATTTTCCGGAAACGCAAGTGTGCTGCGGACAGCCCGCTTACAACAGCGGCTATGTAAAAGAATCGAAAGAAGCCATGAAAAATATGATCAAAACGTTCGAACATTCCGAATATGTAGTCACACCATCCGGTTCTTGCGGAACGATGTTCAAGGAGTATCCTCATATCTTCAAAGGAGATCCTGTGTGGGAACCTAAAGCGCAAGCGCTTGCTGACAAAACATACGAATTAACGCAATTCATTGTCGATGTATTAAAAGTGGAAAATGTGGGTGCAAAGTTAGAGGGGAAAGCAACATATCATACATCTTGTCATATGACGCGTCTACTTGGCGTAAAAGATGCTCCTTTCAAACTATTAAAGAATGTAGAAGGATTAGATTTTGAGATGCTGCCAAATGCCAATAACTGCTGTGGTTTTGGTGGTACATTCTCTGTTAAAATGGGCCAAATTTCCGAACAGATGGTGGATGAAAAAGTAGAATGCGCGGTCGGGACAGGGGCGGATTATTTGATCGGTGCCGATTGCGGGTGCTTGATGAACATCGGCGGACGTATGGAGCGTAAGGGAAAGCCGGTTAGAGTCATGCATATCGCTGAAGTATTGAATAGTAAATAATAATCGTTTAGTTGCTTATACGGATATACAAAGATTGGGGTTGAGAAAGATGGCAATGAAAATTGGCGCAGACGACTTTAAAAAACGTGTTGATAAAGGGATTAACAATGATTTTATGCGGATGGCGGTTGCCGGTGCGCAGGAACGCCTTCAGGCTCGTCGTCTAGATGCAGCCGAAGAGCTTGGGAACTGGGAAGAGTGGCGTGCGCTTGGAGAAGAGATTCGCCGGCATACATTGGAAAATTTAGATTACTACTTGCAGCAATTAAGCGAAAATGTGGTGAAGCGGGGCGGCCATGTATTTTTTGCCCAAACGGCTGAAGAGGCAAATGAATACATTGCAAATGTCATCCAAAAGAAAAATGCGAAAAAAATCGTTAAATCAAAATCAATGGTGACAGAAGAAATCGATATGAATGCGGCACTTGAAGCATTAGGCTGTCAAGTAATCGAGACGGACCTGGGCGAGTATATTTTACAAATAGACGATCATGATCCTCCTTCACATATTGTTGCGCCTGCCCTTCATAAAAATAAAGAGCAAATTCGCGATGTGTTTACAGAAAAACTTGCTTACCAAAAAACCGAAAAGCCGGAGGAACTGGCCCAACATGCCCGTGTTACTCTTCGTCCGGACTTTTTATCGGCCGATGTTGGCATTACAGGCTGTAACTTTGGGATTGCTGAATCAGGATCTATCTCACTTGTGACAAACGAAGGAAATGCGCGTTTAGCTACGACATTGCCGAAAACGCAAATCACAGTGATGGGGATGGAGCGGATTGTTCCGACTTACGAGGAGTTCGAGGTACTTGTCAGCTTATTGACACGCAGTGCGGTTGGACAGCGTTTAACAAGCTATATTACGACATTGACAGGTCCCAAACAGCCTGGGGATATAGACGGTCCGGAAGAATTCCACCTTGTGATTGTAGACAATGGGCGTTCCAAAATCTTAGGAACTGAGTTCCAATCCGTTTTGCAATGCATTCGCTGTGCGGCGTGTATCAACGTCTGTCCGGTTTATCGCCATGTAGGCGGCCATTCGTACGGTTCTATTTATCCTGGGCCGATCGGGGCGGTGTTATCGCCGTTATTGGGCGGTTATGACGATTATAAAGAACTCCCATATGCATCGACTTTATGTGCGGCATGTACAGAAGCTTGTCCGGTTAAAATTCCGTTGCATGAATTGCTGCATAAGCACCGTCAAGTCATCGTGGAGCGTGAGGGGCGTGCACCGATTTCCGAAAAACTGGCGATGAAGGCATTCGGTTTAGGAGCTGCTTCATCTTCATTGTACAAACTTGGTGCAAAGATTGCTCCGACGGCAATGAATCCATTCACGAACGGTGATAAAATCTCAAAAGGTCCCGGTCCGTTAAAGGCATGGACCGAAATTCGCGAATTCCCGGCTCCAAACAAGGAAACCTTCCGTTCGTGGTTTAAAGATCATCAAAAAGGAGAGAACTAAACATGGCAGTAGGTACTATTCAAAATCGCGATAAATTTTTAAACCATATTGCCAAGCAGCTTGGCAGAGATCGTCGTACGGAAGGGGTTACGCGTCCAAATTGGAAACATCAGCCGCAGCATGAGGTTTATCGGGGATGGACGCAGGATCAATTGTCTCAGCAATTAAAAGATTACTGCGTGCGCATTCATACAGATTATGTGGAAACATCGTCTGTTGAATTGGTTGAGACCCTTCACCAAGTCGTTGCCAACTATGGCGGGGGCCCAGTTGTTACCTGGAAGGACCCGCGTTTTGAAGAATACGGTTTGTCTCATTTATTAAATGAGCAATGGAAAAATGAGAATGTCGATGTTCACATATGGAATCCGGAACTTGGGAAGGAAAATATCCGAAAGGCAGAGCGGGCCAATGTAGGAATTACATTCAGTGATATGACGTTGGCGGAATCCGGTACAGTTGTATTATTCAGTGGGAACGGAAAAGGCCGTTCGGTAAGCTTACTTCCGACCACTTATGTTGCCATCATTCCGAAAAGCTCGATCGTCCCGCGTATTACGCAAGCTGCACAACGCATTCATGAGATTGTCGAAGCAGGTGAAGACATCGCTTCATGCATTAACTTTATTACAGGCCCGAGTAACTCGGCTGATATTGAAATGAATCTAGTCGTAGGTGTACATGGTCCTGTAAAAGCCACCTATATCGTTGTAGACGACAAATAAATATATAAATCCACATAAATCATGTAACATGGACAAAAGCGGTCCATGCTACATGATTTACGCATAAGGCTTCGTCCATTTCCCTTACGGGCCCTTGCCGAAGCCTTATACGAGAACCTTTGTTAGCTCATTCAAGATGAGAGAACAGAAAGGCGCGAATGGAAGAGAATCCAATAGTAGAGGTTAAAGAATTAAATGGGATTTATATATAATATATGATTAAAAAAACCCTTTCACGTTCAAAAGCTAGCGTGGAAGGGTTTTTTAATTACTGTGGGCCACTCTTAAAATTGTGGTTCTCCTTTAGCTGCTTTCAAAGTATACCCTGCTGTCCATGACGAAAACGGTTTTTTTATCATGTTAAAGGCTTTCTGTTTTTACACCTTGAATACGCAAAAAAAGGTTCTCGTATGAGAGGTTGTCAAGAACCCGAAAGGGAGCTTGTCAACCTCTTATGCGTTGAAAATATGACATGGCTATTTTTGGCCATGTCGAATTTTCAATGTGGATGTATATAATCGACAAATGATAGCAGGTGAAAACGGAAAGGTGTAGAATACATACACTCGGAGAAAGGGTTGAGAAGGAAAGGGGTCGTAGTCTCATCATGACAGTTATTCATGAAGGAGCCAAGGGAAGAGAAGAATATTCGAGGGACCAGCAACTAAAACAATTAAACATCATCTTTGATCGTGTAATGGAATCAATTATTGTGTTTGATCGATCATTTCAAGTAATAAAGGTAAATGAAGCAGCATGTCGTCTGTTTGAAAAAACAAAGAATGAGATGATGTCACTGCATATAAAAGACGTATTGATTATGTTTTCGTATCAAGTGATTGAACAATACTATGAGTCGTTGACAAACGAGAGTCATTTTTATTATGAGGGGGATATTACCCTCCATAGCGGATTGAAGAAATATGTCAGATTTGTATCAGAACAATATACAGATGAAACGAACATGATTATTTGTACGTTTCATGATATGACACAACATAAAATGCTGGAAGATGAACGGCTTGTGAGTCAAAAAATGTTTCAAGATATGTATAATCAAGCCATTGACGGTATCATCATTTTTGATAAGAATGCCAATATTATCGATGTTAATCAATCTTTATGCCGCTCTTTAAATTATGATAAAGAACAACTGATTCAAATGTCTCTAACACAGTTGGTGAAACCGAGTTACCGTTATAAATTGATGAAACTGTGGAGAAATCTCTATCAAGTAGGTAAAGCAACCGGAGAAATTCCCATTATGTTAGCGAATGGAGAAGAAAAATACTTTGAGTTCACGACAACATCAAACATTTATAATGAATATTATATGTCGATTATGCGTGATAGCACGGAAAAGCGCCAAATGAAACAAAGATTGGCAAAAAGTGAAAGAAAATTCAGAGAAATATTTGAGAATGCGATTGATGCCATTATCATTTGGGATGATCAATGGAATATCATCGATGCTAATCCTGCCTCAGCCCGTACGTTTGAACTGCCTCTTCCTCAATTGATCGGCTATAATCTTGAACATTTTATGGATATGGATGACCCAGAAACCATTCGAGCCATGAATGAGTTTTATGAAAGGGGTGTTATTCGCGCTGAACACCCTTTTTATATGCCGAATGGTGAAATCAAAGAACTGGAGTTCACCTCAAAGCGGGGAATTATTGAAGGTTACAATTTGACCATTTATCGCAACATTAGTGAACGCAAGCGAATGGAACAAGAATTGAGGGAAAGTGAACAAAAGTTTCGCAAAATCTTTGACGGTTCCCTTGATGGCATTGTATTGTGGGATGGGAAGAGAAATATTATCGATGTGAACTCAGCGGCATGCAAGATTGTTGAAATGACAAAAGAAGAGATTTGCAAGTGTTCCCTTCAATATTTTGTCTCAAAAGAACATTACAACGAGCTGCATCATCATCATGTGATGATTGAAACAGAGGGGGAAGGAGACGGCGAGCTCACCTATTTAATGGCGGATGGAAGAACGAAGATTATTGAGTTTTCTACCAAAAAAGATATTATCCCGGGTCTCTATATGACAATGTTTCGTGATATAACAGAAAAAAGAGCCATGCAAGAGCAAATTCGTAAATCAGATACCATGCAAGTCGTCGGGCAACTGGCAGCGGGCATCGCCCACGAGATTCGCAATCCAATGACTGCGTTGAAAGGGTTTGTCCAACTTTTGCAGGGAAGCATCAAAGAAGACTATTCTTTATATTTTGACGTCATCACATCAGAGTTAAAAAGAATTGAAAATATTATTACGGATTTTTTAGTGCTGGCAAAGCCGCAAGCCGTCAAATTTGAGGAACGAGACGTTGTTCAAATTATCAAGGAAACGATCGATTTGCTCGGAGCACAAGCCGCTTTGACAAATGTGCAGTTCCTCTCGACATTTAAAGAAGAGCTTCCGTTTGTCTATTGTGAGACGAATCAACTCAAGCAAGTGTTTATTAACATCATCAAAAATGCCATTGAGGTTATGCCAAGGGGAGGAAATATTTTCGTTTCTGCTGTCAAGCATTGTGATCAATACATTGCTGTATCGATTCAAGACGAAGGGGAAGGGATGCCGGAGGATCGGGTCAAGCGCCTCGGCGAACCGTTTTATACGACAAAGGAAAAAGGGACCGGCCTGGGACTGATGGTATCTTATAAAATTATTGAAGAACATAAAGGATATATTGACGTAAATAGTAAAATAGGAGAAGGTACGACTTTTTCTATTTATTTGCCCATATATTCAAAAGGAAAGGATGTTATATGAGCACGTTTTATCGAAAGGTTCACGTACCGATATTTCATACGCTATATTTAGTCTCAAGTGAAAAAGGATTATCCCGTATTTTGGTTTCAGAAGAGGAATTTATTGAATTTCAAACCTGTTATGAGGTAGAGTGTGGGGATGACCGTTCTCCAGCAGCTCAAGCGGAACGGCAGCTTATGGAATATTTTGCGAAGGAACGAACAAGCTTTCAAGTGCCGCTTGACGTGAAAGGAACACTGTTTCAACGTCAAGTTTGGAACGTACTGTCAACTATTCCGTACGGCGAAGTATGGTCATATGCAGATGTAGCCAAAGCGATTGATAATCCGAAAGCTGTTCGCGCAGTCGGGCAGGCTAATCGTGCCAATCCGATTCCAATCATTGTTCCGTGCCACCGTGTGATCGGGAAGAGTGGTCAATTAACAGGCTATGCTGGAAAGAAAATAGGCATAAAAGAAGAGCTCTTACAGCTAGAAGGGATAAATGCACAAAATGGCATGTTCATCCCTGGATAAGAGCTAGCACCATCGTAGAAGGTAGAAGGAGAAAGATATTTGGAAACCGCAGAACTATTGGCAATTGTAGATAACTATGGGTATATCGCGTTATTTTTCGTGTTGTGGCTTGGCTTTTTCGGTTTGCCTGTTCCCAATGAAGTCATTGTGATGTCAAGCGGACTTGTCGCCTTTAAAAGCTATTTATTACCCATTCCAGCTTTTGTCGTTACCTATGCAGGGGTGATTTGCAGTTTAACGACCCTGTATTTGCTCGGGAGGTTTTTCCATGACACCATATACAGCCGGGTAAAGAAACTTAAAAAAGTGGAAAGTTATGTACGGCAATCAACTCGTTTAATCGAAAAACATGGTTCAATGGCTTTAGTGTTTAGTTACTTCCTGCCGGGGGTGCGTCATTTCGTTCCATTTTTGGCTGGACAAAGCCATATGCCGTATCGAACGTTTGCTTTGTTTGGCTATAGTACGACGTTCGTATGGACGAGTGCTTTATTTGCGAGCGGTTACTTCTTCGGACAGTATATTGATGAAATTGTTGAATTTATTTATTCATATGGGATTGCGTTATTCCTTGGCATATTTTTGCTTGTCGTTGTTTATCAAAAGATTAGCCGTAAAAGAAGAAAACTGAGAGAACGCTCATAAAGGGAAGCTCGCACAGGGCTTTTTAGCTGTCCGTTAGAGCGGGACAAAAACAGAAGGTTGGAGAACTAAAAAGTGCTTATTGATCACTTTCTAGTTTCCAACCTTCTCCTTCAATAAAAACAAAATCGATGGATGTAATCAGTTCTGCTTCTCCTTGTTCTTTTGAAGCCTCATTGATTTCACTATAGAGATTTCTTTTTTCTTCTCCGTACTTATTCTTCAAATTCTCTTCTCTTATGCTATCTGTCATTGTAAAGAGACCCTCCTTTGGGAGCTGACCCCAAACTTATATTTCCTTTTATCCTACTGAACCGTACAGTGATTACAATGCTCAAGACAGGGAAGCGACTTCATAAAAGGGGAATAAAGAACGCTAAGAGCGAATGGCATGAATCTTATTATCCAACGAAAAATAAGATTATTACATTGTATTCTTTATTGTTTATCCATTCTTATTACGTTTTCATGACAAAATATATACTTCATTACTAGCGTAGACATGGAACAGGGGTGTTATACTATTCAATTCATTGAAATGGATATGTGCAAATAACCATTGTCCTGAAATTTAAGCGGAAGACTTACCACTGTTCCCATACTGGTGAAAAAAGCCTCTTCGTAAATACAGGGAGGGGTGATATCCAAAGAAACTTGCACATTCGTTGCTTCAGTAGCAAAATTGCCGGCAATCATGTTTCCTAATTCACATGTAAAGGATTGCAGCATCGCCCCTTCAATTTCCATTCCAAACATGGAACGCGCAAGATTGGAGAAAGTACGCTCTTCTCCTTGAATAATCAGAGAGCCTGAAATATCTCCCGTCAATCCGATAAATACAGACCGGAACGGGAGATTCATTTCTGGAGAGAGGGCTATTGTCGGCTCAACAGTAATAGGAGCAGGTACCATCGTTTGAAACGACGTAATGGCGTTTTTTAACAGGTGTTCAAGGGACTGGGTCAATGTCATTATCTCACCTCGATTAAGACAAAAGTAGTAATACTATCATATCATGATTTGTCGAATTTTTATGTAAAAGATTTGTTTATTTTCATCTATATGAATGCACATAAATCATTTGGCATGGATAAAAGAACCCGTGTCAAATGATTTACGCATAAGCAGTTTAAGAAGTCAAAGCTGATGTCGAAAAATGAAAATATATTTAGCGGAGGGAATCAAAAAATCACCATTTGTATGCTCCTTGTTGTTTAGCCAATTAGGGAGAGATGAAATGGTGATTATTGCAGGAAGGGCGGCTGCACGTATGTTTTTCAATGTACGCTGGCCACTACCTTTATTTAGATGATGATTGATGAGCAAACAATCTTTGAATTTCTTGCTTATAGTTTCCTGTTATAATGCCTTTTTCCGTAATGATTGCCGTAATGAGTTCATTTGGTGTGACATCAAAAGCTGGATTGTAGACAGAAATTCCTTCTGGGGCGATACGTTTTCCGTTCAAATGTGTTATTTCTTCTGCTGCTCGTTCTTCAATTGGAATATCATCTCCGCTTGCAATCGTTGGATCGAATGTTGAAAGAGGAGCGGCAACATAGAATGGAATACCGAATGATTTTGCAAGAAGAGCCAAACCGTATGTACCAATCTTATTCGCTGTGTCTCCGTTTGCTGCGATGCGGTCAGCCCCAACGATAATGGCGTTGATTTTTTTGGTTTTAATAGTATGGGCGGCCATATTATCCGTTATGAGTGTCACATCCACACCGGATTGCTGTAACTCCCAGGCTGTCAGACGGGATCCTTGCAGCACAGGTCTTGTTTCACATGCATACACTTTTAACGGAATGCCTTTCTCGACCGACAAATGAAATGGAGCGAGTGCCGTCCCATAGTAAGCGGTTGCGATTGAACCAGCATTACAAATCGTCATAATCGAATCATTCTTGTTCAAAAGGGAAAGAGCATGATGACCGATGCTGTAGCATACTTCTTCGTCTTCCACTTGAATGCGGATCGCTTCATGCACAAGAGTGGTCTTGGCTTCGTTGACAGAGATAACATCCTTTATGCTGGCCACCATTCGATCAAGTGCCCAAAATAGATTGACGGCTGTCGGACGCGAGCTTGCTAAATAGTCGCGGTATTTTTGAAGCTGTTTCCTGAATTCTTCAATGCTCTCGTTCTCGTATTGCTGTGCAGCCAGTGCCAGCCCGAAAGCAGCCGTAATACCAATAGCTGGTGCCCCGCGTACTTTTAACGTTTTAATGGCCTTCCATACATCTTCCAATGTTTTTAATTCTAAATATTCGACAGCAAGAGGAAGCGCTTGCTGATCCAATAATGTAATATGTGTATCGTTCCATTCAACAGAACGAGGTAAAGGTAACGTTGTATTCATGTTGTAAACTTCCTTTCGTTAAGCTGTGACTTTTATAATTTCGTGCAGAATATCAGGCGTAATGCTTTGTTGATTTAACAGAAGCGCTTTGCCAAGACGAAGCGCATGGTGTTTTGCCGCAAGACGTTTTTCTTCGTCTGCAATTCCATCCAAGTCGGCAATGTGAGCCAAACCGATAGTGCGGCGAATGACTTCACATCCAGCAAAGCCAACTGCATCACGCCATGTTGTTTTTAATACATACTCTAAATACCCATCGACATTTGTGTATACTTCAAGGCTATCTTTTTCCCAAAGCTTCGTGAAGGTATCGCTGAATACATTCCACGTTTCTTCCGCCTGTATAAATAATTCTTCTCGTTCTTCCTCGTTGCGGGATAGCGCATTTAATAATAAGTTAGCGATGAATTGACCAAGATCAAAACCGATTGGGCCATAGAAGGCAAATTCAGGGTCAATGATTTTTGTCGTGTACTCATCTGCAAAGATACTGCCTGTGTGAAGATCACCGTGAATTAGCGCATCGCTGTTTGTTAAAAATTTTTTCTTGAGTTTAGCTGCTTCAAGTTTTACTTGAAAATCCGCCCAAAGCGCTTCAACATCTTCTTGAAGACCTTCCTCAAAATCGTTTGTGTCGTGATCAAAGAATGGGTCTGTAAAGACTAAGTCTTCTGTGATTTTGCAAAGATCCGGATTTGTAAACTGTTTAACCAGTTCTTTCTTTTCCTGTGGATCAAGAGCAAAGTCAGATGTGTAAAATAAAATGTTTGCTAAAAATTCTCCTACGTGTTTCGCGAGAAGAGGGTATGATTTTCCTTGGATGAGTCCCGCCCGTGCAATTTGCAGGTGCGATAAATCTTCCATTACCGTCACAGCTAACGTTTCATCTGTATAATACACCTCTGGTACATACTGCGGTACCGATTGAGCAAATTGTTTTAACGCATCACTTTCGATTTTGGCACGATGAAGACTTAAAGGCCAGCTTTCACCTACAACTTTTGCGTAAGGCAGGGCCTGTTTAATAATCACACCTTTGTTGCTTTCATCTGTCACATGAAACACAAGATTTAAGTTTCCATCACCGATCTCACGGCAGGCCAGCACCGCATCCTCGGCGAATAGGTTTAATTTTATCGCTAAAGCGACAGCTTTTTCTTCAGTTAGTGGTTCATAGATATGTTGAGTGGATAATGCCATTATAAAAACCTCCATATAATGCTCTCGTAGTTTTCTTATTGGTTTAATCAGTTTTGAATTTATCGCGACGCTTCGACTTTTCCGGTGAAACCAAAGAGCGGTTTCCCGGCCAGAAGTTCCAACGCCTCTCAAGATTGGACAGTCGCCTCCGCTTTTCTAATAAAAAAGCCTCTTTCTTAGCGAAAGAGGCTTGAAGACGATGCGTCCAAACCTCTTATCTGCCAGAAAGGTGTCTTTCTGTTGGATTTAGCACCGTGCCTTACTGAACAAGTTGTTCGCTAGCGCAAATTTGCGCTCCACCTTGCGATGGTATTACGGTCGGTTGCTGGGCTTCATAGGGCCAATTCCCTCAGCCAACTCTTGATAAGAGATACATATTCACTTGTATGATTAAAAATTTAGAATTCAATTTAAAATTAGAAAGTTTTGAATCACTTGATGTGAATATTAGCAGGTAATCTGTAAGATTGTCAATAGATTTTCCGAAAAATATTATTATATAAATCTACGAGACCCTTTATAAGCTCATTCAAGATAAGAGAACAGAGAGGCCATGAAGGAGATCGAAGCAAAGATAAGGATGATGTTAATGGCTTTCTGTTCTTACATCCTGAATATGCTAAAAAAGGTTTAGGTGGATCTAAATATAGAATTCGGTGCGTCGGTCGGCAAATACAGGAATTTGTCTGCGCACTTGCCGAACTTTTTCGCTGTCAATCATTCCTGTGATGATGCTTTCTTCTTCGCCAGCCTCAGAGATGATTTCCCCCCACGGGTCGATAATGAGTGAATGTCCTGCAAATACATTATCCGGATTGCTGCCTGTACTGTTACAAGCGACTACATAGCATTGGTTCTCGATGGCCCGGCTGATGAGAAGGGCGCGCCAGTGGGCGAGTCGCGGAAGAGGCCACTCCGCAACTACAAATAATATTTCTGCTCCCTGGCTCGTGTGTGTACGCATCCATTCAGGAAAGCGAATGTCATAACAAATGAACCCGGCACAGGAGGTTCCTTTTAGGGTAAATGAATTTTGAGTATTGCCGGCTTTTAAGTAAATATGCTCATCCATTAGTTTGAAAAGATGAAGTTTACTATATTCAGAGACAAGGTTGCCGTTGTGATCAAAGACATACATCGTATTTGTGATGCCTTCTTCGGTTTTCTTGGCGACCGATCCTGCAACAATGGACACATTGTGTTCTTGGGCGAATGAAGAAAAAAAGTGTTTCGTTTTCTCTCCATTTTCATCGGCGATGTCATTTAAACGCGTTAAGTCATAGCCTGTTGACCAAAGTTCGGGCAGTACCAAAATGTCTGCGCCTGTTTGAAGGGCCTCTTTCATTTTTTCGGCCACTCGCAAAAAATTTTTTTTAGGATCTCCAAATGCAATATCTAACTGAATACATGCGACTTTTAACGGCATTTGTAAATTCCCGCCTTTCGATTGATTTGAAAAAATGGCTTTACAAGTTGATAACAACAATATATTATTTTTGACTAGAATTTCAAGAAATTTTTGAGAAGGTGTACAAAATGAAAAATTTCGAGCAATCTGATTTACTGAAACGTTTGCCGAAGCAGTTTTTTGCTTCACTTGTAAACAAAGTGGCAAACGTGATGGCAGAGGGACATGATGTTATCAATCTTGGTCAGGGAAATCCCGACCAGCCAACACCGCCTCATATCGTAAAAGCATTACAACAAGCTGCGGAGGATCCGCGCAATCATAAATATTCTCCGTTTCGCGGTCATTCCTTCTTGAAAAAGGCTGTTGCACGTTTTTATGAACGAGAATACGGAGTAACGGTCAATCCGGATAAAGAGGTGGCCATTTTGTTTGGTGGTAAAGCGGGACTTGTAGAGATTCCGCAATGTTTATTGAATCCAGGTGACACTGTCCTTGTGCCGGATCCCGGTTATCCTGATTACTGGTCGGGAGTAGAGCTTGCCCGCGCCAATATGGAAATGATGCCTCTTCGGGCTGAACGTCATTTTCTGCCAAACTATGAAGAAATTCCAGAAGAAGTAAAGCAGGCAGCTAAATTGATGTTTTTGAACTATCCGAATAACCCGACCGGTGCGATAGCGACAGCTGAATTTTTTGAAGAAACCGTAGCGTTGGCGAAAAAGCATGACATCTGTGTGGTCCATGATTTTGCCTATGGAGCTATCGGTTTCAACGGAAAGAAGCCTGTCAGCTTTTTGCAAGCTGAAGGAGCAATGGATATCGGAATCGAAATTTATACGTTCTCCAAAACATATAACATGGCCGGCTGGCGCGTTGGTTTTGCGGTTGGAAACGAGAGTGTGATCGAAGCGATCAACTTATTACAAGACCATTTATATGTGAGCATTTTCGGTGCCATTCAAGCAGCAGCTGCAGAGGCCCTTCTTGCATCCCAAAGCTGCGTGGACGAACTGTCAGAGCTTTATGAATCCCGTCGTAATGTTCTGATTGATGGACTTCAGAAAATCGGTTGGGATGTGAAGGCTCCTGAAGGCTCATTTTTTGCCTGGCTTCCCGTCCCGGAAGGATATACATCCGAGCAATTTGCTGATCTTTTATTGGAGGAAGCGAAAGTGGTCGTAGCTCCGGGAATCGGATTTGGAAAGTATGGGGAAGGGTATGTGCGTGTTGGGCTATTAACGGATAAAGACCGCCTTCAAGAAGCTGTCAACCGAATTGAAAAATTAAATTTATTTACAAAAAATAATTGACAAAGAAAAAAATTCCTGTCATAATCCAAATTACATTGTGTGAAACGAACTTTTTAGAAAATAACATAAATAAGCAACTTTCTTATCAAGAGCAGGTGGAGGGACGAGCCCGATGAAGCCCGGCAACCGACTTAACGACGATTACTGTTAAGCACGGTGCTAATTCTTGCAGCGCGATGCTGAGAGATAAGAAGAGTGCTAGTCATTAGCCTCTTCTTAATGAAGGGGCTTTTATTTTTGTCGCTCTCGAAAAAAGGACGATAAAAATAAAGGCACTTGGATAAAGGACAACCAAGTACCTAAAGGAAAAATGATGAGATGCATGAACAGCCAATGATAAAAGATCATAACGAAAGCAAAAATTACAGCAAAGGAGAAGACAAACATGAGTGAAGTGATTGCGAGTTATTTGATTCACGACCCATCGGGGAATTGGGAGAAAAAGGCGGAAGGCATTGCCTTAGGGTTAACGATCGGTTCATGGACGAATTTGCCGCTGTTGGAACAGGAACAACTGAAAAAGCATAAAGGACGCGTTGTTTCAATCGCACCGTTACAAGATTGTGACCGCGTAAATCAATACTTAGATAAACAAGTGGCACAGGCCATTATCAAAATTGCATATCCGGCGGCCAATTTTTCAGCTGACTTGCCAGCTGTTTTAACAACGGTTTTCGGAAAATTATCACTTGATGGAAAAGTGAAATTGATTGATTTGGAGTTTCATGGTGACTTGCTTCAAGCTTTTCCCGGCCCTCGTTTCGGGGTTGAGGGGATTCGTAAGAAACTAGGTGTGTACGACCGCCCGCTTGTCATGAGTATTTTTAAAGGAGTGATTGGACGCGACATTCAGTATTTAACCGAGCAGCTTCGCGAGCAAGCACTTGGGGGCGTCGATTTAGTGAAGGATGATGAAATTTTATTCGATAACGAACTTACCCCCTTTGAAAAGCGCATCGTGGAAGGGAAGCGTGTTTTGGATGAAGTGTATGAAGAAACTAGACATCGTACGTTATATGCCGTCAATTTAACGGGTCGTACCTTCGAGCTGAAAGAAAAAGCGAGACGTGCGGCAGAGCTTGGGGCGGATGCATTATTGTTCAATGTGTTTGCCTACGGTCTGGATGTATTGCAGGCATTGCGTGAAGATGATGAAATCGGCCTTCCAATCATGGCCCATCCGGCAGTCAGCGGAGCATCCACACCGTCCGAGTTTTATGGGTTCTCGTATTCTCTGTTACTTGGAAAGCTGCTCCGTATAACAGGTGCTGATTTCTCATTATTCCCATCTCCATATGGCAGTGTGGCATTACCGTTTGAAGATGCAGTGAGTATCAGTGATGAACTTATACACCCGAGCAAGCAGCTAAAGCAGTCGTTTCCGGTTCCGTCAGCCGGCATCCATCCTGGTATGGTTCCTCTGTTGATTCGTGATTTTGGCATCGATTCTGTTATCAATGCCGGCGGTGGGGTGCATGGCCACCCAGACGGGGCGGCAGGAGGCGGTCGTGCTTTCCGTGATGCTATCGATGCGGTGTTAAACGGCCAAACACTCCAAGAAGCAGCCCAACAATCCGAGTCGCTTAAAAAGGCCATTGAACTGTGGGGCACGGTAGAGGTGACATCGTGAAGAAGCCAGTCATTTTTTGCGACTTCGATGGAACGGTTACAAACAGCGATAACATCATTGCGATCATGAAACAATTTGCTCCCTCAGAGTGGGAAGCCATTAAAGATGATGTACTCGCACAAAACGTGTCGGTAAAAGAAGGGGTCGGAAAGATGTTTTCCCTTCTTCCGACAAGCTTAAAACAAGAGATCATAGATTTTTTGTTGCATAAGGCTGAAATTCGAGAAGGGTTCTCGGAATTTGTTGCTTTTACAAGGCAGGAAGGCATTCCCCTTTATATCGTAAGCGGGGGTATCGATTTCTTTGTCCATCGTTTGCTTGATGGATTAGTAGAAAAAGAGAGCATTTATTGTAACGGCTCTGATTTCAGTGGTGAGACAATTACGATAACATGGCCTCATTCATGTGATGATGAGTGCAGCAATGATTGCGGTTGCTGCAAGCCTTCGATCATTCGAAAGCTTGAAAAAGAAGACGAGTTTAAAATCGTCATCGGCGATTCCATCACGGACTTGCAAGCAGCCAAAGTGGCAAATGCTGTTATCGCGAGAGATTTCTTAATCGAAAAATGCGAAGAACTGCAAATTCCATATCGTCCATTTGCGACGTTTTATGATGTAATCCATCATGTGAAAGAATTGACGGGGGTGAAATCATGAGCATATTAGCGAAACGTTGGCACGAGCTGGCAGATGTAAAAGATGAGCTTGCAGCACGCGACTGGTTTCCAGGAACAAGCGGAAATCTTGCTATCAAAGTAAGCGATGAACCGCTTACGTTTCTTGTCACCGCAAGCGGGAGAGACAAAGGAAAGCGTACGAGTGACGACTTTCTGCTAGTAGACGCTGAGGGAAAGAAAGCCGAGGAAACGGAACTGAAACCTTCAGCGGAAACGCTGCTTCATGTGGAAATTTACAATAAGACCAATGCCGGGTGCAGCCTTCATGTCCATACAATCGACAACAATGTCATCTCAGAGCTTTATGGAGATGAAGGAGAGATTGTGTTTAAAGGGCAAGAAATCATTAAAGCTTTTGGAATTTGGGAAGAGGATGCAGAAATTCGCATTCCGATCATCCGTAACTATGCAGATATCCCGACATTGGCTGAAGAGTTCGGTAAATATGTAAAGGGTGACCAGGGAGCGGTCCTCATTCGCAATCATGGCATCACCGTATGGGGAAGAAATGCTTTTGAAGCGAAAAAGTTTTTGGAATCTTACGAATTTTTATTCAGCTATCACGTAAAACTGCTTTCTCTAAAACGACAATTTCAAACAGTTTAATAATAGGAGGAAATTGAAAATGGCAGAAATTCGATTACATGTAAACAATGAGCGCATTACAGATCAGCAAGCGGTAGAGGAGTTTTTAGCAAGCAATGAAGTCATTTATGAAAAATGGGACATTGCCAAACTTCCTGAGTCATTACGCGAAAACTACGCGTTAACAGATGAGCAAAAGGATGAAGTATTAAAGACATTTGAAGCTGAGATTGCCGATATCTCAGAGCGTCGCGGCTATAAAGCCCAGGATGTGATTTCTCTTTCTGAGACAACGCCAAACCTGGAGCAGTTGTTGAAAAATTTCCAACAAGAACATCACCACACAGATGATGAAGTTCGATTTATCGTAAGCGGACACGGTATTTTCGTCATCCAAGACAAAGAAGGAAACTTCTTTGATGTGGAATTAGAACCAGGGGACTTAATTTCTGTTCCTGAAAATGTGCGCCATTATTTCACGTTAATGGACGATCGCAAAGTGGTGGCAGTACGCATCTTCGTTACGACAGAAGGCTGGGTACCGATTTATTGATTCAGTAACGGTCACAAGGGATTGAGAGAGCCCGGTAAAATAAGGGGAGCCGGGCTCTTATATAACGAACTTTCAACCATCAGAGGAACTTGTCTCCCCTGATGATCATAAAACCAAGTTTTATTATCGGAATAGAATGTTAAACAATGTTGAAAGTCAGAAAATACAGATAAAGGCAGGCTTTATTATGAAACGAATCATCAAAACGTTATTATTTACTTTATTCATTTTTGTTCTCGCATTGCCGCTCGCAGCGTGTAGGAGTGAGCAGCCCGCTGCTTCCAATGCACAGCCTGAGCCCGCTAAACAGGAGCAAGCGAAAAAAGAAAATCAGAAAGAAGATAAAGCAATTCCTGCACCAAAAGGCAAAAATGGAAAAGTGAAGGTTGCCTTAATTGCCGAGTTTACAACAGGGACCCATGCTTCCCAATATGTGAGCGGGGTCAAGAAAGCAGCTGCAGAACATGGAATTGACCTTGTCATTTCAGATGCGAACAACGATCAAGCCAAAATGGCTTCTTACTTAGATACGGCCATCAATCAAGAGGCAGACGGAATTATCATTAAACATGGACGTACGGAAACATTAGAACCGGGGGTAAAACGTGCAATTAAAAAAGGTATTCCGGTAGTGGCTTTTGATGTCGAGTTAGATGTTGATGGGGTGACAACAATTGATCAGGACGACTATATGCTGGCACTCCTTGGCTTAAAACAAATGGTACAGGATATCGACGGTGAAGGGAACATCGTGAATATTTTTGTCGGGGGTTTTGCTCCGATGGAAAAACGAAACCGTGTATATGAAATCATGCTGCAGCGCTACCCGGGCATCAAAGAGATCGCTCGCTTTGGAAGCGCAACGGCTAATACCTCTCTTGATACACAGACAAAAATGGAGGCCATTTTAAAGCAATATCCAAATAAAGGGGACATCAAAGCTGTTTGGGCACCATGGGATGAGTTTGCAAAGGGTGCAACCCGTGCCATCAAAGAAGCTGGGCGTGACGAAATTAAAGTATACGGCATTGATTTATCCGATGAGGATTTACAAATGATGCAAGAGAAAGGAAGTCCATGGAAAGCATCGGCGGCTGTCAATCCGGCAGCGGTTGGGGAAAAACAAGTGGAATTACTGCTTCAAAAACTAGCGGGTAAAAAAACACCGCGTTACTACTCGTTTGATCCGGTTCTTGTTACACAGGATGATTTGCCGGATAGTCCAATCAATATGGACCAACTGCAAGAATACGTAGAAGAGTGGGGAAGCGACGAATAACGGACGAGTCATCACTGCACAATGGACCGTCAGGCCAAACCAGTAAAACCAACGGTTTCTGTTGGCGGTCTATTGTGCATAAATCATAAAACCAATCATTATAAGACTTTTATAGTATGGCGAAAGACCTTTTGGGTCGCCACATGAAAAAAGGAGGGGCAATGTTGAATGCAGCGGTGACCTTAACAATGAACCATATCCAAAAATCATTCGGCTCTTTTCATGCGCTAAAAGGAGTCGATTTTACTGTTCGAAGTGGTGAAGTACACGCCTTATTGGGAGCAAACGGTGCGGGGAAAAGCACCTTGATGAAGATTCTTTGCGGAGTGTATGACGAGTATCAAGGAGCAATTGTCAAAAATGGGGAACATGTTTCCATTCGCTCTCCAAGAGATGCCAAAAAACATGGCATTCAAGTTGTTCACCAGGAAGTCGATGTAGCACTGATACCATATTTATCGGTTGCGGAAAACATTATGTTGGATGCCCAAGTATCCACTAGGAAACGCTTTGTTCGCTGGCGCAATCTTCACGATCAGGCAAAAGCAGCCTTAAAGCAACTCGGAGTAAAATTGGATGTCAGACGTGAAGTATCTACCCTTACTCTATCCGAAAAGCAACAAGTATTGATTGCCAGAGCGATCGTTCAACAAGTTCAGTTTCTGATTTTGGATGAACCGACAGCGCCGCTTAGTGTAGAGGAAACAAAGTATTTATTCAAGGTTATTCGTCAACTGGCTGAAAATGGAGTCGGAGTAATCTATATTTCGCATCGCCTTCAGGAAGTGTTCGATATTGCTGATCGGGTGACCGTTGTTCGAGACGGAGTGCATGTTGCAACTAAAGCCATTTCGGAGACGAACGTAGAGGAAGTCATTTCTTTTATGCTTGGAAGGGAATTTGGAGAGGAGTTTCCAAAAGAAGTGGTTCCGATTCACGATACTCTTTTTTCCGTCGATCATTTGTCATGGGAGGACAAGCTTGAAGATATTTCTTTATCTGTTCGCGAAGGAGAAATTGTGGGGATTGCCGGCCTGGTTGGAGCGGGAAAAACAGAGTTATGCCGAAGTTTATTTGGTTTAACAGACCATGTCAGCGGTGAGGTAAAGGTGGGAAATCGCCGTCTCGCTTTAAATAAGCCGCCTTATTACTATATTGAAAATGGAATCGCGCTTGTTCCCGAAGAGAGAAGAAAAGAAGGAATTTTAGTCGAGGAATCGATCGCTTCCAATTTGACGCTGCCAGGGTTAGCCAATTTTACAACCTTCTCCTTTTTGCATCGTTCCAAAGAACAAAAAGAAGCGAAAAGAACGGTACAGGAGGTTGGAATCAAAGCTTCTTCCATTCAACAAAAAGTCGGTACCCTAAGCGGGGGAAACCAGCAGAAGGTAGCAATCGGGAAATGGCTGTTGCAGGACGCGGATGTTTATTTATTTGATGAGCCTACAAAAGGAGTTGATATTGGTTCTAAGAGCGATATTTTTCAACTCATTAATGGTCTGGCCAAAAAAGGGAAGGGCATTGTATACGCGACATGTGAATTCAATGAGCTTATCGGTATTGCTGACCGCATTTATGTCATGTATGACGGAAGAATCGTAAAAGAGCTGTCTCGCAGGGAAGCCACACAGGAAATTATTTTTTATTATGCGGCAGGAGGAGAAAAGACGGGATGAACAGTCAAACGGTAGAACAGAAAGCTATTGGTGCACCAGCCAAACAAAAAATCAGCGTATTTGACTTCTTATATAAATATGGGACGGTGTTGACGATTGGGCTGGTCATTGTCATTTTTTCTATATTATCACCGAATTTTTTAACAGCTAATAACATTAGCGACATTCTGCGCTCGATTTCAATTGTTACATTAATCGCTATTGGAGTCACATTGTCCCTGACGATCAATGGTCTTGACTTATCCGTTGGTTCGACAGCCGGACTTGCGACTATTCTTTCTGCTTCTATGCTTGTGCTGCATCGGCAGGAGCTATTTGTTGCCATTATCGTGCCTATCGCCGTGGCATTGCTGATTGGCCTTGTGAATGCCTTTTTAGTGGTGAAGGTGAAGATTCCTGATATTCTCGCTACGTTATCGATGATGTTTATTGTGCAGGGGGCATTGCTGACATATACGAAAGGATCTGCGATTTATACGAACATGCCGCTTGAAGGCGGGGAACGTGCACCGGGAATTTTTATCCCTTCTTTTATTAATATCGGCCAGGGGGAACTTTTGGGGATTCCGATTCCGGTTATCATTATGTTGTTAGCCGTCTTACTTGTTCATATTTTTCTCACATACACCAAACATGGGCGTTTCTTTTATGTAACGGGGGGCAATATTGAAGCGGCACGTTTATCGGGTGTTCCAGTGAATAAGTATCGCGTGTATGCATATGTATTGTCCGCTCTATTTGCGGGAATCGGCGGTGTCGTCTTGGCAGCGCGAATCGGTGTTGGAGAAGTGAATGCAGGAGCTCCGTTTTTAATGGATGCCGTGGCGGCTGCTTATATCGGTTTTTCGGTCTTCGGAGCAGGAAAGCCAAATGTAGTCGGGACGTTGTTCGGCTCCATTTTGATTGGAGTGCTCCTAAACGGCTTAACGATGCTGAATGTTCCTTATTATACACAGGATATTATTAAAGGTTCGGTTCTTGCAGGTGCATTGGCTATCACGTATTATCGCAAAAAATAAATCCACATCAATCAATGGACATGGGCAAAAAGCGCCCATGCCCATTGATTGATGCATAAGCAGTTGGCAAGCAACCTTACGGTCTCTTGCCAACTGCTTATATGAGAACCCTTATAAGTCCATTCAAGATGTAAGAACAGAAAGGCCATAAATAGCATAAACAGCAAAAGTTGATGTTAAAAAATTAAATAGGATTTATATATGGAATCGAAAAGCAGTTCTTTGTCGGGAGTTCGAACGCATGTCGGGGCTGAACAGTCGCCTCCGCTTTTCTTATTTTCCTTTACGCAAGATCGGGAGTGTGCAGCAGCGAAAAGAACCTCCCGATTTGATGATTTTAGTAATATCTACCTCTATCACTTCATAGCCGCGGTCTTTGAGCTGTTTGTTGACCCCTTGATTTACCGGCAGGCTAAGCACCTTTTTGTTGCCGATTGAAAGCACATTTGTCCCAAGTGTAAATTGTTCTTCTTCTGTCACTTCAATCAAATCATAGCGGGAGGCTAGTAATTTTGCTTCTTTATCTCTAATGACCCCCGGGAAAATCAACGCCTCATCGGAAGATAAAATGTTAAATACACAATCTAAATGCAGGTATTTTGCAGTGAAAGGGATGGGAATCACTTCGTAATCCGGCAACAATGTTTGTAAATGATTGATTGCTTTCTCGTTTGTTCGATTGCTTATCCCAACATAGATAGTGGTACGATCAATGATGACATCGCCGCCTTCGATGCGGTCTTCTTTCAAGTTATGATAAGGAATCTGTTCTTCTTCCAGCCATTTTTTCAATAGTCCCTCTTCACCTTGTCGAATTTCACTCGCCATCTCGGCAACAAATACCGTTTGTCCGAGCGTAAAACCAATATCACGTGTAAATACTTGCTCCGGATATTTTTTTAGGGCTGACAACAGAATAACTTCAACTCCATGGTTTCTTAGTGTTTGAACGAATTGCTCGTGCTGCTTCATAGCGAGCTGAATATGAATTCCTTCATCCTTAAAATGTTTCTGGGTTTCGTTTATGACTTCGCGTATGGTCATATATTGGGGCTGGCATAAGATGACTCTATGCAGTTCGTCATATTCACTGCGGCAAGACGCTTTTGCGTTTTGTTCCAACATTACTGTCATAATAAAGCCTCCCCAAAATGTCGTTTAAATATAATATTACCTGCAGCAAAATGGATATAAGCCGATTTTTGCAGAAACTAGAAAAAGGAGTGAAGATAAATTAGCTCTATCGCCTTTTTAGTTTAAAAAGGAGAAAAATAAGGATAATTTAATAGTATAAGGCAATGGGAGGAATGAAGATGGAAAGAGTGCTTATAATTGGAGGAGTAGCGGCAGGAATGAGCGCTGCATCACAATTAAGAAGGCTAAATAAAAGTGCAGAGATTATCGTCTTTGAAAAAGGAGAGGACGTCTCCTATGGTGCTTGCGGCCTTCCATATTATATTTCTGGTGTGACAAAATCACATGAGGACTTGATCGCAAGAACGCTAATAGAATTTGAGGAACGCGGTATCCAGGTATATACTCAACACGAAGTCCAGCAGGTTGATGTCCATAAAAGAGAAATGATTGTCTTAGACGTAACAAAACAGAAAGAAAAGGTATATACATACGATAAGTTATTGATCGCAACCGGAGCCTCAGCGATTCTTCCGCCATTTGTGAAGGCGGAATTTGAAAACGTGTTCACGTTAAAAACGCTTGAAGATGGGAAAAGAATGAGGGCTTTTTTTGAGAAGGAACAGATTGAACGTGTAACTATTATCGGCGGAGGATATATTGGGTTGGAGCTCGTCGAGACAATGCTTGAACTAGGGAAAAGTGTAAGGGTGGTTGAGTTGAATGAACAAATTCTGACAACTCTTGATGCCGATGTAGCTAAGATTATCCAGGATACTTTGAGGGATCGCGTAGATTTTCATCTAGGAGAAGAAGTACAGCACCTTATTAATGATAACAACAGGGTAACGGCTGTAAAAACGGATAAAGGTACCTATCAAACGGATGCTGTCATTGTTAATGTGGGCATTCGCCCAAACACGCAGTTTGTGAAAGATATTGGCCTTAACATGCTCCCAAATGGCGCTATTATTGTTAATCAGTTTATGGAAACGAATATCCCGCATGTTTATGCAGCGGGGGATTGCGCAACGAGTCATCATCTTGTGTTAAAAAAGCCTGTTAACATTGCACTTGGCACCATTGCAAATAAGCAAGGAAAGCTTGTTGGGGATAATCTTGCCGGGCAGTGCCGTAAGTTTCCAGGAGTATTAGGAACAAGCGTGATCAAAATTGTTGAATTAGAGGTTGCCAAAACGGGGGTTTCTGAAAAGGAAGCAAAAGAAGCGGAGATTCCCTATAAAACGATCACCGTTGATGCAAACAGCCATGCATCCTATTATCCGGGTGCCAAAAGGATGACGATCAAGCTTGTCTATCATCCGGAGACTCTTGTATTATATGGTGCTCAAATGGTAGGAGAAAAAGGAGTAGCGAAACGAATCGACGTCTTCGCAACCGCGGTAACGAATGAAATGACGACAGAAGAAATTACGCTTCTTGACTTAAGTTACGCGCCGCCGTTTGCTTCTGTATGGGATGCCGTTCAGGTAGCAACGAGAAAAGCGAAATAAAGAAAGGGAGGGTGTCCCTCTCTTCATTTAACGCAATCCATAACCCGTTCAAATCAAAATAGGCAGTTGTCCTTCCTTTCACAAGAAGTTTTGCTTCAAACACTGTTTCATAAAAGGCAATGGATGTTTCTAAATCCGTCACTGAGAACAATAGATGGTTAACTCCTTGAATGGACATAAGTCTCCCTCACTTTTTATACGTTCAGAAAGCATATATTGTCTAGCTGCAGCTCCTAATCTTTCGGTTGTTCGCCCTCCGCTTTTCTATATCGATAGCGCAGCAGTAGGTTCGACGAAGCGGCCCATTTTAAGTTTAAAGTATAAGGGCAGCTACGCCTCTGTCTTCGCCTTTACAGGCTCGCCAATCGGCGAGTTTTCTTTACGGGCTTCAATGTGAAAAAGTAAACACCGCCAATGACAACGATACTACCAAAAAGCTGGGCAGCATTCAATTTTTCCCCTAAAAAGAAAAAGGCAAGAACGGTTGTAAAAATGGGGTTGAAATTTAAAAACATTCCCGATTTTGTCCCGCCAACCTTCTGTACTCCGATGTTCCAAAAAACCATGGCCAATACAGTTGCCCCAATACCTGAATAAAGTAATGCAACATAAAAGCTCATGCTGGCATTGTTAATCGCCATGGAAGATATGGTGAATGGAGCGGTGATTAAAACGCCAAATACTCCAGACCACAAGGTAGACTTGAAAGGTGACACATAATCCATAGCTTTTTTGGAGGCAATGGAATAAAGGCCCCATGTCATGACAGCGATGATCATGTACACATCTCCGATATTAAAGTGAAGGCGGAGTATACGGCTGGCCTCGCCATGTGTCATGACAATTAACACGCCGATGAGCGAAATGACCATCGCCAAGATTTGCAGCTTGTTGAGACGCTCTTTTAGTAAAAAGAAAGAAGCGGCAGCGATGGAAATGGGATTTAGGGTAGATAACAGTCCCACATTATCGGCACTTGTATATTGCAAGGCGAGAAACATAAATAAATTGAATAAGAGAACGCCTGTTACTCCCATAAAAACGAGAGGCCAAAATGCTTGTTTAGGAAATGAAAGTGATTTTTCTTTCCACCATACGTACGGCAGCAAACATAATACAGCAATAACCCATCGTAATTCGGTAAGCAATATCGGCGAAGCGTGAGGAACGAGAAACTTCCCCGATACGAAATTCCCGGCCCATAACATGCTTGTGATTAATAATAGTATGTAATACATCGGCTGCATAAAAATTCCTCCTCCTCATCTTTTTTTCATCTTACTTCGAAATCCTAAAATTGTCATTAGAAAATAAATAGTCATCCCCCTTAAAAAGAAGAGGTACTGCGAAAATATATAAGGTATTTTCCATCTCCTTTTTCCTGGAAAAAATAGAGAAAGTAGAAACGTATGTAATAGATTGGAAGGATTCGAGAGATTTTGTCGGAAAATGGCTCCTGTTTCTTGTCGATAAAAAAAGGTGCCAGTGTTAATGGGTGGATTCAGCAGGGAAGGAATGCTGTTAAAACAAACCTTTTGCAACAGTTGCATTACAAATACTTAAAAAAAAGATTAAAAAAAATGTCTATTATTGCGAGTCTATTTACATATTTAGTAGAATTTGTAATAATGCGTTAGGGGGGTATTTTCTGATTAAGAATAAGGGAGGACGTCCAGTTGTTTTTTTATGGGAACCGAAGTGAGGCAGAGGCCTTACTTATCGAAATTGTTCAAAAACGACAAAAAATGATGATGCTAGCGGAAGAAAAAGGATTTACAAGCATGGAAACAATTGAGTGCAGTCAAGAGCTTGATGAGCTTTTAAATATATATCAACAGCTTTTAACAAAAAAGGAAAAACGGAAAGGCTTCTTTTCCTTTCTAGCCAAACCGTTTGTATTTCAAAAGCTTGGTTAAAGAAAAAAAGTCCCGCCAGAAGGGAATGTGAACACATAAGGCCTTGACATAGGTTCAATGCTGGCAGGGCTTCTTTCTATCATTCATGTGTTTCCGCCATTACAACTGTGTATAGAGAGTTTTGCCCACATCAACACGAAAACGCTTCACCGCACCTTGTTATTTAAGAGGTATCCCGCTCTCATAGCCACTCTTCATGAAGTAATTTAAAAAATATGAATAAGAAAAATCATAAATAATAGACCAAGAATAAAAGAATACGTAGCTAACCGTTCGTTACCGTCTCCATGACTTTCGGGGATGAGCTCTTTGTATATGATAAATAACATGGCCCCTGCCGCAAATGACAATCCGTATGAAACTAGTGAGCTAATATAGGACGTTAAATAAAAACCTATCAATGATGAAAGGATTTCTACCGCTCCTGTTAAAGTAGCGATGAGAAAAGCTCTTGCTTTTGTAATATTTTGCTGGACGAGGAACAGGGCGACAAGCAAACCTTCCGGAGCGTTTTGCAGCCCAATGGCAAGCGCAATTAAATTTCCGGTGTTTGATACATCCGATGCATAACTTACTCCAACAGACAATCCTTCAGGCAAATTATGGAGCGTGATGGCCGCAACAATAAGCAGTGCTTTTTCGTCAAATTGAATGCCTTTTTTTGAATGCTGCAAATCGATATGCGGAATGTTTTGTTCCAATAAGGTCAGCGTCACCACGCCAAGCATTAGTCCGATAGCGAGCGCCACAAAGCCGCCGGAATTTAAAGCTTCGGGAATGAGACTCATTGTGGAGGCTGTTGTCATAATACCGGCTGTGAAAGCTAAGAGAATATCGCGTCATCGGTGGGTCAATGTATGATGCAAAATTAAGATGGGCAAGGCACCCAGTCCTGTCGACAACGCAGACAGAATGCTTCCGATCAAGACTTCCTTCATATTTTATCTCCTTTAATTAAATTCTTACTCTTATTATAATGATATGGATGAAAAAGTTGAAGTTTCAGCCTAACACTAAATTACCGAATGCAATTTTGGGGGGAGAGGTGTATATGCCCGCCAATCATTCAACACGAATAAAAATCCGTGTTGAATGATTAATATTAACTCTTTTAGCTTATCCAGGATGATTTTGAAACACACTCGTATAAATGGAATGTTTAAACCTGATGTGAGATGGATAATCGAAGAAATTAAATAGGGGGTATCCCAAGTACAAAAACCGTACTTGGGATACCCTCTTTATTTTGATAGATAAATCTCTTGAATGTAACGAACATGGTCTCCTATTTTGTTAGACACCTGAGGAAGGCCGTAACCGATAAAAATAGGGGACGTGGCAAAACGAGGCATTAGTTTCACCATAATTTTTTCGTCCATATAATAAAAGAACAAATTATAACTCGTACAGCTGCGGTGAAAATGATTCAAGACGTAGTGGGCAGCTATTTGGATATAATCCGCCATAATCGGTATATCATTTAGGTCTTTGAGGATGACATTGAACTCAAAAAAACCGATACGGGGTTTGGTTGAAAGGTTAAATTGGACAGAATTTCGCTCTGCAATCACGAACCCTTCTAGTTGTTCAGGTGATAAGCTGTCATATGCATCCGCATGTTTTAAGCCGACAATTTGCATATGAGGATGGCGGAGAGACCCACCTGACATGGGGCCGTGATTTTTAAAAAACATGACCGACTTATACTCCCTGCTGTGAATCATATTCAACCAGTGTTTGACTCCAAAAGCGAGAAGCTTGTATAAATGATCTTTTGGATATAAAGACAATTCGGACAAACACTCGTCCGTTTCAATGATGACTGTTTGAAATGCATCTTGAAGAACAGGGAATTTGTTCTTAAGCCAGATAATGGGACCGTCCTGTGCCAAGATGTCTGTAAGTGATTCCACATCACAAAATGGACATGGGTGCTGGCGGTTTATAATGGTTTCGGGTTTTTGTGCTGCAATGGATGAATTAAAAATGAGATGAGACTGTTTCATACTGTTCACCTTTTATCACTTTTTTTACGTTCAGAAAGTATAAATTGGCAGCGCGGCAGTGGCGTCGACGAAGCGGCCAATTTTAAGTTTGAAGTATAGGGTCAACTCCCCTTCTATCTTTGCGTTAACAGGCTCGCCAATCGGCGAGTTTTCTTTAACATTATCTCATTCCGCTTGTAAAAAGCCAACTTATTCGTTTTATACTTATGCTAAAATTTGGAGGAAGGGGGAAGAGAGATGGAACAAGCAGTTCAGCAATTTTTTAACCAGGAAATTTTGAATCAGGCAGCGGCATTGTTTAATGTGAATATAAATGATGCGAAATTGCTGGGGGATTTTGAAAACTACGTATATGAAGTGAAAAGAAAGAACAAGCCTTATGTACTTCGCTTGACATACAGCTCCCATCGCGGGCGTGAGCAGGTAGAGGCAGAGCTTGATTGGCTTCAATTTTTGAGCAGGCAAGGAATTGGGGCAGCAGCCCCGTTATTATCAATCCATGGACGTTTAACTGAATGCCTTCCAGTAAAACAAGGGTATTTTACGGTAAGCTTATTTGAAAAGGCTCCGGGTTGTTCCGTACGTGTGGACGATGATACGTATTTTCATGATGCATTATTTACACGATGGGGAGAAACAATCGGCAAGATGCATGGTGTGACTCGTGCCTACGTACCGTCCCCTGGTGTGAGAAAACGGATGGATTGGCAGGACGAAGAACTGGCGGTTGCTTTGCAAATTGCTAAAAAAGAGCCGTTTTTGCTGGAGAAAATGGAAGGGCTCCTCCAGCAAATTCGGACACTGCCTGTTAACAAAGATGTATATGGCCTTATTCATACTGATCTTCATTCCGGAAACTTTTTTGCAGATGAACAACATCTCACAGTATTTGACTTCGACGATTGCTGCTATCATTGGTTTGTCAATGACTTGGCTATTCCGCTGTTTTATGCCTCGTTTTACCGCCACATAAAGGATGAAGAGGCAAGACAGGGGTTTGCCCGGCGTTTTTTCACAGCTTTTTTAAGCGGATATTTACGCGAATACAGCCTCGATTTATGGTGGATCGAGAAAATACCGCTGTTTTTAAGACTTCGTGATATCACTTTTTATTCGGTTTTACGTTTGAAATTAAGTGAAGAGGAGCTCACACCTCGGATAAAGGA
>NZ_JBHRZT010000026.1:0-13422 GCF_042649685.1 Bacillus songklensis | reverse complement strand
TGACTTGGGAAGCGTGTTCGATATGCTTCCCAAGTCAGCCCTCCTATGGTTAGCCATGACTTAATGGAAGTTTAACGGATACTTCCGTTCCCTTATTTACGATGCTTTCAATGGAAATGGTTCCGCCGTACATTTCGACAATTCGCTTGCACACCATAAGGCCGAGCCCGGTGCCGGTATCTTTTGAAGTGAAAAAGGGATGGAAAATCTTTTTTAATTGTTCGGGTGGAATTCCTGTTCCGGTATCTTTTACTTTAATTGTACAATGATGATCGTCTTTTGTAACCGAGAGCCTGAGAATGCCGCCTGTTGTCATGGAATCAAGAGCATTTTTCGTTAAGTTTAACAACACTTGTTTAATTTGATCTTTTGTACAATGAATAAAGATCGGATGTTTGGGAAGGGACAGCATACATTCGATATGGTGCAAATGAGCTTCCGATTCAATAATCGGTTTTAATTCTTCGATTTATTTGCCGTTTCGAATCCAAAATGGGAGTAGCGATGGTTACGATATAGCGGCCTGTCAAGCGGCCGAAATAAGCATTGGATATAGTTGTTGATTTTGTTTTTAAGACATTTTGGAAATAGTTTCGGTCATAGACGTTGATTTTTTTTTTGTAAAGGGTGGGAACCGAACAGCATATTTCCTTTAATATCACAAAAATACAATCCCGAAAGGCGCAAATCTTTTTGATGGGCTCTGGCCAGAATCGACTCGATATATTGATAAGACTCCTTTTCTGGATTGGACGTTAAGGCAATCGTTTCAATCCTTGTCACCGTTTCCCTGATAAACCGGTCCACATAGTTCTTGTGAAAATAAGCCGTGCGTTTTGCATGTTCGGTTTGTTCAGCTTCTAGTTGATTAGTTATCAATTGAGTAAACAAGACGCTTATAATCATGGAAGGGAAGATGACGATGAATAAATATAATTGTAAATTTCGTATTTTTAATTGAGAAATAAAAGGGCGCCTCATTGATGACATAAATCTCCTTATGTAATAATTCCTTCGTTTTATTATAGCAAACCCGCAGGAATGAAAACAGGACAAGGCATTTGTCCGTTACTTTTCTTATAGCTGTGTTAAAACCTAGTGTCGATCTCTAATAAATCCATCCTATAAAAAATAGAGGGGACTTATAATTAGAGGGGAGGCGGTGATTCGAAACAGGAGGCGTTTGACATTTGAAAAGGTTTTTAGTACTATTATCTTGAAATCGAGATACACACTTTTCGGCTAATCAGAACATATGAATATCCACTAAATGTCTGAGCCAGGAAAGTGCCTTAGTGCTTGCTGTTATGAGCGCGTTAAGGGCAGCCGGGCAATTCATTGTCTAGAAGTCTCGGTATTAGCCAAGTTTTCTTTAAAGGATGAGGAAAATGAGTGAACAAGTAAAAAGGGAAGAATTAGATCAATCATTAAAATTATTCATTGTGTTATCAAGAGCCCACCGTGCGATTAATGACCACGTCCATAAATTTATTCAACAACATGGATTGAATCCGACCGAGTTTGCGGTTTTAGAATTGTTGTATCATAAAGGAAGACAGCCGCTGCAACAAATTGGCGGTAAAATCTTGCTGGCAAGCGGAAGCATTACTTATGTTATCGATAAGCTTGAGAAGAAGGAGTTTCTTATGCGTGTCGCTTGTCCGAATGATCGCCGCGTGACGTATGCGGAGATTACGGAAAAAGGGAAAGAGATGATTGAAAGTATGTTCCCAAGCCATGAACAGCGCATCCATGAGCTATTATCCGTTCTTACGCCGGATGAAAAAGCAACAACAATTGATCTGCTGAAAAAACTTGGCCATTATGCAGATGGATATGTGCCTTCAAAATAAAAGAGCCCCTTCGGGCTCTTTTATTTTGCTGTATATTAATCTAATTAACCTATCGGCATAATAAGGAATGATGAAGTGCTCCTCCTTTTGTAAAAAGTGATCTTTTCTGGCACGTTCTGTGCTTCGTCTGGTAAAATGGAAAAAATATATAGGAAAAAGAGGGAAAATGATGAAATTCCGGGAGTATGAATATAATCGCCCTAACATGTCTGTAGTCGAACAGCAAATGAACGAAGCAATTGAGAAGCTTGGATATGCAAAAGCAGTAGCAGAACAGAATGAAGCAATCCAAACAATTAATCGCATCCGTGCTGAATTTGACACCATGTATAACATTTGCCATATACGGCATACGGTTGATACAAATGATGAGTTTTATCAACAAGAGCAAGATTTTATGGATGAAGCCGAACCGCAAATGCAAAGTTTTATTAATCGCTATTATGAAGCGCTCGTTCATTCGCCTTTTCGCGCCGATTTAGAACAAAAATGGGGAAAGCATTTGTTTGCGTTAGCGGAAACACAATTAAAAACATTTTCACCTGAAATCATGGAAGATTTGCAGCTTGAAAATAAACTAGGATCCGAATATACGAAACTGGTCGCTTCTGCCAAAATCATGTTTGAGGATGAAGAACGTACTTTGGCACAATTAGGGCCGTTTTTGGAATCGAAGGATCGTGACATGCGCAAGAGAGCAGCAGAAGCAAGAATTGAATTTTTTAAAGAGCATGAATCGAAGTTTGATGAGATCTATGACAAGCTCGTAAAGGTTCGTACTGGAATCGCCAAAAAACTAGGGTTTTCTAACTTTATAGAGCTAGGATATGCCCGATTGGCACGGACGGATTATGATGCGGAAATGATAAAAGCATATCGTGCCCAAATCCATGAGCACATTGTGCCGCTCGTTGTGGAATTGAAAAAGCGTCAGCGCGAACGAATCGGAGTCGAAAGCCTCAAGCATTACGATGATGGGTTTATGTTTCAAACGGGGAATGCGACACCAAAAGGCGATGCCGATTGGATCATAGAAAACGGAAGACAAATGTATGAAGAGCTATCAGAAGAAACAAAAGAATTTTTTCACTATATGCTTGAAAAAGAGTTAATGGATTTAACAGCCAAAAAGGGAAAGGCAAGCGGAGGATATTGTACATACATTGAGAACCATGAATCTCCATTTATCTTTTCGAATTTTAATGGAACATCAGGGGATATCGATGTTCTCACACATGAAGCAGGGCATGCCTTTCAAGTGTACTGCAGCCGTCATGTCGACATACCTGAATATATATGGCCAACATATGAGGCAGCGGAGATCCATTCCATGAGCATGGAGTTTTTCACATGGCCTTGGATGGAACGGTTCTTTAAAGAAGATGTGGAGAAATATAAGTTCAGCCATCTAAGCGATGCCTTAGTCTTTCTGCCGTACGGAGTGGCTGTGGACGAATTTCAGCATTACATCTATGAACATCCGGAAGTATCTCCAGAAGAAAGAAAGCAAGCATGGCGTCGGATTGAGAAAAAATATATGCCATATAAAGACTATGATGGGATCGATTATTTAGAAAACGGCGGATTTTGGCATCGTCAAATCCATATTTTTACCGATCCGTTTTATTATATCGATTATACTTTAGCTCAAATGTGTGCGTTTCAATTTTGGAAACGAAATCGCGAAAACCATCAGGAAGCGTGGAAGGATTACCTCTACCTTTGCAAACAAGGAGGAACAAAATCATTCACAGAGCTTGTCAAAGCAGCGAATCTAATCTCCCCATTTGAAAAAAACTGTGTTCAGTCTGTGGTAGGAGAGATTGAAGCATACTTGAATGAAATCGATGATCAAAAACTATAATGCCTGTTAAAAAAAGCCGGTGCGGAAAGCCTCAATAAAGACTTTCCGTACCGGCTTTTATGCGCCTCTTTAGAGGATTAAGGCAATTTCACATTTTGTTTTGCATACATATATTGTACAAAGCCTAATGCGTAAATAATGTAACATGGACCGCTTTTGTCCATGTTACATTATTTATGTGGATTCATATAATTAAGGATAGGCCAAGAATTGAATAATACATAAATAGTTTGAAATATCATTCTATTATTTATATTAAATATACAATAATTTATTGAGTTTTATAAATATTATAAATTTATTCTTGGGTGATAATAGAGGAAATTTGGCGATTGGTGCAGAAATTTTAATAAAAGGTAAAACTTTATTTGTTAATTGAAGAATAAGTAATAAAATCAATAGTTTTTAATTTTTAGAAAAAGATATAAAAGAAAGTGGGATATTATTCCAAAAAAATAATTGGAAATGGTTGACAATGGTTGTGCAACAATAATAGAATCTTAGTGTTATTGTATAACAATCTTGTTATCATTCAATGATAATATTATCAATTATTATCATTGGGTTAAATTTCAAGAAAGATAATATATTCATGAGGAGGAATAATTATGAAGCGTAAAAAGTTTCTCTTTTCTTTCGTTTTGCTGCTAACCATGGTGATGATTCTTACAGCTTGCGGCGGCGATGGGAAAACGACTAGTGGTGCAAAGAAACAGATTAGTATCGTAACAGGCGGTACAGGCGGTACATATTATCCGCTCGGCGGAGCAATGGCAGACATCATTTCAGACAATACCGATGCTTCGGCAACAGCTCAAGCGTCCGGTGCTTCTGCAGAGAACATGCAGACTTTGAGTAACGGAGACGCGGATATTGCTTTTACACAAACAGACATAGCCAGTTATGCATCAGAGGGAAAAATGATGTTTGACGGTAAACCAATCAAAAACATTAAAGCAATCGGTACACTTTACCCTGAAACCATTCAGATTGTAACTTTAAAGGAAAAAGGAATTAAGTCAGTAGAAGACTTAAAAGGCAAAACCGTTTCTGTGGGAGCTCCTGGAAGCGGTACTTACGCAAATGCTGAGCAAATCCTTGAAATCCATGGCATGAAAATGGATGATATTAAAGCACAAAATCTATCATTTGATGAATCAACAGAAGGCATCCAAGATGGAACGATTGATGCAGCATTCATTACAGCTGGTACACCGACTGGGGCTGTTGAAAGTTTATCAGCAACAAAAGAAGTTTCCATTATTCCGATTGCTGACGATAAAATCCAAGCATTAATCGATAAATACCCTTACTATATTCAAGACTCGGTGCCAGCAGGTACGTACAAACTGCAGGCTGAGGTGAAAACAGTAGCCGTTCAAGCAATGCTTGCCGTGACTGAGGATTTAGATGAAGAGCTGGTATACGATATAACGAAAACGATTTTCGAAAATACAGACAAGATTACTCATGCAAAGGCTAAATTGATTAAAGCTGAAAACGCAGTAGAGGGTGCCGGCATTCCATTCCACCCAGGTGCAGAAAAATACTTTAAAGAAAAAGGTCTTTTAAAGTAATACATGAGACAAAAGCAGAAAAGTGATGATGGGGCTGGCCCATAGTCCTTCAAGAGAAGGCCATCATATTTTTAAACTGAAATGAACCGTCAAGAAAGCCCAGGGTTTTACTGTATCCTGCAGGACGGTTCATTTTCAGGAGGGTGATTCAAAAGCATGTTCTTTATGTTTTTGAATCACCCTCTTGTCATCACTTTACACTGAAAAGAGAGTCAGAGGATTAGGATGAAAAAGGCAATCATTATTCTTTTTATTAGTGTTATAGGGTTTTTTTCACTACTTTTTGTACCGTCTCAGCCTGCGCTTGTGTTTGAATATGAAAATACAGGGCAATTAGTTGCTTACTTAAAAATGGACAAAGGCTCAACTTTCCAAGTGAAGTATACTCATTCTATTCATTTATCAGATGTAATTGAAACCTATGAGGTTAGCGATACAGGACAGTTAAAACAAAAACAGTTAGAATATGAGGATTTTGCGATCGGGATGCCATCAGATGCCGAAGGTAATGAAAAATTTATTGAAAAAAATGGCCATTATATGATCACCAATATGAACCGAACATTTGATTATATTGACTTGCGTATTGGACAAGTCGTGGCCAATCATACCCTCATTCATGAAAGAAGAAAAATCCCTTTTTCCTCTTTCATGAAAGAAGGTACATGGGTTCGAATCGATTATCGCCTTATCAGCTTATGGGATGTTTTGAAAGGAGTGAACGTGCTTGGACAAAGATCAGATGAAATATGAAGCGCTGACGGAAGAGCAGCAACAGGAACTAATGGAAAAGTATGATCCAGAAGCAAATACGAGAAAGTTAACAGGCGTCTTAAAATGGATGGCATACGGAGGACTGTTAGCCTTCTCCTTATTTCAATTATATACAGCCATTTTCGGTGTATTTACTGCTCAAATTCAGCGATCCATCCACCTGGGATTTGCACTGGCTTTAATCTTTCTACTATTTCCGGCTTCAAGAAAAGAAAAAAAGAGGAAACGCCAAATTGCATGGTATGACGCCATCTTTTCCCTTTTAGGATTAGTTGTAGGTTCTTACTGGCCCTTGTTTATAGGTGATTTGGTCAACCGGGTCGGTCAAGTGACTTCCCTTGATCTACTTGTCGGTTTAGCGGCAATGGTGCTAATCCTCGAAGCGACAAGACGTGTGGTTGGTTTACCGATTACGATTATTGTACTTGTCTTTTTGGCATATGGTTTATACGGCCCTTACATGCCAGGCTTCCTGGCACATCGGGGTTTGACGTTGGAACGCCTCGTGCAAACGATGTTTTTTACAACAGAAGGAATTTTGGGAACGCCCCTTGGTGTATCATCTACATATATTTTCTTATTTCTTCTTTTCGGTTCATTTCTAGTGAAAACGGGTGTTGGGAATTATTTTAATGATCTATCCATTTTCATAGCCGGACGCCGCATTGGGGGCCCGGCAAAAGTGGCCATTTTCTCCAGTGCCCTCCAAGGGACAATCAGTGGAAGCTCAGTTGCTAACGTTGTAACATCAGGGGCGTTTACGATTCCGATGATGAAACGTCTTGGTTACAGTAAAGAGTTTGCAGGTGCTGTAGAAGCATCCTCCTCAACAGGTGGACAGATCATGCCTCCGATTATGGGAGCAGCCGCCTTTTTAATGGTAGAATTTATCGGCGGAGGTATCACGTATTGGGACATTGCAAAGGCTGCAGCTATTCCAGCTGTTCTTTACTTTGCAGGTATTTGGATCATGACCCATTTTGAAGCAAAGCGTATCGGATTAAGAGGATTGTCAAAGGAAGAAATTCCAAGTAAAAAAGAAATTTTTAAAAATATTTATTTACTAGTTCCAATCATAGCGGTTGTGGTGTTATTGATGTCTGGTATGAGTGTGACACGCTCTGCATTGATTTCAATCGTTATTACCATTTTGGGAAGTGCCATTCGTAAAGAAACGCGCATCGGTATTCGTGACTTTTTCGACGCATTGGCAGATGGAGCCAGAACGGCTCTAGGTGTTGCAGCAGCAACAGCGGCAGCGGGGATGATTGTTGGTATCGTCACAAAAACGGGATTAGGATTGAAGCTTGCAAACGGATTGATTGATCTGGCAGGCGGATCCATGATTTTAACCTTGTTCTTTACAATGATTGCTGCGTTAATTTTGGGGATGGGATCACCGACAACAGCTAACTATGTTATTACATCCACAATTGCGGCACCTGCGCTGATTTTGTTAGGAGCACCGGCACTTTCTGCACATTTGTTTGTATTCTATTTCGGTATCATCGCCGATATTACCCCCCCGGTCGCTCTGGCAGCGTTTGCTGCATCAGGTGTATCTGGAGGAGAGCCGATCAAAACAGGAATTCTTTCCTCCAAACTGGCGATTGCAGCATTTATTATCCCATATATCTTTGTACTTTCCCCTGAGATGCTAATGATCGACACAACTTGGTACAATTTAACTTGGGTCGTGATTACATCCTTCACAGGTATGATTGCAGTCGGGGCGGCGATGGTCGGGTACTGGTATCGTCCGCTTGCTGTGGTTGAACGTTTATTAGCAGTTGCAGCCGGTATCATGTTAATCATTCCAGAAGGCACTACGGATATGATTGGGTTTGGTTTATTTGCTGCATTGCTCGTTGTGCAAATTATGTCAACGAAAAATAAAGGGCAATCATCAACAAATACCCTTTAAGATTGAAAAGGGGCTGGCTCAAAAGCCTCTAGATGACGGTAATCATCTATTTTTTCTGTGATGGGCTGTCACCGCTATGCTTGATTTTCCTGGATTTCAATGATGGTTCATCGCAGGAGGGTGTCCCAAGTATGTTCTTTGGGACACCCTCTTTCTTTTACATAGGTTTAGTTAAAGAACGATATTAGTTTTTAATATTTTTGGCTTATTCGTGCGAAATGAGCCAAAAATCTACAATAGTCTTCAACTTAGCTTTTACGTAAAAACTTGACACTGTTAACTTTCATAAAATAACATTATTATCAATAATGATAATATTTAAAAGTGATGCTTTTTACTAAATCTCTTGATCAGAGGTGTTGTTATGAAAAATTCTAAAGCTGATTTAATTTTACACCCTGTACGCCTTCGCATTATACAAGTATTAGCCGGAAAACAAAGATTGACTGCTCAGCAAATTAGCGAAGCGATGCCGGATGTTCCGCAAGCGTCCTTATATCGTCATATAAAAAAACTCGTAGAGGGCGGATTTATATCAATTGTTGATCAGACCCCCATTCGTGGTACCGTTGAAAAGACATACGCTTTAGTGGAAAACAATGAGTATATGTCACCAGAAGAGTTTCGCAGCATGACAAAAGAAGAGCACATGGATTATTTCTTACGTTTTATGGCAGCTGTATTAGGTGATTTTGAAAGATATATTAGCCAAGAAGGATTCGATTTTGTGCGGGATGGAGCAGGCTATCGCCAGGCAACCCTGTTCTTGACGGACGAAGAATTTCAAGAGTTTATACAAAAAATGGGGACGGTCATGATGGAAGCGATCAAGAAAGAGCCGTCAAAAGAGCGAAGAGCCAGAACGCTTACGACCATTATGACAAGTGAAGTAAAAAAACAGATTAAAAAGTAAATGGGAGAAAGAAAAAAAGGGAAGAGCCCGTTAGGTTTGATGCTCCGAAGGCCTTTATAATAGGCAATGGAGCATCCTTTTTATTATATAGGAAAGCATAATTGGCGCTTTGAAATTATCCAGCTGCGGCTCCTACGGTCATTTTCGAAGAACAGGATGTTTAAGCGTCGACGTTGGTCACAGGATGTGAGCGTTCTTTGCTGTAACTTGGCTCGTTCCGCTTTTCTGATACATCCTCCCTCATTTATGAGGACCGAAGATGTAAAGCAGCAACTGAGTTAAATGAATGGAATGGCACTTCTGGTTTTGGTAAAGCTCTTTGTATTTGTTTCCTTTGTATGGTCTATATTCAAGCTCATAAATCATATTTGCTTCATAGTCATTCATAAACATATCGTTCACGCTCCCATTGATTGTTCCTTTGTTCTACCTTAAGGATAATGGAAAAACATGGAGGATACATGAGAGAAGAGAGTGAGATAAGGATACAGATTTAGAATGAAAAAAACTCCTTCTAAAGTATGAAGGAGTTAGGCATGAACGGATTTTTCCGTGTATAAAGGCAATGTTAGCGTCACGGTTGTTCCCTGGTTTTGTTCGCTTGAGATCAAGATGTCCCCTTGATGCCGGCAGATGATTTTTTGGGTCACCACAAGACCGAGGCCGGTGCCACTTTCTTTTGTCGTAAAAAACGGTCTTTGAATATGTTCTAAAATGGATGGAGGAATGCCTGATCCGGTATCGCGTATAAGAATTTCCATATGCTGATCATCTTTTTTAGCCGCATCGATGTGAATGGATCCTCCTTGCGGCATCGCTTCAATCGCATTTTTCAATAAGTTAATAAACACTTGTTTAAGCTGGTTGTTATCACATAAAAGGATACATGAATCAGCAGGAAGATTGAGACCAATGACTACGTTTTTCAATGTGCATTCCGTTTCAAATAACAGAATAACCTCACGTAAAATATCATGAAAAGAATGAGGTGCGAAATACATGGATTGCGGTTTTGCCAGCATAAGAAATTCACCGATAATGGCATTCAACCGATTTAGTTCTGACAACATAACGTTAGTGTATGAATGATATTTCTCGCTGTCTTCGTGAATTAATTGAATAAAGCCGTTTAATGATGTAAGCGGATTACGAATTTCATGTGCCACTCCAGCTGCCATTTCACCAGCCAATGAGAGTTTATCGGCTTGACGAAGCAATTCATCAGTTGCTTTTTTCTCCGTGATATCACGTGAAATTTCCGACAATGCGATGACATTCCCTTTCGAATCATAAATAGGAGAAATAGTAATTTCAACTTCAATGGTTCGCCCGTCTTTACATAGATCTTGTGTTTCAAAACCGATGATTTGTTCTCCCTCACACACCTTTTTAAATCGTTCATACGCTCCCTTTTTTAAATGAGAAGGGACGAAAGGGATAGACATGCCGATAATTTCATCTTTTTTCCATCCATATATGCGTTCAAAAGCAGGATTGACCGTAATGACTTTCCCCTCTAAATCAATCACTGCAATGGCATCATTGTTAAACGTAAAAAAGGATTGTAAATACTCTTGAGTAGAATGTAATTCTTCCTCTGTTTTTTTCGCTTTTAAATGAACGGCAGTCCATAAATCATTTAAAATCTTTGTATAATATAAAAACAATATGGCCGCCAAAAGACCAAAAAGAATAAAGTAAATGAGATCTTGACGTGTAAGATCTGAACGTAATCGATCAAATTGTGTAGTAAAGAAGTAAATGAAAAGAGAAAGGGAGAGAAGAGAAGACACGACAATGGCTTTCGCTTGCTGATAAACGATTGTAAGAATAATTCCTAACAACAGGAAAATTAAATTAACAAGAAGAGGTTCAAGTACGAGCAAATACGTGATATAGCCGTAGTAAACGATAATGGTCGCATACATCGTTAAAAACGGGTGCTTTTTTTTATAGGATAAAAATGTGATCGGAAAAAGAAATAAAAGTCCTGCAAATGGCGATATATAATCCACTTGTTGATCAATCACTACGTAAACGATCGTGTGAATCATATAAAAAATCCATAGAAGTTTAGTCAGTAAGTGATTTCGATTTTCTATCAGCAGCTGTTTTTCCATCTTGAACGTCTTTCTCCAGTTCTTATTTTTCGTTTTTCGACATTTCTTTTTAAAGTTATTCAAATCTTAGCATATTTTGCGGTATTTTGGATATATGTTTTCGTGTATTTTGTCATTTTTATACCGCTCTAATGGGCAGCGAAACGCCTACCAAGTGAAGTTGTACTTGATACAGTACTTTCATAGATAGCGAGTAATGGAAGAATGGACAAATTACAGTCTCTTTAGTTATAAACTATTTTTTAAAAGATGTCGATATGCGTCGTAAAATGAAGGTTTTTGCTTATATGACAGGAGTGATAAGGAAATACCTAGGAAATATTAAAAGATAAAGTGTGTGTAAAGGTTGTGTTATAAAATGGTAAAAAGCCACTTTTGTATGAAAACATTTCATATAATCGAATCAGAGCCGCAGCCAAGCAGTTGACGGCTAAATATATAAATGGATCGAGAGGAGAACATAGTATGAACAAAAGTTTAATGCTCAAATTATTCGGTTCTTTACTGGCAGTTTTCTTAATGACAGCTTGCAGCAGCCAAGACACAAACAAACAAGATGATACGGATATGGAAGAACAACAAGACGGCACAACAGAAGACGAGACAACAGAAGACGAGACAACAGAAGACGAGACAACAGAAGACGGCACGACAGACGAAGGTACTGAAGAATCAACAGAGCAGTAATCATTATTATGTACTCCAAGATCTACATCATTATTGATAATTGAATGAGAGGGGCGAGTCGGGATGACTCGCCCTTTTAGTATTTTAATTATTCCATGTAAAGGGGAACAACAGCGCGGCTTTTTGTGGGTTCACCCCAATATTTTTCACTTGTTGAAACCATACTATGTGAAGGGGTGAAGAACATGTATCGAGTATTATCACATAATGATCTAGATGGAGTGGGCTGCGGCATTTTAGCAAAGCTCGCTTTCGGGGAACAAGTAAAAGTCCGCTATAACTCCATTGCAGGTCTCAATCATGAAGTGGAATGGTTTTTGGAAAATGGTGATAAGCAAACTTTTTTATTCATTACCGATTTATCCGTCAACGAAGAAAACGAGAATAGGCTCGATGACTTCCATCGGGCAGGAGGAAAAGTGCAGCTCTTGGATCACCATAAAACAGCCTTGCATTTTAACGATTACGAGTGGGGGCATATCGTGGTCGAGGACGAGGAGGGCAAGTTGACTTCAGCCACTTCTTTGTTTTACGAGTATCTCGTTAAGAATGAAATGATGGAGCCGTCGAACGCCATTGCCGAGTTTGTGGAGCTTGTCAGGCAATATGACACCTGGGAATGGGAGAGAAATGACAACCAGGCAGCCCAAAGGCTCAATGCTCTGTTTTTCCTTGTGTCAATCGACGAATTCGAGGATAAAATGGTGGAACGACTTAAAAATAGCGATCATTTCTTCTTTGACGAGTTTGAGGAAAAGATACTGGATATGGAAGAGGACAAAATCGAGCGCTATATTCGCCGGAAAAGAAGAGAACTGGTACAAGCTCCTATAGGCGAACATGTTGCCGGTATCGTGTATGCCGAATCTTATCACTCTGAACTCGGAAACGAATTGGGGAAAGAATATCCGCACCTTGATTACATTGCCATTCTGAATATCGGCGGAAAACGAATGGGGTTTCGAACGATTCACGATCATGTGGATGTATCTGAAATTGCGGGCCAGTATGGGGGAGGTGGCCATGCGAAGGCGTCAGGTTGCTCTTTAAATGAAGAAACCTACAGACAATTTGTGACTGAGACCTTTCATCTTGAACCTTTACGCGAGGATGCAAAGAGAAACCGATATAATCTGAAAGATACTTCATTTGGTTCGTTGTATGAAAATCGAATGGAGGAAACGTTTTTTCTCTATCCTGAAGACGAAAATAGATGGGCTGTTGAACACAATGGAGTAAAAATGGAACAAACCTTTACAACCTTTCAAGAAGGGGAAAACTATTTGAAAAGAAATTATTCCGCATGGCTTGTAAGAGACGAGGTTTTTGTTCAATATTTGATGGATTATATGGTAAAAACAAAACGAGTGTGAGAATATCTGATGAACAAAAGAGGTATTTTTATGGCTAAAAAAGCACTTGTTCTCAAAGGAAACAAAGAGCAAAAATTCCAGGTTAGAAATTACACACGCTGCAGCAAATGCGGACGTCCGCACTCTATTTACCGCAAATTTAAATTGTGTCGCATTTGTCTGCGCGACCTGGCATATAAAGGCCAAATTCCAGGATTGAAAAAGGCCAGCTGGTAATAAAGGCAAGGACAGAGTAGGAAAAGGGGGTGACTCAAAAGGAGAAAAATCGCCCCTTTTGAGTCACCCCACGCAAAATGGACCGTTATATAAATCCGGTAATACCAAGGGTTTTGATTGA
>NZ_JBHRZT010000025.1:0-975 GCF_042649685.1 Bacillus songklensis | reverse complement strand
TCCAAAAAACGGCTGTACAGCCAAAATAAAGCGCTCTGGTACATAAGAAGGTACAAAGTCAGAATCTAAAAAATGATCTTCCTTACGTTTATTATGTTTATTAAATGTTTTTAAAGTTAAATCATAGGTAGAAATATTTTTCTTCGGTTCTTCCTTAGTCTCGCAAGGAGTTTCGTTTTTTTCTGCTTGGAAATCAGCTTGGAATTCTATTCGTAAGAGACTTGTCCAATAATCAAAATACGGATGGTCTACGAAGAGATGAATTGGGCAGCCACGACCATTATGTTTCGTCGATCTGCGATAAACGGTCAGGATTAAGCCTTTTTTTCGCAACTTTTGGGCTACATTGCGGATCGTGCGATCCGATACATCATGACGATCTCCTAAATAATCATCCCCAGCAAAGACAAAACCACGTTCGGATGCAAACCAACACATCATATCAATCGCGTCTTTCGTTCCTTGTTTTAAACGGTAATATTTATCCTCGTATGCTTCTCTCACGCGTGCCAATAGCGTTTTTTTCATGGATTGTTTTTGTGATTCATTTTCTGCATAAGGGTGGTAGCTCACCATTTGTTTAAATTCTTGATTCGATACGATTTTACTTACAGCCATGTTTGTTCTCCCTTTCTTTGAGGAAAACAAAAAAGACGCGTCTACCGTAAAAAAACGGTAAACACGCCTTTTCAGACTGAAAAAGTAGCCTTCCCTATTGAAGTTTACTCATATTTATCGTAAAATACAGGCATAAATAGAGTAACAAAAAGGTGAAAGCAAGTGTTTGCCGTGGGGCCTTCACGGTGGACGGTTATAGGTGTGGTTGGCGTCACACTATAACGCGCTTTTGCCTTTTTTATTTTTCCGGACTATGTATTTGATTCTGTTATACCAAACTTCGCCACTCTTCACAAGACTAACGGAGAAAAATCTATCATTTAAATTTATTTGAATGATCCTAAAAAAAAAAAAAAA
>NZ_JBHRZT010000024.1:0-4055 GCF_042649685.1 Bacillus songklensis | reverse complement strand
GATATCAGCCCCTGCCTCAGAGGCCTTCATCACTTCATATCCCGCGGCATCCATGATTTTAAGATCTGCCAGTACCTTTAGATTAGGAAAGGCTGCTTTCACTTCTTTTACAGCCCGGAGACCTTCATTAATTACAACCGGTGTTCCGATTTCTACGATATCAATATGCTCCTCTACTTCTTTCACTAATTCGATAGCTTCTGGAATATTTACTAAGTCTAATGCTAATTGTAATTCCATCTACATTTCACTCCTCATACTTTTTTAGGTGTTACACAGTAGTAATACCCAATTCTCTTATATTTTTCACTCGGCAACTGTAACCAATGCTCTTGTTAACATGGCACAGTGTTAGTATAATGTGTATATTAAAAGTGTGAAAGTACGCACTTTATTTTTACATAGTGTTAAAAAGTATACTATGTGTTATTCTATATAGAAGTGGAGGTGAAACAAATGTCACGTATGCAGGACAAAACGTTTAACTGTGAAAAAGAATTGACCCTTTCTGTTATTGGCGGTAAATGGAAAATGCTGATTTTGTGGCATTTAGGAAAAGAGGGAACGAAGCGATTTGGTGAGCTGAAGGCTCTTATGCCGGGCATTACTCAACGAATGCTTGTGAACCAATTACGCGAGCTAGAAGAAGACCTCATTGTTGAACGAAAAGTTTATCCCGTTGTTCCGCCAAAAGTGGAATATTCATTGACCGAACAAGGAAAAAGCTTAATGCCGATACTCGATTCCATGTATGAATGGGGTAAAAACTATATGGAGAATGTTATTAATACTCCTGTAAATAAAAATGCGTCTACTAAATAGCAAACGTTCCAAGAAGAAAGGATTAAAAACCACAAGCAGACTTTTATCCAGTCAATGCTTGTGGTTTTTTTATTTGCAATGATCCAGTGCATAAAGGAGATGAAGGAGTACAATCTGGAAAAAGGTAAATAATATTCCTGTGTTGTAAAGGATTTTAGCGGAACTGTTTTATAGTAAGGAATCAAGAATAATACATTATTTTCAGGTGAGATGATGAAGAAATTTGCTGAATATGTTTTTTTAACTTTAGGGGCGTCAATCGTTGCGATGGGATTAGAAACGATGTTAGCACCAAATGGGCTGGTAGACGGTGGTGTAACAGCGTTATCAATTATGGCCAATGCTTTATGGGGAATCCCAATTTATGGTGTGTTTTTGGGTCTAAATATTCCTATCTTACTCTTTACAGCTAAAGAAGTGGGGAAAACGTTTGTCATTAGAACTCTATATGCAAATATCATTACTACCGTTGGTTTAGTACTATTTAAATCGATTCCTCCTATTACCCAATCTGAAGTATTAATTGTTTTATACGGCGGGGTCATCTTGGGAGTTGGGATAGGAATCGTTGTGAAATTTGGCGGTGCAATAGATGGCACTGAAATGCTGGCGATTTGGTTTAACCAACACTATCGATTTCCAATTGCCTCGTTTTTGTTAGTCGTGAATGCTTTCATATTTACCATTGCGGCACTTGTCTATTCATTAGAACAGGCCATGCTCTCACTTGCCGTTTTTTATATAGTGACGAAAATGATTAATTATGTTTTAGATGGATTAAATCATGGGAAATCTGTCATGATCATTTCAGAAAAACCGGATGAAGTTGGAGATAGTATTATCAATCATTTAAATATCAGCATCACATTTTTATATGGAGAAGGCGGTTTTTTAGGGGAAAGAAAGAAGGTTATTTATTGTATTACGAACAGGTTTATTTTTTCCAAATTAAAAACTGTCGTTTTAGCAGCAGATCCATCAGCTATTATGGAGGCATCCTATGTGTGTGAAACATCTGGTATAGATAGGTCGCTTATACTACCGAAAGCAAATCCTTCTAATAATAAAGCTTAATATTTGCTTATATTAGTTAGCCTCCTGTTTGATACTAGATAATATGAACGTGTGTATATCACCCGTTATAAACCAATTCGCAAAGGTTTGATAAATGCCTGTGCCAAACGACAAGGGCAAAGAGTCGGCAGTAAGCAAAAACATTACAACGAGTCGTGAACCCAAGGATATTCCTTTATTTATCATGAGTCGATAAAACTATTATTTAAATCATGACTCCAAGGCAATTTTGAAAGATCCTCGTAAATTAACGGGGATCTTTTTGTTTTAAATCCTTTAATTGAAAATCTCATAACTGCCAATAGTATATAAAAGTATACTAAGTATAGTTTTGTTCATTATGTAATAAAAAAGTGCGTACTTTTAATTGTTTGTTGTAGATATTATACTAACATCCATGCCGCAACCAATCTTTCTTGAAGCGGTAATTGTTAAGATGAAAAGGCACATATACCATTAGACCTTTTAAGAGGGGAAATGAAGGATTCTCCTTTGGATGTTGAAAATAAGATCGGATTTAAGATAAATCTAATTTTTTATCTAAACTGTAATAATATAAAATACAGTTTTTAGGTGGAAGTTATACAGCTTTATTCAAGATAGATCATCCATTAATGAATACAGAAAGGAATGAAACGATTATGGTAAGGCCAAAAGCAAAACATCGAAAAGTTTGCGAAAGATGTTTAACGATTACTACAAATGATCAATGTCCTCAATGTGGCCATGACCATTTCCGGAAATTCATTTTCATGGTGCAAGCTGGAGGAAAAAATCAAGTTTATAAAGCAGATGTCTCATAGACGAAAGTCTGCAATAATTTAGGTCGTAAAAAATTTGATGTGCCTGATATGGCTGTATTAACTAATCATTTTTAAAGCAGGTACCTACCTTTTCTATTGGAGAATGTTTTGAAAAATGGAGGAATGAAAAGTGGATTCTATGACCTTTGTTTTGTTTGGAGCAACTGGCGATTTAGCCAAAAGAAAAATTTATCCGGCTCTGTTTAATTTGTTTTTAGATCAAAAGATGCCCCAGTCATTTTCAATTATTGGTTTAGGCAGGAGAGAACTATCGGATGGTGCATTTCAAACAAATGTAGAACATTCATTAAGAACATTTAGACCATTATCTTGGCAAAACAATGGTTCAAAACCTCGAAGCATTGGCATTTGCCAATCCTGTGCTTCAATCCTTATGGAATAATCAGCACACAGCCAATGTCCAAATAACGGCTAGTGAAACAGTTGGAGTAGAAGACAGAGCGGGCTATTATGATCAAGCAGGAGCCATCCGGGATATGTTCCAGAATCATATGCTGCAAATGTTGATGATGGCGGCCATGCATGTACCAAAAACGATAAGTGCGGCAGATATCCGGAATGAAAAGAGAAAGGTGATGGAATCATTGCGGCCTTTGCAGAAAGAGGATGTCGGTTCTCAAGTTGTCCGTGGCCAATATGGTGCCGGAGAAATGAATCATGAGCCAGTGGTTGGATACAGGGAGGAACCTGGGGTTGATTCTTCCTCTGTCAATGATACTTTTGTTGCCGCCCGTTTATGGATTGATAATGATTTTTGGCGAGGAGTTCCTTTCTATATCCGTACGGGAAAGAGAATGAAGGAAAAGTCAACACGTATCGTCATTGAGTTCAAAAATCCAGTGAAGGAATTGTATGGATCCGATCAACAAACGGAACCAAATCTATTAATTGTCAATATCAATCCCAATGAAGGGATATCGTTGCAATTGAATAGTAAGAATCCGCTAAAAAACGGGAAAATTGAGCCTATTTCAATTGATTTCAGGGCAGGAGCAAAAGACATACCCGAAGCTTATGAACTCTTAATCTTTGATGCATTACGCGGTGACCCGACATTCTTTGCCCACTGGAATGAAGTGGAATTATCGTGGAAATGGGTGCAGCCAGTTTTAGAAGCGTTTGAGGAAAACACAGTCCCCTTACATTTCTATCGTTCAGGTTCGATGGGTCCGGATGCTTCGGATGAACTTTTAAAAGAGGACGGGTTTTATTGGTGGGAATACCAAGGGTCTAAATATGAGATGATTTCAAAAGATCAATCAGTAAAAGCATTAAAAATAGGATAACAACACGAATAGTTCAGGAGGACAAGAGGATGCAAGTTGGATTAATCGG
>NZ_JBHRZT010000023.1:0-1295 GCF_042649685.1 Bacillus songklensis | reverse complement strand
TGTCAATCCACAGCTTCGGTGATACGTTTAGCCCCGGTACATTTTCGGCGCAGAGTCACTCGACCAGTGAGCTATTACGCACTCTTTAAATGGTGGCTGCTTCTAAGCCAACATCCTGGTTGTCTAAGCAACTCCACATCCTTTTCCACTTAACGTATACTTTGGGACCTTAGCTGGTGGTCTGGGCTGTTTCCCTCTTGACCACGGATCTTATCACTCGCAGTCTGACTCCCAAGGATAAGTCTTCGGCATTCGGAGTTTGACTGAATTCGGTAACCCGTTGGGGGCCCCTAGTCCAATCAGTGCTCTACCTCCGAGACTCTTACCTTGAGGCTAGCCCTAAAGCTATTTCGGAGAGAACCAGCTATCTCCAAGTTCGATTGGAATTTCTCCGCTACCCACACCTCATCCCCGCACTTTTCAACGTGCGTGGGTTCGGGCCTCCATCCAGTGTTACCTGGACTTCACCCTGGACATGGGTAGATCACCTGGTTTCGGGTCTACGACCACATACTCATTCGCCCTGTTCAGACTCGCTTTCGCTGCGGCTCCGTCTTTTCGACTTAACCTTGCATGGGATCGTAACTCGCCGGTTCATTCTACAAAAGGCACGCCATCACCCGTTAACGGGCTCTGACTACTTGTAGGCACACGGTTTCAGGTTCTCTTTCACTCCCCTTCCGGGGTGCTTTTCACCTTTCCCTCACGGTACTGGTTCACTATCGGTCACTAGGGAGTATTTAGCCTTGGGAGATGGTCCTCCCAGCTTCCGACGGGATTTCACGTGTCCCGCCGTACTCAGGATCCACTCAAGAGGGAACGAAGTTTCAACTACAGGGTTGTTACCTTCTTTGACGGGCCTTTCCAGACCTCTTCATCTACTCCGTTCCTTTGTAACTCCGTATAGAGTGTCCTACAACCCCAAGAGGCAAGCCTCTTGGTTTGGGCTAATTCCGTTTCGCTCGCCGCTACTCAGGAAATCGCGTTTGCTTTCTCTTCCTCCGGGTACTTAGATGTTTCAGTTCCCCGGGTCTGCCATCAATACCCTATGAATTTAGGTAAAGATACTGTTCCATTACGAACAGTGGGTTTCCCCATTCGGAAATCTCCGGATCAACGCTCACTTACAGCTCCCCGAAGCATATCGGTGTTAGTCCCGTCCTTCATCGGCTCCTAGTGCCAAGGCATTCACCGTGCGCCCTTTCTAACTTAACCATATGTCTAAAATTAGACGATTGATTATTTTTAGAAAAGCTTTCACTTTTCCTCAGCTATTACTGTTATCTAGTTTTCAA
>NZ_JBHRZT010000022.1:0-1414 GCF_042649685.1 Bacillus songklensis | reverse complement strand
TCCACGTTGACCTTGTTCAACATCAAAAGTAACTTTTTGACCTTCGTCTAATGATTTGAAGCCATCACCTTGAATAGCACTGAAGTGTACGAATACATCTTCTCCGCCTTCAACCTCGATAAAACCGAAACCTTTGTCTGCGTTAAACCATTTTACTGTACCTTGTGTCATAATATTTCCTCCTGTTGTGGAAGACTCCACAATTGTATTACTACCCTTGCCCACCTATAATATTTCAAGACGAAACCTTCTTTTTAAGACAGTTCTGCTATCCATCCTATACCGAACAAAAATAATTACCTTTATTATAACAGATTGACAAAAACAATAGCAATTAACAGAAAGGCAGAAAATTAATGATTTTTTGTTTATGGGGGTATAATAGATGGAAGGAGTAGTGATGTTGTCATGTATTATAGGAAAAGGAATGAAGAACCATTACCTAAAGAACAAACAGAGGTTTGGGAATGTGAATCAGAAGACTGTATTGGTTGGATGAGAAAAGATTTCTCTTATGACAATCATCAAAATTGTCCTTTATGTGGTCATAAAATGAGAGCTGGAGAACGTCTTTTAGAAAAGTTGCCTCCTAACCCCCATCGAAGCTGATTGATATCCATGGCTTGTACAACGATCCCATCTTTCATTGTATATATGTCTATAAGGTTATCATGAAGCTTTAAATTTAGATTTTAAAAAGTGCTATCCGTTTCTTTAACTGAAAACAAGATCATTAACAAATTAACATTCATTTATCTTTGCTTACTGCTTCTGTTGCATCTTATAAGTATTCTAATCAAATGCAACCATGTTATAGGACGAAAACTCGGACTATTTTTGCTCCGAGCTTTTTTGTTTCCTGTAAGGCTCATTATATGAACTGAAAAATTGAATGAAGGATATAATTAAACTGAAGAAGAGGTGAAAACAGAAGTGAAAACAAAAGGAGCAGAAGATTTTATTTCACTTGAAGAGATTGTTGTAACAGAAGAGTTTTTAAATTCATGTCCTAACCCTGGAAAAATACAGAGAGTCGTAGACTATTTAAAACGGACAGGCTGCTTAGATGAGCCCATTACGATTAAGCGAGATACAAAGATTCTCACGGATGGCTATACACGCTATATTGTGGCTAAAAAGGTAAAAATGGATCTCATCCCTGTTGCATATGAAAAATGAGCAGGGAAAGCCTACATGGCTTATAGAGGAATGGCTATTTTTCATCTAGACGTTTAGCTTCTTCAGAAAACGGACAAATTAATTAATCGATCCTGTATGAAATTCTGTATATCTAATAAAATAAAAATATGAACAAACTACACATGGCAGGAACTTGAATGCATCATGTTAAATGTGATGACTGCACGTTTGCAACATACTGAACATGAGAATTAGGAAAATTGTTCGTAAAATT
>NZ_JBHRZT010000021.1:0-4334 GCF_042649685.1 Bacillus songklensis | reverse complement strand
GTACCTACAGTACAACTTGAGTTTCCGTAATCTTGTGGAAATGATGGAGGAACGAGGCTTATCGATGGCTCACACGACAATTATGCGTTGGGTTCATCAGTATAGTCCTGAATTAGACAAGCGACTTCGTCGTCATCTAAAACGTACAAATGATTCATGGAGAGTGGACGAAACGTATATCAAAGTAAAAGGTCAATGGACGTATCTGTATCGTGCAGTGGATTCCGAAGGAAATACCCTTGACTTTTACTTAAGCAAAACAAGAGACCAAAAGGCTGCAAAGTGCTTCTTCAAGAAAGCTTTGCGGTCTTTTCATGTTTCTAAGCCTCGTGTCATAACCGTCGATAAAAATCCAGCGTATCCTGTAGCCATTCAACAGCTAAAAGATGAGCAAAAGATGCCTGAAGGCATCCAAATGAGATAAGTGAAATATCTCAATAATATCGTAGAACAAGATCATCGTTTCATTAAGAAAAGAGTACGCTCCATGCTGGGATTCAAAACGTATGAAACTGCTACTTCAATAGTACGTGGCATTGAAGCCGTGCATATGATGAAAAAAGGGCAAGTTCACCAAGGGGTGAGGTCTGCCCAAAATCGAAAAGAATTCATTGATAAACTGTTTGGCATCGCATCATAATCCGTAAGTTAGCAGGAAATTCATGCCCTATGTTTTTTTGAAATCATCTTTGCACCAGAACCCCTTTATGTGTATCTAAAAAAGGAAAACTGTTAAAGCACTCAACTATGAGTGCTTTTTTTATGTATGGACAAATTAAATATATAAGATATCACGGGATCCATCCCGCAATTTCTAAAAGAGTTAAAGAGATTTCGATCATAATGAGTATGACGACAATCCATTCCACAAACAGTCCTCGGATAGAGTGGCTAATAGTGGAAAAACCGTCAATTATGTTATACAAAGTTTCCGTTTTGCTTTTCAAAATTATATGCCGATCATTCAATTCAAAAAAATTCAACATTCTGTCGTAAAATTCGTTGGCATTACTGTTCGTCCAGGTGATATCAGGCTTATCCAAAATCATGATATAAGCTAGGGTGTTATAGTCGTGACGTAGAATTTTAGCGGTTGTTCTTGCCAGTTCTTTATCCCCTATTCTTAGCTTTCCTTTTTCAAGGCGATCAATCATGTTTTCGAGCCTGTCTTGAATGGCACCTAATTGTTCCTCTGTTTTCTCAAGTGCTACCGATTTTGCGAGGACAGTAGAAATTAATTCAGGATAAAAAACCTCATATTCGGGTACAATTACATATTCATCGGTCAGTTCAAGATTTGCAGTTCCACTGATATGAAGGCTATAATCGTCCGTATACCTACGTACGCTATGAAGGTCAATTTCAGGCTCAAAAGATTGAAGGTAGCTAAAAAACACATTCATCTCATTATCATCCGAGTGATTAATAAAGACGACACTTCCAAAGGAAAAAACGAGCACACTCTTCGTTTCCTCCACTTCTTTACCTAGAATGGATTGAAGGATGCCATTTTTCAGTATTAAAGGTTCTTCCCAGGTGAATTTTTTGGGGATACCGCATTGTTGAGCGATTCTGTTTAAATCAATTTCATTTGTGATTGCAAATGCTCTAAGAGAAAATTCCTCCATTTTTATTACTCCTTTCACAGATTGTTCATTCTTTCATTTAATTCCATTTTTTTTAATAAATCAATATAATTATTTAACATTTTATATGAAAGTACGTAAACCACTGTAAGAGTTGAAGGAGCTGCCATTTTTGGCGGCTTTTCTTATAGAAGTATAGTTGAAGGATAATTTCAATCGAGTAGAGGGAAAATAAGTTGATTTATTTTCGCCCCTCTTACAACACCGTACGTACGGATCCGTATACGGCGTTTCAATTTATATTACAGTGTGTACTTTTAGGTAGTGTTCTAAAGCAGAAGGTATTCCTCTCTGCTTTAGTCTTTTGTTTGAAATGGCTCTTTGAACAACCTTCGATAATCCAATATATCGGTAGCCTTTTCGACAGAAGGTTAATCCTTTCGCTTCTTCCTCCGGAATCCCTAGTTGAATTAGCGATTTGATTTGTTTCCTAGGTACCTTCCATTGCTTCCAGATGATTGCCCTGATTCTTGAGCGTAGCTTCTTATCTATTCGTTTCGTCGCTTCTTTCATGTTTGCGATTCTGAAGTAATTTACCCACCCGAATATAACTTGTTTTAGTTTCAAAATTCGGTAGTCTAACGGAACACTCCAGTTTCGCTTTGTCAGTTGTCGAAGCTTTCTTTGAAATTTCTGTACTGAAATTGGGTGTGGTTTTACTTGATATCTCTTATTTTTAGAATCGTAATAATATCCAAATCCTAAGAATTTCAAATCTTTTGGGCGAGAGACTTTACTCTTTTCTGCATTGACTATCAACCCTAATTTCTCTTCTATAAATCTCACGATTGATTTCATCACCCTGTTCGCTGCTTTCTCGCTCTTCACAAAGATAAGAGCGTCATCAGCGTATCTCACAAATTGGAGTCCTCTACTTTCTAGTTCCTTATCCAGTTCGTTCAACATAATATTACTCAACAGAGGGCTGAGGTTGCCTCCTTGCGGGGTCCCGACTGGTGTTTCTTCATATTTCCCATTCACCATAACCCCACTGACTAAGTACTTTCTTATTAGAGAAATGACGTCTCCATCATTTATTGTGTTAGATATGATTCGCATGAGTTTATCGTGGTGAACTGTATCGAAGAATCTTTCAAGGTCAATGTCCACTACCCAATCGTGTCCATCATTCAGAAATTCCAAGCTTTTTATAATTGCCATCTCACAACTTCTCTTTGGTCTAAAGCCATAATTGAATTCACTGAACTGCTTTTCAAATATCGGACTGAGTATTTGGTGAATGGCTTGTTGAACTACTCTATCCACTACTGTTGGTATTCCCAATTTGCGCATCTTTCCATTCTCTTTTGGGATTTCCACTCTTAAGGCAGCTTGTGGTTGGTATTTTCTTGTTCTGATGCGCTGACGCAGTTCATCTTTGTTCTCTTTCAGATATTACTTTAGTTCGTCGACTGTTACTCCATCGACTCCACTTGCACCTTTATTTTTATAGACACGCAAGTAGGCTTCATTCATATTTTGATTACTTAGAATCTGTTCTAAAAGTTCCACACTCGTTTCTCCTTTCCTCTCACGTAGTAAGTGATAGCCCCAGTTTTGGTTCTCCTTTGAGATACGCTCATATTTTCACCATTAACACATTCGGAGTACGTCACTTACGCATTCGTGGCGTTGAAACACTATAAATTGTTCGGCCCTTCATGATTTAATTTCATTACTATGGCTTCTGCTGACTTCTTGCGACTAACCTTTTCCGACTGTACTCCTGTACATCCGCAAGACCTCCCAGGGTAAGACAACTACCTTTCCTCTTTTACTCGCCTGATTTACTCTACAAAGTTACGCACATCTTATTGGACTTTGACTTGTTATGGAGCCTCATCCCTTTATAGAGCCTTAGTATCAGATTTCTGTTCGTCGAGCCAAGATTTTATTCCACGCTTCCTCCAGCCCTTACCTCACGATAAGTACCTTGCGCTTCCTTAGTGGTTGGTTGATGTGTACCCCCACAGTGGACTTTCACCACCTAGATAGTTGCCATGCCTGGCACACATAAAAAAAGCAAGGTTAACCCTGCTACATACTCCCAAATATTTTCTTCCTTCAACCCATATCACTCTTTTAGCACAATGAAAAGAGGAGTTGCCATAGCAAATCTTCTTCCCAAACTCTTGCCATCCGTTAGCGAAATAAGGACTAGTTATAAGATAAGTAATCTAATAATAATTTTCGTACTTTTTCAAAATTCATATACTCTTCATAAAACGTTGGATAATCTGCCATCTTTTCTTCCATAAAGCGATATTGATGAAAAATATCAAAGAAAGATAAATGAAGCCAATCTATCTGACCTTGGGGAATTCTTTTTGAACGTCCTCTCAGAACATAAATTAAACTTCCATCAATATTCATCCAATAACTATTCAAATCACCCGTTAAACAATCCTCTTCGGAAAGTTCCTTATTGAAATCATCTTGTATTTTGTCAGTATCATCATAAGGAAAGGGGTTATATAAGGTTTTCTCCAACATTTTCAATTGTTCATAAATACGCACTTTATCTATGTTAAACACCACCAAATAAAGTTATCTTGACCATATTTCATTTTACCACCCTTTCTTCAACTGAACTGCCCCTTTAGTTGAAGAAGAAAGAGTTTGCCACAGCAATCTCCATTCTCCAACTATTTCTTCTGATAGTCTAATACGAAAAAACAGAAAAAGCAG
>NZ_JBHRZT010000020.1:708042-802667 GCF_042649685.1 Bacillus songklensis | reverse complement strand
CCAGCTGCGAAAGCTACATCCTACGGTCATTTCACTCCTTCCTTCAGAAGCAAAAAGCGCTTCTTTGTCAGGAGCTTACAATGCCCTATGGATGTAAGCGGGCTTTCTCCGCTTTTCTTATCTTTTTTCGATGGCCACAATAAACGGAGGGTTGTTTTTTTGGTTGATGAATTGATATTGCAATACATGAGCTTTTTGCTGATCAATTGTTGTGACGTACTGCATCAATTCGTCCCTTTCTAAAGCTCCTTCCGGATGGCCGTGATAAATGACGAGCACAATGATTCCCTCTGGCGCCATAACCTCAAGCAACTGTTCGATTGCCTTTATGGTGGAAGCCGGTCTTGTAACAATGGCTTTATCTCCCCCTGGTAAATAACCTAAGTTGAAAACGGCGCCTGTAACCCGTTTGAAGGCTGATGGAGGCAATGCTTCCTTTATCTCAGCATGGCTTTTTTGAAACAGTGTCACCCGGTTTTCCATTTCATGTTCTGTTACTTTCTGTTTGGTGTTTTCCACTGCCTGCTGCTGAATATCAAATCCGTATACATGTCCCGTTTCACCAACCAGTTTGGCTAAAAAGACGGTATCATGGCCATTTCCGACTGTTGCATCGACTGCCACGTCGCCTTCTTTCACCGCTTTTTGCAGCAGGGTACGGGCAAATGGTAAAATACGTTCTAATTTCATATGTTCTGTACTTCTTTCTGTCTATTGTAATATTTGCCTTGGTAGCTATTTCGGCGTTTCAGTTCCGCATCGATTGCATTCAATACTTCCCATTTTTTCACACTCCACATTGGTCCGATCATTAAGTCAATCGGACCATCACCCGTAATACGATGAACGACCATTTCAGGTGGAATGCTTTCCAATTGGTCACATACAAGGTTTACATAGTCTTCAAAAGAGAGGAACTCCAGCATTCCTTTTTCATATTGTTTCACCATCGGTGTGCCTTTCAATAAATGAAGAAGATGAATTTTAATGCCTTGTACATCTAATTGCGAAACAGCCCGAGCGGTTTCCATCATCATTTCCGGTGTTTCCAGCGGTAATCCGTTAATGATGTGAGAGCAAACGCGAATACCATGTTTTCTTAATTTATTGACCCCTTCTACATAACATTCGTAATCATGGGCACGATTAATTAAAAGGGCAGTACGTTCATGAACCGTTTGAAGGCCAAGCTCTACCCAAAGGTATGTACGTTCGTTTAACTCGGCCAAGTACTCCACTACATCATCGGGAAGACAGTCAGGGCGTGTGGCGATTGACATCCCGACCACCCCTTCTAAATTCATAACGGTTTCATACCTTTCGCGAAGTACTTCAACGGGAGCATGAGTGTTTGTGAAAGCCTGGAAATAGGCAAGATATTTGCCGTCTTTCCACTTTTCATGCATTTTATCTTTAATATCATGAAACTGCTTGACGAGATTATCAGCGCGGTTTCCTGCAAAATCGCCGGATCCTGCCGCGCTGCAAAACGTACATCCGCCATAGGCGACAGTACCGTCACGGTTAGGGCAATCAAATCCTCCATCAAGTGCTACTTTAAATACTTTATGGCCAAAGGTTTGGCGTAAATGATAGTTCCATGTATGATAACGTTTATCGTCTGCTGCATATGGAAATGGGTTGAACTGATTCAAGTCAGTAAACCTCCTTTTAAAAAATGTATATAACATTCTACCTGAATAATATGCTTGGTGATGATAAGCTACATCAAACAATTGTATCAAAAATTATAAGTTGTTCCAAATGGAACTCCGCAGAGAAAAAATGGATGGTAATGTTTGATGGAGCATGAGGCAAACTATAGATGTGCATTAATGATTTGGAGGGAATAATATGACAACTCGTCAATCTGTTGATAAGCTTCTGCAACATTGTGAAGATACCGTTCGATTTGCAAAAGGGCAATTATCTGAAAGCCGAAAACAAGAACATTATAACCTATCTGAATATACGGAAGCACAACAAGGGTTAGAAAATGCATACAAAGAGCTGGAGGAGTTTTCTCATAGTGCGAATGCACAGCAAAGAGAGCAACTTTACCGTATGCGTTTACAAGTTCAAAATCTGCAAAATGAAATGATTTTGGAAGACCGTTAAAAGGGAGGGGCAGACAAATGAAGAAGCGTTCAAAACAAAACAATCCCGAACAAAAAACAAAAAACGGCATCAATAATAAAGATATGGAGTTAGGAAGCGAATCTGATCCAGTTCAAGAAATAAAGAAAAAGAACCTTAAAAAAGCACAGCCAATCCGATCAAAACAGCATCCCGATCGATAAAAACAGCCTCCAGCGGGCTGTTTTTTATGCATGAAAAAGATCTTATATTTCAAAAAAATAAAGTTTTTTCTTTGTATTGTCAAAAGGGCAAGAAGGCCATACAATTTATTTTGGAACTCGAAATTTACGGTTTTAAAAAGTTTAAAAAGGAGGTACTCGATATATGCCTCGTGCACTTTGGCTCCTAGTAATTGGAATGCTCATCAATGTAACAGGGGCTTCTTTCTTATGGCCTTTAAATACGATTTATATTCATGAGCATTTAGGTAAATCACTCTCTGTGGCCGGTGTCGTGTTAATGCTCAATTCCGGAGCAAGTGTTGTCGGAAATCTATTGGGCGGAGTGTTGTTTGATAAGGTTGGCGGCTATAAATCCATTTTATCAGGAATCCTTATTACACTTGCGGCATTGGTTACACTCGTCTTTTTCCATGAGTGGTCTTTTTACATCGTTTTGCTCGTTATCATCGGACTAGGGTCAGGAATTGTATTTCCAGCCATGTATGCAATGGGTGGAACGGTATGGCCGGAAGGAGGGCGTAAAGCCTTCAATGCTTTGTATGTTGCCCAAAATGCCGGTGTTGCTATTGGCTCTGCTCTTGGCGGGCTCGTTGCCTCTTATTCCTTTAAATATATTTTTATTGCCAATGCGATGATGTATATGCTCTTTTTCCTGATAGCAGCGTTTTCCTATCGTAAGATATCTGCAGAAAAAGCCAAACAAGTTAGTGTACTCGATGAGATATCTCCTGTAAAAAACCACGCCAAATTTCAAGCCCTGCTAACGCTTTGTATGGGCTATTTACTATGCTGGGTTGCTTACTCCCAATGGGCCTCAACAATTTCTGCCTATACACAGGAGATCGATATATCATTGAAACAATATAGTTTGCTTTGGACGATCAACGGGTTGCTCATTGTGATCGGACAGCCGATTGTTAATGGTCTTATTAAATTAATAGCCAAAACATTAAAAGCTCAAATCATGATTGGGATTTCCATCTTTATTGCTTCATTTGCTATTGTCTCCGTTTCTCATCAATTTTGGCATTTCCTTGTAGCTATGATTGTCTTGACGATTGGGGAAATGTTTGTGTGGCCGGCCGTGCCGACTATTGCAAGCATGGTTGCCCCAAAGGGAAGAGAAGGTTTTTATCAAGGTGTGGTAAACAGTACAGCAACAGGCGGAAGAATGATTGGTCCTTTAATTGGCGGCGTACTGGCAGATTACTACAATATGAGTGCCCTGTTTTACGTATTGATTGGTTTCTTGGTTATTTCTCTATTCACCACAGCGGCGTATAACCGGAAAATCAATCAAGTGCAACAAGCCGAAACCATTGCGGGGGCTGCTTCCTAAACTTATTGTTATGGTTCAGATTTTCATACGGTCGTTCTGTTCTATCATCTTGAATTAGCTTATAAAGGCTCTCAAATAAGCAGTTGGCAAGAGACCATAGGGTTGTTTGCCAACTGCTTATGCGTAAGTAAACGGACATGGATGCTTTTTATTCATGTCCGTTTATTCATATAAATAACGTAATTTTTTAACACCTGTCATCACTTCCTATTCTCTTCACGGTCCTTCTGTCCCTTTATCCGGAATAGGCTGAAAAGGTCTTACGTGGATTCATATATTTTTTGAGAAATGTAGAATGTAATGGTTATAACCAAAATAATATAGTGATAGACAGAGAAGACAACCTTGAAAGGTGTTTTCGAAGTTATTGAAAGCGTTTTCTTTATAATGATATGTTAAAGGGGGAGAAAAGATGTTAAGTATGATTGGTCTAATCGGGGGACTTGCTTTATTAATCATCTTAACCATGAGAGGAATGAATCTCCTGGTTGCCGGCCCGCTTTGTGCTTTGTTTGTGGCAGTGCTGGGCGGCATGCCTCTTTTTCCGCAGCTTGTAGGAGAAGGAGAAGCTAATTTTGTCGGAAATTATATGACTGGTTTTTCGGGCTTCGTGACGTCCTGGTATTTAATGTTCTTGCTGGGGGCCATTTTTGGAAAGGTGATGGAAGACAGTGGTGCGGCTGATTCTGTTTCTAAGTGGATTGTTGAGAAAATGGGGATGAAGCGTGCCGCATTAGCGGTCGTGCTGGCTTGTGCTATCTTAACATATGGGGGCGTCAGTCTATTCGTCGTAGCATTCTCAGTGTATCCGATGGCAGTAAGCTTGTTCAAACAAGCCGATTTACCAAGAAGATTCATCCCAGCTGCCCTGGCATTTGGTTCGGTTACATTTACGATGACATCGGCGGGCTCTCCCGAAATCCAAAACTGGATTCCAATCGAGTATTTAGGAACTAGTCCGTATGCAGGCTGGGAAGTGAGTTTAATCGTGGCCATCGTTATGGCTGTGTTTGGTTATTGGTGGCTAAAACGGATGATTAAAAAAGCAGTAGAAAAGGGTGAACGTTTCGTTGCACGTGACAATGATCCCATTACAGCTGATGACAGTCAACTCCCAAACCCGATTTTAAGTTTAATTCCTTTATTAGTTGTCCTAGTTATTTCCTTTGTATTCCATGATTCTTTAAAGCAATCCGCACTAATTATCGCTTTATTAGGCGGTGTTCTCGCAACGACTCTTATTAACTGGAAATACTTCCGTAATTACTGGAGTGCGGTATCGGAAGGAACGTTGGGGGCGTTAATCGCCATCGGTAATACAGCGGCTGTTGTTGGCTTCGGCGGAGTGGCAAAAGCTGTGCCGGCATTCCAGGTAGCGGTCGATACCATGACAAGTATTCCCGGAAGCCCGCTAATTGGGGGGGCGATTGCTGTTAGTGCCATTGCAGGTATTACCGGGTCTGCATCCGGTGGTCAAGCGATTGCTTTACCGATTTTAGCTCCCCACTATATGGACATAGGAGTCAATCCAGAGGCGCTGCACCGTGTCCTTGCTATTTCCTCGGGATGTTTGGATTCTTTGCCGCATAATGGTTATGTTGTCACAACGATACGCGGAATCTGCGGAGAATCCCATCAAGATGCTTATGGTGCCGTTGGTGCCATGACGGTCATTGTTCCGCTGGTTGGTGTTATTTTAGCTATTGTTCTATTCTCCTTTGGTCTAGGATTATAACAAGGCTAGAGTAATAGGCTATACGGAGCACGCTATCCTGTAAAAGGACAGCGTGCTTTTATATAGTCGTAGTTATCCAAGCTTTCCTAAAAGGGTTTCTCTTACCTGAGAATAGCAGTATAATGGTATAATAAAAAAATAAAAGAACATAATAGAAAATAAAAAATGAAAAGAATGTGATGATGACAGTATAAATGCCCTCTATTATCTCAGTGCTCGTTTTCTGTTTGTAAAAATAGTATACTATGTAATAAAGGGAAACTTTACTCGGTGGGATACTGTCCGTTAGAGTGGGATAAAAATAATTTTGGTAAAATACGAACGAACAACTTGCGGTTTTAAACCATATTATTTACAATACAAAGTAATGAGACAATGAAAAGCGTTGAAAAGGAGTAGTAATGAACGAAGCGAGCAAAGAGAGTTGACGGTTGGTGTAAGTCAGCAAACGAGCGTTCATGAACTCGCCTTTGAGTTGCAAATGTGAAACAGCTTGCTTACAAGCAAGAGTAATGTTTGCCGTATTGCCTGCGTTAAAGGATTAAAGCGAGTGTCAGTTTTATGCACTAATGTGGGTGGTACCGCGGGAAGATGAAAGAATCCTCTCGTCCCTTTTTGGGATGGGAGGTTTTTTATTTAGGTCAAACTGTCTAGAATGAGAGTAGATGACTTTATCAATCTTCAGAGTGAATAATGAAATGAGGAGGACAATTCATGGCTTTCAATCATCAAGAGATTGAGAAAAAATGGCAGCATTATTGGGAAAACAATAAAACGTTCAAAACGACGGAGGATAAAGGTAAACGTAAATTTTATGCGTTAGATATGTTCCCGTATCCATCCGGGGCGGGTCTTCATGTAGGACATCCTGAAGGATATACCGCAACGGATATCTTGTCCCGAATGAAACGCATGCAAGGGTACAATGTGCTTCATCCAATGGGATGGGATGCATTCGGGCTGCCTGCTGAGCAATATGCGTTAGATACTGGAAATGACCCTGCTGAATTCACAAAGCACAATATTGATAATTTCCGCCGTCAAATTAAATCACTGGGTTTCTCCTACGATTGGGATCGAGAAATCAATACGACAGATCCAAATTACTACAAGTGGACGCAATGGATTTTCTTGAAGCTTTACGAAAAAGGTTTAGCCTATATTGATGAGGTGGCTGTAAACTGGTGTCCGGCATTAGGGACGGTATTGGCCAACGAGGAAGTCATCGACGGCAAAAGCGAGCGCGGAGGACATCCGGTTGAACGCCGACCGATGAAGCAATGGATGTTAAAAATTACAGCTTATGCAGATCGTTTATTAGAAGATTTGGAAGAACTTGACTGGCCTGAGAGCATTAAAGAAATGCAGCGTAACTGGATAGGCCGATCTGAAGGTGCGCATGTTCACTTTAATATTGAAGGGCATAATGAAACGTTCACTGTTTTCACGACGCGTCCGGATACCTTGTTTGGTGCAACGTACGCAGTGTTAGCCCCTGAACATCCATTTGTTGAAAAAATTACGACTTCTGAGCAAAAAGAAGCGGTAAACACTTATTTGGATCAAGTGAAAGCAAAAAGTGATCTTGAGCGTACAGATTTAGCAAAGGATAAGACAGGTGTGTTTACAGGTGCATACGCAATCAACCCGGTAAATGGCGAGAGAATGCCGATTTGGATTGCCGATTATGTACTAATGAGCTATGGCACGGGTGCGATTATGGCAGTACCTGCTCACGATGAGCGTGACTTTGAATTCGCTAAAAAGTTCGATCTGCCGATTAAAGAAGTAGTGGCAGGAGGAGACGTAACGAAAGAAGCGTATACAGGTGATGGTGAGCATGTAAACTCCGACTTCTTAAATGGCTTAAACAAAGAAGAAGCTATTACTAAAATGATTGAATGGCTGGAAGAAAAGAAAATTGGTTCCAAAGAAGTCACATATCGTCTTCGTGACTGGTTGTTCAGCCGTCAGCGTTATTGGGGCGAGCCAATTCCTGTCATTCATTGGGAAGACGGCACGATGACAGTTGTGCCTGAGGAACAACTTCCGTTGATGCTTCCAGTAACAAAAGAAATCAAACCGTCCGGTACAGGAGAATCTCCATTAGCCAATATCGAGGAATGGGTAAATGTGGTGGATCCTGAGACAGGCAAAAAAGGACGCCGTGAAACAAATACGATGCCGCAATGGGCAGGAAGCTGCTGGTACTACCTGCGTTATATCGATCCGCATAACCATGATAAATTAGCGGATACTGAAAAGCTTGAACAATGGCTGCCGGTCGATATTTACATCGGCGGTGCAGAACATGCGGTGCTTCACTTGCTGTATGCACGTTTCTGGCATAAATTCTTATACGACATCGGTGTTGTGACAACAAAAGAGCCATTCCAAAAATTATTTAACCAGGGAATGATTCTAGGGGAAAACAATGAAAAGATGAGTAAATCAAGAGGAAACGTAGTGAACCCTGATGAAATCGTAACAAGCCACGGAGCGGACACCCTTCGATTGTATGAGATGTTTATGGGACCTCTTGAAGCGTCTATTGCATGGTCAACAAAAGGATTAGATGGATCACGCCGTTTCTTGGATCGGGTATGGCGTTTGTTTGTAAATGAAGATGGTACGCTAAGTGACAAAATTCAAGACAGCAGCGATGCGGTCTTAGAACGTGTCTACCACCAAACAGTGAAGAAAGTGACGGAAGACTATGAGGGACTTCGTTTTAATACGGGTATTTCACAACTAATGGTCTTCATCAATGATGCCTATAAAGCGGAAGTATTACCAAAAACATTTGTGGAAGGCTTTGTAAAACTATTGTCACCGATTTGTCCGCATATTGCAGAAGAGCTTTGGTCCAAACTTGGCCACAGCGAATCCATCTCTTACGAAGCATGGCCAGCATATGATGAGGCAAAACTTGTAGAAGACGAGGTAGAAATCGTCATTCAAGTGAACGGAAAAGTTCGTGCCAAACTAAGCATTTCTGCGAAAGCCTCAAAAGAGGAAATGGAAGAAATAGCCATGTCGGATGAGAGTGTTCAACAGCAAATCGAAGGAAAAACAGTACGTAAAGTTATTGCTGTTCCTGGTAAATTAGTGAATATTGTTGCTAACTAAAAAAGACGATCGGGAAGTTAATCTCCCGATCGTCTTTTGCATCAGTGGATGAGGGGATTTTTATCCCGCATTAACGGGCAGTAAGACCTCTACTTCAAAACTTAGCGTAATCGGAGAAGTTTAAGTGGGGTATAAAGGAAAACCCCCACTGATGGAAGTGTCCTTTATCTTTTGTAGCTATTATAGACAGGCAAGGAATTTCGGGCTTTAGGTATGTTTGCATGGAATTTATGCTGTCTTTTTTGTTACAATAGCTTCAACAATACAAAGCAAAGAGGGTAGATGACATGAGAGATATTCCAACGATTACAACAGAAGAATTAAAAAGGAAATTAGAAGCAGGAGAAAAGTTATTGCTTGTCGATGTTCGTGAAGATGAAGAAGTGGCATCCGGGAAAATTCCAACAGCAATACATATTAAAATGGGTGATATCCCAGCAAACCTGGATTACTTTGATAAAAACAAAGAGTATATCTTTATTTGCCGATCCAGTTATCGCAGCGAGCGTGTTTGTGAATACCTTCAAGAGCAAGGATACAAGGTGCGCAATATGGTTGGCGGCATGTTAGAATGGTCAGGAGATGTAGAGTAAATACAGCTAATACGGGAATGGGCCTAAAGTTAACACTAGGTCAATCTAGCTTGAGTTTAAAGAGAATCTTTCTATCCAAACCTTGCAACTCGCTGGGGTGATGGGAAAGGTTCTTTTTTTGTCCCGATTTACGGATAAGGAAATTTTTTGAACGTTATTCATAAGTTGATGGATTTTGTCGTAAACATGAAGAAAGGAGGAATGCCAATGCTTCATATCATGAACGTGACAGAACGGGTGAACGCGAAATTAAAGGATGGGTATATGGAGTTATATTTTCACAGAGAAATGATCGGTAAAATTATTTTTTCAGAAGAAGGAAAGCAGTATGATTTGCAGGACGGCTATGTGTATGAAGAGGGGAAGATTTTAAAGGTCATTGACACGTCCTCTGTTATTTCCGGACCTTATGTAGAAGGGTGCGATTTAGGGTGGTGTTGAATAGGTGCAAGTGAAATTATTTGATGAGGAGCATGAAACAGACCTAGAACAAAAATTGAACCGATTTTTGGGAACGTTATCGGAAGATAGTCTCATCGACATTAAGTACCAGGTTGCTCTTCACGTAGATCAAGAGGGGGAACAAATTTATTGCTTTTCAGCCATGGTTGTTTATCGAGCCTAGGAAATCCCAGGCTCGTTCCGCTTTTCTTGGTGGTCTAGCTTGCACGAGCCAGCCCCTACGGCCCTCAAGATTAAACAGTCGCCTCCGCTTTTCTTATTGTCTAGCTGCGGCTCCTAGCTCCTCCTACGTTTCACTCCTTCCTACAGAACCAAAAAGCGGTTCTTTGTCAGGAGTTCCAACGGACGTCGGAGCTAAACAGTCGCCTCCGCTTTTCTTATGAATGGCTGCGAGCATATTGCCCGGCGTTTGTTCCTGCTAATCTTCCTGTCACAAGAGCAGCCGTAATGTTATATCCTCCCGTATAGCCATGGATGTCTAAAATTTCTCCGCAAAAATATAAGCCGGCCATCAGCTTGGACGCCATTTCCTTCGGATGAATTTCTTTAACAGAAATCCCTCCTCCGGTGACAAACGCTTTTTCAAGGGAGAGGGTACCATTGACCTGAATAGGAAACTGTTTGCACAGTTTGACGAACTGCCTGATCTTTTCGTGGGATATTTGCCCTGCGGCAGCTTGTCCGTCAATGCCCACCTGCTCTAGTAAAAATAATAGATAACGTTCAGGAAGCAGTCCTTTACATACATTTTTAAACGCTTTTTTAGGATCAGCTTTTATTAGTTTAAGCATTTCTTGAAACAGCTGTTCCTCATGTTTGTCGGGAATTGCATCAAGACTCATCGTGACCGTATTCGCTTTTTGTTTTTTTAACTCTTTTACGACATACTGACTGCAGCGTAACACGGCGGGTCCGGATAAGCCAAAATGAGTAAAAATCATATCCATTTGATGGGTGATAACCGGTTTTCCTTTTTTGTTTAATACACTTAAAGCCACATTTCGCAATGAAAGCCCTTGTAATGATTTATTTTGGATGAATGGTTCACCCGAAGTGACCGGTACCTCTGTTGGATAAAGTTCGGTAATCGTATGACCGGCTTCTTCTGCCCATGCATATCCGTCACCGGTTGATCCTGTATGAGGAACAGATTTTCCTCCTACCGCAAGGATGACGCTTTTTGCCTCGAAAAAGCGTCCGTCTTTTAAATGCACTCCTTTTACGCGGCCATCTTCATACTCCACCTTTTCGACAGGAGTATTTGTTTGAATATCCACCTTTAGTCTTTTGAGTTCACCGATTAAGGCATCTACTACTGATTGGGCTTTATCGGTAATCGGAAACATTCGTCCGTGATCTTCTTCTTTCAATTGAATACCGAGATTTTCAAAAAAAGAAATAATATCCTCATTATTAAAAACAGAGAAGGCGCTATATAAAAAGCGGCCATTACCCGGTATATGCTTCACAATCTCTTCTACGGGCAGCCGGTTCGTAACATTGCAGCGGCCGCCCCCGGAAATCGCAAGCTTTCTTCCAAGCTTATTACCTTTATCGATAAGCAGCACCTTTGCTCCTGTTTCACCTGCAGCAATCGAGGCCATGAGTCCCGAAGGTCCTCCCCCGATGACAATTACATCATACTTCATCTTTTCACCAACCTGTTCTTTTCTAAAACATGACTTCAGTACCTGACAAAAATCAAAAGTTCCGTTACAATTATTCGGTACGCAGTATGTTTACTTGCTTATTTTCTGCCATATCACTATTATCATTATGTAAGTTGCAATATTGGAGGCACATTCATGTCTGATTCTAAACTTTTACGAGGAACGTTTGTCTTAACATTAGGGACGTATGCTTCACGTATCTTAGGAATGATCTATTTATTTCCTTTTTATGCCCTTGTGGGAACATTGGGAGGTACCTTATTCGGGTACGGATATGCACAATATACCATTTATTTAAGTTTGGCCACAGCGGGCGTACCGATGGCCGTTTCAAAGTTCGTATCCAAGTATAACGCGATGGGAGATTATTATACAAGCAGAAGGTTATTTCGTGCTGGAATAAAACTGATGTTGGTAACAGGCTTTTTAGCTTTTGCTGTTCTTTACATGACTGCGCCTTCTATCGCCAAAGCGACGTTAGGAAGCGAAGGGCTGGAAAACTCAGTTGAAGATGTAACAATGGTCATCCGAATGGTCAGTATAGCCCTTATCATTGTCCCGATGATGAGTATTATTCGAGGTTTTTTTCAGGGACACCAATCGATGGGTCCGACAGCTGTGTCTCAAGTGGTCGAACAGCTTGTCCGTATCGTCTTCTTATTAGTTGCCGCTTATATTGTTATTAAGGTGTATCACGGAACGGTTGCAACGGCTGTTGGCTTTGCCACGTTTGCTGCGTTTGTAGGGGCGCTCGGAGGTCTTGTTGTGCTGTTTTGGTATTGGAAGAAAAGAAAGCCGCATTTGGACAAACTATTGGAGGAAAGTATTGAACCTTCTAATATTACAACAGCCCAAATGTTTAAAGAGTTGTTCACATACGCAGGGCCGTTTGTGTTTATCGGCCTGGCCATTCCTTTATTTCAATATGTCGATCAATACACGTTTAATAAGGCAATGATTGCAGCGGGAGAGAAGGAGAAAACAGAGTACATGTTTGGAATCATCCAAACATGGGTGCCGAAATTGGTGATGATTCCACTTTCCATCGCAACAGCATTTGGATTGACGCTTGTACCGACCATCACTAAATCCTTTACAGACGGTGACCATGCTCTTTTAAAGCATCAAATTGACCAAACATACCAAACGATTGTCTTTTTGGTTCTTCCAGCTGTTATCGGCTTGGCGGTCCTATCTTATCCAATCTATGGTTTTTTATATGACGTCAAAGATGCGGCAGTTGCCGGCGGAGCTATCCTTCGAATTTACGCTCCTTTAGCTTTATGGTTTTCGTTTTTTACAGTGAATGCGGCTATTTTGCAAGGAATTAATAAACAGAAATATGCTGTCATTAGCTTAGTGCTTGGTCTTTTAGTAAAAATCGTGTTTAATATGCCATTCATTTTCGTGTTCCATGAAATTGGCTCTATTTTAGCGACCGCTTTAGGCTATACGGTTTCGATTGTGTATACGTTTTATATGATTAAAAAACATGCACATTATGATTTCCAGGTGCTCATTAAGCGATCATTATTAATGACGATTTTTGCTTTATTAATGGGGTTAGCCGTTTTATCGGTACAATATAGCCTATCATTGTTTATGACGTATGAGGATGGACGTCTCGCTTCGGGAGTGATTTCGATGACAGGAGCCATCATTGGAGCAGGGGTTTATTTCTATGCATCATATCGCTCTGGTTTGTTGGAAAAGGTAATGGGTAAGCGATTGGAAAATACCATCCGTCGAAAGTTATTAAGGCAAAAGAGTGTGTAAAAAGGAGGCTGTCCCATAAGTCTCTAATCAATGACAAAAGTTGATCTTTACTGAACGGACCCGTCACGGAATCCTCTGGTTTTGCTGGATTTTCATGACGGGTCCTCTCTTTTAGTCTTAGTTTATCTAATAGGTATGTTGAGTTTATACACATTGAGGCCTATGCTGTTTGGTCTGGAGTAAGTACGGCAGCCATCGCACTAATTGGAGTATTAATTTGGAAAGAAAAAATATATATAAATCCACGTAAAGAATTTGACATGAGCCAAAAACGCCCATGTCAAATTCTTTACGCATAAGCGATCACCAAGCGGCATTAAGGGTTCTTGGCAATCGCTTATACGAGAACCTTTGTAAGCTCATTTAAAGAAAATAGAAACCCAGTTAAACAACTTATGTCCTAAATAAATGCCGATTATTCCTGCTACGCCCGCTAAAACTGGTGGAGCAGGTAATGGTAAACGGAATAGCGTGAATAAAAAACCCACAAAACCTCCCGTTACAAGTGCTAAGACGACTTCCTCCAAGGAATCACACCTCATCTGTATGTTGATTTATTAATCTTTATAACCGGTAAGAGGGGCTTTTGCTTCTGTTAAAATCTTAAAAGGGATGAAGCAATCATTCTTTTTAGTTTTGTCTATCTGATCAAAAAACATGAACGTTTTTTTCTGAAGGCTTTTGAGTCAGCCCTGATGAACACCATTTTAAATAAAATAAGAGGATCCAAAGAAGGGCGACCGTTGTCCTCGCAGTAGAAAGGACGAACCTTTTAGGAAATGAAGGAAAAATCAATATACTGATCCATTTTGCAAAGAAGATGATCCTTCGGCACTAAATCATGGATGCAGACAAATTCTATTTCATTTTGGGTTTCTTTTCTTGTATGAAACATAAAGGATTCACCGTCTCAATCAAGTTACGTATATTATAACAAATTAACGCGGTGAATAAATGAAGAAAAAAGACAAATAAATAGGCTGTCGAGGTTTCTCGACAGCCCGTGGAGAAGGACTCCCCTTTCTTTTTTTAAAATCCCATCCCTAATCTGCGCTCGATTCGGCTGACACGTCTGTCAAGACGCTCTACCTCTCTTTCAAGACGATTTAAGCGTTGGCCAAATTGTTGACCAAATCCGCCCGGAAATTGTTGGCGTCCATCATACCATTGATCATAAGTCTCTTGAGATACACCATACACTGGTTCATAAACCTGTTGAGGGATATTATACATAGAATCATAATAATAAGAATACATTGAAATTCACTCCTTTTTAAGTTTACACCTTAGTGTATGTAAAATAGACGAATGTGAAATAGAGCAAATGCCTATTCTTGACTATATAAATCCACATTGAACCTTTTTAGCTTATCCAGGATGCAAGAACAAAAAAGCCATGAATAGAATAAAGCAACTCGGCTTATGTCGAGAGATTAAGTTGGATTTATATAGAAAGAAAATAGAGAAGTAAATATCGTGGTACAATATAGGGAGATTTAGACAGTTAGAGGTGTAAAAATGAGAATTGACAAATTACTGGCTAACGTTGGATACGGCAGCAGAAAAGAAGTGAAAGGGTTATTGAAATCCGGGGCTGTTAAGGTAGATGAAGAAGTAGTTAAGGATCCAAAAACACAGGTCAATCCGGATGAGCAAGAAGTAACCGTCCATGGAGAAATCGTTTCTTATAAAGAATTTATTTATTTAATGATGAATAAACCGCAAGGGGTTATTTCGGCAACGGAAGATTTGCAGCAAAAAACGGTTGTAGATTTGTTGGAGTTGGAGGATGCGGTATATGAGCCTTTTCCGGTAGGGCGGCTGGATAAGGATACAGAAGGATTTTTATTGCTGACAAATGACGGACAACTATCACATAAGTTATTGTCTCCTAAAAAACATGTACCAAAAACATATTTTGCCCGCATTAACGCGCCTGTGACAGGAGAAGATGTAGAAGCTTTTAAGCAGGGTGTGATACTGGATGATGGATATATGACCAAACCGGCTAAGCTAACCGTTTTATCAAGCGGGGACAGATCAGAGATTGAGTTAACGATTACGGAAGGCAAATTTCATCAAGTGAAACGAATGTTTGAATCGGTAGGGAAAAAAGTGACGTATTTAAAGAGAATCTCGATGGGACCGTTGCAGCTGGATGACAGGTTGGAGCTTGGAGAATATAGAGAATTAACGGAGGAAGAGATAGAATTATTACAATCTTATACACCAACAGATATATGACCAGAAAAAAGGAACCTTTTACAATGAAAGGTTCTTTTCTAAATTATTTCAATCATTATATGGGTGTACCATATTTAAGTGCTTGTCTTTATATCATTTTTACTTCCATGCCATTTTATTATGACGACATCCTTACTTTTTTGCTTGTAGTTGCCCATCTGCCACGGCTCGGGCTGTGAACTAGGTCGTTATATGCTAACACGTTTAAATCTCGTTGAATGGTTCTTGGTGTAATACCAAATTCATCCACCAGTTCCTGTGTAGTCACTGTTCCATTTTTACGGATAAACATGTAGACTGCTTTGATACGAGTTAGCATTCGGTTAGTTGAAGGTTTCAAACAACCACTTCCTTATCATTTTTTCGCATGGCAAAGCTTACTACCCACTCTAAGATGTCAAGCACTATTAAAGTAAAAATTTCTACAATTATATTGTACACAAAATCCATTGGAAATTAAAAGGCAAATGCACAAATTAACACAATATTTACAAAAAACTGATATGATTATGTAATTTCTCTGTAACACCCTCCTTTATTATTCCTGTTTTGTTACATTTTATTAAAAAGACTGAAAATTTAGACTGAAAAATCCTGCTTTGTTTTGCCCATGTTCTTCCCTTTTGTTTTCAAAAAAAAATGTGATAAAGTGAGAAAGTAGATGACGAAAAGGAGTAATCGGATCATGGAAAACATCAATTGGTTGAATGAAGTGGAAAAACGAAAAGAGCAGCTGATTCAAGATACGCAACAATTTTTGCAAATCAAAAGCGTGCTGGACGAATCGACCAAAACGAAAGAGATGCCTTTTGGAGAAGGAATCCACCGTGCTTTAACCCATTTGCTGCAACTGGGCGAAAAAGACGGATTCAAGACGAAAAATGTAGATGGCTATGCAGGCCATATTGAAATGGGAAGCGGAAAAGAACTAATTGGCATTCTTTGTCATGTGGACGTTGTTCCTGAAGGCGATGGGTGGTCTACCAATCCATATGGAGCGGAAATCAAAGATGGGAACATTTATGCGCGCGGTGCCATTGATGACAAGGGACCAACAATGGCAGCCTATTATGCGATGAAGATCGTAAAAGAATTGAATCTGCCATTAAATAAAAGGGTCCGTATCATTTTGGGAACCGATGAAGAAAGCAGCTGGCAATGTGTGGATCACTACTTCAAGCACGAAGAAATGCCAATAATGGGTTTTGCGCCCGATGCGGATTTCCCCATTATTTATGCCGAAAAAGGGATTGCCGACTTTGATTTGATCCAAAACAGCAGTTTATCAACAGAAGGGACAATAGTATTAAAAACATTCCAGTCAGGCAGAAGATATAATATGGTTCCTGATTTTGCGGAAGCTATTTTGGTCGTAAATGATTCTTCTGTTGATCTTTCTTCTTCTTTCGAAACCTTTTTGCAAGAGCGTGAATTACAGGGAAAGGTCAACGTGGAAGGCCAACTCGTTACATTAAAGCTTGAAGGGGTATCAGCTCATGGCAGCGTTCCTGAATTAGGGGAAAATGCGGGCTTGATATTAAGTCAGTTTTTACATACATTGCCGTTGGATGAGCAGGCAAAAGAGTTCATCGGGTACGTGTATCAATATTTTGTGGGAGATACGACAGGTGAGAAGCTGAACGTAAACTACAGTGATGATATTACAGGAAAGTTAACGATCAATGTGGGTATTCTTCATTATGATAAAACAAAGGGCGGTAAAATAGGTGTCAATACCCGTTATCCGGTTACAGCGAACATTGAAAAAACGATTGATACGATTCGTCAAATGAGTGCAGCTTATCATATGAACGTGGAAAATGTCTCTGATTCCAAACCTCATCATGTAGAACAAGATCATGAGCTGATTAAAACGTTACAGAAAGTGTATACGGAACAAACAGGGGAAGAGGCGACATTGCTTTCCATTGGTGGAGGCACTTATGCCCGTTCATTGAAAGCAGGGGTAGCATTCGGACCATTATTCCCTGGCCGAGAGGAATTGGCCCATCAAAAGGACGAATATATCATGATTGAAGATATGTTAAAAGCCGCGGCCATTTATGCACAAGCTATATACGAATTAGCGAAATAAAGGGGCTGACTCAAAAGCCTCCAGATGACGGTAATCATCCATTTTTCCTGTGATGGGCGTCAACGCCATGCTTGATTTTCTTGGATTTATAATGACGGTCCATCGCAGGAGGGTGTCTCAAAAGGATGTTCTTTGAGACACCCTCAAAATTATTTTCACCAATTTATAGTCAATTATGATAAAATACATTTGATGAAAAAACCGCTCTCTCTTGTGCAGGGAAAGCGGTTCTTTCTTTAGTCTCTAAAACTACTAATCTATCACTTTAAAAAGGTGGCATCTTATGTATGCAGTTAGCCCTAAATAAAGAAAAAGGCTATACGAAAGCCGTTTTTGTACTTTTTTATTTTCTTGTCTTTTTTGGAATCGGAGGGTTATTTCCTCTTCTTTCCGTTTATTTATCAGATGTTGTGGGGCTATCAGGAGCGGAAGTAGGGACGATTATGTCTATCAGTCCTGTCGTGATGATTTTTATTCAGCCGCTGTGGGGAATGATTGCTGATTACACTCAAAAACCGCGTTTGGTTTTAACGCTTACTCTAATGGGGACGGGAATGGTTGGCTATTTCTTTTCTTTTATCGAGCAATATGCGGCATTTTTAGTGATAGCTGCATTGCTGGCATTTTTCCAGAGTTCCATTATCCCGATTTCTGATAGTATCGCGTTAAATTATGTTCAAAAAGCAAACGGCAACTATGGAGCAATTCGTCTGTGGGGAGCAATCGGCTTTGCCGTGTCTGTATTGGTTGTGGGGAGATTGGCAGAAACTTTTGGCTTAAAGATCATTTTTTACGTATTTGCGGTTGTTTTATTTTTAGCGGCATTGTTTGCATGGCAGCTGCCGAAAGAAAGTCAAACGCTGAAGGTGAATTTGCGGGAAGATGTTTCCCGCTTAGTCAAAATGCCTAAATTCATGCTGTTTTTGCTGGCCACATTTTTGATCTTTGGTCCCATTTATGCCAACAATTTCTACTTTAGCCTTTATATTACAGGTCTAGGCGGTACATTAACCGGTGTTGGTCTCGCTTTCTTATTCGCTGCGGGAAGTGAAGCGCCCTTCATGAAATTTGCGAGCTCCTGGATTCAAAAACTGGGAATCTTGCACATTTTATTATTGTCATCTTTTATTGCACTTGTTCGCTGGACACTTTATTTCTTTGAGCCGTCTTTAACGATAGTCTATGCAACAACTATCTTGCAAGGATTTTCAACCGGTTTGTTTATCCCGGCCGCTTTACAATATGTACGGGACTTGGCACCAACGAATGTAAGAGCAACAGCCGTATCTTTGTATGCAGCTATGGGGAATGGATTGGGGAGCTGGTTTTGCACTTTCTTAGGCGGTCTTATGTTAGAAAAATACACCGTGTCTACAGTCTACGGCTTTTTTAGTGTTCTCACATTAGTGGGGTGTGCGTTAACATTTTTTATTAAAAATTTGGAAAAAGGTGACTTAGCTGAGTCAAACATGTCCGGCTGAATTATCTTCATGGACCGCTTCGTTTGTTTGTTGGGATTACGACAAATCAAGGAAGCGGTCCATTTCGTATAATAAATGTAGGAAATTCGATAAAATTAAAATGTGCCTATCTTTTAGATAACATCCCTTTTCTGTTTAGAGAGATTACGAAGGAAAGAAAATGTTTTTTTGAACTTTTCGGTTAAAAGCGGCGCCAAATCGTTATGCTACACAGAGAAACATATTTTGATGAAGTAGGTGAATTCATTGACAAGTCAGGCTCATTACTTTATTGGTGTAAGCATTCCAAAAGAGATTCAAGAACGATTGTCGAATTGGAGGAAGCAGAACCAACCAAATCTTTCTTTTAAAACGTGGGTTAGTGAAGGGGATTATCATATAACGCTCGTGTTTTTGGGAGGTACACCTGAACATCAGAAAACAGTGCTTGTAAAGCGTTTAATGGAAGTTGCTGCGTCTCACCGTTCATTCGATTTGCAAATCTCTTCTCTTCAAACATTCGGAAAGTCGGAAAGTCCGCGGGTAGTTTGGCTTGGTGTAAACGATAGTTCCCCTTTAAATCGGCTTCAAGTAGATATTGCCCGTGAGTGTAAAAATTTAGATTTTCGTCTGGATGAACGGCCTTATCGTCCTCACATTACGATTGCAAAGCAGTGGAAGGGGGAAGGAGCCTTTCCTTATGAATCTTATCGGAATGAAATGATTGTTCCTCCTCATGACACCATTTTTAGTGTGGAAAGTTTTAATTTGTTTCAAATCCATTTACATCGTAAGCCGCGCTATGAACCCATTCATAAATTCCAGTTACAAGGGAAGGGATAACTTTTGAAGAGAATAGCGCCGATCATCATTCAAATCGGGGAATTATATATTTTTTACAAGGCTGGGGAGTGGATTCAGTAAAGCTTGTATATTCCTGTTCCGGGAAGCATTATCGGGATGATTATCTTATTTTTATGGCTCTCTTAGGAACGCTTATCCTTTATTTTATTATGAGGTTTTTATATAAAAAGTTTTCAAGTCCACTGCTTGTTCCCGCAGCTACCACCACCCGTTAGACTTCTATTCATGTTTAATATTGATTACGGGGCGTATATGGGGGGAGCAAAATGGATTAATGAGCTATTAGGGCCTCCAGTTGTGGTATTGGCGTATCCATTGTACCACCTGTTAAAAATGTATTGACAGCCGATATTAATAGGGGCGGCCGCTATAATTAGGATTAGGAGATTGATTGTTTATGGCACAGTTAATTAAATTACAAGACTATATTTCTCGTTACGAGCAGGATATTTATCATTACCCGACTCAATATATTCGTTTAAAAAAGAAAAATTGGCAAAGTGTCAAATCAGCCTTTGAAACGGGCCGGCTGCTCCAAGACTTTGGATTTCAGGATGCGTTTTCAGTAGAACAGCTCCAGGCGTCAAATAAAAAGCCGTTCATGCAAAAGTTGAAAGGCATTTTAAAGCGGGAAAAACAATCTGAAAGAGAATCGGAGCGGAAGGAATCTGACGAATTCCCTTCTTCTCTCCATGAAGATTCATTTCTATATACGTTTACAACAGAACCGAAGACAATAGAAGATTTAAAGATATTGTTTTTAGATCATTTATTTGATTTTCAGTTAAAGTGGGCAAGTTCAACATTGATGGAACAATCGCGTCTTGAACGGCGATTCCATCACGACAGTACGCTGAAGTACTTTTTGCAAAGGTTTCCTGATACATATCTTGTCCTCTATAAACCTATCTTTTTAGTAAAAAAGGCTCCTGTTGAAGCGGATGTTATTTTAATCAGCCCTACCGAAACATGGTGCATTTCAATGCTGGAAGGAAAGGAAGGCAGTGTATTTCAATATTCAAAGGAGCGTTTTTGGGATGAACTGGTGGGAAAATCACAACGAAAAGTGTTAAATCCGATGATCGGGTTAAACAGAATGGAGCAAATTGTACGCAGACTTTATGAATCTCATGGAGTGGATTTTCCCATTCATAAAGTCATTCTAAGCCATAACGGCTTTATCGATTGTCCCGCTCCGCCGTACGGAGTTCAAATAATTGATAAACGTACTTATTCTCCGTGGTTTACCCAGCTTCGCCAGCTATCCTCTCCCTTAAAGCATATTCAATTAAAGGCTGCACAAGCTTTGCTTGCGAACAGTCAAACAACTTTTTTAGGAAACTTGGAAGAAGAAATAGAAGAAGGGGATGACTCAAAAGCATAAAAACATGATTTGAGTCAACCGCCTGAAAATGGACCGTCATGAGAAACCCGGTAAAATCAAGGGTTACTTGACGGTTCATTTTTAGTAAAAAAGATGATTTTTTTAGGATTTATATAGCACGTATACAATAGAATAAGTTTCTCATATTTAGCTGTTCGTTTCTCGCCTATTAGCTTTATAAGACCATTTCCCGAAGATGGGGCTTGCTTTTTTGAACCAGGTGAAACCACTAAACATAGGCGAGTTATATACGGATATTTGTAAGCGCTTTAAACGTTGTTCTAGAATGTGGTTGTCCTTTTGTATTAATAAATAACAATTGTCTAAAATGTTGATAATGATATCACGATTTATGCACATGGATATTGGCAAAGCGGTATATCCCTCTCTATGACTATGTGATAAGTGAAAAATGTTATTAAATTTAATTTTTAATCCGTTTCTTTAATGATGATGGTTTGAGTGAAATCATTTAAAACATTAGACGTAAGGGGGAGGAAATGTTGAAGCAGGCTGATTGCAAATTTGAGGCCTATTTAGATCGAATGGACTTGATTACAGTCTTAGTCCCTAAAGCGTATCACGATGGGCATGTGGATTCTTTTTGTTTTTGTGGAAACGAACTTCATGAACCTCTTGTCTATGATCGAAAAACAGAGCTATCAAATCATGTGAAATATGAGTGTCCGCTCACATTTTATGTACAGATCGGCTATGAGTATAAAGTTATAGACGAGTATGGGGGGCGAACGAATTTACAGATCGGGGCCGTGATTCGTACGGATGAGTTTGATTCAATGTTTTACTATAAGGGCCAAGACCTTGGTGTGACGTACAGCACAGAAAAAAGCCTATTTAAGGTCTGGGCTCCAACTGCTACGAGGGCGAAGTTAAAGATCGTCAATCCTGAAACAAAAGAAGAAAAAGTGAATGATATGACCCGCGAGTCGCACGGAACATGGAGCTGTACAGTTAAAGGGAACCTCGAAAAGCATTTTTATTCTTTTATTGTTTGTGTAAACGATGTGTGGCGGGAAGTAAACGACCCTTATGCAAAGGCGATGACAGCGAATAGTGAATACAGTGTAATCATTGACTTAAAGAAGGCTGATGTGAAAAAAGCATCCCGTCCGCCTATGCACTATGAAACGGATGCGATTATTTATGAAGTGCATGTCCGCGATTTTTCTATCCATCCAAACAGTGGGATAAGGCAGAAAGGAAAATATTTGGGCTTAACCGAAAAAGGAACAAAAGGTGCTTATGGCCAAATAACGGGTATCGATTATGTGAAAGAATTGGGGATAACCCATGTAGAGCTCCTCCCTGTTAATGATTTTGCGGGTGTTAATGAACTGGAACCGGAAAAAAGCTATAACTGGGGATATAATCCGCTTTATTTCCAAGTACCTGAGGGAAGTTATGCTTCTAATCCCCATGATCCGTATATCCGAATGAAAGAGCTCAAACAGGCAATTGCCATTTTTCACGAAAATGGAATCCGGGTCATTATGGATGTCGTATTTAACCATGTGTTTATTCGTGAGCAGTCTGCGTTTGAGCAACTGGTGCCGGGTTATTTCTTCCGGCATGATGAACATGGAATGCCGTCGAACGGCACGGGAGTGGGAAATGATTTTGCGTCCGAACGGGTGATGGCGAGAAAGTTTATTATCGATTCTATTTTATTTTGGGTAAAGGAATATGATGTAGATGGTTTTAGATTTGATTTGATGGGAATTTTAGATATCGAAACGATGAAGGAGGTTCGGCTTCAGCTGGACCAATTAGATCCTTCCATCCTTTTATTGGGTGAAGGATGGGATTTAAATACTCCTTTAGCTCATGAACGTAAAGCTACGATTCAAAATGCGGTTGCACTGCCAAGAATTGCTCATTTTAATGACCGGTTTCGTGACTGTATAAAAGGAAGTACATTTAACTTATATGATCGGGGATTTGCCTTGGGACATCCCCATCGAAAAGAGGAGGTCAAACAGTGTATTGCCGGAAGCATTGCTTTGACAAAAGGCAAGAAAGGATTGTTCTGTCAACCGAATCAAACCATCAATTATGTGGAGTCACATGACAATCACACTCTTTGGGATAAACTTGTTAAATGCAATGATTTTGAAGAGGAAGCCATATTGAGAAAAAGGCAAAAATTAGCTACTACGATGGTTTTGCTATCGCAGGGCATTCCCTTCCTTCACAGCGGTCAAGAGTTTTATCGAACAAAGCAAGGAGTGGAAAATAGCTATAAATCTCCTGATCATATCAATCAATTAGACTGGGATAGAAAATACACATTTAAAGAAGATGTTGAATATATAAAAGGCATCATCTCAATCCGTAAGCATCATCGGGCTTTTCGTTTGCCGAATGCTCCATTGATCCGCAGACATCTATCATTTTTAGACACGAATGACCGCCTCATTGTTTACCAATTATTAGGAGTGAAAGAGTATGGGCCATGGTCAGCCATTACAGTCGCTTTTAATGATGACATACAAAACCAAACGTTTTGTCTAAAAGAAGCGCAAAGGTGGAAAGTGGCTGCAAATGACCGATATGCTGATCCAATAGGGTATGATCTGATTAATGGAAAGGAAATAAACGTATCGCCTGTCAGCGCCTTAGTTTTATTTCAAATGTAATTATTCATCCTTGTACTTGACTAGAAAATAGACTTAGAGCTAAAATTTATAGAGATAGCTGTTGATAAAGAGGGTTCAATAGCTGTCTTTTTTATTTCTTTACATGAAACGAAGTAAAATTAACCGAGCTTGTAGGAACGGTTATCTTCTTGGAAAAGCAATGATTATACCACCCGTTAGAGCAGGACAAACTATGAGATGAAATGTGTGTTGAAATTGAAGGTGAATTGGTTGGAACATATATTAGGAAGCGAGTGGGAAATTACTCCTGCTGGCGGCGCAACTGGAGAGGCCTATTTTGCCAAATTTAAAGACCGAAAGCTGTTTTTAAAACGCAATTCGTCTCCATTTTTAGCCGTTTTGTCAGCAGAAGGGATTGTTCCTAAACTTGTTTGGACAAAAAGAATGGAAAACGGAGATGTCATTACGGCTCAACATTGGTTGACCGGAAGAGAGCTCAAAGCAGAGGATATGGATTCAAAAAAAGTGGCTGCTTTACTAAGCAAAATTCATCATTCAAAAGAATTGTTGGACATGTTGAAGAGGCTTGGAAAAATGCCGCTGCTTCCAAAAGAGTTACTGGAGCAATTGGAAGCTGATATGCATCCTGATTTAAAGAGACTTCCTGTTATTCAAAAAGGATTTGATTATTTGTGGCGGGAGCTTCCTAACATTCAGGCAGAAAAATACGTTGTGTGCCACTGTGATGTTAATCATAATAACTGGTTATTAAGTGAAGACAATCAGCTTTATTTGATTGATTGGGATGGAGCCATGATTGCCGATCCTGCCATTGATCTTGGTTTATTATTATATTCATACATCCCGAGGAAAAATTGGGGTGAGTGGCTTAATTTATATGGCGAAAAGTTAACAGAGGATCTTGAAAAGCGCATGAAATGGTATGTGATCGGGCAGATCATCTTCTCAATAAAATGGTATAAATACAAAAACGAAGAAGCGGAGCTGAAGTATTGGCAAGATTATTTAAATGGATTTGTTTAAATAATGGCGCCAATACATCTTTTCCCGCTTTATGAGAAGCTGTTCAATTCATCTACCCATTGTGATAAATTTTGCTGATTTGATTGAATGTGTTGGTCTAAATGCTGGGTATTTTTCCCGCGTTGGCTGTAATCATAAATGTTATAAAGAGTATTTTTGATTTGCTCGTTCGTTGCCTGATTTCCAAGCATTGAGTTAATAAGTCTTTCAACTTGTTCGCATTCCGATACGGTTCCACAACAATCACTTTGATGATTTGATAAAATATCTCTTAAAATAGACATCTGGTCATTATAACTTAAAGGCATCATGTCACATCCTTTGCAAATAGATGCTATTAGTTTTGTCACGGAAGAGACAATTATTCATGGGTAAAGGGGAATCATAAGGGTGTTTCACCCTTATGATTCCCCTTGCCGGTTTGTTTGTTTTTGTAATTATATAAAATGAGGTGTCATCATGAGATTAAGAAATAAACCATGGGCAAAAGAAATGCTTGCTCAATATCCCCAGTATGTTATTCCGAATCCTGAAGAGTATAAAGGAAAATGGAGTGAGGTATTTGGTAATACAAATCCTTTGCATATTGAAGTAGGGACAGGCAAAGGCCAATTCTTAGTGGGGATGGCTAAACAAAATCCACACATTAATTATATTGGCATTGAATTGTATGAAAGTGTTATTGTCAGTGCCTTGGAACGCTTGATTAAAGAAGAATTACCAAACTTAAAATTGTTGAATGTGAATGCGAATGAACTTGAAAAGTATTTTACCAAAAATGACGTTGCCCGCGTTTATTTAAACTTTTCTGACCCATGGCCGAAAACACGTCATGAAAAGCGCCGTTTAACTTATAAAACTTTCCTCCGATCATATGAAAACATTCTTGTGGACGGAGGAGAAATTCACTTTAAGACTGATAACCAAGGTTTGTTTGAATATTCATTAATGAGCTTTTCAGAATATGGATTGTTGTTGAAATTTTTAAGTCTGGATTTACACAAAAGCAACTTTGAAGGCAATGTCATGACGGAGTATGAAGAGAAGTTCTCTCAAAGAGGACAACGTATTTACCGTTGTGAAGTAAAATACTTGAATGAAAAATAAGGGAATGACTCAAATGGTATAAAAGGCATACCATTTGAGCCATTCTCCTTTTAGTTTAAAACACCGGTTCGCATTCAATATTTTGAATATTTTTACTTATTGATGTTAAAATGAAAAAGAAATGAAGTTGGGGGTGGAAATGATGGAAGCGTTAACAGTTGGTCGAGTGAAACTTACATGGTTGAATGGAGGAAATAATTATCTTGATGGAGGTGCCATGTTCGGAGTGGTTCCTAAGGCGCTTTGGTCAAAAAAGTACCCTCCGAATGAAAAAAATCAAATTGAATTAAGGGCAGATCCCCTTTTAATTCAAGTGGATGGAAAAAATATTTTAGTGGAAGCCGGAATGGGAAAAGGACGTTTGTCCGAGAAGCAACTTCGCAATTTCGGGGTGACAGAAGAGTCGTCCGTAGATGAGTGTTTACGGCATTTAGAATTATCGGTTGAAGATATTGATATGGTTTTAATGACTCACCTGCATTTTGATCATGTACTTGGATTGACGAAAATGAAGAAGGAAGAGTTATCATCTATGTTCCCGAACGCTCAAATCATTACCTCACAAATTGAATGGAATGAAATGAGGGAGCCTAATATCCGTTCGAAAAATACGTATTGGAAAGAAAATTGGCAAGCGATTGAGAATCAAGTTGTCCCGTTCTCAACACAATATGAAGTGACGAAAGAAATTAAAATGGTTCATACCGGAGGACATAGTGCCGGGCATTCGATTATTGTCATCGAAAGCGCCAATGAAGTTCTGCTGCATCTAGCTGATATTTTGCCTACGCATGCTCATCAAAATCCACTTTGGGTAATGGCATATGACGACTATCCCATGACATCCATTGAACAAAAACAAAAGTGGATCCAATACGGTCTGGTGCATAATGCCTGGTTTAGTTTCTATCATGATGCCTATTACCGAGCGTTAAAGTGGAACGAGCAAGGCGAAATCATTGAAAAAGTAGAACGCCGGCGCTAAGTGTTCTTAAATTTTCTTTAACTCTAGAATGGCTCCGCTGTTTTGGTCAATGAAAAATTCGAAGTGTTCTTGTTCGTTATCAACAGTGCGAATAATGCCGCCGTTAAATCCTTCAAAAAACATATCGTGTTTCCGAAGGATTTTGGTTGTTGTATCAATCCATGATCCATCAATGGTCCCATTTTTCTTAAATGCTTGTTTGACAATATGTAATGCCTCGCTTGATGATAAAGAAGATTGATTTCTCTGGTAGACATAAGCTGCCGCAAATCCGATTGCAAATCCGGTTAACAGATTTCTCCATTTCATAAAAAAGTCATCTCTCTTTCCATTCATATTTGGAAATGTATGGTCGAGTCATATGAAAAGTATACAAAATTGGTCTGCTTTTGTTAAGTATCCTGAAACGATAAAGAGGAAAAGTGGCAAGTATTTCATGTTTTTTGTAAAATTAGATGAGAGATGGCATAAGTACATAAAAGAAAGTCAGCTGGTTGAATGAATCGGTCTCTAAGGTACGATTTTCTCTTCTTGAAAAAAGCAGAATTTTGACCATCCCTTAGAGAGATAAAGGAGAAGAAAAAGCGATGAATCAAGATACAATGAAGCTATTTCAAACATTAACAGAGCTTCCGGGAGCACCCGGGAACGAGCATGCCGTTCGTGCATTCATGCGCAGTGAGTTATCGAAGTATGCGGATGAAATCACGCAAGATGGGCTTGGAAGCATTTTTGGCATAAAAGTTGGGGATGAAAAAGGCCCGACTGTCATGGTGGCAGGACATATGGATGAAGTAGGATTTATGGTAACATCTATTACGGAAAAAGGTCTTATTCGATTTCAAACACTTGGCGGCTGGTGGAGTCAAGTGCTGCTCGCTCAGAGAGTTCAAATTATGACAGATAACGATCCAATTGTAGGAGTCATTGCCTCTATCCCGCCCCATCTTTTAGAGGAAGCACAGCGCAATAAGCCGATGGATATCAAAAACATGCTGATTGACGTAGGAGCCGATGATAAAGAGGACGCTAAACGAATGGGGATTAAGCCGGGCCAGCAAATTGTTCCGATTTGTCCGTTTACCCCGATGGCGAATGAAAAGAAAATATTAGCGAAGGCATGGGACAACCGCTACGGATGCGGGCTTGCGATTGAGCTGTTGAAGGAAGTGAAAGGTGAGACACTGCCCAATATCCTTTACTCCGGGGCAACCGTCCAGGAAGAAGTCGGATTAAGAGGGGCGCAATCAGCAGCGAATATGATTAACCCCGATATTTTTTATGCCCTTGATGCAAGTCCGGCTAACGATATGTCAGGTGATAAACACGCATTCGGCCAATTAGGGAAAGGAACCTTGCTTCGAATCTTCGACCGCACAATGGTGACACATCGCGGTATGCGTGAATTTGTGTTAGATATGGCAGAAACCCACAACATTCCTTACCAGTACTTCGTGTCCCAAGGCGGAACGGACGCAGGGCGTGTGCATGTCTCCAATGAAGGGGTGCCTTCAGCGGTCATTGGTATTTGTTCCCGCTATATTCATACACATGCTTCCATGATTCATATAGATGACTATGCAGCTGCAAAAGAACTATTAATCCGTCTTGTTAAGGCTTCGGATAAAACGACAGTCGATACGATTAGAAACAATTCATAAAAGAAAGTAAAGGGTGTCCTAAAACTACCTGCCTTTTCGTGGTTTTGGGACACCCTATCAAATGCGGAAAATTACATATGAGGAGCACTTTTTGATAAGAAGGGAGAGAGAGTGAATGATTCATGTAGCAGTTGGGACAGTAAACCCCGCTAAAGTACAAGCGGTAGAATCCGCCTTAATATCTATGGAGGCAAAGATTTTACCAGTTGAAGTATCTTCAGGTGTATCTAATCAACCTTTTTCCGATGAGGAGACCATTCAAGGGGCTGTTAATCGAGCGCGGAATGCTTTAGGGGAAACAGGAGCCGACCTTGCCATTGGATTAGAGGGTGGTGTAGTAGAGACCGAACACGGGATGTTTCTATGTAACTGGGGAGCCCTTGTTTCTTTGATGGGGGAACCTATCTTAGCAGGCGGAGCGAGAATTTTATTGCCTGAAGAAGTCTCCCGTTCCTTAAAACAAGGTATTGAACTCGGGGATATAATGGATGAATACACACAAAAAAAAGGTGTGCGTAAGAAAGAAGGAGCGATCGGGATTTTTACAAGCGGTTATGTTAATCGCTCCGATATGTTCACCCACATTGTTAAAATGTTAGTCGGGCAATACCTCCATCGCGTAAACGAAAGCTGAGGAATCGGCTGTGAGGTATAAGACTTGCATTGAAGGAAAGCGTATGATTTCATAAACATAACGATTATATAGATCCACGTTGAAAATCCGACATGACAAAAAGCGGCCACGTCAGCTTTTCAACTAATTCAAGAGGCAGGAACAGAAGGAGCATGAACAGGTTGAAAAGAAACGGCTAATAGTAAAAAATTAAGATGGATTTATATAAAAATCAAAATACCCAACAAGGAGAAGATAGCGATGCAAAAAATCGAATCTGTCGAACAATATAAAGAAGTCATTCAATCCGGTAAACATATCATGATGTTTTCTGCAGACTGGTGTCCGGACTGCCGGTTTATTGAACCGGTACTTCCTGAGATTATGGACAATCATCCAAATTATCAGTTTCATTATGTGGATCGTGATAAGTTCATCGATTTATGTGTGGAATTGAACATTTTCGGTATCCCGAGTTTTGTTGCCTATAAGGATGGGAAAGAAACAGGGCGCTATGTTAATAAAGAACGAAAAACAAAAGAACAAATCGAAGAGTTCATTAATATCCTTCCATCCTGACTTTGTAGGGGGAATCAACGTTGAAGATGACAAGCCAAAAAATGAGAAAGCTTCTGGAAGAGCGATTGGCTAATGAAGACTGGAGCCTCTCTTATAATCGAAAGCAAGACACTTTAAGGGTTGAACATAAAGAAACGAAAAAAGGGACAACAGTCTCTCTGCCGGGGCTCATTGCAAAATGGGAGGAAAAAAAAGAAGCGGCTCTTGATGAGATGATATACTATATAACGGAAGCGTTGAATGTCATGCATGATGAGCAGGAGCTTCAAGGGAAACAAAAGCATATTTATCCAGTTATCCGTTCTACGTCTTTTCCGACAAAAACAGCAGAAGACATTGAGCTTGTATATGATGAACATACGGCAGAAACACGGGTCTACTATGCATTAGATCTCGGAAAGACGTACCGCCTTATCGACCACGCAATGTTAAAAAAAGAAAATTGGAGCCATACGCAAATTCGGGAGGTTGCCGCCTTCAACTTACGTTCTTTAAATCTCCCTCTTAAGGAAGATTCGGTGGCAGGAAATGCTTTTTATTTTGTCAATACGAACGATGGCTATGATGCCAGCCGAATTTTAAATGATGCTTTTTTAAAACAGTTTTCTGAAAAAGTAAGAGGGACGATGGCTGTCGCTGTACCGCATCAAGATGTACTCATTTTAGCCGATATTCAGAATGATGTGGGGTATGACGTGTTGGCCCAGATGACAATGAGCTTTTTTACAAATGGACGCATCCCGATTACAGCCCTATCGTTTTTATATGAAGACGGGCAATTGGAACCAATTTTTATACTCGGCAAGAATCGAAGAACATAAAAAGAAAGGATTCGAATATGAACATTTTTTATAACAAAGCAGGAATTGGCGACACATTAATTATTACATTAAAAGATATCGACTTGGAGCGGCGCACCTTTGAGAAAAAGGGGGACGTGGCCCGTATCTTTAACTCCGAAACAAATGAAACAGCGGGATATAATGTGTTCGATGCATCGAAATATGTACAAGTAACAAGCAACGGTCCAGTTGATTTGACAGAGGAATTAACGGCGAAAGTAAATGAAATTTTATCGAAAAACGGTTTTGAAGAGAAAATCGAGGTCGATTTATCACCGAAGTTTGTCGTAGGTTATGTAAAAGAGAAAGAAAAACATCCAAATGCCGATAAATTAAGCATTTGTAAAGTAGACGTAGGAAGTGAAGTACTGCAAATTGTTTGCGGTGCCCCTAACGTAGATGCAGGCCAGAAAGTCGTGGTCGCAAAAGTGGGAGCGGTTATGCCAGGCGGCCTTGTGATTAAAGACGCTGAACTCCGAGGAGTAGCATCATCCGGTATGATTTGTTCGGCAAGAGAGCTAGATTTACCAAATGCCCCGCAAGAAAAAGGTATTTTAGTCTTATCAGAAGAGCATGAAATCGGGCAGCCCTTTTTCCGACAGTAATGAAAGAGCTAAGACTTCAAGCCCAAGCTCTTTTACAAGGATATTTCAACCTTTACAAATCCACAAAATGCATTAACAAATAGAGGTTATTCTGATAAAATAACAAACCACTAGTATAGGCTAGTGGTTTTTTTGTTTTTTGGTTTTACTTTCTTTATATCGTGCTAAAATATACTTGGAAAATATATGTTACATGGAGAAAGAGTGATTAAAATTGGGTTGGTTTCGTAAAGTAATGGACTATGTCCTTGGATATGAAGTAAAAGAAATTATTGTGAAAGACGGAAAAGAAATTGAAAAAATAAAAAAAGAACCGGTGCATAAAAAGAAGGAACCGGTGATGCAGCATCCTTTGGTGGAGGAGCCTAAAAAGGAGAAGGGGGAAGTACAAGCAAGAGTCGCCTATCAATATCCGCAAGGGAAGTTCCGTTTTCCTCTTATTCCGGATGAAGAATTAGTACAAGAGCCTCGTCCAAGAAGAAGAAAAGAAGCGGACACGGCAGAAAACCATGTTCTTAGAAAACAGCCTTATAGGAATAATCCCTTACGTGAGAAAGAACAGGCTGAATACCCGCAGCGGGGGGGAGTGAAGCAGGCAAAAGAGGAACAGACAAGAACGAGACCGTTCCGTCCTACGGAAGTGCCTTCTCCAATTTATGGGTTCAAGCAGAGATCGACCTTAAGGCCGGGGGAAGCGGTGGATAAAGCAATTGAAATTGAATTGCCTTCTTCTTCTGTAAGTATGTTACAAAGTTCCAAAATCAGCTATAACAACTTATCGGCTGAGCGGGAAATTGCTGCCTATAAGGAGGTAGCGGATAGATATGACAAGCTAATCTCCCCGTTAAGACCTAAGTATAAATCGCACAATAATGCTGCAAGAAGCGAGGGTGAAGACTCTGGCAAATCAGCTGGGCCAATACCTGGAAATGTAAGATTCAAAGACACAAAGTTAGATGTAAGAGAGAATCCAAGACAAGGAGCAGATTATGGATCTCTGTATGAACAAACATTTCGATTCAAACCTATGAGCGAAGAGAGCCTTGCTCAGAACACCTCAATGACCAGGGAAAAACAAGGCAGCGGTCATCATCCCGTTGCGATGCATTCGCCACAGGCAGAGCAAACGCAAAACCGGGTATATTCAGGAGGACAATTGTTCCTTAAGAGAGAGGAATTACCGGAACAGCGGATGGAAGAGAAACAGATGATGCAAGGGACTCTCCGTGCGGAAACGGAACGAACAGTAGAGCCGGCACAACCGGTGATGGAATCAACGCCATACGTGGAAACGGAACGAACAGTGGGGCCGGAACAATCGGCGGAAGCAAGACAAGTGGTACAGCCAGCTCCCTACATAGAGATAGAAAAAGCGATAGTGTCAGAGCAGCCGCAAGAGGCACAACCGGTGATGGAATCAACGCCATACGTGGAAACGGAACGAATGGTGGAGCCGGAACAGCGGATGGAAGGAGCTCAGTTTATACAGCTGCAGCAACCGGTAGAAGCAGAGCCGGCCATGGCAAGACAAGAGCAGGTAGACATAGTAGCGGATCGATTGGAGGTACGGGAGGCTGCAGAAGGAATAGGGCGAATGGAAAGAACCGATCAATCTTTACAGCCAGCTCCTTCTGCCGATTCAAAGCAGCCTGTACAACAAGACCGCCCGCGTCGACCGTTTGTGCCATTTAATGTCATGATGTTGAAGAAAGATCGTCAGCAACTTGAAAAAAGAGAGCTGGTTAGAAAGTCTGCACAATCAGCACAGACTATGTCAATAAGCGGGCAAGCCAATCAACATGCAAAAGAAGAGAGAGAGCAAAAAGAATCCAACAACGTTCCCTTTTCAAAAACAGAGCATGCCGTCCAGCGGACTCTTGTAAAGGATAAGGCTTCTTTACAAGCGGAGTCTCCGTCTTCTCCGCTTCTGTCAGGGCATAGAGAAGGGGCTTACGAATTTCCATCTATGAATCTATTGAGTATTCCAAAACATGAACATGAAGATGACCATCAGTGGCTTGAAGAACAAAGGCAGCTTCTCGACATGACGCTTAAAAATTTCAATGTGCGTGCCAAAGTAGTAAATATGACACAAGGTCCTACAGTTACCCGATTTGAAGTGCATCCTGAGCCTGGGGTAAAAGTGAATAAAATTACCAACTTGACAGACGATATTAAGTTGAGTTTGGCAGCGAGGGATATTCGGATTGAAGCGCCGATTCCAGGAAAAAATACAATTGGAATCGAAGTGCCCAACCGCCAAAGTAAGGCTGTTTTGATCCAGGAAATCTTAAGCACCCCTGTATTTAAAGAGCATTCGTCACCTTTAGCTGTTGCGTTGGGATTGGATATTTCCGGAACTCCTATTGTGATAGATTTAAAGAAAATGCCGCACGGATTAATAGCAGGGGCGACAGGCTCAGGAAAAAGTGTATGTATCAATACCATTATCGTGAGTTTGTTATATAAAGCATCACCTCATCAAGTGAAACTGATGCTGATTGATCCGAAAATGGTTGAGTTAGCCCCTTACAACGGGATTCCGCATCTTGTGAGTCCGGTCATTACAGATGCCAAGGCAGCCACTGCTGCCTTAAAGTGGGCTGTCGAAGAAATGGAACGACGTTATGAATTGTTTGCTCATACAGGGGTCCGGGATATTACGAAGTACAATGAAAAAGTGAAACAGCATAATGAAAAGAGCGGAGAACTTCCTTACTTGGTCATTATCATTGACGAGCTGGCCGATTTAATGATGGTATCACCCGGTGAGGTAGAGGAAGCAATTTGTCGTATTGCCCAGAAAGCAAGAGCCTGCGGCATTCACTTGTTGCTTGCGACTCAGCGTCCGTCTGTTGATGTTATTACAGGTTTAATTAAAGCGAACGTGCCAACACGCGTGGCGTTTTCTGTATCCTCACAAGTCGATTCAAGAACGATTATTGATACAGCGGGGGCTGAAAAGCTGTTAGGCCGGGGTGACATGTTGTTGCTTGAAAATGGATCTTCTAAAACTGTACGCGTTCAAGGTAACTTTGTATCGGATGAAGAAATTGATGCAGTAGTCGATCATGTAAAGAAACAAATGAAGCCAAATTATTTATTCGAACAGAATGATTTGATCCAAAAACAGCAAAACTTCTCTTCAGAGGAAGATGAGTTGTTCTATGAGGCTTGTGAATTTGTATTAAATCAAGGCGGCGCATCTACTTCAAGCTTGCAACGCCATTTTCGAATTGGATATAATCGTGCAGCCAGACTGATCGATATGATGGAAGGACAAGGAATCATATCGGAAGCAAAAGGAAGCAGACCAAGAGATATTTTAATTACGGAAGATGAGCTAACCGAATTGCAAAATGCCAGTTCGTCGTTTTAGGGCCCTTGTCGAAGACTTATATGAGAACCTTTTTAGCTTATTCAGGTTGCTTTTAAAGCGAACCCGTACAAATGGAGTATTTAAACCTGATGTAAGATGAATGATGTTAAAAATTTAAATTCCATATATATGAAATTCAACTTCAAAAGGTTGTGAATAAAACGCAATGAAGAAGGGACTTTTCCTGGCCGTTTTATTTACAACCTTTTTTCATTTGGGAGGTTTAAGTGTAAAAGGGATTTGTCATCAATCTTAAAATGATTTACTATATGTAAAGATAATGTAAAAATTTTAGTTTCGTAAATAAGGAGTTTCGGGGATGAAAGAAATTGAACTCAAGTTACAGGGTAAAATTAAACGCTTAACGAATCGTACTTTTAAATTTGATGAACGTATAAAAGATGGTTGGTTTTCAGCCGTTTATTTTTTAAAGACAAGAGAAATAGTAAAAGAATTTAAACCGAACAATACTGTGACCATGCAATTTTTTCAAAAAGAGCATGCTGTTCTTTGCGGGACAGACGAGGTCATTGCTCTTATCAAAACATTCGCTGATGAGCCGGAGAAGTTAGAGATCTACTCTTTGAAAGATGGAGAGAAAATTAAGCCGTTTGAGACAGTTTTAACTGTGACCGGTCCTTATCAAAATTTTGGATATTTAGAAGGGGTTATTGATGGAATTTTAGCGAGAAGAACATCGGTGGCGACTAACGTATATAATGTGGTCAAAGCTGCAGGCAAGAAACCGGTTATTTTTATGGGGGATCGCGATGATCATTTCACCCAGCAGGCCGGAGATGGCTATGCAGCCTATATAGGCGGTTCAACGGCACAAGCCACCCATGCGATGAATGAGTGGTGGGGAAAAGCCGGTATGGGAACGATGCCTCACGCGCTTATTCAATTATTTAATGGAGATATTGTAGAGGCAACAAGAGCGTATCATGCCAAATTTCCAGACGATGAGCTAATGGTACTGGTCGATTATAACAATGATGTGATTGTAGATGCTTTAAAGGTAGCACGAGAATTTGGCGATAAATTAAAAGCAGTGCGTGTCGATACATCTCGTACAATGATTGACCAATATTTTGTCAGAAACCCGGAAGTGCTTGGGACATTTGATCCGCGAGGTGTGAATGCCCAGCTGATTTTTGCTTTACGACAAGCGCTGGATCAAGAAGGGTTTGAACATGTGAAAATTGTGGTTACCGGCGGATTCAACGAGAAGCGTATTCAAGAGTTCGAAGCGGAAAACGTACCTGTTGATATTTATGGAGTAGGCAGCAGCTTATTAAAACTTCATATTGGATTCACTGGAGATAACGTTATTCTAAACGGGGAGCATCAGGCAAAAGCAGGCAGACGATATCGTCCAAATCCCCGTCTTGAGAAAGTAGACATTTAATGAAATGAAGCTTCTCACGGTGGGGGCTCCGGCGTGACACTGTGTCGTTAGTCTCTTAACGTACCGGACATGCCAGCAAAGGTATTGCAGCAGGACATTGCCTTATTATCTGATGGCCAGTTAATCTGATCTGACTTTTATGGGCAGTGATCCTCCACTTCTTGCAGCTTGAAGTGGGGGATCACTTTTTTCGAACTGATGCAATAGACCTAGGAAGAAAGGGAAAGCTATATAGTGAAAGAGGGATTGACTTTAAATTCCATGGTATAATCCTCTAAAGAGTGATATAATGAAAAATGTTATGCTCAAGGATCATCGGAAAATCGATCTTACATAATCATGAGGTTGTAAGGAATGAGCAATTCTAGATAACCGTCATATACTGTCTTACAGATAGACGAATGTTGGAGGTTCTTTATATGACAGTTTACCATTTTGTGGGGATTAAGGGGACAGGGATGAGTGCCCTGGCGCAAATCCTGCATGATATGAACTACCATGTCCAAGGTTCAGATATTGAAAAAGAGATTTTCACTCAAAAATCGTTAGAAGAACGTGGAATTCGCATTTTACCTTTTGATAAAGAGAATATTCATCAAGGGATGACTGTAATCGCGGGAAATGCTTTCCCGGATACGCATGAAGAAATTCAGGCGGCACTTGAACAAGATATTCCGGTAATTCGTTACCATCGTTTTCTTGGACAATTTATGGAGCGCTTTATAAGTGTTGCAGTGACAGGAGCACATGGAAAGACATCTACAACAGGAATGCTCTCACATGTGATGCAAGGAGCTAAGCCGACATCTTACTTGATTGGAGATGGGACTGGAAGAGGCATAGAGGACAGTGAGTATTTTGTGTTTGAAGCTTGTGAGTATCGACGACACTTCTTATCGTACACGCCCGATTACGCTATTATGACGAATATTGATTTCGACCATCCAGACTATTTTGCGAACATTGATGATGTATTTAGTGCATTCCAAGACATGGCGCTGCAAGTCAAAAAAGGAATCATTGCATGCGGAGACGATGAGCACTTGCAGCAAATTCATGCAAAAGTTCCTGTTCTTTATTATGGATTAAATGCAGAAAATGACTTTCAAGCAAGAAACATTGTAAAAAGTACAACAGGATCAACATTTGATGTATTTGTACGCAACACGTTCTTTGCGTCTTTTGAAATTCCTGGTTATGGGGATCATAATGTTCTTAACGCCCTGGCAGTCATTGCTTTGTGCCATTACGAAGAAATTGACGTACAGATTATTCAAGAACGCTTAAAAACATACCAGGGTGTGAAACGCCGCTTTAGTGAGAAGGTAGTGGGAGAGCAGGTTCTCATCGATGATTATGCGCACCACCCTACTGAAATTAAAGCAACGATTTCTGCTGCACGGCAAAAATATCCAGGACGCGAAATTGTGGCGATTTTTCAACCCCATACGTTTACAAGAACACAGACGTTTTTGACGGACTTCGCTGAAAGTCTGCAAGGAGCGGATCGAGTCTATTTATGCGATATTTTTGGTTCTGCACGAGAACATCATGGAAAGTTATCCATCCATGACTTGAAAGAGAAAATCGAAGGTGCGGAACTGATCAATGAAGAAACGACAGTCATGTTAAAAGATCACAAGGGTGCTGTATTAGTATTTATGGGCGCTGGTGATATTCAAAAGTTCGAAGAATTATATCAAAAGACGTTTGCATAAGAAATGCTCCTCTCTAAAAAGGGAGGAGCATTTTCTTATCCCTGCTTTAGCAGGGGGAAGAGTTATTTTAAATTTTCCGGATTGAGGGCTTCAAGTTCAGGGAGCACAAAACGGCCGTCTTTACGAATTAATACATCGTCAAAGTAAATTTCGCCGCCGCCGTATTCAGGGCGCTGAATCATCACCATATCCCAGTGAATGTTGGAATGATTACCATTGTAAGCATCTTCATAGCACTCGCCAGGGGTGAAATGGAAACTGCCGTCAATTTTTTCATCGAATAAAATATCCTGCATAGGGTGTTGGATGTAAGGATTAACGCCGATAGCGAACTCACCGATATAACGAGCTCCTTCATCCGTATCGAAAATTTTGTTGATACGTTCTGTATCGTTAGCAGTTGCTTCTACGATTTTGCCATCTTTAAACGTTAATTGGACATTCTCAAAAGTGAACCCTTGATACGGTGAAGGGGTGTTATATGTAATCGTACCGTTTACCGAATTCTTCACGGGAGCCGTGTACACTTCACCATCCGGGATGTTCATTTGGCCGGAACATTTGACGGCCGGGATATCTTTAATTGAGAAGGTTAAATCTGTTCCGGAACCTGTAAGATGCACTTTATCTGTTTTGTTCATTAATTCAACAAGTGCATCCATCGCTTTATCCATTTTGCTGTAATCAAGGTTACATACGTCAAAATAGAAATCTTCAAATGCTTCCGTACTCATTTTGGCAAGCTGGGCCATAGAAGCGTTTGGATAACGAAGTACGACCCATTTCGTTTTTGGTACGCGAATTTCACGATGGACTTTTTTACCGACCGTATTTCCATAAATCTTCATTTTGTTATCTGGAACATCTGACTGTTCAGAAATATTATCTCCTGAACGCAATCCAATATAGGCATCCATTTGAGCCATGACGTTTGCTTCGAAGTCGGCAATCATATTGAATTGTTCTTCTTGTGCTCCCATTAAAAGAGCACGATCAACCGAATGGTCTTTTAATAACACGAAAGGATAGCCTCCCGCTGCGTATGCTTCCTTCACAAGAGCATTTACCAATTCGCGTTGCAGACCGAAGTTCTCAATCAGTACTTTTTCTCCTTTTTGCAAACGAATAGAATAGTTGATTAAGTTTTTTGCGAGTTTTTCAATGCGAGGGTCTTTCATTTTATAGCCTCCTATGTCTAATCAAGCTTTGCATTCTTATTGTACCCTATTCTTTTATTTTTGTTTATCCATTGACTTCTCCTCTTGACTGTTTGGTCTTTGCGCTCCAAAATGAAAGAAAAAAGGATTTTCGTTATAGTTTAATGAAAAAGAGTTAATAAAAATAATAGAAGTACATTTATGAGTCCTTACAGGGTCATTTGTTTACTTTCAAAAAAATTTGGGTATGATTTTGTAACAATATTCGGGAGGTGCCATTATTTAATGATTATAATTCTTTACATAAGCGTAGCGATCATTGCGATTGCCTTTTTCTATCTTGTCATTTCGATTTCAAAGACACTTCGTTCTGTTCAGCATACATTAAATTCAGTTGCAGGAACACTAGAAGGCGTAGAAAAACAGATGGTTGGCATTACAACGGAGACGACAGCACTGCTGCATAAAACGAATGCATTAGCTGATGATATCCAAAAAAAAGCAGAAGCGTTAAACATAGTGGTCGATTCAGTTAAGGATGTCGGTCAATCCATTCAAGGGTTAAATAACTCAATTAAGGGCGTTTCCCGTAAGGTTTCTAAACAGGTAGAAGCTAATCAAGAAACGGTCGCCCAAGTTGTTCAATGGAGCAATGCGGCCCTTGATATTTGGGAGCGTATCAAATCGAGAAAACAAAAAATGGGAAAAGAAAAAGAAACACTAGAACGGAAGGAACAAATGGACCGTTCGAGAATGTATACTTAATGGGAAAAAGGAGGAGTTGCCATGAGCAAAGAGGGGTTAAACAGTAGGGATTTTTTATTGGGAACAATCATTGGAGGAGTAGTAGGAGCGGCCACGGCGCTATTATTAGCTCCTAAATCCGGAAGAGAGCTTCGGTCTGATATTAATGACCAGGCTACTTACATTCGCTTGAAAACGGAACAAGTGAAAAATTCAGCGATGGAAAAAGGACAAGAGCTTGCTGTAACGGCAAAAGATAAGACCATACAACTTTCTGGCACTATTTCTCAACAGTCTTCGGAAGTGGTAAACAAAGTAAAAGGGATGAGAAAATCCTCTTCAGAAGATCAAATGGAGGAACTTCCAGATTCGAGTTTACAAGTGCTAGAAGATGAAGTGGAAAATCGTCCTTCCTCTCCTGATGCTGTTGATGTACAACAAAAGCTCAACGAAATGAAACAAGCATTTGACGAAATTGAAAATAGTATGAAATCGTAGCAACTGTTTTAGACCTCATATCCCTAGAGACATGAGGTCTTTGTATTTGTGCCTGCAAGTGTAAAAATGATATGATAACTATAATATTATCTATCATAAGGGGCGATTTTAGTGGAAAAAATATCGACCATTGAACAATTTGAACAACTGCTTCAGGAGCACGAATCTTTTTTGTTTTTAAAACATAGTATCACATGCCCTATCAGTAAAGCCGGATATGATGAATTTGAAAAGTTCACCAATGAACATGCCGATATACCTGCTTATTTCTTACATGTCCAAGAGGCTCGCCCGCTTTCAAATTATATAGCTGAGAAATTTGGGATTAAACATGAATCTCCACAGACTTTTATGATCAACAAGAAAGAAGTTAAATGGCATGCATCCCATTGGAATATCACTTCAAAGGCAATGGCGGAACAAATCTAGAGAAAATGGCCTAAAAGCATAAAGAACATGCTTTTAGGCCATTCTTCAACCACGTTTCTACAAATGATCGATTTGTAACGATATACTGAACGGTTTATGCCATTTTTGGACTTCATTGCGGAAAAGCGGTTATTCGCTAAGGAGAAAAGTCGTGACAATCAGGTTGAAGTTGTTTATAATATGTCCTAATCCTTATTTAGAACGGACATAAGCTCAAAGCTCCAACATAAGTGAAAGGACTGTGATGTAATGACGGATAATCGTTTAGACGAATTGCGTCAACAAATGGACGATCTTAACCTGCAAATTTTAAATTTGATTAGCGAGCGCGGAAAAGTTGTGCAAGAAATCGGAAAACTTAAAGAAATGCAGGGAACGAACCGATTCGACCCGGTACGTGAGAGAGCGATGCTGAATCTTATTGAGGAAAACAATGCTGGCCCTTTTGAAACATCTACACTGCAGCATATCTTTAAAGAAATCTTTAAGGCAGGTCTGGAACTGCAGCATGACGATCATCGAAAAGCATTGCTTGTATCCCGTAAAAAGAAACCTGAAAATACAATTGTCAATATTAAAGGCGAGAAGATTGGCAATGGGGCACAGCATTTCATTGTAGGCCCTTGTTCTGTAGAAAGCTATGAACAAGTGGCAGCAGTGGCGGAGGCTGCTAAAAAGCAAGGTTTAAGATTATTACGAGGCGGGGCGTTTAAGCCGAGAACATCACCTTATGATTTTCAGGGGCTTGGTTTAGAAGGACTGCAAATTTTAAAGCAAATTGCCGATGAGTATGATATGGCGGTCATTAGTGAGATTGTAACACCTGCTGATATTGAAACGGCCCTTGACTATATTGACGTTATTCAAATTGGTGCACGTAACATGCAAAATTTCGAATTGTTAAAAGCGGCAGGTTCTGTCAATAAACCTATTTTATTAAAGCGCGGCTTAGCGGCTACTCTGGATGAGTTTATAAATGCAGCAGAGTATATTATCTCCAGAGGAAACGGACAAATTATTCTTTGCGAGCGAGGTATCCGTACGTATGAACGCGCCACTCGCAATACACTGGATATTTCGGCTGTTCCAATCTTGAAGAAGGAAACCCATCTGCCTGTATTTGTTGATGTCACTCATTCAACAGGGCGCCGTGATTTGCTGTTGCCTACAGCGAAAGCAGCTCTCGCGATTGGAGCAGATGGTGTCATGGCAGAGGTTCATCCGGATCCTGCTGTTGCCCTTTCAGATTCAGCTCAGCAAATGGATATTCCCCAATTTAAAGAGTTTATTAGTGAGTTAAAGCCATTATGCAATGTATTATCTTGAATACTGAAAACCTTTTGGGAGGAGAGTCTTCTACAAAAAAGTAGAGGGCTTTTCTCGTTCTAGATTTGCACCGTGTAAAATCCTTGTAAATTCGTTGCGGTCTATATGTATAGTATCGTATATTAATTACAAGACATCTGATCTTTTATACATAATTACAATAGCTAACTTAAGGATAAACTAATATAAAAATGTGTTTGATACAAGGAGTGTTGTTTTGTGAATGTAACAATATATGATGTAGCAAGAGAAGCAAATGTCTCAATGGCAACCGTTTCTCGCGTTGTTAATGGAAACCCGAATGTAAAACCTTCTACAAGAAAAAAGGTTTTAGAAACAATTGAACGTTTAGGATATCGTCCAAATGCAGTAGCACGTGGGTTGGCAAGTAAAAAAACAACAACAGTTGGAGTTATCATCCCTGATATTTCAAGTATTTTTCATGCCGAGTTAGCACGGGGGATTGAAGATATTGCTACCATGTATAAGTATAATATCATCTTAAGCAATTCAGACCAGAACAAAGAGAAGGAATTGCACCTTTTAAATACAATGCTGGGCAAGCAAGTGGACGGAATCGTGTTCATGAGTGGAAATGTGACAGAGGAACATGTAGAAGAGTTGAAAAAATCACCCGTTCCGATCGTGCTGGCGGCATCTATCGAATCATCAGGGCAAATCCCTTCCGTTAACATTGATTACGGACAAGCTGCATACGATGCAGTACAGCACTTAATCGAGAAAGGACATCGTAACGTCGCTTTTGTAACAGGCCCTCTGGAAGAACCGATCAACCAGGAAAAACATGTGCGCGGATATCAAAAAGCGTTAGCTGAAGCTGGTATCGAGTATAAAGAAGGATATGTTGTGGCTGGTGATTATACGTATGATTCAGGAATTGAAGCGATTGAAAAGCTACTAGAGGAAAATGAAAAACCAACGGCTGTTTTTGTAAGTACAGACGAGATGGCATTGGGAGTTATTCATGGTGCACAGGATAAAGGATATCATGTACCGAATGACATCGAAATCATCGGTTTTGATAATACAAAATTAGCGACAATGGTACGTCCTCAGTTATCAACGGTCGTTCAACCAATCTATGATATCGGAGCCGTAGCGATGCGTTTATTAACGAAATATATGAATAAAGAAGAAGTGGACAGCCACATTGTGCAGCTTCCGCATCGAATCGAGTTTAGAAAATCAACAAAATAAAAAACAGGGGTGACTCAAATGGTATAAAAGGGATACCATTCGAGTCATCCTCTTTTATGCTCTTATATACTTTTTTTTGTATGCTGATTTAACGGATATAATAATTTTTGCACCGTTTGGGCATTTTTTTCGGTAATTTCCGCTTTGCGGGGAATGGGTTCATATAAATGGTCCCCATCGTCCCAATGGGTACTCAGCGGAACAGGGGATACTTTGCTCCATCTTTCAATCCAGGCAGGCGGCAGAGGTCCTTGTATATTGTTTTGTCCTGTCATCTCCATCCATATGAAAGACCAGGCTCTTGGAACAACACGCCATATGTCATATCCGCCCCCTCCCACGGCAATCCAGCGCCCATTACAATATTGATGGGCTAATTCGTGGGCAATCTTTGGAATGTGACGATAAGTTTTAGTAGTGGCACAAAGATGGGTGAGAGGATCATAATAATGAGCATCTGCTCCATTTTGTGTAAGTATGACATCCGGGCGGAAAAATTCCGTTACAGCCTTAAGGGAAGTTGTGTAGGCATCAATCCACGATTCATCTTCCGTATAGGCATCTAATGGGATATTAAATGAGTATCCATATCCCTTTCCATGTCCTCTTTCGTTAATGTTTCCCGTTCCTGGAAATAAATATCGACCTGTTTCATGAATGGAAAACGTACATACTTGCTCATCATCGTAAAAGGTCCATTGGACGCCGTCCCCGTGATGAGCATCCGTGTCAACATAAAGCACCTTTGCTCCGTATTTTTTTTGGATATATTTAATGGCAACCGAGCTGTCATTATATATGCAAAACCCCGATGCTTTTCCACGGAATCCGTGATGGAGACCGCCCCCCAAACTTAAGGCGTGTTGCGCTTTTCCTGTCATGACATAGTCCGCTGCTGTCAAAGTGCCTCCAACAAGCCACATGCTTGCTTCATGCATGTTAGGAAAGATTGGAGTATCTTCTGTTCCTAACCCGTAATCGTCTGCAGTCTCAAGCGGAAGTTTTCCTTCACTGGCTAATTTGACTGCTTGAATATAATGGGGATCATGAACAAGCTCTAATTCTTCTTCTGACGCAATTCGAGGAGGGACAATATCTTCCTGACGCAAGGCTTGCGCTTCACGTAGTAAATCATATGTTAATTTAACCCGCAATTGATTGAAAGGATGATTATTACTGAATTTATAGTTTAGAAAAGAATCTGAATAAATAAAAACGGCTTCTTTTGTCATGATGTAATCCCCGGTAAATTTGGCCAAAGCACCATGTATCCATGTCGTTTTAATTCAGTAATAATCGATGTCGGGTTTAAAGTTTGAATCCGAAACATAATGATTTTATGTTTTTCATCCTTGTCGGGATAAACGAGCACACTTAAAATATTAATTTTTGATTGTCGGAATACAGCTGTAACCTCACTTAAAACACCAGCTTTGTTTTCTACCTTTACCTCTATTTTTGATCCGGGTTGATGCGCTCCCGTAAGTTGAATAAGTGTATCAAGAATGTCTTTCTCTGTGACAATACCAACAAGCTCATTCCCTTTTGTGATTGGAAGGCAGCCAATGCGATGTTCGTAAAAAATGCCCGCTATTTCTTCTACAAAATCAAGAGGATGAGCTGTAATCACATTAGACTTCATAATCTCTTTTACGGGCTTTTCCAGGTCCTCGATATGTACACTGCTATGAAAAATAGAGGGGCTGGCATCGCGAACATCCCTGTCTGATATGATACCGACCAGCTGCAATTGATCATTGACAATTGGAATATGACGGATATTGAATTGGTGAATCAATTTTATAGCTTCAGCAATCGAATCATTTGGATTTAAGGTTATGATATCTGTTGTCATTATTTCTTCCACAATCATCTTTAACGACTCCCTTAGTTCTAAAGTGAAACTTCCGACGCACAGGGCGCCGTGAAAGTAGTTCCCTTTTATTATCTGATGGTTGGTTAAGCTAATTGAGTCCTTAGGAGTGGTCGTCTTCCGCTCTTTAAAGTAGAGGATTACCACCCGTAGAACAGGATAAACTAGTCGTAACATGAAGTCGGATCATAGATGATAAAAACTAATACATGAACCGATTTCGAAAGCGAAGTTGGTCAAACTTTTGAATGGAATCTGAATCAACCCTTTTTCCGATTCGAACCATTAAACAATTGGCAGGATGTGAACAAATTTCTGGGTCATCAGTAGCAAACCAGAAAAGCCCTCCTGCATTCATCATTTTTTCCATTATTTTTCTATAATCCCAAACGTTCAATCCTGTTCCTTTTAAGTCCCAGTGCCAATAATATTCAGTAGTAATGATAATGTAGTCCTCCATGGCCTCATCCATCATGGATACTTGCAACAAATTTTTACCGACGGAAAATCCGCGAAAGGGAGGAGCAACTTCTATTGCACCTAATTCGATCAAATTGTCCATATTTCCTTCTGACCATCGCTCTAAAGGGTCTGGATGCAAATATGTAGTATAGCCAATTACCATGTCATGATGACGAGCAACGATAATGCGCCCCTCTGGTAAGCCGGCTATTTCAACCAAGGCTTTTTTTTGTTGAGAAGGAGGGCGAAAGGCTGTAAGTTGTTCATGAAACTCTAACTCTTCTATTCTATTAGGGGGAATCGGCCCCTCAACGACAATCGTTCCGACTGAAGTTTTTAGCTCCTTAACGTTGTATGTTTTTGTGTGATCCAATCTATTCACCACCCTGGATAGTAAAGCATCTGCTTAATTTGTATTATACAAAAAATACCCGAAAATAAATTGTTTTCAAAAAACTTTAATATTTAAAGAGGGAATTTTCGTGAAAGCTAGAATAAGTACATTTAGTAAGGAGAATTAATAGAAAAATGTTTTAAAAGAATATTTTAAAAATTGAGAAAAAATACATTTTATATTATAATATATTATGTAAAAAATATACATACGCAAAGGGGAATTTGTGATGAAACTGGAAGCGCTTCCTGTAACAAAAGGGGATTACAACTTGGAAGATTACAAAAGGGTTTATGAATCATTTAATTGGAAAGAAGTAGAGAAGGAATTTTCATGGTATGAAACAGGAAAGGTCAATGTAGCTTATGAAGCGATTGACAGGCATGCTGAATCAGCTCGCAAAAACAAAGTTGCCCTCTATTATCGAGATGGGAATCGTGATGAAAAATACACATATAAGGAAATGAAAGAACTTTCCAACAAGGCTGCGAATGTACTGAAGCAAGCTGACGTAGAAAAAGGGGATCGAGTATTCATCTTCATGCCTCGCTCACCTGAATTATATTTTACAGTACTAGGAACGATCAAATTAGGTGCCATTGTAGGGCCATTATTCGAAGCCTTCATGGAAGGTGCCGTAAAAGACCGTCTAGAAGACAGTGCAGCAAAAGTGCTTGTAACAACTCCAGAATTACTCCATCGTGTCCCTGTAAACGAATTACCTGCCTTAAAACATATCTTACTCGTCGGTGAAAACATCACAGAAGAAGGTCCGTATCTTGATTTTAAAAAGCGTTTAGATGAAGCCAGCAGAAACTTAGAGATCGAATGGGTAGACCGTGAAGACGGATTAATCCTTCATTATACTTCGGGTTCCACTGGTAAACCAAAAGGTGTTCTCCATGTACATAATGCCATGGTTCAACACTATCAAACAGCGAAATGGGTTCTTGATTTAAAAGAAGATGATATTTATTGGTGCACAGCTGATCCGGGCTGGGTAACGGGTACAGCTTACGGTATTTTTGGTCCATGGCTAGTGGGTGCATCTAATGTCATTATCGGGGGACGTTTCAGCCCTGAAGCATGGTACCAGGCTTTAGAAGACTATAGTGTAAGCGTGTGGTATAGTGCACCGACTGCATTCCGCATGTTGATGGGTGCAGGCGATGAGTTATTGAAAAAATACGATTTAAGCGCACTTCGTCATATTTTAAGTGTTGGCGAGCCGTTAAACCCTGAGGTTGTACGCTGGGGCATGAAAGTATTCAATAAACGTATCCACGACACTTGGTGGATGACGGAAACGGGCGGTCAATTAATCTGTAATTATCCTTGTATGGAAATTAAGCCTGGCTCTATGGGGAAACCGATTCCGGGTGTACAAGCTGCCATTGTGGATGATCATGGTAATGAATTGCCTCCTTACCGCATGGGTAACCTTGCCATTAAGAAGGGATGGCCGTCCATGATGCGTGCTATTTGGAATAATGAGGAGAAATATCAATCTTACTTTTTACAAGGTGATTGGTACGTATCCGGTGATTCGGCTTATATGGATGAAGAAGGCTATTTCTGGTTCCAGGGCCGTATTGACGATGTCATTATGACGTCTGGTGAGCGTGTAGGCCCATTTGAAGTAGAAAGCAAGCTTATTGAGCATCCTGCTGTAGCGGAAGCGGGTGTCATCGGTAAACCAGACCCTGTTCGCGGTGAAATTATTAAAGCATTCATTGCTCTGCGTGATGGTTATTCCCCATCTGATGAACTAATTGAAGAAATCCGCCAGTTTGTCAAGAAAGGTTTAGCTGCCCATGCAGCACCACGTGAAATCGAGTTCCGTGATAAATTACCGAAAACAAGAAGTGGTAAAATTATGCGCCGTGTATTAAAAGCATGGGAGCTTAATTTGCCTACAGGCGACTTATCAACGATGGAAGACTAGAAACAAGAAGAAACCGGGTAAAAAACACCCGGTTTCTTCTTGTTTAAGAAAATCATATATGAATCCACATAAATAATAAGCATTTATGTCAAATTATGTACGCATAAGCAGTCGCGAGCGTTTTTTATTCACGTCCGTTTATTTATGTGCATTTATATACTTGAATTTGAGGGGGAAATGTTTCATAATACATACTGTATGGATAATTCTCTACAGGTAATAATGGATACTAAATAATATAAGAGCATTGATCGGAACAAGTAGTAGTTATCTCCCTGTTTCCTAGAGAGCTGGTGGTTGGTGAAAACCAGTACAAAGATAATTATGAATTACACCCGTGAGCATCTTTTGTGAACGGTTATACTCATGAACTTATTAGCAAAAGACGGTTTGACCGTTATTTCTTTTTGAGCGGGAGTTTTTTGTAAAACTCCAATTAGGGTGGTACCGCGATACTCATCGTCCCTTGTTTTAGGGGGCGATTTTTTTATTTTATCCGAAAAAAAGAGGAGTGGACGAGAGTGGATATCTTGCAAGATCTACAATTTCGAGGATTAATTAATCAACAAACAGATGAACAGGGATTAAAAGAGCTGTTAGAAAAAGAAAGTGTAAGGCTGTATTGCGGCTTTGATCCGACAGCAGACAGCTTGCATATCGGACATATGCTGCCTATTTTAATCCTGCGCCGTTTCCAGCAAGCCGGCCATCACCCCATCGCTCTTGTTGGGGGAGGAACAGGTCTGATTGGAGACCCGAGCGGGAAGAAAGCGGAGCGTACATTAAATGAAAAAGAAACGGTCGCCTTTTTCAGCCAGCGCATTAAAGACCAGCTTTCTCGCTTCTTAGATTTTGATCGTGCGGGAAATCCGGCCATGATTGCCAACAACTATGACTGGATTGGTTCCCTGGATGTTATTACGTTTTTGCGGGATATCGGTAAGAATTTCGGCATCAACTATATGTTAGCAAAAGACTCAGTGCAATCCCGTATTGAAACAGGTATTTCCTTTACGGAATTTAGCTATATGATTTTACAATCATATGATTTCTTGAACTTATATCAAACTTACGATTGTAAGCTTCAAGTTGGCGGCAGTGACCAGTGGGGCAACATCACAGCAGGGCTGGAATTAATTCGTAAAACGGAAGAAGATGCAAAAGCATTCGGTTTAACTGTGCCTTTAGTCACGAAAGCAGACGGAACGAAATTTGGAAAAACAGAGGGCGGTGCCATCTGGTTAGACCCGGAAAAAACATCACCGTATGAGTTTTATCAATTCTGGATCAATACAGACGATCGTGATGTTGTGAAATACTTAAAATACTTTACATTCTTGTCTCACGAGGAGATCACGGAGTTAGAAAAGCAAACGGCAGAGGCTCCTGAAAAACGAGCTGCTCAAAAAGCTTTAGCGGCTGAAATGACAAAACTTGTCCATGGAGAGGAGTCATTAAGCCAGGCAATCAAAATTTCAGAAGCATTATTCAGCGGAAGCATCTCTGAATTAACAGCGGAAGAAATCAAGCAAGGATTTAAAGATGTTCCTTCCTATGAACACATAGGAGAAGAGATTGGCTTAATCGATCTTCTTGTAAATAGCAAAATCTCACCATCAAAGCGTCAGGCACGTGAAGATATTTCAAGTGGTGCCATTTACATTAACGGCGAGCGTGTACAGGAGCTGGATAAAGTTATTACCGCTGCAGACCGCATCGAAGGACAGTTTACGGTCATCCGTCGCGGCAAGAAAAAATATTACTTAATCAAATATTAAAGAAGATGTTTTAATGATCTAAAATACAGGCCTTTAAAACATCTTCCCTAAAAGGACCTTTCATGTCGGCTTGATGAAAGGTCCCTTTTGTTTGTGTATTGGTTTCTATTTTACATGTTTTATTGTCCTGATTCGCATTATCAAACAAATAAATAGTGTATTTGCTATATTTCTGGATGAAACCTAAACCTCATCTATTAATAAAAAAGGAACCCCACCAGGAAGAGTGGGGTTCCTTTTTTATTAACGGGAGTAGAACTCTACGATTAATGCTTCGTTGATCTCAGCTGGTAATTCAGAACGCTCAGGTAAGCGAGTGAATGTAGCTTCTAATTTCTCAGCATCGAATGTTAAGTAGTCAGGTACGAAGTTGTTTACTTCGATAGCTTCCTTAATTGAAGCTACGTTGCGAGATTTTTCGCGAACGCTGATTACTTGACCAGGTTTTACGCGGTAAGATGGAATATCAACGCGTTGGCCGTCAACTAAGATATGGCCATGGTTTACTAATTGGCGAGCTCCGCGACGAGTGCGAGCAAGACCCATACGGTATACTAAATTGTCAAGACGAGATTCTAAAAGAATCATGAAGTTTTCACCGTGCTTACCAGCCATTTTGCCAGCAGCATCGAAAAGATTACGGAATTGACGCTCATTTACACCGTACATATGGCGTAATTTTTGCTTCTCTTGTAATTGTAAACCGTATTCAGATAATTTTTTGCGTTGGCCAGGACCATGTGGACCAGGAGCGTAAGGACGCTTTTCTAATTCTTTACCTGTACCACTTAATGAAATGCCAAGACGACGAGATAATTTCCAACTTGGACCAGTATAACGAGCCATGATGACTCCTCCTTGTGTTTTTATTTCGCATGAAACAAAAACAGACACATTCTTGCGATATGCTCATTTTATTTTCATGTATCCTCGCTCTAGCAGCAGAGAGTTACACGATACACCTCGGCGTGGAGGAATAAAATGATGACATAAAGAAGACTGTATAGGCTGCATATTTCACACAAAGCATATTATATGATTTGCAAAGGATAATGTCAAGCGAATTTCGATTTCAAGCTTGCTGAATATCGTTAGTCGGTTTCAAATGTTCTTTGAAATTATGAAAGAAAAATGTGGGATTCTCCCCGCGGATAAAATAAAATCTTAACAATTTTTTGATAGGAAAATAGACATTTCTTCATATATAATAGTAATATTAGGAAAATAGATGCGGTTATTATTTATCACGGGTGATAATATGGGCAGTTTAGAGAAAAATCAGTTACAACAGTTAAAAACTGAATTTTTTGACCTTTTGACAAACAAATATATAAGCCTTTCCTTGAAAGAATTAGCTTACGAAATGATTAAAATTGTTAGTTCTGTTTGTGATATTCATGAGGCAGCTTTCATTTTGGAGCATTCAACGAAAACTCGTAGACGAGCCGAGGCTTCTTTTGGGCTGGAATGGGAAGGTTCTCCATCATCTTCCCATGTTTTAGATTTGATTGATTCGTACGAAAAAACATCTTTGGGCCCTTTACAGAAAGAATCAAAAGAGTATAAAGATAGCTTTTTAGTCCCTTTGATTATACATAATGAAAGAAAAGGATATTTATATATTCGAAAAAAAAGCGGAGAGTCCAGAACTTCTTCCTTCCTTTCTCGTGTAGGGGAAGAATGCGAACATGTATTCAATTTCTTTTATCATTATCAGCAAATATCCACCCAGGAAACCCGGTATGAACAGTTATACCGGGTTACGACTAAATTCCATTCATCTATGGATATGAATGATGTTTTACTAGAAGTGATTAGCACGTTAAAAGAAATGTACCCGACATTTGAATATCATTTATTGCTTTCACATGACTACGGAAGCCATGAGTATTTACCTATTAAATATCTTCAGTATGACGGAGATAACATTAGCGGTGCGGCAATGGAATCGTATGTAACGGGTACGGTTCGGATGGAAGGGAAAATGGAAGAACAGTATTCTGTTTTATATGCTCCTCTTAATGGAAAACAAGGGATATATGGAATTCTACAAGTGATTGCTCCTGACATGACATTGCTTCCAAAAGAGGAGGTCAAATTCATTACTTTGTTAGCTCACACAGCAGGCGGTGCTTTGGAAAATGCTCAGTTATATCATCAATCGAAAAAATTGGTTGAAGATCTAAAGCTGATTAATGAAACATCACATCGCTTGAATTCCAGCCTGCGATTAACTGATACGATCAGCTTTATGGCCAAACAAATTTGCAAGTCTTTCCGTGCAAGTGAAGTAGGGTTCGTATTGTTTACGGATGGGACGAATGATAAGCGATTGGCGGGCAGTACGACCTTCTTTTTTACATCAGCGGCGCAGCAATATGTTGAATTTGTTTATCGGAAGATGATGAAAGAGAAAGATTCACTGTTTGTTAATGAGGCTTCTATTCATTTGGAAGAGGATCTGCTTCAGTTCCGCTCCATCATGGCTGTTCCGATGATGCAAGATGGAATGATAAAAGGAGCCACGATTGTTCTGCATGAGGAGCCGTATTTCTTCTCATTTGACAATTTCAAGCTTTTACAGTCACTCGTTCACCACTCCACATTGGCGTTCACTAATTCAATGCTGCGTGAAGAATTGGAGAAGTTGGTCGTCACTGATTATTTAACAAAGCTGTATTCTCGCAGTTATCTAGATGAACAAATTCAGAAGTCTATGGAGCAAGACGGGTTTGGGACATTCATCCTTATTGATATCGATAACTTTAAAAAGGTCAATGATACATATGGCCATCAAATCGGTGATCAAATTATTATTCAGATCGCCCGTATTATTAAGACCCATGTTCGGGAGAATGATATCGGAGCACGCTGGGGAGGGGAAGAGCTGGCAGTATATTTGCCTTCTGTTCCACTAAGAAGCGGTGTTCAAATCGCTAAACGCCTAGTGGAAAAAGTAGAGGAATACACGAATCCTAAAACAACCATCTCATGCGGAGTGTCATTTTGGACAAGAGACATGGATGACTGTGTACAAAAGTTGTTTAATCGAGCAGACGAAGCCCTTTATAAGGCGAAGCATCTTGGGAAAAATCAAGTGATCGCACAAGGCGAAAATGTCGTCAGTTAAAAAGCCCGCTACATGCGGGCTTTTTAACTGCGGGATTGTATTCGGCTTTTTATGATGGGGCTGTCCTTTTTATAAAAACGCAACAAGTGTTTCTACAAACTTTTCAAGGTACTGTTGATCCACTTCATCAAAACGATTTTTAATAGGACTATCAATATCTAGCACGCCGATTAATAGTCCATCTTTCAGCAGCGGCACCACAATTTCCGATTGAGAAGCTGCATCGCAAGCAATATGGCCAGGAAATTGATGAACATCGGCCACTCGTTCCGTCAGGCGATTTTGAGCGGACGTACCGCAAACCCCTTTTCCGTACGGAATTCTTACACAAGCGGGAAGGCCTTGGAACGGTCCTAACACAAGTCCGTTTTCTTCCGCTAAATAAAAGCCTACCCAGTTAATATCTGTTAAAAATTGGTTCAATAAAGCCGATGCATTAGCTAAATTGGCAATCTGATTGGGCTCTCCCTCAAGCAATGCTTGCAGCTGTTTAATAACAAGCTCATAGTTCTTTTCTTTAGAGCCGCTGTATTTTTCGACATGAAACATAATAATTCCCTCCATCTATGAATAGAAATAGGTTGGTTTTAGCAGATTACGTCAGTTCTCTTATGACTTTGTCGAGAAGATCTTAAAGGAAAGAGAATAGTAAAAACGAATTAGTATAATAAGTCGATTTATTAGGGACTTATTTTGTCACAATCAGTATGTTTTTTCAATTAATAAGTATCGCACACAATCTTTTTGTTGAAAGGTGTGTCTAAAATGGCTGTCAAATCAAGAACAAAGGAAAAGGTATTGGATGCTGCTGTGTCTCTATTTAATACAAAAGGTTTTGACGGGACCTCCGTACGGGAAATTGCCAAAAAAGCAAAAGTGAATGTTGCCAACATATCCTATTATTTTGAAAGCAAAGAAGGACTATTAGAAAACTTGGTCACAACCTTTTTTGAAGGGTATATTAAAGAGCTCGAGGAAGCCTTCATTTGTTTGGAGCAACAATCGGCAAAACAATGCTTGATGACCTTAATTCGATATGTGATGAATTATCAGCATCAGCATCGCCATATTGCCCGGGTTGTTTACCGTGAAGTTTCATTAGATACGACATTCATTCGTGAAGTTATGACAACTTATCTCGCTAAGGAAAAATATATTTTAGCCTCGTTATTGGAAAAAGGGATAAAACAGCAAGAATTCAAGCGTTCCAATATCCCGTATGTCATTATGCAGCTAAAAGGGATGTTAACGATGCCTTATCTGCATTCCCAATATTTATCTGAGGTTTTGTACGTCTTGCCACATGAGCCATATTTCATTGATCAATATATAAAAGAAATGGAAAATTGGGTTCATCATGTTGTTTGCCGGGAACAGACCCGGATATATGTTAACCTTTAAAAACAGTTGTGAATCCCTGGCCTAAATCCTTCGCACAATGGGCATCAGACCCATAGACAAGAGGGATTTTTTTGTTTTTTGCTTCTTGAACGACCCATTGTGGAGGATAGGCTTCCTGGCAAAGAGGCTTAAACAATCCGGCTGCGTTATAATCCAGCTGTAAATTGTGATGCCTAACCTTCTCTAAAAGATCAATAATCGTCTCTTTGAAATCAATTGGACAAGGAAACCGTTGTTTAAATTTATGAACCAAGGTAATATGTCCGATTCTTTGAGGTTTGTATTCCCCCAAATCTTTCTCGATAGAGTTTCTTACCGTTTTAAAGTAAGCCTCATACACTTTTTCGACTGAGCCAAACTGTTCGATGATAATGGAAAACATATCATCACTATAATCCAAACAATAATAGGCAGAGTCTTTTCTCAAAAAGTGAACGGATAAAATACTATCATCCAGATAAGACCCATATTCATCAAGAAATTGTCTCGTTTCGTCTTCATATCCCTCGATGTAGTCCACTTCCAATCCGATTTGAATGCTAAGATCGTTTTTAAACTCCTCTTTGACTCTCCCTATCTCCAGCAAATAGCGCTCCATCTCTTCCATTCGCATTGCGCTGTCCTGCATCGGGGTCGGATCGATAAATCCTTGGGGAAGAGGGGCGTGTTCCGTAAAAGAAATTTTTTCAAACCCCAGTTCGATGGCACGCTCGACGTATTGGTATAGCAGGTCTTTCGAGCCATGGGGACAAAATGGTGTATGAATATGACCATCAATTTTCAATCAACTAACCTCCTAAAGATGTTACTTTAAACCCTTTATGCCAATTTTATAAAAAAGAAGCGGGAAACTGCCAACATTTTATACAAAAAAATTAAAAATTTTTCTCAAAAACGGCGGTGAACATGGTATCATTAAAACATTGACGAAAAAATTAAAAATGGGCTTGTTTTTAGCCGCTTTTACATAAAGTGAAACTTCTTTCAGTGGCGGCTCTATTCCCCACTGAAGGATAGTTGAACCAATCGGGCATTTATTGGCGGTTTATCTCCGACTTATAGAAGGGGAGTTTTACGGACAGTTAATGCGGGATAAAAGAAGAAACTGTTTTATCGGACGGGCAGTGTAAGGGGGCTTAGTATGGAACTCACGATAGCGCTTATCGTACTAGTAATTGGAGTCATTATTTATGGGGTTTATTCCCGAAAGCAAATATATAAAGAAGTAGACCGGTTAGAAGCCATTAAAATGGAATTGATGCATATGCCTGTTGCAGAGGAGATTTCAAAAGTCAAGGAGCTCAATATGACAGGCGAAACAGAAGAATTGTTCGAACGCTGGAGAGAACAATGGGATGACATTGTTACAACGGATCTTCCTAAAATCGATGAGCTGTTATTTGAAACTGAAGAAGCTGCGGATAAATACCGATTCAAAAAAGCAAAGCAGTTATTGGTACATATACAGGAAGCTTTAACGGGGATTAAAGGAAGCATTCAAACGATTTTGGATGAACTCCAAAACTTGATTGGCAGTGAACAAAGCAACCGCCATGATAGTGAGGAGTTAGAGCAGTTCTATCGAGACATCAAAAAGAAACTACTGGCTCATCGTTACACCTACGGTAAAGCTGAGGGCAATCTTGAACAAGCACTATCTGAAATTAAAAGCAGATTTACATTGTTTGAAGAAGCAACAGACAATGGGAACTATTTGCATGCCCGTGAGATCGTGTTAAGCATTCAACAAGATTTAGTTACAATTAATGAATATTTAGAAGACATTCCAAGATTACTAACAGAATGTCAAACGACACTGCCTTCCCAATTAAGGGAGTTAGCCGACGGCTATGAAGAAATGTGTGAACAGGGTTATATGCTAGAGCATTTACAAATAAAAGAAACTCTTGAAATCTTGCCAAATGATCTGAACTGGATAGTGGAGCAAGTAGAAGATTTAAATGTGGAGGAAGCAAAGGTACGACTAGCAGAGGTCAATCAAGTCACGGATCAGCTCTACGATGCTCTTGAAAAAGAAGTATATGCGTACCATGAGATCAAACGAGAATCCAACAGCATCGCTTCCTTGTTAAAAGAGCTGCAGGACAAGAATAAGGAATTAAAAGAGGAAACGCTTTTTGTTCAGCAAAGTTACCAGTTGAACCCGGCTGAATTGGACATGTATCATAAAATAGATCGTGAAATAAAACGATTGTCTAATTTGTATTACAATGTTGCCAATAGAATTGCTGAACATAACCTTGCTTACACGGTCATTCAGGAAGAATTAAACGAGGTATCGTTACAGCTTCAACAAGTTAGAGATCACCAAAAGTCGTATATCGAAATTTTACAGGCTCTACGTAAAGACGAATTAGCAGCGAAAGAGCGAATTCAAGAATTACGCAAACTATTAATAGAAGCAAAGCGACTCATCCAAAAAGGGAATTTACCCGGGGTCCCGCTTGAATATAAGAAACGTGTGGAAGAGGCGAGAAACTCTCTTCAAGATGTGATGGCAAAACTAGAAGAAAAGCCGTTAAACATTGCAGCTGTAAATGGACTGATTGAGCAGGCAACAGAGACTGTGCAATTAACTTTTACAGAAACAGAAGCGATGGTTCGTGATGCGTTTCTTGTTGAAAAAGTCATCCAGTACGGAAACCGTTATCGCAGCCGCCATCAATTTGTGGCGCAATCGCTCCAAGAAGCGGAAGAATCATTTAGAAAATACCATTATCATGCTGCCTTTCAACAGGCAGCAAGTGCGATTGAACAAGTGGAACCAGGAGCAATTGAACGCCTGGAAAGCTTAGTGCCAAAAGAAGAATCATAAAGAAAAGGCCTTCCTGTATGGGAGGCTTTTCTTTATGTATTAAGAAAGAATAAATGGGCAGCGCTGAAGCCAAATTCGACAAGTCGGCCCATTTAAAGCACGAAGTATAAGGGCGTTAAAGCCAAGGGGCGCAACCCATACATTGGTTCCGGCGGCTTGTTCTAAAGCAGGCGGGAAAATTATATTGCCAGCTCCAAAAAACAACGCAAACAACATTAAGCCGACTGTCAACGTCTCTTTTTTGATAACATTTTGTTCATAATTCCTCTCACAATTTCATGAAGATTAAATCCGTGATACATACTAACATAGATTATGAAAAAAAATGTCGATTTTTAACATAGTCAAAATATTACAAGAAAAGTGTTCGTTACTTGTATCAGATTTCAAAAAATGTCTTAAATATGATAACATAAATTGATATTCGACACGCTGTACGCACCAGGGAGGTTTCGGTGATGATATACTTGGATAACAGTGCGACTACACCACCTTATCCAGAAGTAGTGGACTCATTCTCAAAAGTGTCCACTCATTATTATGGTAACCCATCTTCACTCCATCAATTTGGAATGGAAGCAGAAAATTTATTAACTCGTGCACGCGAGCAAATGGCAGAGCTATTGGGCGTCCAATCTAAAGAAATTATTTTTACATCGGGGGGCACTGAAGGGAACAACTTGGCTATAAAAGGAGTAGCCTTTCAATATCAAACACGAGGAAAACATATCGTTACAACGACTATTGAACATGATGCCGTGCATCGGCCGCTTCAACAGCTGGAGCAACTTGGATTTGATGTAACCTATGTTCCTGTCGATCAACATGGCTTTGTAAGTACGGAAGATATTGAATCAGCGATTCGCCCTGATACCATATTAGTTTCCGTTATACATGTCAATAATGAGATTGGCTCCGTTCAGCCTGTTATCGAAATTGGAAAAATGCTGAAAAAACATCCAAAGGTCGTATTTCATGTCGACCATGTACAGGGAGTCGGGAAAGTACCATTGAATATAAGAGAAGCGAATATTCATTTATGCACCATTTCCGGTCATAAATTTCATGGGCTAAAAGGAACAGGTGCTTTATATATAAAAGAAGGGGTAGTGCTTTCGCCGCTCTTAAGCGGAGGGTCCCAGGAGTTTCAGCTTCGATCAGGAACAGAAAACGTGGCTGGGGCTGTCGCGTTGGCTAAGGCATTAAGATTGACAATGGACCATTATCAAAAAAATGTTCATCGCATTTCAGCCATGAAGGAACAGCTGATAAAGGCACTGGAAAAACATGACGGCATTGTGGTGAACACGCCTGTTGAACATTCCGCGCCTCATATTGTTAACATCACAGTTAAAGGATTAAAGGCAGAAGTATTTCTTCATAGCCTAGAAAAGAAGGGGATTTTTGTCTCCACCACGTCAGCTTGTTCATCGAAAAAGAAGCAGCCGAGCAAAACGTTGTTAGCGATGGGGAGAAGTGAAGAAGAAGCTGATCAGGCAATTCGTATCAGCTTTTCTTACTTAAATATAGAAGAGGATGTCAACTACATCATTCAATCCATTTTCACATCCATAGAACAATTGAAAGAAGTAATGAGGGATTCCAGATGATTTATGATCATATCTTAATTCGTTATGGCGAAATTTCAACAAAGGGTCAAAACAGAAAGAAATTTGTCGGGCGTTTAAAACGAAACATTAGTGATGTCCTGGAGCGTTTCTCCAATATCTTCATCGAGCATACTCGGGACCGCATGTACATTCGACTAAACGGCGAACAGCATGAACCTATTATGAATGAACTAAAAAAAGTATTCGGCATTCAAAGTTTCAGTTTAGCAATCAAAGTGAACAATGACATTGAACAAATCAAGAAAGCGGCTTTAAATGTCATGAAGGAGCATGATCAAGAAAATACAACTTTTAAAGTAACAGCAAGAAGAGCGTATAAACGGTTTCCGTTGGATACAAATGAACTGAACTATGAGATAGGAAGCCATATTTTAAAAAACACAGTTCATTTAAAAGTAGATGTGCGTAATCCCGACATAAACCTGCGTGTAGAAGTAAGAGAGGATGCAACTTATATCACGAGTTTAAATGTGCCGGGAGCAGGCGGTCTTCCTGTAGGTACGAGCGGAAAAGCGATGTTAATGCTGTCGGGAGGAATTGACAGCCCTGTAGCCGGTTATTTGGCGATGAAAAGAGGATTGGAAGTGGAAGCCGTTCATTTTTACAGTCCTCCGTTTACAAGCGAACGCTCAAAGCAAAAAGTAATAGATTTAGCGCAAAGGCTAACTAATTTCAGCGGAAAAGTAAAATTGCACATTGTCCCGTTTACAGCCGTTCAACAAGCCATTCAAAAGCAAGTCCCCGAAAACTACACGATGACCTCAACAAGAAGGATGATGTTGAAAATTACGGATCGTTTACGTCATAGACATCAAGGGTTGGCCATTGTGACAGGGGAAAGTTTGGGACAGGTGGCAAGCCAAACATTAGAGAGTATGTTTGCCATCAATGACGTTACAACGACGCCCATTCTTCGTCCGCTTATCACGATGGATAAAACGGAGATTATCGAGATTGCCAAAGAGATTGATACACACGATATTTCGATTCGTCCATATGAGGACTGCTGTACCATTTTTACTCCAGCAGCACCTAAAACACGCCCCAAACGTGATAAAGTAGAACGGTATGAGCAGTTTATTGACTTTGATTCATTAATCGAAGAGGCCGTAGAAGGAACAGAAACAATAGAGTTAACGACAGGGAAAGCAAAAGCAGCACAAATAGAGGAAGATTTATTTTGAATAATTTGTGAATAATTACCAGGATTTTTTTGTATGAAGCCATGTGTTTTGACACATTCTATACTCACAAGGAGGTGAAAACACATGGCAAACAACAACAACAGAAACCAATTATTAGTTCAAGGCGCTCAACAGGCTATCGACCAAATGAAATATGAAATCGCATCTGAGTTTGGCGTAAACCTTGGTGCAGACACAGCTTCCCGTGCTAACGGTTCAGTTGGTGGTGAAATCACTAAACGTTTAGTACAAATGGCTGAGTCACAACTTGGAGGCGGAAGCTTCTAATCACACAAACAACAAAATATACGATGGCTACAAAGGGTGGGGCTTGTCCCCACTCTTTTATAGTGTCCTCTTTTTCGTTTATAATACTTATAAATCCATTTTTAGGTAAAAAGTGAAGATTTAAGCTATTGCGGGGGGTTTGAACGTACATATGAAGTATTTCAAAAAGTGATAGACGGTGAAAATGTAAACGATCCGGACCATATCCCTGATGCTGAAGTAGTCATGACAGTGATCGAGAATGTCGCCATGTATGAGAGTAAATCAAAATTATCAATATGGAAGTCACAATAAAAGCTGGAATGATCTGATGTAGAAATACCCGCATATAAACAATCATCGCGGAATCGAGATTGGCGTACCGCTTGAAGGAATGCGCCATCTCCACCGATAGCTACAATAATATTTGCTTCCTGCATATTGTCGACTATCTTGAAATCGTATTCTGCTGCAAGCTGATAAAGTGATTGAACTTTTGCGACGAGTTCTTCGCTTTTCTTATAAAATAAATAAACATTACGACGATTAGGCATGTTGTCTCCCCCTTGTTTTTATGCGATAAATCGGCATATGAAAAAAATTCCTGCAAATCAAAAGGTTTGCTAAAATAATTATATCATTCTTTCTGGAGTAATTGAAAGAATGGTTGGACAATTTAGAATATTGGATCAGGAGGCATTAAATGAATAAGAAAAGATGGATTGCGTTAGGTATTGCCCTTGCTTTATTTTTGATTTCAAATCTTGTTAACCTTGCAACGACGGCTGTTTTCTCCGGTATAGGAGAAGAAGGGATGTCGGGTTTTTTTCAAGGCGCGGATGAAGGATTTAATGAAACTCTTCTAGAGGATGGAGATCCGACAAAGAAAATTTTAGTTCTTGAGTTAGAAGGAACCATTCAAGATACCGGAGATGCTTCTTCCCCTTTTATGAATCAGGGGGGATACAATCATGATGATTTCTTGAGCATGATTGAACAGGCCGAAAAAGATAAGAGTGTGAAGGCATTGTTGCTTAAAGTGAACTCTCCTGGTGGTGGAGTAGTCGAAAGTGCCGAATTACATAAAAAATTAATGGATTTCAAAAAGAAGACGAAAAAGCCGTTATATGTATCCATGGGTACGATGGCTGCTTCCGGCGGGTATTATATCTCCACAGCTGCTGATAAAATCTACGCTATCCCTGATACTTTGACTGGCTCTTTAGGAGTCATCATGCAGGGGATTAATTACAGTGGATTAGCGGAGAAGTATGGAGTGAAATTCCAAACCATTAAAAGCGGGCCGTACAAAGATATTATGTCTCCTTCAAGAGAGATGACGGAAGAGGAAAGAAAGATTATGCAAACACTGGTGAACAATGCGTATAGCGGATTCGTTCAAGTCATAAAAGAGGGGAGAAGGATGCCTGAGGAAAAAGTCCGTCAAATTGCTGATGGGCGCGTTTATGATGGAAGACAAGCAAAAGAGCTTGGATTGATCGATAAACTCGGTTATACGGAAGATGCGATAGCCGATATGAAAAAAACAGCATCGCTGCACAATGCCCAGGTCATTGAGTATGAACAAACATTTAGCTTGCCATCTTTCCTTTCGGCGAAATCTCAGCAATTATTTTCGGATGATGTAGAGCTGGCTGGTCTAATGAAGGTGTTATCAACGCCGAATTCGCCAAGATTAATGTATTTATATGCTGAATAGAGGTGAGGAAATGAACGACTATGAAACGCATACCGAAAAACAGAAAGAAGAGCATGAATCAAAAGCGATCATGCTGCCGGAACCTGAAAAGGAGAAGATGTACATATGGTACGCCGGCTTTTGGATAAGGTTTTGGGCTTACCTTCTAGATTTACTAGTAGTAATGAGTATCCAGCGGCTGTTGGTTACTCCATTATTTAAAGGAATGGGGGGTGTGCGGGATGACGGATTGTTTTCTCCGGTAAACGTTATGATGGCTTTGATTTTTTACCTCTATTTTGTTTTCATGACAAAACGTTTCGGACAGACCATTGGTAAAATGGTATTCGGATTAAAGGTTATTAGTTTAACAGATGAACGGCTCACCTGGTCTACAGTTATTTTTAGAGAACTGGTAGGGCGGTATATTTCAAAAACAGTCTTACTCCTTGGATATATTGTCGTGGCGTTTACAAAGAAAAAAAGAGGGTTTCATGATTACTTTTCTGAGACCTCTGTCATTTATGAAAATAAGCAGCCGCACCTTCTAGAGCGCAGTAAAATTCAAATTGAACAGTGACGAAACACAATCGCTGTGCACCTTTATCTTACACTCCCCTTTACTTCCAGGGGAGTTTTTTTATTGTATGGGAAAGCATAAATCGCGCTTTTCTAATTGGACTTATGTTAAAGTCTAGTATTTATAATCGGCTCATTCACTTTCATTTTAAGTAACAAACATGCGAACTGGCCATTTGACATGAATGGGTCAGCATAGCGAAAAATCAATACGGTTTTTGATGAAAAATATAAAATCTATAAATTATCGCTTTTATAGACGGGAAAAATAGAGGGAATAGTTTGAACTGGGGGAGGAATGGACATAATGGAAGGCTGAGAAGGAGTGAAGATCCGTGCTATGGGTTTGGTTATTGGCGGCAGCTTTCTGTTTATTTGTCTTTATTATTCTTATTAGCAAATTGAAAATTAAACTGAATTTAAATCACTCACAAGATAACGATTTCCATCAAATCAAATTTTCATTATGGTTTGGCCTGATTCGCTATACATATAAAATTCCAGTTGCAAAAGTAGATAAAGATTCTTCCACTCTTGTCGTTAAAGAAGAGCAGCAGCAAGGCAGCCGACAGAAAGGGAGAGGGGAGGAAAATCAATGGAAAGATTACTCCATCCAAGATGCCATGGATGCAATTCAGAATGCGAAAGAGCTTCTTAAGCAAGTGGTAGGGCTTCAAAAAATTATGAAACAGTTTTTCAGCCATATCTCCGTTGAAAGAATTCGCTGGAATACCATGATTGGGATAGGAGATGCCATGTATACGGGAGTGGCAGTTGGAATGGCCTGGTCTCTCAAAGGCTTGATTATTAGCCTGATCAGCCGTTACATGAGATTAAAAGACCCTCCAATCATGCAGGTTATCCCTTCCTTTCAGTCCCCTGTCTCAGAAACAAGGTTCCAATGTATGATTTCATTTCGAATCGGGCATGCTATTGTAACGAGTTTACGAATTCTCAAACGTTGGAAAAGGTTCCGTAAAAAACGGGATCAGCGCTTAGAAAATGTGCAATCTGACAAGATTCATTCGGTAAAAATGTGAGGAGGCTAACAATATGTCAGAACATCCTATTAAAAGCTTAATGTCAACAGCAATGGAAAATTTAAAGGAAATGATCGATGTAAATACCATTATTGGTGATCCGGTTGAAACACCTGATGGGAGTGTCATTTTAACCGTCTCTAAAGTAGGTTTTGGATTTGCGGCAGGAGGAAGCGAATTTTTTATAGAGAACGGACAAAAACAATCTGGTCAAAACGGTCAAGGGCAGGGCCAAAACCAAGGACAAGGCCAAAACCAAGAGTCTAACCTTCCGTTTGGAGGCGGAAGCGGAGGCGGTGTTTCTATCACTCCGATTGCTTTTCTAATCGTAAGTCCAACAGGAATTAAAATGCTTCACTTAAATGAAGGAACACACTTGGTAGAGAAGATTTTAGATACTGCACCGCAAGCGATGGAAAAGATTCAGCAAATGTTTAAAAATAATAAAAATAATCAAAACCACCAGCAAAACCAACAGCAAAACCACCAGCAAAACAATCAACAAGGACCATCGATGGGAATGTAGGCATCCATCCGGTATTATAAATAGAAAAAATCGCTCCTTTGGAAAAGACAAGAACTTTTGGTATCCAAGAGCGTTTTTTTTCTGGACGCACAGGACGTGCTAACGAAGACGTTCTTGCAGGACGCATAGGGTTGTTACAGGGCGTAAGTGTTTTTAGCCGCAACTGGGACGTCGTGTAGCTAGTCTTCGTTCCTTAATTCATATTAAATTTGAAGATAGAAAAGTTGAAATAATTGCATTCTTTGTTTATTGAAGATAAGATGGACAGTGTACATAATTTTTTAAAAAAGGGAGGAATTTTTCATGGCTTTAACATTTAAAGGAAAACCGGTAACATTACTCGGCAGTCAAGTAAAGGTAGGGGACAAAGCTCCAAACTTCACAGTTTTAGCAAATGATTTATCTGAAGTAACACTTGACGATACGAAAGGCTACGTTCGTTTAATCAGTGTAGTTCCTTCTATTGATACGGGTGTATGTGATGCTCAAACACGCCGCTTTAACGAAGAAGCATCAAAGCTTGACAATGTAAAAGTTTTAACGGTGAGTGTAGACCTACCATTTGCTCAAAAGCGCTGGTGCGGTGCTAACGGTATCGAAAATGTACAAACTCTTTCTGATCACCGTGATTTATCCTTTGGTGAAGCTTACGGTGTTGCCATTAAAGAATTGCGTTTATTAGCACGCGCTGTATTCGTAGTAAATGCTAATGACGAAGTAACATATGCAGAGTATGTGAATGAAGTAACAGACCATCCGAATTACGAAGCGGCAATCGAAGCGGCAAAAGCAGCTAAATAATATCATAACGATGATGTTAAGCATAAAGGGGCTGACTCAAAAGCCTCCAGATGACGGTAATCATCCATTTTTTCTGTGATGGACCGTCACCGCCATGCTTGATTTTCCTGGATTTTTAATGACGGTCCATCGCAGGAGGGTGTCACAAAAGTAGGTTCTTTGTACTTTTTGGGACACTCTCTTTTTTGTGTTGTTAAACAGGTTTATGATAAAATGGGATGTTCTAATAATATAAATATTCCTTATTACATAGAAGTTCAAATGAATAGGAGGAAATGAGATGAACGGTTTAACACAGATGGAAGAATTATTTGGGGTGATTGATCAAACAGCTATTATTTTACGTAAGGAATTGCAATGCTCGTATTTAGAAGCGGTAGCCGAAACTGGAGAGAACTTGTTTCATGAAACAGTTTTGCAGAACGAACTAGATGAAGTGACTCAAAAACGCTTAGAGAAGGAATACGATAAAATCAAATTAAATAAATACGACAAAGAGACCATCCGCAAAGCCTACCAGTTAGCGATTTTAAAAGGGATGAAGGAAGCGACACAGCCGAATCATCAAATGACACCAGATGCCGTAGGGCTTTTTATGAGTTATTTGATCAGAAAGCTCATGGCAGGAAAAAAGGATTACTCTATATTGGACCCTGCAGTCGGAACGGGAAATTTATTGACAACCGTTTTGAATTATGAAGAGTTAAAAGCGAAGCAAGCATATGGCATCGATGTTGATGATCTGTTGATTAAATTGGCTTATGTCAATGCAAATCTGCAAGAACACCCTGTTCAGCTTTTCAATCAGGATAGCTTGCAGCCCTTATTTATCGATCCTGTAGATTTAGTCGTATGCGATTTGCCGGTTGGATATTATCCAAATGATATGGGTGCGGCCTCTTATAAGGTCAAAGCTCAAGAGGGTCTTTCTTATGCCCATCATCTCTTTATTGAACAAAGTTTAAATTATACAAAGCCAGGCGGTTATGTGATGGTGCTTGTTCCTAATAATTTATTTGAAACAGAACAAGCCCCTTGCTTGCATGAATTTTTAAAAGAAGAGGCGGTTATCCAAGGATTGATTCAACTCCCGCTTTCATTGTTTAAGAATGAAAACTCAGCCAAAAGCATTTTTATTCTTCAGAAAAAAGGAGAGGGAGTCGTTCCTCCCAAGCAGGCTTTGCTTGTTGAACTGCCAAAGTTTACAAATAAGGAAGCAATGAATCAGATCATGACCGAGATCGACAAATGGTTTCGAGCAAAACGCGGATGAGCGACGTTTCTGAATAGTACGAATTTAGTGGATGCCTATTAAAAATAGGCGATAACTCTTGAAATAAACAGCTTGCGGTGATTAAATGTATAAGGATAGAAAGCGTGTCGAATTGCATAGAATATTGTAGAGACGAAATTCAACATGTACGTACAGAAGAAGGAGCTGTTTTGAGTTATGTCAAAAATTATGGCCATTAATGCGGGCAGTTCATCATTAAAGTTTCAATTGTTTCAAATGCCAAGTGAAAATGTTTTAACAAAAGGACTTGTTGAACGTATTGGACTTAATGATGCTGTTTTTACTATTACAGTAAACGGGGAAAAGCAAACAGAGGTGACAGATATTCCGGATCATGCTGTTGCCGTAAAAATCTTAGTTGATAAATTGCTTTCTACGGGCATTATTAAGTCTTATGATGAAATCACGGGTGTGGGCCACCGTGTTGTTCATGGCGGGGAGCGTTTTAACGATTCTGTATTAATCACAGAAGAAACGCTAAAAGAAATCGAAGAGCTATCAGATTTGGCGCCGCTTCATAATCCTGCTAACGTAGTTGGTATTAAAGCATTCCAAGAAATTTTGCCTAACGTTCCAGCAGTAGCGGTATTTGATACAGCATTCCATCAAACGATGCCAGAACAATCTTTCTTATATAGCTTACCTTATGAGTACTATGAGAATTACGGAATTCGCAAATACGGTTTCCATGGCACCTCTCATAAGTATGTTTCACAACGTGCGGCGGAATTGCTTGGACGTCCAATCGAGCAACTGCGCTTAATTTCTTGTCACTTAGGAAATGGTGCAAGTATTGCGGCAATCGAAGGCGGCAAATCAATTGATACTTCAATGGGATTCACGCCGCTTGCGGGTGTAGCGATGGGAACTCGTTCAGGTAACATTGACCCGGCCTTAATTCCTTATATCATGGAAAAAACGGGAAAAACAGCTGAGGAAGTTATAGATGTATTAAATAAGAAGAGCGGTATGTTAGGTATCTCTGGCTTTTCAAGCGACCTTCGCGATATTACACAGGCAGCTGAGGAAGGAAATGAACGTGCAGAACTAGCTTTGCAAGTATTTGCAAGCCGTATCCATAAATACATCGGTTCTTACGCAGCACGCATGTCAGGGGTAGATGCCATCATCTTTACGGCCGGTATCGGAGAGAATAGTATAGAAATTCGTTCTCGTGTCCTGCGCGGTTTAGAGTTCATGGGTGTATATTGGGATCCTGCATTAAACAACATTCGCGGTGAAGAGGCATTCATTAGCTATCCTCACTCACCAGTGAAAGTGATTGTCATCCCGACAAACGAAGAAGTAATGATTGCACGGGACGTTGTTCGCCTAGCAAATATCTAAATCCACCTAAAGAATTTGTGATATGAGTAAAAGCCGCCCATGCGTAAATCATTTAACATGAGAACGTTTTTTGCTCATGTTAAATGATTTATGTAGATTCATATACATATCTCTGTAGCGAAAGATTCTTCTGTCAAACAAGATGGAAGGATCTTCTTTTGTTTTGGCTTTGTTAAAGAACCATGCTGATTTTTAATGGTTCCTGCTCGCTCATGCGGAAAGATTATCTCCAGGGGCCGATTCAAAAGGCCATCCTTCCATATCATAAAAATCTTTTAATTAAATGAGTCTCTATGAAAACCATTGATTTCACTAGATCCTCCATGATGATTCATTTGATGTTGGGACACCCCCTGCACTGGTTTTTAAATGATCGTTATGTTTTTTGTTATAATGAATAATAAGAGTGTCTGTCAGAAAGGATGGTAAGCCTTGTTAACAAAGCGGGATGAACTTATGTTACAGGAAATACGGGAATGGAGGCAGGAGCTTCAAGCCTACACTCCTCATGACCTTCAGCTTACATATGCACAATGGCTTGAACAGACAGTATCGATTGTTCCTCAAGATGTCCGCCTCACATACATTAATAAATTAGACGAATGGCTGTTTCATGTTAGTGCTTGGCTTCAAGATTCAGCCGTGCAAAAGAAGGCCAAAAAGCAGATTCTAACATCAGCAAGGGCGCTTTATGGTGACATCGAGCAAATCGAAGGATTAAAACAGCTCACGATCGATCAGCTTACATATTTGGCGGAACAGCAGTTAGCCAAGCAACGGTTTTATTCGTTAATGCAGGGAGCATTAACGGGGACAGGATCCTCTCTTTTCTTGAGCCTGGATATGCCTGTATTGGTTTTACTCAATTTACGAGCAGTACAATTAACAGCCATGAGTTACGGATATGAAATCAAATCACCATTTGAACTTATGCTGTCACTAAAAGTATTCCATGCAGCAAGTCTCCCAAAGCAATGGCAAAATGAAGGGTGGGACTATTTAGTTCATGAATTGGAAACCCATGAGCATTCCTTTTTTTACGAGGGTAATGAAAATGTTCTTGATGAAACATGGTTTGAAAAAAACGTGAATCAGTTATTAAAAACAATTTTACTCATACTAATGAAAAAAAGCGTGGCAAAACGCAATCCAATATTAAGCATGCTGGTAGCGGGAGTGATGAACTATCAATTTACCCGTCAAGTAACCGAGTATGCAAAACGCTTTTATCAGTATCGTTATTTACGTGAAAAGGGCAGGGATCATAATGAATCATAAACAGCATATTGCACATGCGCCGGACACTTTGCGTTGTGCTGTCATTACAGTGAGTGATACGCGTACAGAGGAAACAGATAAGAGCGGCCAGCGTATTATCTCTCTTTTACAAGAACAGGGGCATGAAGTGCATCTATATAAAATTATTAAAGACGATGGAAACAGCATCGAGGAGACTGTATTGGAAGCGGTAGGACAACATGATATTCATGCCGTCATCATCAACGGCGGAACGGGTATCGCAAAAAGAGATGTAACGATTGAAACAGTAAAACCGCTTTTAGAGAAAGAAATAGTAGGATTTGGAGAATTGTTTCGGATGTTAAGCTATACAGAAGATATCGGTGCGGCAGCAATGCTAAGCAGGGCGATCGCCGGTGTGAGAAATGATAAAATTATTTTTTCATTGCCGGGCTCAACGGGAGCGGTCACATTAGGGATGAACAAACTGATTCTTCCTGAGCTCCGACATATTATTAGTGAGATTCATAAGTAAGGGGCTGGCTCGAAGACAAAAAAGCATGTCTTCGGGCCAGCCTCCTTTCGGCTTAAAGCATTGTTTTCTTCCCTTTTGGGTATGTTAGGGGACAATTCTTTTTTATGTGAACAATTATGGAGGCATTCGATTTTGATTCCTTATGGATGATGATTTTCTCGCTTAGCTATGAATTTTGGTTGTGACATCCTGGTTAGTGCGATACCAAATCCATAAATCATTAATAACGGAAGCCAGCTCTGCAATCTCGCTGTTTAGCTGACAGGACTTTTTAAAATCCATTTCTTCCTCGAGACGGGCTTGTTTTTCATTAATAAAATCTTCTAAGTCTACAATTCGATCAGGAATTCTTCCTCTTATTTTTTCCCAATGTAATAAAATGGCTTGTTGTGTTTGTTTATCATAATCTTCCCATTCAAGCGTTAGTGATGGGAGTTCAATACCTAAGCGTGCGTTATACATAAAATAAGACTGCATTTTTCCCTTCCCCCTTCTTCTTCCTCTTTATTTTACAAAAAAGTATAAAAACATGCTACGCACAAGCGGCCAGGAGTCGGAATTAGTGCTATATTGATTTATATTTATACTAAATTATGAATAAGTATTGAAATCAGCGATAAGTCGTGGTACATTATTATTAAATTTAATGAATAAAAATTAATCAGTTGTTCATATAGAGGGGGAACTAGTAATGAGTAAACCAAAAGTTGTATTAGCTTATTCAGGAGGATTAGATACATCTGTTGCGATAAAGTGGCTGCAAGATAAGGGTTACGATGTGATTGCATGCTGCTTGGATGTAGGGGAAGGAAAAGACTTGAATTTTGTCAAAGAAAAGGCATTGACAGTCGGAGCGATCAAGTCTTACATGATTAATGCAAAAGAAGAATTTGCGAATGTTTATGCATTGTCAGCTTTACAAGCTCATACGTTATATGAAGGGAAATATCCACTTGTTTCTGCACTTTCCCGTCCGCTTATTGCCCAAAAGCTTGTCGAGGTGGCAGAACAAGAAGGAGCGGTAGCCGTTGCTCACGGTTGTACGGGGAAAGGGAATGACCAGGTACGTTTTGAAGTGTCAATCAAGGCGTTAAATCCAAGCCTCGAAGTGATTGCGCCTGTGCGTGATTGGAAATGGTCTCGTGAAGAAGAAATCGAGTATGCAAAACAAAATGGGATTCCTATTCCCATTAACTTAGACAGTCCATTTTCCATTGACCAAAACTTATGGGGAAGAAGCAATGAGTGCGGTATTCTTGAAGACCCATGGGCAGCACCTCCAAAAGAAGCGTACGAGTTAACGGCGGCATTGGAAAATACTCCGGATGTGCCGGAAATCATTGAAATTGAATTCGAAAAAGGGGTTCCAGTTGCATTAAACGGCCAATCTTATACGTTAGCAAATTTGATTCTAGCATTAAATGAAATCGCGGGAAAACATGGAGTCGGGCGCATTGATCATGTAGAGAACCGTCTTGTAGGCATTAAATCACGTGAAGTGTATGAATGTCCTGGTGCCATGACTCTATTAAAAGCCCATAAGGAATTGGAAGATTTAACATTGGTAAAAGAAATGGCTCATTTCAAGCCAGTAATTGAGAAGAAATTAACTGAAATCATTTATGAAGGATTATGGTTTTCACCGTTAACGAAAGCGTTGCAAGCTTTCTTGCAGGAAACACAGCAATACGTAAACGGTACGGTACGAGTGAAGCTGTTTAAAGGCCATGCCATTGTGGAAGGCCGTAAATCTCCTAATTCTTTATACGATGAAAAACTGGCAACCTATACGAAAGAAGATCAATTTGATCATGATGCGGCTGTCGGATTTATCGAATTATGGGGCTTGCCGACAAAGGTACACAGCATGGTGAATCAGAAGAAGGTGACGGTGTGAACAAATTATGGGGAGGGCGCTTTACGAAGCGTCCTGAACAGTGGATAGACGAGTTTGGAGCTTCAATTGCTTTCGACCAGCAGTTGGCCCAAGAGGATATTGAAGGAAGCTTAGCCCATGTGAAAATGTTAGCGAAATGCGGCATTTTACAGAGAGAGGAAGCGGAGGCTATTCAAAATGGTCTCCTCTCCTTACTGGAGCAAGCGAAAAAGAATGAATTGCCATTTTCTGCTCAATATGAAGATATCCACCTTAACATCGAAAAGCATTTGATTGATAAAATCGGACCTGTTGGAGGTAAACTGCATACAGGAAGAAGCAGAAATGACCAAGTGGCAACAGACATGCATTTGTATTTGAAAAAGCATGTTCAAACCATTGTCTCATTAATTGGCAACTTGCAAAAAGTGTTAGTCGAAAAAGCGGAACAGCATGTAGAAACTCTTGTTCCTGGTTATACGCATCTGCAGCGTGCTCAGCCCGTTTCATTTGCGCATCACTTGTTAGCTTATTTTTGGATGTTGCAGCGTGATGTCGAAAGATTTAAAGAGTCGTTAAAGCGTATCGATATGTCTCCGTTAGGGTCGGGAGCACTTGCAGGTACAACATTTCCGATTGATCGTGAATACAGTGCAAATCTTTTGGGGTTTTCAAGCATATACGAAAACAGCATGGATGCGGTGAGCGATCGTGACTTTATTATTGAGTTTTTAAGCAATAGTTCAATGCTGATGATGCATTTATCCCGCTTTTGCGAAGAGCTCATTTTATGGTCCAGTCAAGAGTTCCAATTCATAGAAATGGATGATGTATATGCAACAGGCAGCAGCATTATGCCTCAAAAGAAAAATCCTGATATGGCAGAGCTCATTCGCGGAAAAACGGGGCGTGTATACGGGAACTTATTGAGCCTGTTAACGGTTATGAAAGGTCTGCCGCTTGCTTATAACAAAGACTTGCAAGAGGACAAAGAAGGCATGTTCGATACCGTCACAACGGTGGAAGGATGCTTAACGATTTTTGCGGGCATGATTGAAACAATGACTGTAAATGAAGAAAAGATGGAGCAAACAACAAAGCAAGACTTCTCGAATGCAACGGAATTAGCGGATTACTTAGCTGCGAAAGGTATGCCTTTCCGTGAAGCTCATGAAGTGGTTGGAAAGCTTGTATTAACATGCATTCAAAAAGGTGTTTATTTAATGGATTTATCAGTGGAAGACTATCAAGAGGCTTCGGATTTATTTGAGCCGGACATTTACGAAGTGCTGGACCCGCGTACGGCTGTAAATCGCCGCAATAGTTATGGGGGAACGGGCTTTACTCAAGTTAAACTGGCCATTCAAAAAGCAAAGGAAATCATAACCGAACATGTAGTTAATTAGCTAAAAAGGTCGCGATCATCGCGACCTTTTTTAATGTATAAGAAAGTACAACTTATGTCTTGAGTATAACATTAAAAAATATACAGAAAATACGTATGTGTTAAACAATTGATGACAAAGGAGAGAACGCTTTATGAATGATAAAAAGCAACCGCAGCACGTATATGAGTATGACGAAGCAGGGATGCAAGTCACACAGCAGCAGATGAATGACGCTTACGAGAGCGGCTTTATAGGGGATGGCTATATGGCTGCGACATATGAAGATGTTGTGAAGGAAGCCGAAGAGAGAGGATAGGTATTCAGGGATAAGAGGTGTTTGAAGCAAGGAAAAGTTACATGCGTCACCACCTCTTCTTTAACGCCTTATTGAAGAACCATGTTGATATTTACTATTTTTGGCTCGCCTTAAGGTGACAATGAGGTGAAAATGAACATTGGATTTTAACATCAGGCAATCAAATGTTTTTTCACGGTTGTCCTTGTTTGAAGATAGCGAGAATATTTTATGGAATATTAAAAGAATATAAGCGAATAAAGACATAGCATAATCTTTGGGTTGTTTACAGTGTCTGTCTTTGTATTCAGACATACAATAAATTACAGCTATATCAAAAGGAGACGGTCATTCTATGCGAATAGGAGTACCAAAGGAAATCAAGAATAATGAGAACCGTGTTGCGATGACACCGGCAGGGGCTATGACATTAGTGAATCGGGGACATGAAGTATACATCGAAAAAGGGGCAGGGATCGGTTCTGGTTTTAATGATGATCAATACACCCAAGCGGGGGCCAAAATAGTAGACACTGCTAAAGAAGCTTGGTCAATGGACATGGTGATGAAAGTAAAAGAGCCGCTACCTTCTGAATATGATTATTTTCGTGACAGCCTAATCTTGTTTACATACTTGCATTTGGCGCCGGAACCGGAATTAACTAAAGCTTTGATAGATAGAAAAGTAGTTGGGATTGCCTATGAAACGGTCCAGCTGCCAAACCGCTCTCTTCCGCTCTTGACACCGATGAGTGAAGTGGCAGGAAGGATGGCGGCACAAATCGGAGCGCAATTTCTGGAAAAAACAAAAGGTGGAAAAGGAATTTTATTAGGCGGCGTTCCTGGGGTGCAAAAAGGAAAAGTTACCATTATCGGAGGCGGCGTAGCCGGAACAAATGCAGCCAAAATTGCAATTGGTTTAGGGGCGGATGTTACAATTATCGACTTGAATGTAGATCGCCTTCGTCAGCTGGATGATATTTTTGGTAACGACATTAAAACATTGATGTCTAATCCATATAATATTATGCAGGCAGTAAAAGAGTCTGATCTCGTCATTGGAGCTGTTCTGATTCCTGGAGCGAAAGCGCCAAAACTTGTAACAGAACAAATGATTCAAACGATGGAACAGGGATCTGTGGTGGTTGACATCGCCATTGACCAAGGCGGTATTTTTGAAACAACGGATCACATTACAACCCATGATGACCCAACGTATGTAAAACATGGAGTAGTACATTATGCTGTGGCAAACATGCCTGGTGCCGTACCGAAAACATCAACGATTGCTCTCACAAATGTAACGGTTCCGTATGCCGTTCAAATTGCTGATAAGGGATATAAGAAGGCATGTTTGGAGAACGAAGCACTATTAAAAGGTATCAACACATTAAATGGGTTTGTCACATATGGGGCTGTAGCTGAAGCTCATCAACTCACTTATTCAGATGCCCGCACTTTACTTGGCCAACTGTAAAAACAGCATATGCCCCATGGGATGTATGCTGTTTTTATTAATATATACACTCCTTGCAAATTAGTTGAGATGTAGAAAAAAGTATGGCATCCTTATCTTGCCAAATGATTACGGTTCAATAATTAGGGTAATAGTAGAAAAAGATGAAATGATGGCTGGATTTTCAAAACAGACAAGGAATTTCTTTATTTTCCTTGAAATAAAGAAATGAATAAATTAAGGCAAGGAGAGGTATAGATGCGTATTTCTTATCATGGACATTCTGTTGTCAAAATTGAAGCAGGAGACAAAACATTATTAATTGATCCATTTATCAGCGGAAATGACGACTGCGATTTAAAAGCGGATGAGGTAAAAGCGGATGTTATTTTATTAACACACGGTCATAATGATCATGTGGGAGATACAGTAGAGATTGCCAAGCGCCACAATGCCCTTGTGATTGCTCCGTTTGAGCTGGCGACATTTTTAGGGTGGAAGGGCCTTCGTGTTCACCCGATGCATATCGGAGGTTCACATCAATTCGATTTCGGCAAAGTAAAATTGACACAGGCTTTCCACGGATCGAGTTATATAGATGAAGAAACGAAACAAATTATCTATACCGGTATGCCTGCAGGACTGCTCATTACCATTGATGGTAAAACTATTTATCATGCTGGAGATACGGCCCTTTATTCCGATATGAAATTACTGGAGCGCTATAACGTGGATGTAGCATTTTTACCGATTGGCGACAATTTTACGATGGGACCGGAAGATGCGCTGATCGCTGCTGAATGGATTTCGCCTAAAACCGTCGTACCAATCCATTACAATACATTCCCGGTGATTAAACAGGATGCTCATGCTTTTGTCCGGCAGTTGAAGGAATCAGAAGGCAAAGTAATGAAAAGCGGTGAAGTGATCGAGTTATAGGAAAAAAGTTATCCCATAAGTTTGAAGCAAATAGCCAGAATCATTTTTGTTGAAAGAATCCGCCGGAAAAAATCCTTGGTTTCACTGGATTTCTCATTGGGGGTCCTTTCAGTGGGGGATGACTCAAAGGTATTTTTTTACCTTTCGAGTCATCCCTCTTTTTTGATTCTGAGATGGATAGGACGGGCATAAAATAAAGCAAGTATAGACAGGTGGAGGGAGAATGATGAAAAATAAAGCGCTTTTATCTTTACTATTGTGCGGGCTGATGCTTTATTATGCAGTACCGCGTCTTGTTGTGGATGCAAATAGTACACAAGGGATGTTCTCATTGGCATGGCTGCTGCTTGCTGTCCTTGTTATCGGGGGAAATTTATCAAGCCTTCTATACGCTCCAAAGAAGTTTCAAGCACGGCGTAAGAATATTCAGCATATAGACAAAAAAACATCAAAAAAACAGATAAGACAACGTGGATGAGTTACATTGAATCCCGTTACATTCATCCTTATAATAGAACTTAATAGAAACTCTTTACGTCAACATGTTTTGCCAGTAAAATGTCATAATGAGTTATATGAATTCACATAAATGATTTAACATGAGCAAAAAACATACTCATGTTAAATCATTTACGCATAAGCGGCTGCCAATCTCCCTTACGGGCTCTTGCCAGCCGCTTATACGAAGACCTTTGTAAGCTCATTCAAGATGAAAAAACAGAAAGGCGCGAATAGAAGAAAGCCTGGTGACAGAGGTTAAAAACTTAAATTAGATTTATATATAATAAAAGCTAGAATTCGGTTATTGATAAAGTGAAAACGTTTTTAGAAAGGTGAATCCGCTTGGCTACTAAGCATGAACAAATCATACAGTATATTGATTCCTTACCGATCGGTGAGAAAATATCTGTTCGCCAAATTGCAAAAGATTTAAATGTAAGTGAAGGAACAGCTTACCGGGCAATTAAAGATGCAGAAAATAAAGGATATGTTTCAACAATTGAACGTGTAGGTACAATTCGAATTGAGCGTAAGAAAAAAGAGAATATTGAAAAGCTAACATTTGCAGAAGTTGTTAACATCGTGGACGGCCAAGTACTGGGAGGGCGAGAAGGCTTACACAAAACCCTGAATAAATTTGTAATTGGTGCAATGAAGCTTGAAGCGATGATGAGATATACGGGGGCTGGAAACTTACTGATTGTCGGGAATCGTACAAAGGCCCATGAGCTTGCCCTTGAGGCCGGAGCAGCCGTCCTTATTACCGGTGGATTCGATACCGATGATGATGTTAAAAAATTAGCGGACGAGCTAAAGCTTCCTGTTATCTCTACAAGTTATGATACATTCACTGTGGCGACGATGATTAACCGTGCCATCTACGATCAATTGATAAAAAAAGAGATTGTTCTTGTAGAAGATATTCTAACTCCTGTTCACAATACGGTTATTTTAAAGCTGGATGACACAATTGAAAAATGGTATGAGTATAATGAGAAAACCCATCACAGCCGCTTCCCGGTTGTAGACCAACATTTGAAAGTTCATGGAATGATTACATCGAAAGACATCATTGGATTCGACAAGCAAACACCCATTGAAAAACTGATGACGAGAAACCCGATGATTGTTCATGGGAAAACGTCAGTTGCTTCAGCTGCCCATATGATGGTGTGGGAAGGGATTGAAGTACTTCCGGTGGTGGATGATTATCATCGCCTAGAAGGAATTATCAGTCGACAAGATGTATTGAAAGCCTTGCAGATGATTCAGCGGCAGCCGCAAGTGGGAGAAACGATCGATGATATCGTCACAAATCAATTTATCGATGTGACCGAAGCAAAAGGCGATCAGTTTTATCGTTGTGAAGTGACGCCGCAAATGACTAATTATATGGGAACCATTTCGTACGGCGTTTTTACAACGATTGTGACAGAAGCGGCAAATCGTGTGCTCCGTGCCCATAAAAAGGGTGACTTGGTTATCGAAAATGTAACGATTTATTTTATTAAGCCTGTTCAAATTGACAGTATGATTGAAATTAGGCCGAAAGTGTTAGAGTTAGGACGTAAATTTGCAAAAGTGGATGTGGAAGTATATAACGAAGGAATTGTAGTGGGAAAAGCACTAATGATGGCTCAAATTCTAGATCGCACATAAAGAGAATGGCTTGAAGGTATAAAAAGCGCACCTTCAAGCCATTCTCCTGAAAGGACCCGTCATGAGGAATCCGGTAAAATGAAGAGTTTTGATGACTCGTCCTTTCACCAAACACCTTTTTAGTGTCTATTAAGGACTTAAGGGTCAGTCCTTTTTACTTATGAGGAATAGGCTTCTTACTCATGTGTTTCTTTTACTGCTAGAGGATAATAGTATTTGTAAGCGCGCATGCCTGCCCAAATGCTGCCTCCGCCCATTGCGATAAAAAGAATGCCAATGACGATGGACAGAGTAGATTGATGGATGAAATACTGATTGATTCCGAACAGCAAGACAAATGCACCAAGGGCAATGCTGGATTTTGCGGAAATCCATTGCTTTTCCATTGGGCGCTTTGTGCGAAAATACTTTGTTTTAAAATAAAGATAAAAAGACAGCGAGATAATAATGAGAATGACAAAAATAGGCATCGTTGTTCCCCCATTAAAAAGTAATCGTTTTTCTTTTCATTTTAACGTTATGCAAATGCAATTTCTACTATTGAATATATAGATGTTCTTTTAAACGCATTTATTTTTGTGATTTAATAGAGGTAATGACAGTGAAAGGGAGATACATATGAAGGAAAAAGTATTAGAACTTATCCAGAAGTTTGAGACAATCATTATTCATCGCCACGTCCGTCCCGATCCTGATGCGTACGGGTCTCAATGCGGTTTGGCCGAAATGTTAAAAGCCTCGTTTCCAGAGAAGAGGATATATGCGGTGGGAGAAGAGGATCCTTCCCTTCACTTTTTATATCGCCTTGATACGGTTGAAGATCATGTATATAACGAAGCGCTTGTAATCGTGTGTGATACGGCCAATGAAGAACGTGTTTGCGATCAGCGTTATGTAAAGGGAAAAATGGTCATTAAAATTGACCATCATCCAAATGAAGATCCATACGGCGATGTGTTGTGGGTGGATACGACGGCGAGTTCTGCCAGTGAAATGATTTATGAATTTTATTTATTCGGAAAAGATAAAGGATTGAAAATGTCAACTGAAGCCGCCCGTTTAATTTATGCAGGAATCGTGGGGGATACAGGTCGGTTCTTATTCCCAAGTACAAAACCGAGAACATTCCAATACGCAAGTGAGTTAATCCAATATGGATTTGAATTCAAAGAGCTGTATGATCAGCTTTATAATACAAAACTAAATGTTGCCCGCCTTCAAGGATACGTACTTCAAAGCTTTACACTCCATGCTTCGGGTGCGGCCCATATCATTTTAACAAAAGAAATACTTGGAAAATTTGAAGTCGTGCCGTCAGAAGCCTCCCAGTTAGTGGGGGTGCTTGGAAGTATTGAAGGAATCACAGCGTGGGTCTTCTTTATCGAAGAGGATGATTTGATTCGTGTTCGTTTACGCTCAAGAGGGCCTGTTATTAACACGATTGCCCAAAAATACAAAGGAGGCGGACATCCGATGGCAGCCGGGGCTTCCGTCTACTCGTGGGATGAGGCCGAAGCCGTCTTGGCGGATTTAGAAGAGGTTTGCCGAAATAACTGATCTGGCAAGGAAAAAGCATAAGGGAGTCCGAAAATTACATTTTTTCAGTACTTTTTGGACTCCCTTATAAACTTTGTTTAATGTCTTTTATCTTTAACTGTACAGAAAGAGTTGTGTAAAGAAAGACTTCATGTACTTCAACTGTATAAGTTGTTTTATCGATTTTATACTGTTTATTCTCGATTGTTTTTTTTAATAGATCCATGGATTTATATATATCTTCAATATTTTTCGAAATGACATGTTCAATCTCTTCTTTTGCACTTTCTTGTATAAGGAAAGCGGTATAGGAGTCGATTTTAAATTTTCCTCCGTTTATGATTTTTACCTTTATATCTTCGATCACTAATTTTTTTTCTTTCAGTTTGTTTAACTCTTCTATTTCATTTTGCCAAATATCTCTTTGTCCCGTTAAGTTCCGAATTTGCTCCTTTTGCTCGTGAATGGTCCTGATTTGCCTGTCTTGCGCAATACCAAAAAGCATCAAGAAACAAAACCAACTGACCACAGATCCCAAAATCATGCCGGCAAAGAATCGCTGCCATTTGATATCTTTATAAAGCGGGGGGATTCTCATGGGCCCATATGCTCCTGGGTCAGCCATTTAATGAACGTTGCTCCTGTTTGCGCTCCTCCCATAGCCGCTAGTATATAAAGCATTTGTTTAAATACATCTTTTGTTGCTCCTTGGAAAACTCCGCGCTCTAAGCTGTAGAACGTATCAAACGTTCCACCGATGGCGGCTACAAGTGCCCATATTTTTAAATTGTTTGCCAGTGTGACCATATACGATAAAGGCGGCTTTCCAATTAAAAAGGCTCCAAACGCTCCGATAAGTGTTCCGCCAAGCATCACACCAAGAGCAATAAAATAGCTTAATATAAATAAAGACATAAATGTATCTTTCATGATTTGCCTCCCTTCTCCTCAATTCATATATATGGACAGACCGTACAAGTTATGAGATTTGTCTATGCCAGTGACAAAATTTATAATGAATTCAAAGATATTCACATTAAGGGTGGGGAACCATAGTGGCTTTTGTTCATTTACAAGTACAAAGCGGTTACAGCTTATTAAGCAGTGCCGTTAAAATAAACGAATTAGTTCAGCAAGCCAAAAAATTGAATTATTCATCCCTTGCTCTAACGGATGAAAATGTCATGTATGGGACGGTTTCCTTTTATCAGTCATGCAGACGGGAAGGGATTAAGCCTATCATTGGATTAACTCTCTCTATATTAGAAGATGATGAGTGTGATGCTGTTTCATTTCCATTCGTTTTCTTGGCCAAAAATAACACAGGTTATCAAAATTTGTTGAAAATGAGCAGCCTTGTCCAAACAAAAGCGAAAACCGGCTTAAAACAGAAGTGGCTGCTCCGTTATAGTGAAGGACTTATTGTTTTAACTCCCGGAAAAAAAGGACTAATTGAACGATATATTATAGACGACCGAATACAAGAGGCTGAAAAGGCGATTCGTTTTTTCCAGAAGACATATGGGGAAGAGAACGTCTATCTTTCCATTCAGCGGCATGGGACAGAAGAACAAGAATTAAACCAAAAAATGATTCCGCTGGCTCGAAAATGGGGAGTCCCGCTTGTGGCGGCAAACGATGTGCGCTACTTAAAGAAAGGGCAATCTTTCGCTCATGATTGTCTTCTTGCGATTAAACAGGGAGCAAAGCTCGAGGAACTCGACAAGGAGACATATCGTACGCAAGAGTATTATTTAAAATCACCGCGAGAAATGACGGACTTGTTTGCCGATTTCCCCGAGGTGCTTGAACAGACGATTTCAATCAGTGAACGGTGTAATGTGAATCTACCGCTTGGAGAAGCCTTTCTCCCCAAATATCCGACTCCTGAAGGGATAACGGCAGACGAATATTTGGTCCAGTTGTGTGAAAAGGGGTTAAGAGAAAAAATCCAAGGACAAAAAGACATTTCAACCTATAAGGAAAGATTACGCTATGAATTGTCTGTGATCCAGCAAATGAAGTTCAGTGACTACTTTTTGATTGTATGGGACTTTATGAATTATGCGCACCGACAAGGAATCATGACCGGACCGGGAAGGGGATCGGCAGCGGGCTCGCTGGTGGCATACGTATTGAACATTACAGCCATCGATCCTCTGGAGTATGACTTATTATTTGAGCGTTTCCTAAACCCTGAACGTGTGTCGATGCCTGACATCGATATCGATTTTCCTGATCATCGTCGAGATGAAGTGATTCGCTATGTAGCCAAAAAATACGGTGAATTCCATGTAGCTCAAATCATTACGTTTGGAACACTTGCTGCCAAGGCTGCCATACGTGATGTAGGACGTGTTTTAGGGATGGATGGAAAAGAAGTGGATAAAGTTTCTAAGCTCATTTCCAACAAAGCGGGCATCACGTTAAAGCAAGCATACGAGCAATCTGAGTCGCTGCGAATCCATTTGCAGCAATCCAAGGAGAGGCAGCGATTATTCGAAGCGGCCATGGGCATTGAAGGGCTTCCGAGACATACATCCACACATGCAGCAGGTGTAGTGATCAGTGAAAGGCCATTAATGGATTTAGTGGCCATTCAAGAAGGGCATGAGGGTGTATACTTGACGCAGATTGATATGGAAGGGTTGGAAGCCGTAGGTTTATTAAAAATGGATTTCCTTGGGTTAAGGAATTTGTCGATTTTGGACAAAGTTGTCCATCACATTCAAAAAGAAACGGGTCAGCGACTTCAATTGAACAATTTAACGCTGAAAGATGAGCGAACCTATTCCTTATTGGCAAAAGGCGATACAACCGGAATTTTTCAGCTGGAGTCAGAAGGGATGAGACGCGTCCTTCAGCAGCTTAAACCAACGGAGCTAGAAGACATTGTGGCCGTTAACGCGTTATACCGGCCGGGGCCTATGGAAAATATTCCGCTCTACATTGAGCGCAAACATGGAAAAAATCCCATTCATTATCTGCATTCGGATTTAGAAGGGATATTACGTAAAACTTATGGTGTCATTGTATATCAGGAACAGATTATGCAAATTGCCTCTAAAATGGCGGGATTTACCCTTGGCGAAGCGGATTTGCTGCGAAGGGCAGTAAGTAAAAAGAAAAGAGAGGTATTGGACGAGCAAAGGGCCCGCTTTGTGAACGGATGCATGCAAAATGGTTACAATGAGCAATTGGCACAGTCTCTTTACGATTTAATCGTCCGATTTGCTGATTACGGCTTTAACCGGAGCCATGCAGTAGCGTACAGTATGATTGCTTATCAGCTTGCTTATTTAAAAGCCAATTATCCGCTTTATTTTTTCTCGGCCTTATTAACGAGCGTCATTGGAAATGAAGGGAAAATGGCACAATATATTCATGAGGCAAGGAGTAAAGCTATAAAGATTTTGTCTCCTTCCATTAATGAAAGCATGTACGAATTTAAAGTGGAGAAAGAGGGGATTCGCTTTAGCTTAGCTGCTATTAAACATGTGGGGGCGATGGCTTTAAAAGAAATTTTCCGAGCAAGGAGACAGCGGCACTTTACCGATTTGTTTGACTTTTGTATGCGTGTCTCCATGAAAATCGTTAATCGCCGTACATTGGAATCTCTCATTACATCAGGGAGTTTTGATGAATTTGGAGAAGATCGTGCCACGCTTCTTGCCAGCATCGATGTGGCATTAGAGCATATCGAGTTGATAGGTGTTGATGATCAAGAAAATTTCTTTTTGGATGAGGAATTCTCATTAAAGCCAAAGTATGTAACAGCAGGTCCGATGCCGTTAGCAGAGAAGTTACAGCTGGAAAAGGAAGCCCTTGGCTTCTATTTAACAAGTCATCCTGCCATGCTCTTCCGCTCCGCCTTTTCATCGTACGGAGCAAAAACGATATACGAAGTACTGGTGAACCAACGTGTATCCAAAGTGGCTATTGGGGTTTTTCTTTCATCTGAGAAGGTTATTCGCACGAAAAATGGAGAGCTTATGGCCTTTTTTACAGCGAGCGATGAAACAGGAGAGGTAAGAGCTGTCGCATTTCCGCGTGTTTATCAACCCCATCAAACTCTGTTAACACAGGGAGAGGTTTTATTGCTGCAAGGGAAGGTAGAAAGGCGCGAAGGGCAATTGCAATTCGTTATTCAAGAAGCGAAAAAAGTGCCGAATTCACAGGAATTGGCACAAGAAGCAGCGAATGTATTGTATTTAAAGATTGAGGAACAGCATAAATACCGGGGGTGCCTTCCGCATATTCAGCATATTTTAGCATCACATAAAGGGAATGTTCCTGTCATCATGTACTATGAAGATGAAAAAAGAACAGTAAAGCTTCCTGAGATGTACAATGTCCATCCTGCTTCGGAATGTTTAAAGCAATTAACGGATGTTTTAGGAGAAGGAAATGTTGTATTAAAAGAATTATAATCTTTACATTTGACGTTCTTTTGTTATATTGTAAAGTAGTTGGAGTGGTCAGACCACTTTAGGGGAGCTTTCATTTCATAAATTGACCAAAGGTTTTTTTATAAAAGAGGGAGTGGGTACGTATGTCGTTAAGGGAAGAAGCATTGCACATGCATCGAATTCATCAGGGCAAATTAGAATCTAAATCAAAAATCCCGGTTCGAAATGCAAAGGATTTAAGTTTGGCATATTCTCCAGGTGTAGCAGAGCCTTGTAAGGCTATTTATGATGATGTCACTAAAGTGTATGAATATACGATGAAAGGAAATATGGTAGCTGTCGTATCGGATGGAACAGCTGTGTTAGGTTTAGGGAATATCGGTCCTGAAGCTGCCCTGCCTGTAATGGAAGGAAAAGCTGTTTTATTCAAAAGTTTTGCTGGAGTTGACGCATTTCCTATTTGTTTAAGTACGACAGATGTGGACAAAATTGTAGAGACAGTCAAAATGTTGGAACCTACATTTGGCGGTGTAAATCTAGAAGATATTGCAGCTCCAAACTGCTTTGTCATTGAAGAACGACTAAAAAAAGAAACCAATATTCCTGTATTTCATGATGATCAGCATGGAACCGCCATCGTTACGGTAGCAGGGTTGCTCAATGCACTAAAGCTAGTTGGAAAAACGATGTCAGCAATTAAAGTAGTAGCAAACGGAGCAGGTGCGGCAGGAATTGCCATTATTAAACTTTTATATCGTTATGGTGTACGCGATATTATTATGTGCGACTCAAAAGGTGCGATTTATGAAGGGCGCCCGTATGGAATGAACAACGTAAAATCAGAAGTCGCCGCATACACAAACCGTGATAAGCTGGATGGATCTTTGGCAGATGTCATCAAAGGGGCAGACGTTTTCATTGGAGTGTCCGTTGAAGGTGCATTAACAAAAGAAATGATTGAAACAATGAATGAAAATCCCATTATTTTTGCTATGGCAAATCCTGTTCCGGAAATCATGCCAGAAGAGGCAAAAGCAGCCGGTGCAAAAGTGGTCGGGACAGGTCGTTCAGATTTTCCTAACCAGGTAAATAACGTTTTAGCGTTCCCTGGAATTTTCCGCGGCGCATTAGACGTTCGTGCTACGCATATCAATGAAAAAATGAAAATGGCTGCGGTAGAAGCGATTGCAGGTTTAATTGACGAGAATAAGCTTCACCCGGACTATGTCATCCCGGCTCCATTTGATCCGCGCATTGCCCCTGCTGTAGCAGCAGCGGTTGCAAAAGCTGCAATGGAAACAGGCGTAGCCCGCATTAAGGTAAACCCGGAAGATGTAGCAGAGAAAACGCGTCGTTTAGCCATTATTGAATAAAGTGAGTGAGAGAACCATTGACTGGCGAGAAATCGAAGGTATATGTAGAGATTTTAAATCAAATTCGCAAGATGATGGAGACAGACGGATTAAAGACAGGGGATAAAATCCCTTCTGAACGAGAGCTATCCGAGCGTTTGAATGTGGGGCGTTCTTCTGTAAGGGAAGCACTACGCGCAATCGAATTGTTGGGCATCATTGAAACAAGGCGAGGGGAAGGTACATTCATAAAGGAAATTGGTGAGCATCAACTAATTGAACTGCTGGCTACCTTTCTCCTTCAAGATAGTAAAGCCAAAAAAGATTTAATTGAAACGAAATTTTGGATTGAGCAAATCGGTTTGAAAATAGCCTTTTATAGATTGACAGACTCACAATTACAGCACTTGCAAACGAAGGTGCTGGATGAGCCTAACTATGAATACCTTGTAAAAGAGTTATTTCAATATATTGATAATCGTTTGTTGCTACGCATTTGGAGAGTTGTGGAAGGGTATTTTAAGACATTTGAGCATACGTATCCCACATATGGCAGGGAGATATTAAAAGAATTGTTTGAAGCAATGATCAACCGGGACGAACAACGTGCTTTAACGATCCACCGCCAGTATTATGAGACATTAATCAAGATGGAAAATGTCGAATAGGACATGCCATCGTTCTACACATCATTTACTCTCTTTTATGTAAAGTAAAGGTAATTTATTTCTTGGGGAGTATGCAGTAGATTCCCACAGTAAGAGTCTTTTTGTTCTTTAATCAAAGAGGCTTTAAAAAAGGGAGGTTACAGCTTGTTAAGAGAATTGTTTGTCAAAAAGAAGAAGTATGCATCCGTTCCTTCAGAACACGCAAAACAAGATGTACCTGAAGGTATTATGACGAAATGTCAAAACTGTAAAAAAATCATGTATACAAAGGAATTTGTCAAAAACTTAAGAGTGTGTTTGAATTGTGGTCATCATCATCCCATGACGGCATTTGAAAGAATTGACAGCCTTGTGGATGCAGGGACATTTGTAGAGTATGATGCCAATCTTGTTTCCGGGAACCCTCTGGATTTTCCGGATTATGAAGAAAAATTAGAGAAAGATAAACAGAAAACAGATTTGAACGAGGCCATCGTTACAGGTGAAGCTAAGATACAGGATATGAAAGTGGTCATAGCTGTCATGGATGCACATTTCCGGATGGGAAGCATGGGGTCTGTTGTCGGTGAAAAAATTACCCGTGCTGTTGAAAAAGCGATGGAGCTGCAGGTGCCTTTCCTTATTTTTACCGCTTCCGGCGGGGCCAGGATGCAAGAAGGTGTTCTGAGCTTGATGCAAATGGCCAAAACGAGTTCGGCACTAAAAATGTTTAGCGACCAGGGCGGACTTATCATTTCTGTGATGACGCATCCGACAACGGGAGGAGTATCGGCAAGCTTCGCTTCCCTTGGCGATTATAATTTTGCCGAACCTGGCGCATTGATTGGATTTGCCGGTCGACGAATTATTGAACAAACGATTAGGGAAGAATTGCCGGAGGACTTTCAGACGGCTGAATTTTTATTAAAGCACGGTCAATTGGATGCTGTTATTCCGCGTCATCAGTTAAAAGAGAATCTGGCCCAAATCCTTGATATTCATGTGAACGGTGGTGAACTAGAGTGGTAGGAGAATTGGAGTTTGAGCGTCCTATAATCGAATTAAAAAATAAAATTAATGAATTAAAAGAGTTCGCCCAAAATACGGATGTGGATTTAAATAATGAGATTGAAAAATTAGAGGCCCGCTTAGAGCGAGTTGAAAAAGAAATTTACGAGCATTTAAAACCTTGGGACCGCGTCCAGATTGCCCGACACCCAGAGCGTCCGACAACGCTTGATTATATTTCACATTTATTCACAGACTTTTTCGAGTGTCATGGAGACCGTTATTACGGTGATGATCAAGCGATTGTCGGTGGTATCGCCAAATACCATGGGCTGCCTGTTACAGTCATCGGACATCAACGCGGAAAGGATACAAAAGAAAACATTAAACGAAATTTTGGGATGCCGCACCCTGAAGGATATCGTAAAGCACTTCGACTCATGAAGCAAGCAGAAAAATTCGGCAGACCTATTATTTGCTTTATCGATACAAAAGGAGCCTATCCTGGAAAAGCGGCAGAAGAGCGAGGTCAAAGTGAAGCCATTGCAAGAAATTTATTCGAAATGGCCGGTTTAACGGTTCCTGTTGTTTGTATTGTCATTGGAGAAGGCGGAAGCGGAGGAGCGCTTGCACTCGGAATAGGAAATTACATCCATATGCTGGAAAACTCTACCTATTCAGTTATCTCTCCTGAAGGTGCAGCAGCACTTTTATGGAAGGATGCAAGTTTAGCGAAAAAAGCAGCCGAAACGATGAAAATTACAGCTCCGGATTTAAAAGAACTAAATATTGTGGATGAAGTGATTCCGGAAGTCAAAGGCGGCGCACACCGCGATGTTAAACAACAAGCGGAACTGATGGATTTGGTGCTGAAGCGGTCCTTGATGGAATTAAAAAAAATGACAGAAAAAGAACTCATTCAACAACGCTATTCAAAATACAAAAAAATCGGAAAATTTTCGCTTGAAAACGATACCATAGGGATAAAATAAAGGAGCGTGCATCCTTGTGAAGGAAGGGATGCGCGCTTTCCTGTTTTAGGAATCTACCTTCTCTATTGTGTTCGGTCATTCTTCATGGTATTTTATAGACAGTTAAAACGCAATGAGGTGAAAAAGGACATGAAAAGAATTGGTGTTTTGACAAGTGGCGGAGACTCCCCAGGTATGAATGCTGCCATTCGTGCAGTTGTTCGTAAAGCCATTTATCATAATGTAGAAGTTTATGGTGTTTACAATGGATACTCCGGCTTGATGGCAGGCAATATTAAAAAACTTGAAGTTGGCGACGTGGGTGACATTATTCACCGCGGCGGTACAAAGCTTTACTCAGCAAGGTGTCCAGAGTTTAAAACACTTGAAGGACAACAAAAAGGAATTGAACAGTTAAAGAAACATGAGATTGAAGGACTAGTAGTCATTGGCGGCGACGGTTCTTACATGGGTGCTAAAAAATTAACAGAACATGGTTTTCCTTGCGTAGGCGTTCCTGGTACAATTGATAATGACATTCCAGGTACCGACTTTACCATTGGATTTGATACTGCTTTAAATACAGTTATTGATGCGATTGATAAAATTCGTGACACGGCTACATCTCATGATCGTACATATGTTATTGAAGTAATGGGAAGACATGCGGGTGATATTGCACTATGGTCAGGATTAGCAGGTGGAGCTGAATCCATTTTGGTTCCAGAAGCAGATTATGATATGCAAGATATCATTGATCGCTTAAAGCGCGGAACAGAGCGTGGCAAGAAGCATAGTATCATCATCGTAGCCGAAGGTGTAGGCAGTGGTGTAGAGTTCGGGAAAAAAATTGAAGAGCAGACTGGTCTGGAAACGCGTGTCAGCGTATTAGGCCATATTCAACGCGGCGGTTCACCGACTGCATTTGACCGAGTGCTTGCAAGCCGCTTAGGTGCAAAAGCTGTGGAATTATTGCTTGAAGGAAAAGGTGGACGTTGTGTTGGAATTCAGAAAAATCAACTCGTTGATCACGACATCCTTGAAATTTTAGAACACAGACATGACATTGATCATTCAATGTACAAGCTTTCTCAAGAGTTATCAATTTAATGCGAATGGAACAAGTTCGAGGAGGATATAAGGGAATGCGTAAAACAAAAATTGTTTGTACTATCGGTCCTGCGAGTGAAAGTGTAGAAAAATTAGTTGAGCTAATGAACGCAGGATTAAACGTATGTCGTCTGAACTTTTCACACGGCGATTTTGAGGAGCACGGCAATCGTATTTGCAACATCCGTGAAGCGGCTAAAATGACAGGCAAAACGGTAGCAATCTTATTAGATACGAAAGGACCGGAAATTCGTACTCATAATATGGAAAACGGGGCAATCGATTTGACAGAGGGATCTGAAGTAGTCGTTGCAATGGAAGAAGTACTCGGGACAGCAGAGAAGTTTTCCATTACATACCCAGGCTTAATTGACGATGTACAAGCCGGGTCTAAAATCTTGCTTGATGATGGATTAATCGGTTTAGAGGTATTAAGTGTTGATAAGCAAGCAAAAGAAATTAAAACAAAAGTATTAAACCCTGGTACATTAAAGAATAAAAAAGGTGTAAACGTACCTGGCGTTAGTGTGAACTTACCTGGTATGACAGAAAAAGATGCAAATGACATCGTGTTCGGCATTGGACAAGGAATCGATTTCATTGCTGCTTCATTTGTAAGACGTGCTGCTGACGTATTGGAAATTCGTCAATTGCTTGAAGAGCACAATGCAGGCCACATTCAAATCATTCCAAAGATTGAAAATCAAGAAGGTGTCGATAACATCGATGAGATTTTGGAAGTATCTGACGGCTTAATGGTCGCTCGTGGAGACTTAGGGGTAGAGATTCCAGCTGAAGAAGTACCTCTTGTTCAAAAAGCGTTAATCAAAAAGTGTAACGCTCTTGGTAAACCGGTGATCACAGCTACTCAAATGCTTGATTCTATGCAACGCAACCCGCGTCCGACACGTGCGGAAGCAAGTGACGTAGCGAATGCAATCTTTGACGGCACAGATGCAATCATGCTATCTGGTGAAACAGCAGCAGGGGCATATCCTGTTGAAGCTGTTAAAACAATGCATTCTATCGCTTCCCGTGCAGAGCAAGCATTAGACTATCGCGAAATTTTATCAAAACGTAATAAACAAATAGGTTCTACGGTGACGGATGCGATTGGACAATCGGTTGCGCATACTGCTTTAAATTTGGGGGTAGCCGCAATCCTTGCACCAACAGAGAGTGGACATACAGCAAAAATGATTTCAAAGTATCGTCCAAAGGCTCCAATCATTGCGGTAGCAGCAAATGAGGATGTATCTCGCCGTTTAGCCCTTGTTTGGGGTGTGCATCCTGTAAGCGGTCAAAACGCTGCTTCAATCGATGAAATGTTGGATAACTCTGTTCAATCAGCCCTTTCAACGGGTATCATTTCACACGGTGACGTTGTCGTGATTACAGCAGGTGTTCCAGTTGGCGAAGCAGGCTCCACAAACTTAATGAAGATTCATGTTGTTGGCGATGTGTTAGCGAAAGGACAAGGAATCGGCCGTAAATCTGCTTTCGGAAAAGTAGTGGTGGCTAAAAATGCAGCAGAAGCTACTGAGAAAATGGCGGATGGTGCGATTTTTGTTACAAACGGTACGGATCGAGATATGATGAGAGCACTTGAGAAGGCTTCGGCTATCATCACGGAGGAAGGTGGATTAACAAGCCATGCTGCCGTTGTGGGTTTAAGCTTAGGTGTTCCAGTTATCGTCGGGGTTGAAAATGCGACAAGCATTTTTACTGACGGTCAAGAAATTACAGTAGATGCAACACAAGGTATCATTTATCAAGGTCATGCAAGTGTTCTATAATATATAAATCCACATAAATCATTTGACGTGGATAAAAAACATCCGCGCAAATGATTTACGCATAAGCGGCCGCCAATCTCCCTTTCGGGTTCTTGTCAGCCGCTTATACGAAGACCTTTGTAAGCCTGCTCAAGGTGAGAGAACAGAAAGGCGCAAATAGAAGAAGGATCAGTGACAGAGGTTAAAAAATTAAGTAGGACTTATATAGTTAAAAAATGCCCGAGATCCATAAAATGGATCTCGGGCATTTTCGTACATTAATTTTGGGTTTTAGCGTATTATTAATTATAATAGGGTATGTACAACCGTTTGTTTGCAAAAAAGGGGACTTATAGATGCGTTTTCTCATTCCTGTGTTGATTATTGTGCCTGCAATGGAAATGTGGTTATTAATTTTATCCGGTAAAACCTTTGGAGCGTTGCCAACCTTTTTACTAGTGATGTTGACGGGGGTTCTTGGTGCATATTTAACCAAGAAACAAGGTATGGCGGTTTTAATGCAAGCGAGAGAGCAATTATCTTATGGTCAGATTCCTGGCGGAGCCATCCTGGACGGAGTATGCATTCTGTTTGGCGGGGCAGTTTTATTGACACCTGGCTTTCTTACAGATGTATTGGGATTCTTTTTGCTGTTTCCACCGACAAGAAGGGTGGTAAAGCCAATATTAGCGAAATGGCTGCAGCGATTTTTTAGAAATGGTCCATTTATGACAATCAAGAGATGGTAAAAAAGAGGATGACGCAGAAAACATAAAGAACATGCTTCCTACGTCATCTCCTGAAAATGAACCGCCATGGGAAACCTATTGAAGCCAAGGATTTCCCTGACGGTTCATTTCAGTTAAAAAGCATGTTTATTGTCTTTTTTAGGATTTAGGGGACAGTCTTCTTGTCAATCCATATCCGCGTTATTAGTTGGGAAATTGACGTTTATGTTTGATGTTAACTGAAGTTCAGTGATTACGTTATTTTTTTACCGATAATAAAATCCCAGAAATCTTCGAATACATGGGCACTGTGTAAGGTTTTTAAGAGGACAAGAGTAACTGGACCTGCGATTAAGCCCAATAATCCAAAAAGCTTAAATCCGATGAATAGAGAAATTAGCGTAGCGAGCGGGTCAAGTCCAATACTTGAGGAGAGCACTTTCGGTTCCATTACTTGACGCTGCACCACTACGACTAAATAAAGAACGGATAAACCGATAGCAAATGATGTATCGCCGGTAAAAAAAGCGTAAATAATCCACGGGATGAAGACGAGGCCGGTTCCCAGGTAAGGCAAAATATCAACCAGACCGATTAATAAAGCGATTGTGATGGCATAGTCTACCCGTAAAATAAGCAAGCCGATTAAAACGATGACTGTTGTAATAGAGATGAGTGTTAACTGTGCCTGAAGGAATCCGAATAAAGCTTTGCGCAAATCTGCAAATATCGTTTTGCTGCTTTTGCGGGCTTTGAGCGGAAGAAATCGTTGAAACCATGCTCCTAAACGATACCAATCCTTGCTGATGAAGAAGGTGGCAAGCAATGAAAAAATAATGACTGTTGCGGCGTCTGGCAGCCATGCCAGCAGGGCCGGAATACTTTGAAGAAAATTTTTAATGAACTCACCTACTGTTTGAGTGATTTTTCCTCCGATGTTTTGAATGTTTGTCATGATGGTTTCTTGTTGGCCGGCTTCCAGGTTGTTGAATAAGGAATTGATTTGATTATAGACAGGAATGATTTGGCTGGCGATGAAGTCTTCAATAAACATGACAAGGCTTCCGACGTGATCTGGGACGACTTTTGCCAAGTATTCCGTACCTGATAAAATTTCAGCTATTAATAATGTGATCAATCCTGCCAGTAAAGCGAATATCAAGGTGAGGGAAATAATGACGGCCAAGGCCCTGGGCATTTTACCTTTTTTTTCGAATAAATTAACAACAGGGTTAATGATGAAAGCGATAATAAGAGCAATAATGAAAGGGTATGTAAGAGTGGATACATAATAAAGCATATAGACTCCTAAAATAATGGCAGCTACTACTATAAAAAAGCGCAGGAAGCTGTATAAGTATTGCTTGTTCAAAAAGTTCCCCCCTCTAAGGCATTATTACCTTTATTTTACTCGTTTTCATGTTTTTACGAAAATAATAAAAGAGAAGTTTCAAATTTTTGAAAGCGGAAAGGAAGAAAATGGTGATTTCACAAGCATCTTTGTTTTTACTTGTTTTGCTCATTATTGGACTGATGGCCAAAAATCAGTCATTGATTATTGCTGCTGGATTATTGCTCATTTTAAAATTGGCAGGATTAGAAGGAAAGGTGTTTCCTTATCTGCAGTCGAAGGGGATTAATCTCGGCGTTACTATCATTACGATTGCCGTTTTAGTTCCGATTGCAACAGGGGAAATTGGATTTAAGCAGCTTGGAGAGGCGATGAAATCGTCTTATGCCTGGGTTGCTTTGGGAGCAGGGGTTGCAGTTGCGCTTATCGCAAAATATGGATTGCAGCTTTTGGCTGACGACCCTCATATTACAACAGCTCTCGTGTTTGGAACCATTTTAGCGGTCTCGCTATTTAGGGGGGTGGCTGTTGGACCGTTAATAGGGGCTGGGATTGCTTATTTATTTATGAAATTAGTTAATGTTTTTTCATAAATTTTTCTCGTATAATAATGTTTTAAAAAAATAATTTATTGTTTTCATTCACAAAAGTCTGATAATTGTTTATAATATAACTTGAAGCAACATCCGCTTACATATCCTTAAATTTATTAAGAATGATTTTTCTAAAACTTTTCCATGTACATTTATACTGCTTTATGTACTATTGGTTGAAAATGGAAATGTAAGCATTTACTTTTTTGGTGCACCAGTTTTTCGTTATTTATGGCTTATTTGGATGTGCTTTTTCTCCACGGTTTACTCTCACGCTGAGCATGCGCTCAATTTGAATGTTTACATTTGTCTAATGGTTTAGACAAATGGGTTATGGGGAATTTTTCAGTAAAGGAGAGAGGATTATGACAGCTACTCGTGGTCTAGAAGGGGTTGTAGCAACTACATCTTCTGTTAGTTCAATAATTGATGATACACTAACTTATCGAGGATATAATATTGATGATCTAGCAGAATACGCAACATTTGAGGAAGTGGTCTATTTATTGTGGCATGGCAAATTGCCGAATCAACAAGAGCTATCTGCTTTCACTAAACAGCTAGCGGAAAATGCCAGTTTACCGGAAGAAGTCATTAACCATTTCAACGCATATCCCATTAAGCAAGTTCATCCAATGGCAGCCCTTAGAACAGCGGTCTCTTTATTAGGGCTGTATGATGAGGAAGCGGATGTAATGGATGAAGAGGCAAATTATCGTAAAGCCATTCGTCTTCAAGCAAAGCTGCCGATTCTTGTTACGGCTTTTTCGCGTATTCGTAAAGGATTACAGCCAATCAGGCCAAAAGCAGATTACAGCATTGCCGAGAACTTCTTATATACATTAACTGGCGAAGAGCCAAGCGATGTAGCAGTTGAGGCTGTCAATAAGGCACTTGTGCTTCATGCTGATCATGAATTGAATGCTTCGACCTTTACTGCACGCGTTTGTGTTGCCACTTTATCTGATATCTATTCCGGTATTACGGCAGCCATCGGTGCATTAAAAGGTCCGCTTCATGGCGGAGCAAATGAAGCGGTTATGAAAATGTTGTCAGACATCGGAGAAGTGGAAAATGCAGAATCTTATATCCGCAACAAATTAAATAATAAAGAAAAAATCATGGGATTCGGACACCGTGTATACAGACAAGGTGATCCGCGTGCGAAACATTTAAGAAAAATGTCTGAAAAGTTAACACAATTGAATGGCGAGACGAAATGGTATGAAATGTCTGTGAAAATTGAGGGCATTGTAACATCTGAAAAAGCATTACCGCCTAATGTGGATTTCTATTCAGCTTCTGTATATCACTGTCTAGGAATTGACCATGACTTATTTACACCAATTTTTGCGGTGAGTCGTGTATCCGGGTGGATTGCCCATATTTTAGAGCAATATTCAAATAATCGCTTGATTCGTCCGCGTGCGGATTATATTGGTCCTGAAAAACAGGCCTACATTCCAATCGAGCAGCGCATGTAATAACATGGCGTTAGAGTGCTCAATAGTACTGGAGTGTTGTTGGGCACTCTCTATTAAACTACTTCATTTAGACAAGCTATTAGGAGGTAATTTTCGTGATTCAAGGAGAAAAAATTACAGTAACTAACGGTGTATTAAACGTACCAGACTATCCTATTATCCCTTTTATTGAAGGGGATGGAACAGGTCCAGATATTTGGGCTTCAGCTTCACGTGTATTAGAAGCAGCTGTTGAGAAAGCATACAATGGCCAAAAGAAAATTGTTTGGAAAGAAGTGTTAGCTGGAGAAAAAGCGTTCAACGAGACAGGTGAGTGGCTGCCTTCAGAAACATTGGATGTAATCCGTGAGTACATAATTGGGATTAAAGGTCCGCTTACGACTCCTGTCGGCGGCGGGATTCGTTCCTTAAACGTAGCGTTGCGCCAGGAACTCGATTTATTCGTATGTCTGCGCCCTGTACGTTACTTTGAAGGTGTACCTTCACCTGTTAAGCGTCCTGAAGATACGGATATGGTGATTTTCCGTGAAAATACTGAAGATATCTATGCAGGTATCGAGTATGCAGAAGGAACTGAAGAAGT